>JAJRZT010000078.1 GCA_024275115.1 Gammaproteobacteria bacterium
CAACGTTCAACGCGGGGATCGGGTATGGTATTGAAATGGCTCATGAAATCACTCATTGGGTCAAGCTCCTTGGTGGGTTTGGAGATCTGATCCGTGATTTCGTGTTTAGTTCAATTTATAATGATCTTGCCCTGCATATTTATGCCATTAGCACTAATATTTAGTTATTAACATGCAATATATCTAATTGATATTATTAAATATATTAAAGCATATAAATATAATTTAATTATCTATAAAAAATATGTGATTTTTTGGCACTCACACTAGCAGAGTGCTAATTTATATGTTAACTTTACTCAAAATGTATAAAATGGGATCTAAGCACAAGATATGGATGAATTTAGGTAAAAGACTTACTAATTCATCAATATATAGTGGTTTAGGATGACGCAAATTACGTGACAACATCAAATACTAAGGGAGATAGAGAAAATGAGTAAATCCACAAGAAATTCTGGAAAGCCGTGGACAGGGGAAAACATCAAACAGCTAAAGCAGTTAGCTAAACAGAATACGCCAACCAGAGTTATGGGGCTTAAGCTAGGTAGAACAGCTGGTGCCGTTCAATCAAAAGCAAGTCAGGAAGGCATTTCACTAAAGCCTACGAACCAATCTCCATATAATCGAAGAAAGACTTAAAGTATCTGCTTCAGCAATTCAAAATACGAGAAAACTAATGTCATAAATTCATAAGGTCAAATTTTACCCCGTTGGAAATGGGGATTCGAGTCAAATAATACTTTCATCAGGTAAACGAATCCTCCTTGATTATTGTCACCGAGCAAAAAGCAAAGAAGGTGATGAACCTGTAATTGACTTGAAGTCGCAATTACAAGATGAGCTAGACGAGGCTGATAGAAATTACTTTGATGTGGTGGCTTTTACCCATGCTGATATTGATCATATATGTGGGAGCACTGAATTTTTTGAATTACAGTTTGCTGAGAAGTATCAAGGCGACGACCGAATCAAAATTAAAGAACTTTGGGTGCCGGCAGCTATGCTGTTAGAAGATGCGACAAACGATCAGCAACAGGATGAATTTGTTATTCTTAGGCAGGAAGCGCGTTATCGTCTTCTTGAAGGTAAAGATATCTTAGTTTTTTCAAAACCAAAAAAATTAATGGATTGGCTTATTCCAAAGTTAAAAGAAAGAGGTTTATCGGCTACAGCTCGTGATCATCTCTTTATTGATGCTGGAAGTATTGTTCCTGGATTCTCTCTTGGCACTGATAGTGTTGAGTTCTTTTGCCATTCACCATTTATTAAACATGTTGATGATGGTGATATCGTTCGAAATGAAGCGACACTTATATTTAATATTCGTTTTCATGCCGAGGGAGAAATTTATGATTATTTGGCTGTGGGCGATACAGAATGGGAAGTACTTGAAGATATTGTTGATATAACGCGCTATCACGACAATATGGATAGGCTTGGATGGAATCTTTATAATATCCCTCATCACTGCAGTTATTTAGCATTGAGTGATGAAAAAGGTAAGAAAGAAACAGAGCCAAAGCCGAAAGTAAAAGAGTTATTACTTGAAGGTAAAAAAGATGCTTATATGGTAAGTAGCAGTAAACCTATTCCTGACTGTAAAGATTCGTACGAACAGATTCAACCACCTCACATTCAGGCAAGAAATGCCTATGAGCATTATCTTCGCGAAGTTAGCGGCCGAAAACTTTTGGTCACAATGGAAGAGCCTAATGCAAGTCAACCAAAGCCACTTGAGTTTGAGGTTGGTCGGTATGGTGTTACGTATAAACTCTCTAGTACAACGGGTGCTGCAGCAATTGTTAGCTCTAAACCGCATAGAGCTGGCTGAAAATGGCTGAATATTATGAATTTCATGATTTTGATAATATCGAGAATTTGGATGGATTAATAATTTCAAAAGCTATTTCTCTCGCGAGTGCAGTTAAACAGTATCGTTATACAGATATTATTAATTTATTCCGTATAAATACAGAACAAACAGGTATCGTCGAATATATTATTATTGAAATTGAGTGTGATGGTGTACCTCCTAAAAATATTTATGGTATCGAATTTCGTGAACGTCTAGCATTAGTTGTATCAGATGATATTGATAGGCTTGTAGATGTGTTCGCACTAAGAAAAGAATTTCCTGTTCTTATTCATCAAAATGATACTCCGCCAGGAACACCTATTAATCTTTGCCTATATTTTGAATCTTCGGCATCCGTACATAGGCGATGGACACCGAAAAATTTTATTCGAAGAATTAAGTGGTGGCTTGAACAAAGTGCAAAAGGATTGCTTCATCCATCAGACCAACCAGTCGAACATCTTTTTTTTAAAACTAAATATGAACTTATATTGCCCTTTAATTATGATGAACTTCAAAACAATCATGATAAAAAATTTATGATATGTCGCGGTGGAAAAAGAGATGATTTAAATTGTACCTTCTTTGTAGAACAAGATTATGGTAAAGAGGAAACTAATTCTGGCCTGACAGAACTTTTTGAGCTTAATCTACCAGAGGTCATGCATGGGCACGTTTATAGAGATCCAAATACATTAGGTGGTTTGCAACAGCAGTTAATTGATAAGAATATAGATTTATTATCGATTTTATCCGAGATATTTAACAATCGAATTGACGAAAATGGTGTGTCTAAAAGTGTCGACTCTACTTATACAATATTATTATTACACATTCCTATTCTTAGGGAGGTAGGAGGAATACCTGCAGGGATTACGCATAAGGCCTTTGTTATTGATAAAGGATTTTTAAAACTTGGTCATGAAATTGGTTTACTCATAAAAGTAGATTCTGTAAGTGATAAATATTATATAGATAGCACAGAAAAGTCGGAAACTGAAGTTGATGCGGTTTGGCATGATGAAAAAATATTTGCAATGGAAGTGCTAAAAATAAATGATAGCGCTGCTGCAAGGACGCAATCAGGTATCGAAAAAAAAGGTCCAAAAGCTGTGCTAATTGGTGCAGGTTCTCTTGGAAGTATAATGCTAGATATGTGGGTGCGTAGTGGTTGGGGAAATTGGTCTGTTATCGATAAAGATTTTATTAAACCTCATAATTTATCACGTCATATTGCCTATTCTCAACATATAGGTATGTATAAGTCTGATGTTGTAAAACAATTATCAAGTGCAATTACAACGAATGCAGATGCAATAAAATCAATATGTGCTGATGCCTGTGATTTATCAAACAAAACAATTGCAGATACCTTAAAGGATGCTGAATTGATTGTTGATGTTTCAACTACCTTAGAATATCCGCGGCTTGTAAGCAACCAAGATACATTACCTCGACATATTTCAACGTTTGTCACTCCAAATGGATTATCATCAGTTTTATTAGTTGAAGATGTAGAACGAAACACAAGGTTACAAACACTCGAAGCTCAATACTATAGAGCCCTTATCGTTAATACATGGGGGAAAGAGCATTTTGGTCTTAATCCAAAAACTTTCTGGAGTGGAGCTAGTTGTCGAGATTTATCTTTCATAATGGCGTATTCAAAAATTATTAACCATGGGGCTAACTTAGTAGAACAAATTCAAAAACGTTCTCTTAATTCGGAGGCATTTATTGGTGTTTGGGAACGTAGTCCTGATACTGGTATCGTTAACTTTCACGAAACCCATGTGTGTTCAGAAAGTCAATTCGAACTTGGTGAATATCATGTGTACATTGATGATGGTGTAACTGACAAATTAAACAAATTTAGAATTGAAAATTTACCTAATGAAACAGGTGGAATTGTACTTGGGTATTATGATTTTAATGTAGAGGCAATAGTAGTCGTAGATGTTTTGCCTGCCCCAGTTGATAGCGATTCGAGTAGTTCTTGGTTTGAAAGAGGTACTCAAGGGCAGACGGATGCTGTCAATGATGCCGCTAATAGAACAGCTGGTATTGTAGGATATATTGGTGAATGGCATAGTCATCCAGATGGTTGTTCTACCAACCCAAGTAGAGATGATTTGATTCAACTAACTGAGCTAGCTATTGCTATGAATGAAGATGGACTACCAAGTGTCATCATCATCGTTGGAGAGGATGATGTTAATGTATTGCAGGGAGTAATCGAATAGTGAATATTAAAGGTACCCCCTGTATAGCACTCGCTTTATCTGGTGGTGGCATTCGAGCAATGGTATTTCATTTAGGTGTTCTTCGTTTATTAGCTGAAAGAAATCGATTGGAAAACATAAAGAAAATCTCAACGGTATCAGGTGGTAGCTTGATAATTGGATTAGTCTTTAGTGAGAATAATTTAAATTGGCCATCATCAAAAATTTTCTTGGAATCTGTTTATCCAGCTTTGCGAAAAAAATTAACTAACGGTAGCTTAATGGTTGGAATTTTTAAACAATTACTTAAACCGTGGAATTTAAGATACCTTTTATCTAGAGCTAATCTTCTTGCTATGGAGTTGGAAAAAAATTGGGGGCTAAACCAGCAATTATCCGAGTTACCTTCTCATCCAGAATGGTCGATAAATGGGACAACAGCTGAAACTGGTAAACGTTTTCGGTTTAAACGTAAAAATTTAGGTGACTATATGATTGGGTATGCGCCATCAGATAATTACCCTTTATCGAATGCATTAGCTGTCTCTGCAGCATTTCCGGGCGGAATAGGACCGTTATCACTACATATAAAAAATATGGAATGGAAAAAGCGACCTGCTTGGGATGCACCCATAGAATCAGCTAAAAAAGTAGATCCAATGTTTCACCGCATACGTCTATATGATGGTGGTGTTTATGATAATTTAGGTTTGGAGCCTTTGTTTGATGCAGGTAAATTAGAATCTAAACATGAAGGGGATGTAATCATTGCAGTTGATGCAAGTTCGCCGTTAAAAACCGGTTTTTCATTCTTTTCATTAAATCCTTGGCGCTTAATGCGAATCTCTGACATTATTTATGATCAAGCACGCTCGTTGAGGGTGCGGACTTTTGTAAATTATTTAAAGAAAGGAAATTGTCGAGGATCGTATATCTATATAAATACTCCTGTTTCGGAAAATGCTAAATCAGATTCATCCGTTTTAGCTTCAAACTTTCCTACAACTTTGCGGCGAATTAATGAAAAAGAGTTTGATTTGTTAGCAGAACATGGTTATCAAGTTACACTGAAAACTGAAGCTGAATTTGGACTTGGGTTTATCGAGTAAAATCAAATATTATATAGATTTTTCTGGGGACACAATACTTAATTGTTTAGGCATTAAAACGAAAAAGTCGTAAGCAAAGCTGGAGAAGAGTAATAGATGTTGCGTCCCCAGAATTAAGCCTGTTTTGCCTGAATAAAAAGCCTAATCCAGCAGAAAATCATGCCTTTGATAGCCATTCCAGCCAAATTTTGACTACACTTTGTAATGAATACAATATATTAAGGTATAAAACATGAAATTTCTGGGATTACTACTCGGGCTGGTTATCTTTGTGGCGGTATTATACCAATCTGTTTTTACACCAGCCATTAATCAACCGGTAGCAAGCAAGCCAACTCCCCCTAAAAAACTACCTGCACTGCAAACATTAAAACAGGCACAGCAATTACAACAAAGTATCAACAGCAGGCCTCAGGAAATGAACTATCAGGACAGAATGAAACAATACTAAGTGTAACGTCAAGTAAGATACTGACCGCCCCTACTTAACTCTCCGCCATTAAGTTCTAAATCACCTGATAAACTCAATACCTGATGTGACAATTTGTCACATTCCTCCGTAATTTTATAATTGCTAATATCATACCCGCGTTTAACATAAATGAGGGATGTGATGCGAAAAACTATAATCACTAAAAGTACATTTCAAATCATTAACGGGTTACTTTTACTCTTCGCATTCAGTAATGCTTACGCTTACGTAGGAATGTGTTGTGGCAAATGTGGCGGCAATATGCCAATGAATATCCCGGGAGGCGGCATACCTGAAACAAATGAATATCGTGTTAAATTCAGCCTGATGCAAATGCACATGGAGGGATTACGCAACGGC
Organism: Gammaproteobacteria bacterium; assembly: GCA_024275115.1. GTDB lineage: Bacteria > Pseudomonadota > Gammaproteobacteria > UBA6429 > Thiohalophilaceae > SZUA-37. The sequence goes on from JAJRZT010000078.1 coordinate 6,022, forward strand.
ACTGACAGCATTGATGGGAATAGCTTATTAGGCATGCCGGTTATGATGGGTAACCCAACCGGAAAATTTATGGCCGTGCCAACATCCATGGATATGAATATGCTAAATATTACAACCGGCTATAGCTTTAGTGATGATTTCTTTGCTGGCTTAATGCTGATGTATAAACAAAATAGCATGGCTATGACATTTAACAGTGCCATGCAATCGGCAACAGGACAAGATGGCTTTACCATGAAGTCTGAAGGCCTTGCCGATACAATGCTAATGGCAAAATACCGATTATTTGCAGACGATCCGTTAATACCAACTAATCAGGCTTCGTTATTATTTGGCCTGAGCATTCCAACCGGTTCAATCGATGAAAGGAATACCCAACATCCCGTAGCCAGCCGACAAAAAGAACTGCAACCTTATGGTATGCAATTAGGCTCGGGGACTTTTGACCCAACTATTGGTTACTTATATCAGGCATCTCGCTCACCCTACTGGTGGGGTGTAAATGCAACCTACACCGCCCGCCTTTATGACAATGACCGTAATTACCGCTTAGGCAATGAAACACGTCTGGATTTGTATGGTATGTACCAGTTTAAATATAACTGGTTAGCCCAAATTCAGTTAAATCTGCACCATCAAGATGCGATTCGTGGTGAGGCAGATGAAGCCGTTAGCGGAGCATCCGGCCGTGTAACACAAGGTGATGCCAGTTCACCCTATGCAACCCCTTTGTGGGACACATCTAATTATGGTGGCACGCAGGCCTTTGTCACTTTAGGCGTGCAATGGCAACCTGCACCACTGCATATTGTTGACTTCAATCTTGGCTTACCCGTATATCGTAATTTGAACGGCCCACAACTGGAACAGGATTACCGTGTCATGCTGACCTGGTACATTGAAATGCCAACTGAAAAAAGTATCCGCTTTAAATTTAATAACGGCTCTGGTAATAGCAAGTTAGGCTTTTAAAATGAAAAAATACTTTAATATCTATCTTGTTAGCCTATCTGTGTTTATCGCATCTTGCAGCGGAATGTCGCCAACCCCAATACCGGCCGCAAATAGTAAGACAGGAAAAATATACAGCGTACAATGCGGCAGTTGTCATGCTCTGCCTCATCCAAAACGTTTATCCTTTGGAGGATGGAAAAACCTCCTGCCTTTAATGGAACAGAGAATAAACGAAAGAGGAATGAAAAGATTAAGTGATGCCGATAAAAAACAAATCTTACGCTACCTTGAAATGCATGCCCAATAACATATTAAGCCTGATGCAAAAATTACTTTTTTATTGTTTTATTTTTTTTAGTTTATCAGCTAAAGCTGAAACATCCCCCATATCTCTGGCTGAGCTACCTTTAACGTTCCCCAAAGAAAGAAAAGTTGCGCCTGATTTTAAATTAGTTTTATTAGATGGCAACTCAATATCACTTTCCAGTTTCAAAGGGAAAGTGGTTTTGCTGAATTTCTGGGCTACATTTTGCAGCCCATGCCGTAAAGAAATGCCCGCCCTGGAAACATTATGGAAAAAATATAAAAAACAGGGGCTGGTGGTTATTGCGGTATCAATTGACCGTAGTGACCAACAACATGTTCAACGATATGTTCAGAATGCTAAATTAAGCTTTCCTGTTGGTATCGACACAAGTAAAAGCATACAGAGAAATTATGAAGTTAAAGCCTTACCCATAACCTATATTATTGGCCGTGACGGGAAATTTATTGCTAGAGCAATAGGTGAGCGTCACTGGGCCAACAAAACAGGCCTGTCATACTTTGAAAATTTATTGCAAAATAAATAAATCAAATTACTGCTACCTTGTTAATGCGTCATTACAAACGATAACACGGCAATTTTCTTTACACGGAATACAACCCAGCAAGATTACCATGCTACCTGTTTCTATATAATGATCAGCATTTTTTAAAATGCCTGTATTAACCAGGATCCTTTGTTGTTTCAACTGGCACATATTGCGCCGGGTTTGCCTGGAATTTACTGTGACAACTGTCAGAACAAAAATACAACGTTGCACCCTGATATTCTTCTGTCGCTGCCGCTTTACTTTCTTCAATTGTCATACCGCAAACTGGATCTTTAACCATGATCTTTCTCCTTTATTTGTTTAACTATAAAACTTGATTTAACTGTAGAATTAAACATCCCGGATTACATTTTATTCCATCCGGGCTACCTAAATAATTAGATTTTTTAACCTTAACTGAAGTATACAACCTGCGTGTTACACACAGGTCAAGTTTTAACCTGCAGGCACGGCAAACAGCAAAACAAAACCAAGAATGAGCGCAATAAAAACAAACAGAATACGCTCGCGAACATTTCTGCAAACGCTAAAGGCAACCAGACACTGCAGCAAATAATAAAAAGCAAACGCGCGTGATGCCAACGTAATAATCTCAAAGGTTGAACCAGACCATGCTAGCGCCATTGCCGATGCTCCCACCATCAAGTATCCCCATCGTGTGTTAAGGCGTTGATGAGTTGCTTCTTGCATATTGGCGGCGGCCGCCAGCGTATCGGCAACCGCCGCAGAAAACTGCGACATGCTGGCTGCAATTATCAGTGGCAAAGGTAACAAAATGGAAGCGGTTGCGGCTAACGTTATCAGGCTATTTTCAGCATAAATTCCATTTAGCACCGAGACAATCGGCAGTGCCAGCGCAACAAATAAAACATAAATACTTAACGACAAATATTGTGACCAACGTGAAGCACGAATACGAGTGGCCGTATCAAATGATTTACCCAGGTAACGGGTTGTTTCAAAGCCCTGCACAACGATTAACGTGCCCGCGACAATGGTAATAATTTCCCATGTGCTACGTTTTGGCATTTCCGGTAAAGTAAAAAAACCTTGCGCTAAAAACTGCTTAATATCATAGACAGCAAATAAAATAAGTAGCACCACAAGAATAACAAGGGTGACATAAAGCGCCCAACGTTCCAGATGTTCCAGCGGTTTCAAGCCACCGAATAAACCAATAATAGTGATAACGCCAATAATTATCGTGGTCATCAAACTATTATTAAACGCATTGTCCAGCTCGAAACTGGCTAGAACAAAAGACGACAGGATATGTATATAAAGACAGACCGAAACCACATAGGCTGCCACCAGTGCAAAATCAGAAAGTCGTTCTGTTATAAGCGTAAATTTTTGGCTGCCCTTTGCCAGCACCGGTTCGGCACATAAAATATTATGCCGAACGATTTTACCGACAAAAAAGGCAACAAGAGCAACCACTGCCATCGCCAATACTGCATAGGGGCCAACCGCACTTGCCAAAATAGGAACAATCACCAGAAAGCCACTGCCAAAAATAGAGGCCAACGGGGTGCTCATTGCGGGAATAATGTTTTTTAAAGTGGCTTTAGCCCCCTCTGTTTTACAACCAGGTGGTTCGGATGAGCGGTTCGCTGACATGGATTATTTCCATTTACATTGCAAAAGAATTGACCTTCACGAAAATATCATTCAATCTAGTCTGAGTACACCATTAAGTATTGTTTTAACTGATCCAATAAACATAATATTCGTGTGGGGTTTTTACTCATGCAATATTGAATATAACAAAAGGATATTTAAAATGAGTAGCTTGCAACAATATGGGTTATTACTGGCTTTAGTCGTCGGTACCGTTGGTTTTATTTTATTAATCTATGCCATTTCACGTTTTTTTGGTAAAGCACGACAAGAACCCGGCAAAGATGTGCCCGCTACCGCAGGCCAGTTATCGCGCGACCCTGTCTGGGTTCGTTATCATGCACGTTATTATGGTTATGCTTTATTGTTTTTAGCCTTTGATATGGAAATGGCTTATATGTATCCTTGGGCAGTTGTTTATAAACAGGTAGGGATTGTTGCCTTGCTAGATATGGGCGTTTTTCTAGCCATTTTATTTTTAGGTTTGTTATACGGTTGGAGTCAGGGTGCCCTACGTAGACAATAGCGGAGACAATAAATGATTGCCGGTGCTCGACAGGGAAAGATGTCCGTGTTTAAACGGTTAGCCTCTTTTTCCATGTCACAAGATCTTGGTGTCTATGTTGTGCCGGGGACAGAAATTACCCGTGCCTACGGGTTAGATATTGAAGCAGCCGGAATGAACATTGTTGCAAGTCCTCGCCATGCCAGTGTGTTGCTTATTGCGGGTGATATGCCCGCAGCATTATGTGATGCTGCAGCTGTTATTTATGCACAAATGCCACGACCACGTGTTTTGTTTAGCCTGACAACATCAACAACACCTGAATTGTCACCATTACCGCCAGCCGATATTATCGCTGGGCTTTCTCAACAGGAACTGGTTCAGGGTGTAGTTCAATTACGTAAGGCGCTCGCGGAAGGTGCTTTTCATTCTGATGTATCTGATTTTAATGCACCTGTTTTACAAATTCGCATTGAATACGTTTGCCCGATGCACCCGGAAGTGATTCAGGATAAGCCCGGCTCCTGTCCAAAATGCGGCATGAACTTGATGCCACGTGAAGTACAGGCGAATGCTGCGCATAATCATACGGAACATAAAATGGAAAGTGATGATCATTCATCTCATGACCATTCTATGACGCATGACACATCTGTTAACTATACCTGTCCAATGCATCCGGAAGTAGTTCAGAGTAAACCTGGATCGTGCCCTAAGTGTGGGATGAATTTAGAGCCCCAAGAAAAAGAAACAGAACATGATCATCAACACATGGATCATACAGTGGGTGAATACACTTGCCCGATGCATCCTGAAGTGATTCGGAGTAAGCCCGGTTCATGCCCCGAGTGCGGTATGAATTTGGAACCTCGTGAAATAGAAGTTAAGCATGTTCATCAACACATGAATCATGCAGCCGTTGAATATACTTGCCCCATGCACCCGGAAGTCGTACAGAGCGAACCCGGTTCATGCCCCGAGTGCGGCATGAATTTAGAACCCCGTGAAATAGAAGTTAAGCATGATCATCAACACATGGATCATGCCGCAGTTGAATACACTTGCCCAATGCATCCTGAAGTGGTTCAGAGTGAACCCGGTTCATGCCCCGAGTGCGGCATGAATTTAGAGCCACGAGAAAAAGAAACAGAACATGATCATCAACATATGAATCATACGGTGGTTGAATACACTTGTCCGATGCACCCGGAAGTGATTCGGAGTGAGCCCGGCTCATGCCCCGAGTGTGGTATGAATTTAGAACCCCGTGAAATAGAAGCCCGGCCTGATCATCAACACATGGATCATACTGCTGTTGAATACACTTGCCCAATGCATCCTGAAGTGGTTCAGAGTGAACCTGGATCGTGCCCTAAGTGTGGGATGAATTTAGAGCCACGAGAAAAAGAAACAGAACATGACCATCATCATACGGATCATACGGTGGTTGAATACACTTGTCCGATGCACCCGGAAGTTGTTCAGATCGAACCCGGTTCATGCCCCGAGTGTGGTATGAATTTAGAACCCCGTGAAATAGAAGTTAAGCATGATCATCAACACATGGATCATGCCGCAGTTGAATACACTTGTCCGATGCATCCTGAAGTTGTACAGAGCGAACCCGGTTCATGCCCCGAGTGTGGCATGAATTTAGAACCCCGTGAAATAGAAGTTAAGCATGATCATCAACACATGGATCATGCTGCAGTTGAATACACTTGTCCGATGCACCCAGAAGTTGTTCAGAATGAACCCGGCTCCTGTCCTAAATGCGGCATGTTTCTTGAACCACGTGAGCCGCAAAGCAGTCATCATGATCATACTGCGATGGAATCGGGAATGAACCATGATGACTCGGGTTTTATGTCCATGATAGATGTCACCAAAGACTTACCTCGCAGTGGTGATGGTTTACCAATGGACTGGCTTGATGTGCCTTTTGGCCCGTTTATCCCCGGTTTGCCAGGTGGTCTGTTACTCACCCTCACACTCGATGGTGACACGGTTGCCGCTGCAAACACTAACACACTGGTTGGCACTGAAACATTACTATGCCATGCAATATCCGCTAATGATTTTATTGAAAAACTAACCGCTCTGGATCCGCTTACTCCAAACAGTTATCGACTGCTTGCTTGTTTAACCATTGAAAATGCTGCTGGTATTGAAGTTGATACCAGCACAGCTAAAACTCGACTTGTTACGCTGGAAAGAGAACGCATTGTCAGTCATCTAAGCTGGCTAACGTTATTTGCAGAGCAAACCGGTTTTGACTGGTTAATGCAGCGCGCCTCATCATTGCAAAAGTCATTTACACAAGCAGACGTCACGCAAATTATCAATTTAAAAAAATCAGTTTATGATTTAAGTAAACGATTGCAACGCACCCCTTTATTAAAGTCTCGCACCACCGGTGTTGGTCGGGTACCTGCTGACACAGAGCTGACATTATCCGGCCCGGTCGCACGCGCCTCGGGAATATCAAATGATGCACGTAGCAACAATAAAATTTATCGTGAACTTGGATTTACTGCAGTTACTCAAGTAAACGGCGATGTTCGTGCGCGCTTACAACTTCGACTAGATGAAATAAAACAAAGCATTGAGTTGATACAAAAGGCAAATGTTTCTGTGAACGACACCCTTGCTGTTTCAATAGAAGAACCAATGGATACAATAAGCGGACAAGGACAAGCCGTTATTGAAACACCTCGCGGACAAGCACAGCTGCAATTAACGCTGGATAAAGGGCAAGTAACGTCAGCGCAACTGCAAACGCCATCCACTCAGCATCTGTTGTTAATAGAACAACTAACCTCTCAACAGGAACTTGGTGATGCACTGGTTACGGTCGGTTCGCTGGATTTATCACCATGGGAGATACGCCCATGAACACACTGGTTATTTTATTTTTTTTATTGCTTGGTGCCTATTTTGTTGCAGTACTCGAAAACTGGATCAGCAAAGGCCGCTTTCAACTAAGTGCGCCCCTTTATGCAGCGGTTGCTTTTTTGGGCCGGGAATCGTTTATCCCACGCAAACCCGATCAGATTTTTTATGAAGTCGGGCCGGTGCTTTTACTCTTGTCAGCCGTGCTGGCGGCTGCGGTTATCCCGTTAACACCGGATCTCATCATCACTGACCTTGCCACCGGTGCATTATTTATTAATGCCGCTCTGGTTTATGTGCTGGTTGCTTTGCTTATGGCAGGCTGGGGGCCAGATGGTGCTTACGCCATGATCGGTGGTTGGCGTTTTCTGGGGCAATTGATTGCGTATGCCATGTTGATTGTCATGCCGATTACGGCGGTTGCTATGCGCGCCGAGTCATTATTGACAACACAAATTGTCACGTCACAACTCAGTTTATGGAACATTGCCTACCAACCGCTGGGGTTTGCGCTGTTCTTTGTCGCCTCAATGGCGCTGGCATTTTTACCACCATTCAATATGATGATTGCAAAAGGCGAACTGGCCGGTGGTGTGGAAGCGGAATACAGTGGCATGCGACTGGGCATCTTTCGGCTGGGGCGACTGGTTTTAATCGTTACACTGGCAGCGGCCACGGTTATTTTTTATCTCGGTGGCTGGCAAGGATTTTATTTATTCGGCTTTGAATTACCCCCCTGGGCATGGAGCACGGTTAAAATACTGATCGTCACCATGGCGATGTTACTCATCGGGCGTTATATGCCGCGCATTCGTGAAACGCATTTACTTTCATGGTGCTGGATGATCGGCATCCCGCTGGCATTGCTGAATATTTTTGTTGTTGGCGTACTGGTACTGGAGTTTCCTTAAATGACAGCTCAGGCTTTTTTTATTGGTTTTTTTGGACTCGCCTCGGTGTGGTTTGGCATTGTGGTATTCCGTACTTATTCCATGATGCGCTCTGCCATCGCGTTGCTATTTTCACAGACCGCACTGGGTGCCATGTTTTTAAGTATGCAGGCCGAATTTTTAGGTGTGTTACAAATCATGATGATGGCAACCGAAATGAGTATTATGGCTATTTTTATGGTGATGTTTATGATGGATCCCGGCGGCTTAGGTGAAATGGATATGACCCACCAAAAACGCTTATCTTTAATCGCTGGTTTTGTTTCCTTTGTGGGTGCAGTGGCCGTCGCGGTCTTTGTGGACTGGGGGCCGGTGGCCACTACCTTCCCAGATGCCGCACAACAAACCGTTGATTTAGGCCTTGAATTACTGGATCGCTCTATGCTGATTTTTGAAACCGCCGGCATTACTATTTTAACCGCGATGATCGCGGCCACGGCGGTTGCCATTCAACCCGTTAAAAAAGAGACTGGCAAAAAATGAGCCCTGAAATAAGCATAGAATTAATCATTGCGCTCACCGCAGGCGCAGCGTTATTTGGCGTGGGTGTTTACGGCGCATTATCACAAACTAATTTAGTCATGATCATGATGGGGGTGGAGCTTATTCTTGCCGGTGCCATGGTGAATATCCTGGCCTTCTGGCGTTACCTGCACCCAGACGTAGCCGCCGGGCAAATGTTTGTGCTGATTATTATGACCGTGATGGCGATTGAAATGGCAGTGGGCTTTGCCATTGCCATTGCGCGTTTCCGCGCTAAGGGCTCGGTCGAAATGGAAGAAGCGGTGGACTTGAAGGGATGAGTTTTATTGCTATTGCTATTTTGGCTCCACTTGCCGCCTCACTGCTCATCCTGTTAGCGCGCCGAATGCCTGTGCTACTGGCATTACTCGGTATTACGCTGAGTCTAGTTGCCAGTTTAACGTTACTGTTTACTGTATCGAGTGGCGGCAATAGCGAACTGCTACTACCCGGCCTGCCCAATATGCCACTACGGCTGATTGCGACACCGTTAACCGTATTGCTATCAACCATGGTCGCAATAGTCGGCAGTTTTGTACTGGTCTACGCCGTGGGTTATATGAAATCCGATAGCGAGAAGGTGCGCTTTTTTGCCACCATGCTGCTCTTTATTGCGGCTATGCAAACGCTGGTTCTGGCTGGCGACTGGATCCTGTTATTGTCTGCCTGGGAATTAATTGGTCTGAGCAGTTATTTACTGATTGGCTTTTGGTACCAAAAACCGGGGGTTAAATTCGCTGCAACGCGCGCCTTTATGGTCACTCGCAGCGCAGATTTAGGGCTCTATATTGCGGTATTTATTCTTATCGCCAGCACCGGTAGTAGCGAAATTGCAGTAACACTCAATACCACGGGTAGCCCAGCCATTGCTGCCGGATTATTGTTACTCATTGCCGCCATGGGTAAATCGGCACAAACCCCATTGCATGACTGGTTGCAACGCGCGATGGCCGGCCCAACACCAGTATCGGCTTTATTACACTCTGCCACGCTGGTTGCAGCGGGTGCTATTTTATTAATTCGCACTGCACCGATGTTAACGCCGGAGACATTATTAGTAATTGGTATTGTTGGCGGCGTGACCACCGTAGTAACCGGCCTTATTGCTCTGGGCGAATCGGATCTTAAACGCATGTTAGCCGCATCCACTTCCAGTCAATATGGTTTAATGCTTATCGCAGTGGGTGCGGGCGTACCCATGGCCGCATTGCTGCACCTGATTGCCCATGCTGCAATAAAGAGCAGTTTATTTCTTGGCGCAGGTGTCTTCCAGCACAGCCGCGAAAGCACAATGCTGGAACAATTACGTGGCGTGGGACGTGAGCGACCAAAAATATTTATTGGCTTTGCGCTGGCAGCACTGGCATTAGCCGGTATTCCACCATTAAGTGGATTTTTCTCCAAAGATGCCATTATCGCGGCCTCGCTGAACTCAGAAAATATTGAGATACTGTTGCCCTTTGCTTTGGCCGGTACGTTGTTAACCGGCGGTTATATGGCTAGAGCCTTATCGATACTTTGGCGTAAAAATCAAGATCAAAAGAACAACCAAAACAAGCCGCTTACCGGTCTTGTCTGGATGGGAGCAGGACTGACCGGGCTGGTCACACTGGCTATTATTTTAGCTGCCGCTTTTCCCGCAATTAAAACATTACTGAATTTCCCACTTGTTGAAAACATATCAACTGAATTTCTTCCTGAGATACTCGGTCTGGTTGCTGCCTTAAGCGGCTTATTTTTAGGCTGGTTTGTTCCGGTGCGGCGTTTACTCGGGTTCTTGTTACCCTGGGCAAATAATGGTTTTGCCCTTGCCGGTGGTTTCGATAATTTAATGGTGCGTCCGGCTATGGCTATCGCTCATGGTTGCGAAAAACTGGAACGCATTTTTTACCAGGGTGTACTCACAATAGGTCGAGCAGGACTTAAACTAGGTCGAGTCGCGCGCCGAACCGATGAACAGAGTATCGACGGCGCTATCTTTTCGTTTGTGCAGGGCACGGTAAATTTAGCGACTAAAGCACGCACCTTACAAAGTGGTTTAATCCACAAAGAACTGGCGATCAGCACAGTGGCCACCGCAATGATTTTAGTGATCAGCTTAATCGCATTGATGGTTTATTAACCATGAATATATTAATAAGAGGACTTTCGTAGTGTATCCAATTGTATCGATTACTGTCTTTCTACCTTTGCTTGGCGCATTGCTGGTGTTGCTTATGCGCAAGTCATCACCACAAGTTGCGCATGGCATCGGCATTGCCACCAGTGGTGCAACCTTGCTGGGCGCACTGGTGATGTGGTCACGCGGTGTTAATGAAACCGGTTTTGCACAGGTTGAACAAATCGACTGGATGCCTTCGATTGGTGCGGCCTACCGAGTGGGAGTGGACGGGATTAGTTTACCGTTGGTGTTGTTAACCGCGTTGCTGTTTTTTGTAACCTTTATTTATTCGGCCAAAGTACGCAAGCAATCACATTCTTTTGTTGCTTTGATGTTGTTATTACTGACCGCATCCATCGGTGCTTTTACCGCACTGGATGCAATTTTGTTTTATGTGTTCTTTGAAGTGTCGCTGGTCTCTATGTACTTTATGATTGCACAATGGGGACATGAAGACAGGCAACGTGCCGCACTCATGTTTTTTATTTACACCTTCCTTGGCAGCCTGCCGTTATTATTGGCGATTCTGGGTTTATACCTCGGCAGTGATCCTTATACTTTTGACATGCGTGTCTGGATTAGCGATCCCCCTTTAGATGGACTTGCGGCTATGCTGGCACTCATTGCCATGCTGATTACCTTCGCTGTTAAAACGCCAGTGTTTCCATTTCATACCTGGTTACCGGCTGCACATGTTCAGGCACCGGCTGCTGGTAGTGTAATTTTGGCAGGCGTGATGTTGAAGTTTGGCACTTATGGCCTGGTACGTTTTGCTTACCAAATGACACCGGATGCCTTTCGCGAAGCCGGTGTTGTTATTTTAACATTCGGTGTAGTGGCGGCACTCTATGGGGCTTTTGCCGCACTGGCACAAACGGATCTCAAACGGCTAGTGGCTTATACATCAATTAATCACATGGGTTATATCATTATCGGCGTGGCGGTTGCCGCACTGGCAACTGATCCTGCTATTCGTGCCACCGCACTGGATGGCTCCGTTTTACAAATGGTCAGTCATGGTTTAGTGACCGGTGCTTTGTTCTTACTGGTTGGTATGTTGCAGGATCGTGCTCACACAAGAGACATGGCTCAATTTGGTGGCTTAATAAAAGTCGTGCCGGTGCTCGGCTGGTCGTTTGTACTGGCTGCGTTTGCTTCGCTGGGTTTACCCGGACTAGCACATTTCCCCGCAGAGTTTCAGATTTTCCTCGCCACCTTGCAAGTTGAACCTGTTGCCATTATTGCAATTCTCGGCATCGTTATTACCGCCGGTTTATACCTGCGTGCCATTGCGCAAGTGTTCCTGGGTGAGGTTGGCGATAAATGGACAGCAGCCACCATGCCGGACTTAAATATTCGTGAACTGCTTGCCTTGGCACCACTGTTAATGCTGATCATTGTGCTGGGTGTTGCACCGGGCTGGGTACTGGATGTGATCCATAAAACCACAATAGCGTTGCCATTCTAATGGAAAGAGAACTTGCCTTACTGATCCCTGAGATCATCATCCTGTTTACGGTAGTTTTTGCACTTATTGCCGAGATGCTACGGTTGCCGCGAATTGCGTTGGTCGTGACAATCGTGGGGCTACTGTTGGCAACATGGCAAAGCGTACTTTTGCTTGGCCTGGATACCACGGTCTTTGGTGGGACTTTCCGCATTGATATGCTCAGTGTATGGGCCAAAATTATTTTGCTACCAGCAACGCTACTGTCATTACTATTAGTACGCGCAGAAATTGCCGGAAGTGATCGTGAAGGTACGGTGTATGTTCTGGTAACTCTGGTCACTCTGGCCTCCATATTACTGGCCGGTGTGGGTGACAGCATGTTACTGGTGCTGGGTGTTTTGTTGTCGGGTTTGGCCTCTTTTGCTTTGGTGGCTTACCCGCGAAATGACAGTGCAACTGAAGCTGCAATGAAGTTTTTTGTTTTTGGTTCCGTCACAACCAGCGTTATGATTTTTGGACTCAGTTACTGGTTTGGTGCTACAGGCTCAACATTGCTCAGCGAACTGGGGCAACTTGAAGCATCACCGGCTATTGCCGTTATCGGCTTCATCGCCGTTATTATTGGTCTGGGATATAAAGCATCACTGGTGCCATTTCATTTTTGGGCTCCGGATGCCTACGAAGGTGCACCACTCTCTATTGCCGCCTATTTATCCGTTGTACCCAAAATTGGTGCCATTCTTGCTTTTGCTCAGGTCGTACGTGATATGCCAATGTCGACAGGCTGGCCACTGATTATTGCCGTGGTAGCGGTACTCACCATGACCTACGGTTATCTTGCCGCGCTGGCACAAAAAAATGTGGTGCGCTTACTGGCTTATTCATCGGTGGCACAGGCTGGTTATTTTCTTTTAGGTGTGGTTGCGGTGGGCACGAGTTCACTCGCGCTGCAATCCTTAATTATATTTTCAGCTGCTTATGCTGCGATGAACCTCGGTGCGTTCGCCGTTGTAATGCGAGTAGGTCGAACACTCGATAGCTTTAAAGGTATTGGACGTAAAAGTCATGTGATCGGTGTGGCAATGGTGATATTTCTTTTATCACTGGTCGGCATCCCGCCACTGGCCGGTTTTGTCGGTAAATTTTTACTCTTTGGTGCTGCGATTGATGCTGGTTTTTTATGGTTAACCGTCGTTGCAATTCTTAATAGCGTATTGTCACTGGCTGTTTACCTACGCATTATGGTACCCATGTATCAGGCACAAAGCCATTGCCATGAACCCGACACAGATGCGAACACTACGGCTGTAGCACCTGCTCTGATTAAACTGGTGTGGGTTATTGCACTACTATTCACCATAGGGATTGGTCTGGCAGCACAACTACTACTTAGACAACTTGGTTAAATTCATGGGATAAAACCAGAGCTGAGTTAGTCTATAATAGTCACCAGCTGCTTATGCAATTCATCAAGTTTAGTGTTGATCTCAACCCCTTTATAAAAAGCATTATTGATTCTGGTTAAGCAAGCTCGGGAAATTTTCAATATACTGTCTTCCTGATGTTCAGCTAGTCCAAGTACTAATAAAGCCTCTTCCATATTTTCCATCATATCTTCAAGTGCTGCTACATTTTCTTTTTGTAAAACTGAAAAAGACGAGTCAATGTCCATCATGGTTGTGCTCACCATTTCAACCACTTCCTGTTTCTGCATTAAGGAATCGTTTGCAAGTATGTAGTCCACTCGGGAACCGATAGCATCACATAAGGTACCCAGAATATCCTTGAGCCGACCGTATTTATCTGCATCATCTATCGGCATATTTTTTATTAGTAAGGAAAATTTCTCGTAGCTAACAATAGTGCGAACACCAAAATCATAAAAACGTGATTGGCCTCGAGCCAGTGACATTATTTCCATTTCAAGTGGGGGCAATTCGCCCTGCTCCGAAAATCCTGTGGGTTTGTTATTATTATCATAGATCTGAAATGAACATTTCAGATCCAGCTGCTTAACACTCATAAAAATATAATTGGCTAGTTCACGAAAAGAGCGGGCCGAAATACATACTTTATAAAACTCAAGGATAATACCTATCTCACTGGAATACGTCATCGCCTGCATGGCAGTTTTATAGTAGTTGTCCAGCTGTTGCTGAACCTCTTCGTTCTTTTTATTAACTCTGAGAATATGCTTAATTTTTAGAATAAACTGATCATAAACAACGGGTTTGGTAATGTATTCGTCGGCACCTAGTGAATAGCCAACTATCAATTCTTCAAGCTCGGTCATCTCAGAAACAAAAACAAAGGGAATTTTACTGGTTTGCGGGTTGGCTTTTAGCTGCCGACAAAGTTCATAGCCATCCAGCTCAGGCAGCAGGACCTCAGATATAACAAGGTCAACGGTCACTTGCTCCAACATAGTCAATGCTTCTTCAGCACTATGGGCAAAGATGGTTTTGTATCCCTGCTCTTTAGCATGTTGACGATATAAAGCAAGTATATCTTCGTTTTTATCAACGGCTAAGATGGTTTCTTTTTTTATCATTTAGGTCAGTGCTTTTTCCGATTAATCCATATTTGCATTATCGGCCAATAAAACACTAAACTTTAGTCAGGATCTGTTGATTTTTTAGATACGCAGGTTGGTTTTGAGATAATTTTGGCCCTGACAAGGCATTTTTTACGTATCAATGTACTCCATTGATAGTAAAAAATAACACCAGCAAGGTGGACTTAGCCTAAATCAAACAATAGATGAAAAATCAGCAGGCTTTAGACTTTACATTTATTAAAGAGATAAATGGCTATTTTAATCAATATCCGATTCTGCAGAAATCCTGTGAATACTTAAATCTGCGCCCAGATGTTCTTCTTCTGCACTTAAACGAATACCAACGAGCTTTTTAATAACACCATACACAATAAAACCACCTAATAGCGCAACGCTAAGCCCCATCAGCGTGCCGACCAGCTGTGACATAAAGGTGACACCACCAAGACCGCCCAACGCTTCAAGCCCAAAAATACCGGCTGCAAGACCGCCCCAGGCACCGCATAGACCATGCAACGGCCAAACGCCGAGTACATCATCTATTTTCCATTTGTTATGGCACTGTGTGAATGCCCAGACAAATAAACCACCGGCAATCAGCCCCGTTGCCAGTGCGCCCATCGGGTGCATAATATCCGAGCCGGCACACACCGCAACCAGGCCGGCTAAAGGCCCGTTGTGCACAAAACCGGGGTCATTTTTACCCACAACTAATGCCGCTAAAATACCACCCACCATCGCCATTAAAGAGTTTATTGCAACCAGGCCGCTAATTGCGTCAATTGTTTGAGCAGACATAACATTAAAACCAAACCAGCCAACCGTTAACACCCATGCGCCTAACGCCAAAAACGGAATGCTTGATGGTGGGTGTGAAATCGAGCCATTCCTCCCTTTTGGCAATCGCCGACCCAGCAGAACGACCGCAGCAAGCGCCAGCCAGCCCCCCATCGCGTGCACAACAATGGAGCCAGCAAAATCATGGAATTCGGCCCCAAAGCTTTCATTGATCCATGCTTGTACGCCAAAGTTACCATTCCAGGCGATGCCTTCGAAAAAAGGGTAGATAAACGCAACGATAAGAAAAGTCGCCACCAGTTGCGGGTAAAAACGTGCTCGCTCTGCAATACCACCGGAAATAATAGCGGGAATAGCAGCGGCAAATGTCAATAAAAAGAAGAATTTAACCAGTTCGTAGCCATTTTTTTCTACCAATGCCTGAGCACTTTCTCCAAAACCTAAACCGTAGGCCACCATATAACCAATAAAGAAATAGCCGATGGTTGAAACAGCAAAATCCGTAATGATCTTAACCAGCGCATTCACCTGATTTTTTTTACGCACCGTGCCCACTTCTAAAAAAGCAAAGCCGGAATGCATTGCTAACACCATGATTGCGCCCAGTAGTATAAAGAGCACATCGGTTGCTGTTTTAATTTCCATGAATCCTCCCATTATCAAGCCGCTAAGCGTTGATGAATTTTATTTTTATCTGGGACTATCTCACCATTTAGGCGGTAGCCTTATGTATTATTTTGGTGCAAAACAAAGGTGCGCGTACGCACCTAAACTGCACATATTATGCTTTGGATATATTAGTAAGTAAATGCAAGAATATGCTAAGAAGATAAAATAGGGCTATCTGCACTAGAAAAAGGCTGTACAAAGCTAATAAAACTGAAACCGGGATAAGAGGAACGAGTCATTAAAATCCGCCAACGCGAGGACAGAAAGCCAGGGCGTGTCTAATAAAGACCGTCTGCCGCAAGGACGCGGCAGTCGAGCCGCCATGGATGGCATGTTTTGCGTGTATTTATTAGACACGTCCTGGCTTTCTGTCCGGTGAATAACCATGGAATGTCTTACCACGAGTTCAGGTTAATAAGGACGACCACGGGGTAAAATAGACTCCAGCGCATCAATAAATAACGGCCCGGCCTGTTTTAAGGTGGGCTCAATCACAGATTCATCCAGCCCCGTCATATCCCATGCCATTTGTTCGACAGGCTGAATATTAAGCTCAACGTCCACATCCAGTTCCTGCTCGGCTCGGCCGGTAATCACATTAGCAAGGTGTATCAGGGCAACCTCCATGGCATAGTCATCGGCAGCCGCCGGGTTATGATGATAGCGCAAGGCATATTCCAGAGATGCCGGCATTTGCCATATTTTAATCAGCTCACCACCGACTTCTGCATGGTCAAAGCCCATAATGTCCTGTTCAACCTGATAATCGAATAACTGCTCGGACTGTAGCTTTTCCATCACCATACGCGATTCACTGGGCAGTCGATGGCACAAAATCAATTTACCAATATCATGCAACAAACCGGCAACAAACAGGCGCTCACTGTGCAATACATGACAACGATCGGCTAATAATTGCGCCACCACACCGCAATACACGCTGTGTCGCCAGAATTGCACCATATTAAGGATGTCATTGGGAATTTTTGAAAAGGTCTCAATCGCAGAGGCCGCCAGCACCAAACCGCGCAACTCGCGCAGTCCAATTACCGTGACGGCACGGGTAACGGTTTCGATTTTAGACGGGAAGCCATAAAACGAGCTATTGACAATTTTAAGGAGTCTGGCCGTTAAGCCCGTATCCTGACTAATGACTTTACCAATATCGGATGCCGAAGTACTGGCCTCGTCCATCATTTCATTGACGCGAATACATACTTCAGGGAGGGAGACCAGGCGAACAACACCCGAGACTAAATCCACTGCTTTTAGTGCCCGACCTTGCTGTGCCGGAGTAATGCTTTGTTTTTTCTCCATGTTGTCTATTAACGACAAATTCAGGGAAATCTTTAGTGAAGTTGGGTTGAATAAAAATAAATAGAAGATAATTAAGCTGTACTTTCAGAGATTGACCGCGGCGAGAGCTTACCTGAAACGTAGCTCATTATCATCCACTGCCCATGTGGTGCTGTAGATAAAGAATACAAATATAGTTAACAGATATGCTCTTATTGAGCATCCGCAATAATATCTTCATAGGTTTTAATAATAGCCGCGGCGGCTTTTCTGGACTCAGCAGAACTAAACTCAGGTAACTTGCGATAGCCTAAATAAACCGTATTTTTTTCACCAGGAAGACTAAAAATATAGATAATATACGGACAGAAGGCAATATTCATTGGATCGGCTTCCATCATATTGCGTGACAAAGTTGCACTACAAAACTGTATCGCCTCAGCATGTTCATATAACTTTTTTGTCCGCCCAAGATCTTTACCTGTACGTACTAACATATCAGCAATATACGAAACACCATTTACCTTAATACCCAGCCCGGTAATCGCATAATCCAGATCAACGCGCACATTTTCATAGCTGCCTTTTACTTTATAAAACTTATATTCATCGGTTTCGAGTTTGATACCAGCAGCCTGAACAGCGCCCACTATAATAAAAGTATAAAATAAAACAATAATGTATAGGTTAAATTTCTTGAACATATTGAAATTCCTGCTAAATAATAGATAATCAATGGCAATATAACACAGTTTGTCTATATTTACGGCTATGATAATCAGGCAAGGTTTAAAATAAGTTTAAACCAGACGAACAATAAAAGAACAAACATTTTAATAAATGACAAATACAAACAATACACCATTAATTAAAATACTTGCTGTTGACGATTCGCGCGTTATGCGCCGAGCGATCAGTAAAATATTGTCAAAACAATACACGGTGATAGAAGCTGAGCATGGTGAAGATGCATGGTCACTATTACAACACCACACAGATATTCAAATTGTATTTTCTGATTTATCCATGCCCTATCTGGACGGTTATGGATTACTCGAACGAATACGAACCTCAACTGATGACCGTATTGCATCTTTGCCCGTTATTATTATCACCGGCGAAGAAGACGACGATGCCGCAAAAATGGAAGCTTTGGATAAAGGTGCAAATGACTTTATTGGCAAACCTTTCGATAAAGCGCAGCTCTTTGCGCGTGCACAATCACATATAAAATTTGAGCAAACCAGTAAGAAATTATCTGAAACAGCAGAAAAACTTGAAAAACAGGCCGCCGTTGATGAGCTCACCGGTTTAGGCAGCCAACGCTATTTTCAAAAAGCAGCCGATGAGCAACTGTCAGCGTTAATTCGACATCAAGGACACTGTTGCTTTTTACGTATTGATATTGATAACTTCAATCAGATATTTATAAAACACGGCAAACAGGTTGCCGATGAAATTATTCAGAACATTGGCCACTGTCTTAACCAGCATGTGCGAAAAGAAGATATGGCCGCTCGTGTTGGATTAGCCCGGTTCGCTCTGTTTCTAAACCATACCCGTTTAGATAAAGCAGAGAAATTAGCACAACGCATTATAGATGAAATACCCACTCGAAAATTAACCACAAAGAACTTCACCTTTACTGCAAGCGCCGGTATTTTTGAGCCAGCAATAAATAATGATGCTAACTTTGCTGGCATCTACACACAAACGGAAGATTGTTTACAACAAGCCATTAGCAATGGCGGTAATGCACTCCATACCCGGAGTAGCTTAGCCATTCAGGAAGCCGAATCAACCGAACCAGTAACCATTGAACAAGCGATTAAATTATTGGAACAGGGAGAGTCAGACAAAGTTAAACCTCATCTGGAAAACCTCTATTCACAATTAAAACCTTTGCTATTATTATTTACACAACTCATCAAGAAATAACCACGCAGGTAGAATCATGTTTCAGCTAAAAAATATTAGCCGTAAAAAAGCTTTTTTCTCTCACCTTGGATTAAGCCTTGTTATATTTTTAATTATTCTGTACTTCATCGTTTTCAAATGGTATCCACAACCTTTTTTCTCAACCGATGGTGGCTGGCAGGGGGTACGCTTAATTGCTCTGGTTGATATTGTATTAGGGCCATTGCTAACGCTCATTATATTTAACCCAAAAAAACCTGAACTTAAAATGGATGTGTCCATTATTGCGGCCATTCAGTTTGCGGCCTTATTGTCCGGGTTGTATGTTGTACACAATGAGCGCCCCGTCGCAAAGATTTTTCAGGATGGCAATTTTTACATTGTTACCGGCTATGATATGGCCGAGCGGAAAGTATCACTGAATGATCTGGAAAAATACCGTGTCGGCGATGCCATTACTGTCTACCTGGATCTACCTGATGACCATGCTGAATTTGAAAAACTCCAACGTAAAGCCGTACAAAAAAGAGAAGTACTTTTTTTGAATACCACTTTATACAAAAAGATTGACGACAGCATTATTAAAAAAATGCGCTTATTTTCAATTGATATTGAGCGTTTTATTAAAGATGTATACAGTGAAAAGGAATTGAAGAGTTTCCATACTTTTCTGAAAAAACATAATGCCAAAGTGGATGATTTTCTTTATCTAGGTCTAAGTTCGCGTTACAAACATGTGGTCACTGCTTTTAACCCCAAAACACTTGAGTTTGTTGGCGTCATACCGGAGATTTATAAGCCCGAAGTTGACGTATTTCATAAATACATCAAGTTCGATATTTACCGCATGGAATCGTATAAAAAACATTTATTAAAAGAGATAAATAAACCAGAATAGTTTTTATAACGCACAAAAAATAAATCCCTGCATAGCAGGGATTTATTTAACATAACTGAGATACCGTTAATCTTTCAGATGTTAACTGTATTTTTGCATTACCAAACAGGCATTAGTGCCACCAAAGCCAAAACTGTTCGACATTACGCAGTTTAAGTCTACGTTTTCCATTAGTTCACGCACAATAGGGAAACCTTCTGCGCCTGGATCCAGCTCTTTAATATTTGCAGAGGCACAAAGAAAGTTTTCATTCATCATCAGTAACGAATAAATCGCCTCATTCACACCCGCTGCACCTAATGCATGGCCGGTTAATGATTTGGTTGAAGAAATATAAGGCACTTTATCTGCAAACACTTCTTTCATTGCTTCGAGTTCTTTAATATCACCAACCGGGGTACTGGTGCCATGGGCATTGATGTAGTCAATACTCACGCCTTCGTCTACCGTTGCCAGTGCCTGTTGCATACAACGCACCGCACCTTCGCCGGAAGGCTGAACCATATCAGAACCATCGGAAGTGGCACCGTAGCCCACCACTTCGGCATAAATTTTTGCACCACGGGCTTTGGCATGTTCTAACTCTTCGAGTACAAACATACCACCGCCGCCAGAAATAACAAAACCGTCACGGGTGGCATCGTAAGCACGTGCCGCTGTTTCAGGTTTGTCGTTGTATTTCGAAGATAAAGCGCCCATGCCATCAAACAACACACTCATCGTCCAATGAAGCTCTTCACCACCACCGGCAAACACAATGTCCTGTTTACCCATCTGGATAAGCTCGACACCGTGGCCGACACAGTGCGCCGAGGTTGAACAGGCAGAACTAATCGAATAGTTCACACCTTTAATTTTAAACGGGGTGGCTAAGCAGGCCGAGTTGGTGCTCGACATGGTGCGGGTGACCATATAAGGGCCAACTCGGCGAATACCTTTTTCGCGCATTACATCGGCTGCTTGCACAATATTCGATGTAGATGGACCACCTGAACCAACAACCAGGCCAGAACGAACATTTGACACATCACTGTCTTCCAACCCGGCATCTTCAATCGCTTGCTGCATTGCGATATAGTTGTACGCTGCACCATCACCCATAAAACGTTTTAGTTTACGGTCAATTAAAGCATCTAGATCAATATCCAGATCGCCGTGCACATGCGAACGAAAACCCATATCCGCATATTCCTGTGAAAAACTTAACCCTGACTTACCTGCTTTTAATGCAGCAGTCACTTCTTGCTGATTGTTACCAATACTGGAAACAATCCCTAAACCTGTAATAACAACTCGACGTAATGACATTGTTTTTAAAACCCATCAGTTGAAGTGAATAACCCAACACGCAAATCACTTGCCGTGTATATCTCGCGACCATCCACTGTCATATGTGCATCCGCAATTCCCATCGTCAATTTACGCATAATGACGCGTTTTAACTCAATCCGGTAGGTAATGAGTTTATTTTTTGGCGTAACCTGGCCGGTAAATTTAACTTCACCTGAACCTAGAGCACGGCCATGGCCTGGCCCACCGAGCCAGCCAAGATAAAAACCGACAAGCTGCCACAAGGCATCCAGTCCTAAACAACCCGGCATCACCGGGTCGCCCTGAAAATGGCAGTCAAAAAACCATAAGTCAGGATTAATATCGAGCTCGGCGATCACTTCGCCTTTACCGTACTGGCCGCCGTCTTCATTAATGCTAACGATACGATCAAACATTAACATGGGGGGTAATGGTAATTGTGCATTGCCTTCACCAAATAACTCACCACGTCCACATTGGAGTAACTCTTCGCGATTAAAGTTCGACTTATCTTTTACTTCTGGATTAACTTCTACACCCACTATACTGTCTCAACTATATTTATATAAGAATATTTCAAATCGGCAATTCTAGCGGTAGGCTTGCTCAGAATAAAGCCCTGATTGCCTTTTTATTATGTTTTGTTGCTGTAAATTAGGTTATTGAATTTTAACCCTTTTTCTACAAATTAGCCTAATCACGCTCAGCTCGGTGGAAACCGCGCTTTGACTGCCCTAAAAATTCCGATAACTCTTTGATTGTACTGGATTTTATACCAATAAGTCCAGCCATTATCTGCTCCAGCGAATTCCCTGAACTAAAAAGGACACGATAAGCCTGTTTTAAATCTGAAATATCCGATTTTTTATAACCCGCACGCTTTAAACCCACCACATTAATGCCTTTTACAAAAGCAGGCACACCGTCAGTGATAAAAAACGGCAATACATCCTGAGTAATTTTGGCATTACCACCAATCATGGCATATTGGCCAATTTTCACGAACTGGTGCACCATTACCCCACCCGAAATAAACGCGCCCTTACCCACATGCACGTGACCAGCGATACCGGCACTAATGACCATCACAATATTATCGGCTAACACACAATCGTGACCAATATGTGCATGCGCCATTAAATAATTATGGCTACCAAGCTTCGTGACCCTGTTTTCTTTTAAACTCGCCCGATTAACCGTGGTATATTCACGAAACTCGTTATTGTGACCGATTTCAACCTGCGTTGATGCCTGCTTGTCGAAGCTCACGTCCTGCGGCAAACCCGCCATCACCGAATATTCGTAAAAAATATTATCGTTACCAATGCGGCAACCGTTTTTGAGTACGGCACCTGTGTGCAGTTGATTGTTGTCACCCAACACAACGTCGGCTTCGATAACGCAACAGGCACCAATGGTGTTGCCTGAACCGAGTTCAGCTTTAGGGGCAACAATGGCAGTAGGATGTATGTTGTTCATGGCTGTAACTTTAAGATAATGGCGGTTTATAATCCATCGCACGAATCGCAACCGTGCTTTTAATATGGGTACACTCTACACCATCTGCGCGATAAAAGCCGTATTCAAACGTGGGCGTACTGCGACCTTTAGTTTTTAAATCATCACGAATTTGCTGTTCAATTTGTGGGTCAAATTCAAAACGTAATTCCAGATCTGAATTGCCAATATAACGAAAATCCACTTCCTGGTAGCGCGACCAGACATTGTATTTTCTATCGAGCACCCGGTTACAGGCCAATGCGGCAATCGGATCAGCCAGCGCCGTTTGGTAACCACCAAACATACCGTCCCCCATATTTCGGGAAAGAAAATTTAATGGTAATTTAATCTCAATGTGCCGCCAGTCTGCGCTCAGTGTGAGCACTTTAATCCGCATAAACCAGAAAGGCGGATACCACTCCAGACGTTTTCGATCCGAGAGAAATCGACACTTAGACATCCATCTTAAAAAATTAGGTTTCATTGTTATATTTAGCTATCCTTGTAAGCAAGTATTCACATACAACTAAAGTTTAGAATATAAATTAGCATTTGTAAGTTTTAACTGACAGACAAAAACCCATAAATTGAGTAAAGTTAAATGTAGTAAATAATCAAAAATAACTTAGCATTTTAGAGCAATATTTTTAATTCGGGGTTTGGGTCATGGCTGTTATTCCAATGGGGAAACAAAATTTTCATCATTTGCCTCGTCAGGGTGAATCGTCATCTATTCCTACGCGTTCTAAACGCTTTTTTGCCCTTGAAACTTCATGGTATTTCAATACCCGTGAAGATCAACAACAAGGCCCCTTTAAAAATTTGGGTGAAGCCAAAGCAGGCTTAAAAACCTACCTGCGCCGCTGTGGCATCGTCCACTGTAGCGATTAAAGCACCTGACAAACACGTTCATACTCCAAACGTGCCAGCCGTGGGTGTAATTTTGTTTCATCACCATAGCCCAGGCTGCAAATAAAGTTCGACTTTACTTTTCCATCCGGGAAAAATTCTGCATCCAGCACCGCATTATCAAATCCCGACATCGGGCCACAATCCAGGCCAATGCTTCTTGCTGCCAGCATTAAATAAGCCGCCTGCAAACTACTGTCGCGAAAAGCCGCTTCTTTAATTTTAGCTTCATTACCAACATACCATGACTTCGCATCAGCATGTGGAAACAATAGGTCGAACTCTTCGTAAAATTCCATATCCATACCAATAATTACTACCACCGGCGCAGTCATTGATTTTTCGATATTACCTTCCTGTAAACTGGGCTTTAAACGTTGTTTACCGGCCTCACTTTTAACAAACACCAGTCGTGCAGGACAACTGTTTGCACTGGTTGGCCCCCACTTCATCAGTTCATAAACCTGCTGTAACTGTGCGTCACTCACCGGTTTGTCCTGCCAGCCATTATGGCTGCGGGCTTTGCGAAATAATAAATCTAAAGCAGTATCGTCTAACATTCTAGTTTCCTTTTGCCCTGGGGCTAATCAATTTAGTTTTCGACACATCAAATCAACATCTGTCTGACGATAGTTTACCGTTTCCACAAAATGCCAGCCACGATGCTGGTAAAAACCCGTCTGATCTTCCGTAAATAAATACAGGTTCTTAAATTTGTGTTGTTTGGCATAGTTTACAATAAACACAATCAACTGTGATGCAATCCCTTTATTACGCTGTTCCGGCGCCACAAATAAACTCGCTAACCACGGGGTTAAGCATTTGCGGGTATCCATGTCTTCTTTTGCCAGGCTTACGGAACCTAAAAGCTGTGCCTTGCTGCGGGCAACAAAAATTATTGGCAACTCATCGCTAGTCAAGCTTTGCCGATAGCGCGCAAGACGCTGCTCAAACGTTGCACCGGGATTTAAGTGCAACCACTCCTGATGGTGCCAATGCGCCAACTGCTCTATAAAGGCATTCGTTTGCTGACCGCAATCGGCTAGTGCCGTTATTGTTACATCTGCACTCATTTTGCCGCCTTAATATCTGGCATAGTTGCTGCATATTATCATTTGAACACTCATTAATACGGAGACTCAAATGAAAACTTATTCAGCGGACACGGTTCCATTACAGCTACTCACCATTCAAACTAAAAAGGGTGAGCGCTGGATTTTTGTTGGTAGCCCCGCCGTGTTACCCGACGAAATGGATATAAGCAATGCCATTGTTGATGTCTGGTTTTCAAACATTCAGGATATCCCTCAAGATGCCTCCATTCGCAGTTTAGTTGAAATGATGGACAAACAAAACCTGTCGAGCGATGCACGTACGTCCATTTATACACCCGGAACCGATACCTTGCAATGATCTAACCGAGCATGAAATTAGAGGAGGCAATCGCAGCCAGGCACGACTGAAACTGGTATGATAAAAATTCAATCGTTTATTTTGTTATCATACATTCCAGATGAACTCGCATAATTCTAAAAACCCGAATATCCAGGATCCGGCCAACCAAAATACGGCCGAACAAAACCCAGACAGTCAAAATCCAGACTCCCCCCCTCTTAATAATGGACGCTACGACTGGCAATACATTTTAAATGTTGCCCGCGAACACAAACGTGTTCTGATTATTGCCAATATTATTGCGCTACTGTCAGTAATAGCCACCGTACCTATTCCGTTATTAATGCCCTTACTCGTTGATGAAGTATTACTGAATCAACCCGGTCAGCTGGTTGCCTTTACAAATTTATTCACCCCGGAAAAATGGCATGGGCCAACACTCTATATTCTGGCAATCCTGGCTATTACGGTGGTATTGCGTGTTATTGGTTTATACCTGACTGTTTGGCAAACGCGTCAATTTACATTAGTTTCTAAAGATGTGACTTATCGCATCCGCCATGCCTTGTTACTCAAGCTGCAACGTATTTCAATGTCCGAATACGAAACCCTGGGCAGTGGTTCAGTCAGCTCACATTTCGTTACCGACATTAATGTGATTGACGATTTTATCGGTGCATCGATCAGCAAGGCACTGATTGCCGTCCTGAGCCTTATAGGCATTACCATTATTCTTTTATTAATACACTGGCAACTCGCGTTGTTTATACTGCTGATGAACCCGCTGGTAATTTACTTTACCGTTATCCTCGGCAAAAAAGTAAAACTATTAAAGAAAAAAGAAAACAGCGCCTACGAAATATTCCAGCAGTCCTTAGTCGAAACGCTCGATGGTATTCAACAAATACGCGCAAGCAATCGCGAAAAACATTATATACAACGTGTTATTAAAAAAGCACAACACATAAAAAAACATTCTGCCTCCTTTAGCTGGCGCAGTGATGCGGCCAACCGCCTGTCGTTCGGCATATTTTTAATTGGTTTTGATGTGTTCCGTGCTTTAAGTATGTTGCTGGTCGTGTTTTCTGACTTAAGCGTGGGCGAAATGATGGCGGTGTTTGGTTACTTATGGTTTATGACCTCACCCGTTCAAGAAATTTTAAATATCCAATATGCTTATTTTTCTGCCAATGCGGCACTCGCACGAATTAATAACTTGCTTGGTCTACAACAGGAACCGCAATACCCGCACAATAAAAACCCCTTTAAAAATAATAAAACGGTGGCCATTAAAATTGAACATGTCGGCTTTGCCTACGGTGATAAAGAACCCGTTTTAAACAATGTAAACCTCAATATTAAAGCCGGTGAAAAAATCGCACTGGTCGGGGCGAGTGGTGGCGGAAAATCAACACTGGTGCAAGTATTACTCGGCATGTATCAACACCAGCAAGGGATGATTTATTACGACGATGTTCCCATTACCGACATTGGGCTGGATATTGTTAGAGATAATGTCGCAACCGTATTACAACACCCCGCCATGTTTAACGAAAGTGTGCGTAATAATATTACCTTAGGTATCGAAATAAATGATACAGAAATATGGGGGGCGCTCAGCGTTGCACAACTAAATGAAACGATTAAAAAACTACCTGCACAACTTGATACTCTAATCGGCCACAACGGCGTTCGCCTCTCCGGTGGTCAATTACAACGCCTGGCCATTGCGCGTATGCTATTAACCCAACCCAAAGTGGTAATACTGGATGAAGCCACATCGGCATTAGATACTCAAACAGAAAAACATTTACATGCCGCACTGCATGAATTTTTAAAAGATAAAACCACCTTGATTATTGCCCATAGACTCAGTGCCGTTAAACAGGCCGACCGTGTCTATGTTTTTGAAGATGGCCATATTATCGAACAGGGCTCACATGATGAGCTGATGCAAAACAAAGGTTTATACAGTCGGTTATATGGGGCTTATCAGGATAAGTAAGCAAACCGTCATACTAGATGAGTATAAAAATGAAACAATCAGAACTATCAATAAAAACCAATGGCCGCGGCAGCTACAACATTACCCAGGAAATACAAACCATTGTGCAAGGTTCAAATACTACAACCGGCCTGTGCAACATCTTCGTACAACACACCAGCGCATCACTTATGTTATGCGAAAATGCCGATCCGCAAGTCCGCGACGATCTCGAAACCTTTATGGCTAAACTGGCACCCGATGGTGACCCGATGTTTTTACACACCGATGAAGGTGCCGATGATATGTCAGCGCATGTTCGCACCGTTCTCACTGCTAGCAGCTTAACCATCCCTATAAGTGATGGGCGTTGCGCATTAGGAACCTGGCAGGGGATTTATTTGTGGGAGCATCGTACTTCTAGCTTTAATCGGAAAGTGATTGTTACGATTCAGGAATAAAGGGTGTGTAGAGCACCTGTTAAACTAGGGGCTGTTGATCTTTCAGGTGTTAGGCTGATTTTGAGATAATTTTTGTCCTGACAAGGCCTTTTTTGCGTATCAATGCACTCCATTGATAGTAAAAAATAACGCAGGCAGGGCGAAAATTAGCCAAAATCAGACAATAGATGAAAGATCAACAGCCCCTAGCCTTTAAAGGCTTCATCTGAATTCAAATATTCTATTTCGGCTTCGGTATTATTACGTCCTAAAATTTTATTCCGGTGCGGGAAACAGCCAAACTTTTTAACGATTTCATAATGATGCTGTGCAAATCGATAATTACTTTCCAGTCCTCCCTGATTAAATAAAATTAAAGATTGCTCCTGATCAGCCATGTTTTCGCTGTGCATGTAGGGCATATATAAAAAGGCTTTTTGTTCCGTTGTAAGTTCCGCATCGAACCCAGTGTTAACCGCCTGCTCTGCAATATCCCGTGATAAGGCTTCTGTTTCAAAACTTTGTGGCTGTCCACGAAACATGTTTAATGGAAACTGATCTAAAATAATGACTAAGGCCAACGCGCCTAAAGGTTCTGCTTGCCAATCACTTAGTTTTAAATTTTTTGCATCGGTATAAACCGTTAAGTACTTTTCCTTTAGTAAGGCATCAAAGTCGTTCGTTGAGTTAAACCAAAGTGGTTTGGTTTGTTCGCTAAACCAGAAATCGATAATATCTTGATAGTCCATGCCCACTACTCCATATTAAATAACATACTCAACGTTAAGCCCAGACAAACCACAGTAGCCATTTGGGTTTTTTGCTAAATATTGCTGATGATAATCTTCAGCATAGTAAAATTCTGGCGTGGCGATAATTTCAGTTGTAATTTTATCCTGCCCCTTACGCTCTAACACCAAATGAAATTTTTGTTTTGATGCATTGGCAATTTTAACTTGTTCATCCGAATAACAATAAATACCACTGCGATACTGTGTACCACGGTCATTACCCTGCCGCATGCCTTGTGTTGGGTTATGTGATTCCCAAAATATTTTTAGTAACACCTCAAAGCTGATAATGTCAGGATCATAGATAACCCGCACCACTTCATTATGCCCCGTCATGCCAGAACACACTTCTTCATAAGTCGGGTTAGGCGTGATACCAGCAGCATAGCCCACCATCGTTGAATAAACACCCTCCAGCTGCCAGAACTTTTGTTCCGCCCCCCAAAAACACCCCATGCCAAACACGGCCTGTTGCATCGATTCAGGAAAAGGTTCCACTAATGTCGTACCCAGAACCGTGTGTTGAGTATAAAAATCCACTGCTTTTTCTATGGCATTATCCCGGCCGAGTAAGGCTTCATTTTCTGTTGGCAATACTGTTTTAGCCATATTCAAATACTCTAAATTACTTAACTTGAGCGTTAAATTCACGCAGCCAATTGGCCAGTTTAGTCGGTTAATATATACCATTTATCTTGCACGATGGCATTTCACTTTACAATAAAGCCAACCTCACCTATAAATAATGTAAATCACCATCCTGTGGCTGACGAAACAGAAGGGTAAAAAAGTGGAAATATTACGAAAAGGTGAGTCTGGCGTTATCCCCTTTAGATCCGGCCGCTTATTTACGATTAAAACAAAATGGTATTTTGCCTCGCGTGAAGGTATAGACTATGGCCCCTTCGATTCCAGGCAACAGGCTGAAGTAAGCGTGGATGTTTTTATCCAGAGTGTTATCAACATTGAAACGCCATTAAAAGCCTAAAACCCTTATTATTGTCCAGTATTCATCCGTCCCTTTTTTACCTTGCACTAGTATCCATTATAAGATTTATATTGCGGAAAAGATTATAATCTACCGCATATAAATTTAAAAAGGCTGCAACCAATGTCCGAAGATAAAAACAAAGCAGAACAAATTGCCAAAGACTGGTTAAACAGTGTGATTAAAACAGTCGAAGAAAAAGATTTAAACGCTCACCTCAATCTCATTTCTAAAAAAGTAAACTTAACCGGGGTACCCGGTTTTGATTCGATTGGGTATGATGACTGGGCAAGCCAGTGCCAACATGAGTTTGAGAACAATTTAATTAAAAAAATAGCCTATAGTGGTTTTGAACTACGCGTTAATAACGACAATAGCATTATGTTTAAAACCTATGAAACCGTAGAAGCAGCCGATAACACCGTAAATGCACAGGGGATTGAAGTGATTATTGAAAAAGAAGACGATGGGCAATGGCGCGTTATCCAGGAGCGCATTATGCCAGACGATGAAACGAGGCATGATCAGCTTCTGAATTCCTGAGTACCTTTACCGACTTGAGACCCACTACACATTATTTTCTCATCACGCACGATAATATATAAAGAAATCACTTAGGGTCTTTATATAAAGTGATCCTTGACCCCCCTTATCGATTAACTGCGGAGAATATGGAATGTTTGATATTAACGAAATGAAAAAAAATGTCAGTGATAAATTCAGCAAGGTATCTGAAAATAAATTTGAACCCGGCGTCTCTCAAAAAAAAGACGAGCCGGTAAAAACTACTAACACCAGCTCTCAACTGGCATCGATTGGCCCGTCTATCCATTTTAAAGGCGAACTCACCGGTGAAGAAGGCTTAATCATCGACGGCCGGGTTGAAGGCACCATTGATTTAAAAGGCAATCAGCTTATTATTGGTAATAACGGAAAAATCAAAGCCGACGTATTTGCACAAACGATTATCGTTAATGGCTCACTCACAGGCGAGTTACACGGTAAAGAAAGAGTTCATATTAGTAAAACAGGTAAGGTGCAGGGTAATATTTTTTCACCCCGTGTATCACTGGAAGACGGTGCTAAATTTAAAGGCAGCATTGATATGAGTGAAGCCAAACATGAAAAGCCACAATCGAATCTGCAAGACAACCAACTTAAACGCGCCTGATCGTTTTGCCAATGTTACCCCAGTTGCAACCTGCATTATCTGAATATTACTCGGATAATGCAGAACCGCTTAAAACCCGAATATTCGATTCAATATGGCAAACTTTTAATCAGCCAAATTCCACTCGTGTTGTAAAACCAAAGATACTCGATTTGGGTGAAGCCCAACCGGACAGCTTTAATTTTTACTCGGAACAAGCAGGCTATTTAACAATAGCCGACTGTATTCAGCCATTAAGCGAACTAGCATGGCCAGAGGAAGAAAATCCAAACCAGGCTCTGGAAAAAAAGATTAAAGAAATAATCCCGCCGACCTTCACACAATATGATCTAATTCTTAGCTGGGATAGTTTTAATTTTATTCAGCCTAAAATACTACCCTATGTACACAATCATCTTTTAAACTTTTGCACAAATAAAACAATTATTCACGGCTTTTTGTTTACTTCAGAAAATCGCCCTAAACAGCCCTCTGTTTTTAAAATACTGGATTCAGGCAGAATCAAGCATGCCGTTAGTAATGATGAAAGTAGGCAGCATACCCCACTCACACCACTGGCTATAAATAAGTATCTGCCAAATTTTCAATACGCCCGCTCGGTATTAATGCGAAGTGGTTTACAGGAATTTATGCTAACTCGAAAATAAAATTTTTTCGTACAATGGCTTTAGCTTTTCGATACTAAAATCCGCTATACCAATATCAGCTATATTCAGCTCCAGCTTTAGTCTTTTCCTGTTTAAACTAATCAGCTTGCCCACCATATTCTCTGCTTCGTTATCCAGGCTTGAAGACACTGACTGATAGCGATATTTTTCAGGAAAAATTTCCTTATAAGCCAGTCGGTCAGGTACAACAGGAATACAACCGGCTGCCACTGCTTCTAATACGGCCAACCCCTGAAAGTCATGCAATGCTGTTGATAATATAAAATCTGACTGTTGCAGAAGATTATTATAATCTTCTGGCGACTCAATAAAACCATAATTTATTATTTCGTCAGGAAATTTTTCTTTTATTTTCAGTAATGCCGTAGGGATGTTTCTAAATTGCTGGCCAATAAGATTAATCTTAAAAATAAAATCACGTTGCCGTAGCGCTTCTAAAAAGACATAAAGCTGTTCAGGACCTTTATCGTATTCCCAGCGATGATTCCATAATAAAACAGGAACAGGATTATTTTCTTTTTTAACTGGTTCTACTTTATTAACAGGCACCGGAATAACAGTATGTTTGTCGGCAATAATATCAACTGTATCTTTAGGCACGGCATCTGGCATTTTCCTAAGAAACTGACCTAACCCGGTTATAAAGCCCTGGTAATTATAGTCTGTATTAAAAACCAGTTTATCGGCACACAACGCATTGTACAGGCTGACCATTTTCGGTTCGATATGAGCATTTTCAGCACTCACCGGGTATTCAAACTGGTTTTCATGAAAGTAAACAATCCAGGGGATATTTACCAGGTTAGGAACTAAACCCCGTAAGGTGGCGCAGTCCACCATCGACGTTGCAATAACCCTGTCATATTGTTGCTCCAGAAGTTCTCGTTGAGTTAAACCCCAACTTAAGGCATTGCTGCGTATTCGCCAGTTAAAATAGCGCCCCGGCAACGTCAGTACCTGCCAGTCATGCTCAGGAAACATCTGTAATAATTTGTCGCACCAGGCCTGATGGCTTTGTGCGCTATACGCCGATAACAGCAAAATTCTCATATTACATCCATTTATAGCATAAATTATTAAACAGCGATTCAGGTTCCATTCAGCATCATCCCACTACACTGTGCTCAACACTGAAAAAATGCCATTTTAAACAGGAGACACGTTATGAAAATTAAAATCAGAAGTATCATAATAACCAGCCTGGCAACAATGATAACGGCCATGCCGTTAGCACAGGCAAGCCATAATGGTCATGAAAGAAATGCAGCGGATCTTGATAACTTTATCGTAAAGGCGAAGGTTGTCAATGTTACACCGATTTTTAAATATGTCACCATCAATACACCCACCGAGCGTTGCTATAAAGAACGCGTCACTCATACCGACTACAATGATGGCAATCGTGGCGGCAGAATGTTATTAGGCGGCATAATCGGAGGTGTAATTGGTAATAATATTGGCCGAGGAGAATCCCGTAAAGCCCGTGCTGTTGTGGGCGCTTTAATCGGCTCACAAATTGGAAGCAGTATTGCCGACAAACACGCTTACACGCAACAATATGCCGGTTACCAGCAACGTTGTGATGTGCAAAATGTCAGTGAAACCAGAAAACAGATTGAGGGTTACAATGTGAGTTATAAATTCCGTGGTCACGTGTTCACTACAACAATGCCATACAATCCAGGGCATAAGATTAAGCTAAGAGTGAATTTATCGCCGGTTATTAATTAAGGGAAAGATTAAAGATATTTTTAACCACGACGGACACGACGGACACAACGGACACAAAGAAAAGAATAAATCAGTGTTATTGCGTCATTGCGAGCGATAGCGCGGCAATATAGTAACTCACTGCTGTCCCGTTAACATTACAATATTAAAAAGCTGGGTCATTGCGAGCGATAGCACGGCAATCTGGCTAAGTTTTACCTCGAAAAAACAAGATTGCCGCGCTATCGCTCGCAATGACCCAATCATAGTATTCTCATGTCTCCACAAACCGCTTATTGATTTTATTCCTTTAATACAGTTATCAATGTGTCATGCCAGAAAGTTAACGGGACAGCAGTGATAGTAACTAATACCACACATCATGAAGATTGCTTCGCTGATGCTCGCAATGACAGTTGAGTTTTTCTTTGTGTCCGTCGTGTTCTTCGTGGTTAAAAAATATTAAACTAATACCAGATTATCCCGATGGATAATTTCATCTTCATTAATATAACCCAAAATATCTTTTATTTGGCTGCTTGCCTTACCCATAAGTCGGCGTATTTCATCGGCATTGTAGTTGACCAGACCACAGGCAATTTGTTTTCCATCTAAAGAAACACACGAGACCATCTCGCCACGGTTAAACTGGCCATTTACACTTTTGATACCAACTGAAAGCAAACTGCTGCCCGACTTGTTTAATACTTTTGCTGCACCCTCGTCTACCGTCAGGGTACCGCGCATTTGTAAGTGCCCGGCCAACCATTGTTTATGAGCGCTGTCTGCTTTGTTTTCTGTAAAGAGTAAGCTGCCAATATTATCGGCAGCATAAATACGGGTTAAGTTGTTTGCATCGCGGCCACTGGCAATAATCGTATTAGTACCGGAGCGTGCGGCAAGTCTTGCAGCTCGGAGCTTTGTTAACATGCCACCACTGCCAAACTTTCCACCCGTTGATTCAACCATCGTATCCAACGCTGCATCATTTACATTTGCTTGCTGGATGATTTTAGCGCCAGAACAGCTACGTGGGTTTTTATCAAATAAACCATCTTGATCCGTTAAAATAATTAAATGATCTGCTTCGATTAAGTTAGCAACCAGTGCTGCCAGGGTATCGTTATCACCGAAACGAATCTCATCTGTAACAACGGTATCATTCTCGTTAATAACAGGAATAACCTTTAATTCAAGCAAACTGCGAATCGTGCTGCGCGCATTCAAATAACGTTGCCGGTTCGATAAGTCATCATGAGTTAATAAAACCTGTGCAGTATGCAAACCATATTGGCTAAACTCGGACTCATACGCCTGCACCAGTCCCATTTGGCCGACAGCGGCAGCGGCTTGTAATTCATGCACGGCGGTGGGTCGTTCGCTAACACCTAAACGGCTCATGCCTTCGGCTACTGCACCGGATGAAACCAAAACAACTTCCAACCCAGCTTTACGTAGCATTGCAATTTGCGCTACCCAAATTTTTATATTTTCTTTATTTAAACCGGCACCGTCATTGGTCAGCAGGGCACTGCCAATTTTAATCACCCAGCGACGGGATGATTTTAAGTGTTCACGGTAATGGGGGGCTGTATTTATCATTTTAGTTATTAATTCATATCTGTTAGCCGTCATTCCTTCGAAGGAGGGAATGACGACTCACGTTTATTCCACTTTATTTTCTTTTTCTAAATTCAATGCTAACTGTTCTTCCACATGCGCCATAATATCAAAACACAGCGCTTGTGTGCCCTGTTTATTGATTGCCGCTATTTTATAAACCGGCCCCATCCAATCTAACCTTTTAATAATATCATCACAATATTCCTGTTGCGTGTCTTCCGGGATTAAATCCATTTTATTCAATACTAACCAGCGTGTGTAATTCGATAAATCCTGACCGTATTTATCCAGTTCTTTTTCAATCACCCGAACACTTTCAACCGGATCCACTTCATGGTCAAATGGCACCGTATCAACAATATGTAATAACAAACGTGTGCGCGATATGTGTTTCAAGAAGGTAATGCCTAAACCGGCACCTTCGGCTGCCCCTTCGATAATACCGGGAATATCCGCAACAACAAAACTGCGATGCTCTTCAACACTGACCACACCTAAATTAGGGTGCAAGGTTGTAAACGGATAGTCAGCTACTTTGGGTTTAGCCGCAGAAACCGAACGAATAAAAGTAGACTTACCCGCATTAGGTAAGCCCAGCAAGCCCACATCGGCCAGCACTTTAAGTTCTAAACGTAACGCGCGTTCTTCACCTTCGGTTCCTGATGTAAACTGACGCGGCGCACGGTTGGTGCTGCTTTTAAAATGCACATTGCCAATGCCGTGGTCACCACCTTTGGCAACCACCACACGTTGCTTATCTTTTACAACATCGCCAATCAGTTCATTGGTGCCTTCATCAAAAATCTGTGTACCCAGTGGCACACGAATAACTTTGTCTTCGCCACCACGGCCGGTCATTTTACGGCGTGCGCCGGGGCGACCTTTTTCTGCCTGATAGTGACGTACAAAACGAAAGTCGGCCAGCGTATTGGCATTAACATCGCCCTGCATAATGACATCGCCACCATCGCCGCCGTCACCACCATCCGGGCCACCAAATTCAATGAATTTTTCACGACGAAACGTAGCCGCACCATTGCCACCTTTGCCGGCTTTCACTTTAATGACTGCTTCATCTACAAATTTCATTGAATTACCTGATGCTTATAATAAATACTAAATTTAACACTTTAAATTTATTTCCACGACACAAAAACAAAAAACCCCGTCAATGGACGAGGTTCTTTGAAATAACTAAATTAAAAAGTCTTAAGCCGCCGCAATAATGCTCACTTGCTTGCGTCGTTTTGGACCTTTAATTTCAAATTGAACCGTACCGCTAACTTTTGCAAATAACGTGTCATCTCCACCGCGACCAACATTCACACCTGGGTGAACTTTAGTGCCACGTTGACGAATGATAATACTGCCTGCAGGAACTGATTCGCCGCCATAGCATTTAACACCTAAACGTTTCGACTGGGAATCACGACCATTACGGGTACTACCGCCAGCTTTCTTATGAGCCATCTTATTACTCCTTAAACCAGACTAGCTTGCGCTAATGCCAGTAATTTCGATTTCAGTATAATGTTGACGATGACCCTGCGTTTTACGCGAGTGCTTACGACGACGGAATTTAATAATTCGAATTTTGTCTTCACGACCATGGCTTTTCACTTTAACCGTTACTTTGCCACCGGCAACATAAGGTGCGCCAATTTTAATGTCGTCGCCATCGGCAACCATTAAAACTTTCTCGATATCCAGACTGCCGCCTTCTTCAACATCCAGTTTTTCAACTTTTAAATATTGGCCTTGGGCAACTCGATATTGCTTACCGCCGCTTTCAATTACCGCGTACATTAAATCATCTCCAGAAAATATATATCCAGTAAAACCCCTGTCAGATAAGAAAACACTCGACAAGGCTGGTGTTAATTGAGCCGGCAATTGTACTGGTTCAGCCTGTACGGGTCAAAGATTTTAAAGGTATTTTCAGTGGTTTTTTCACCTTTTTTTTGCTCGGCACACATATTTTCACTAACGCGCGACAATAAACCTATATATAAAAGGAAACTTGACAGCTTGCGGCTCGCCCCCTAGCATTCATGGGCTTTGAAACCTAACAAATAAAGGCACGGATAGCGAGAAGTTAGAGAACAAGGCGCAAAGCCACGAAAAAGCGGAATTTACACGCAGTAAATGAGCATTTTGAGTGGATTTGCAACACCGTTATCTGACTTCTCGTTATTCGTGCGGACAATTATGAATATTGACTCTATTTACGCCCTGATCGCTGACGACATGAAACAGGTCAATGCGACCATTTTAAAACGTTTACAATCCGAAATCGTGCTGATTAATCAGGTAGGCACCCATATCATCAACAGTGGTGGTAAGCGCTTACGTCCGGTTATCCACCTGCTCTGCGCCCGCGCGATTGGCTATTCCGGTTCCCAACATATTGATATTGCAGCAATTATTGAGTTTATTCATACTGCCACCCTGCTCCATGATGATGTCGTGGACGCTTCTGACCTGCGCCGTGGTCAGGAAACGGCGAACAGCCTGTGGGGCAATGAAGCCAGTGTGCTGGTCGGAGATTTCCTCTATTCCCGCGCTTTTCAGATGATGGTGGGTGTCGGCAATATGCAGATCATGTCCATTTTAGCCAATGCCACCAACACCATTGCCGAAGGTGAAGTGCAGCAACTACTCAATGTGCATGATCCGGAAACCACCGAACAACGCTATTTAGACGTTATTCACAATAAAACGGCCAAATTATTTGAATCGGCCTCCGAACTTGCCGCCATTTTGGGTCAGCAAGACCCAGAAGCACAGCAGGCCATGGCCAGGTACGGTATGCATCTTGGCACTGCCTTCCAGCTGATTGACGATGTACTCGACTACAGTGCCTCCAGCGAAGAAATGGGCAAAAATATTGGTGATGACCTCGCCGAAGGCAAACCCACCCTGCCGCTTATTTACACCATTCAAAATGGTACAAAAGAACAAGCTGATATTGTG
Source organism: Gammaproteobacteria bacterium (assembly GCA_024275115.1). Lineage (GTDB taxonomy): Bacteria > Pseudomonadota > Gammaproteobacteria > UBA6429 > Thiohalophilaceae > SZUA-37. The sequence continues at coordinate 43,549 of JAJRZT010000078.1, forward strand.
CGTAAAGCCATTGAAGAAAATGGGTTGGACTATATCGATGCCGTCACCGAGGCTATTCAGGCCACTGGCGCTATTGACTACACCGCCGATTGTGCGGAAAAAGAGTCACAACTGGCGATAGAGGCATTAGAAAATGTGGCTGACTCGGAGTATAAAACGGCGTTGGTTGATTTGGCTAAGTTTGCGGTGCATCGAACGTTTTAAAAAAATATTAACCACAACGGACACGAAGGGCACAACGAAAAAAATTATGCTAAGTTGTGCCATTATAACTGCAGCATAACAATATTATTGATACGAGGTCATAGATGGCAAGATTGCTTCACTATTGTTTGCAATGATATTGCCTCCTTTTATTTTTCGTTGTGCCCTTCGTGTCCGTTGTGGTTAAAAAATTATCTACAACCGCCGTTTTATTATATCCGCTACCCGAAACGCATTCGCATAAATTGTCCAGGTATACGGCACACTGCCACCGGTTGGCATAAAACTGCCATCGGTCACATATAAATTATCTGCATCGTGTGCCTGACAGTCGGCATTTAGCACCGATGTTTTCGGGTCGTTGCCAAAGCGGCAACCCCCGGCCATTAAATTGGCTGGCGGTGAACCACTCACGCTGCCACTGATATTTCTGGCATTCATTTGTTTTAAAACAGTTTCAGCTTTATTGACTAGATAATTCCCCACCACTAAATCGTGATCGTGGTAGCCGACCCGTACTTTAGCAACGGCTGAGCCCCACTTGTCTTTTACAGTCGAGTCCAGTGACACAAAACAATCATTGGTGGGTAACCAGTCGTTAAAGACTTCAAAACGAAAACGTTGTTTCTCTGTAAAGGCAGCATGCACTTTTTGTTTTAATGGCTCACCCCAGATTAATTTATCATTATCACCCCACTTCATCGAGTCGGCTCGCGTAGTCGGGTTAGGATGGCTTAGCAAAAAATCTATCGTGCCACCTTTAAGCTTTCCTTTAAACTTTTTATCATTAATAACATACCAGTCCTGCAGGCCACGATTAATAAATGGCCCACGTACTTTAAACTCATCGACTTGCTGTGGTGATAAATCGTCATAATAAAATTCGCCGGTACCGGAGCCACCGGCAGAAAAAAGTAAATTCCTGCCAACTTGCGCGTGGTTGTTTGCCAAACCATCCGGGTGTTTTTCACCAGCAGAGGAAAGCAACAAACGGGCTGTTTCTACTGCCTGACAGGCCACAACAAAAACCGTGGCTGATATTTTTTGTTTTTTATTATCCGCGTCAAAATAATTTGCCTGAGTAACGTTACCTTTTGCATTGCTTTTAAGTTGATACACCTTTGCATATGGAATAATTTTGCATTTCCCTGTCGCAACCGCTTCATCCAGCAATGCAGCTCTGCCACTGCCTTTCGCACCGGTTGAGCAACCGTAACTGCCACAATAACCCGAATACGCGCAACCACCACGGTTCCCAACAGCAAACGGTAAAATAGCACGCGGTGTTTGCAGTGACTGGTAATCGAGTATTTTGCAGGCCGTATCAAAATAACCGGAAATAGGGTGTTCGACTGTGGGCGGATAGGGGAAGTCTTTTGTCGAGCGCGGCTCGGCAAAGGCATGATTAACCGCATGCCCCGACACGCCGACCAATCTTTCAACCTGCTCGTAGTAAGGTTCCAATATGTCATATTGAATTGGCCAATCCACGACGTTAGCACCTTCTATCTCGCCAAACTCGGAGCGTAAATGAAAATCAACCGGCTTTAGCCGGTAAAAATAGCCACTCATAAAATTGGACGAGCCCCCCACACAATTACCGTTCCAGAAACTCCAGCCCGATTCAGAGGTCGCTTCTGCCGCCCAGTTATACTTGCCATCGTCACCCTTGCCAGCATAATCTTCAATAACATGCTGCTCATCTTTAAGTGGTGGTGTATAGACATCACGGCGACAACAGGCCAGTTCATCTTTGTAAAAATCTTTTTCCGTAAACCAGGGGCCTTTTTCAAGCACAACAACCGAAAAACCGGCCTTCGCTAACGTATAAGCAACCGGGCTGGCACCGGCACCACTGCCCACAATACAAACATCAAAATCCTTCATTTTATACCACCGGTTTTTTTCGCTAATAGCCAGTATTTTTTATCTGCAGGTGGGCGGGGGAAACCGGCCTGGTGTTCAAGCCACTGCCAGCCGGCCTTATTGGTATTACCACCATAAACAGGATCGCTCAGCAAGGCTTCAAAAATATAATTTAATAACATTGATAACCAGTTTTCACCGGCTGTGCTTGCCGCTATTTTTTTTAAAACCCGTTCACCATCCACCTTGCTTAATTTTATAAAAGGACGGCCTGCCAGATTGTTGGCAACGCCATTCAGCCAGCCAACACCTTTTATTATAAAATCACCTTCGTCACTGTCGGCATCTGGCGTGTTCAGCATCACCTGTAAATACTCAAGCGCATGAATATCACTCGCACCCGGTGAAGCCTTCTCGCCAGTTGTTCGGGGAAATAAATGTTCCTGCACCGCAGCTACCGTTAACCACGGCTCTGATAAAGCCGCTTTACTACCAAGCTTAGTCTGAGCTTTAGCAGACACTAACCCTGCTACCGCAAACCCACCCATCAATGCAGCACTCTGCCCTAAAAACACACGCCGCGACTGGCGTTGTTGCTGTTGCTGCAAAATCGACTCGGGGATTTCTGCATCCCATTGCGCCAGCATCTTTTTAATATTCGTAGTGGTTGTTTTAAATTTTTTCATTTGCCATTATTTTTTATTGGAGATTTTTAATTTCCATCTATCAAGAAAAGCCATAAATTTCTGTTTTGAATATTTCCGGCTGGAAAGAAACTCACCCGTGTCCTGCGAATGAATCACCTTACCATTCATATCTGCCACATACATATGAGGGTAGCCCAAATTTTTAGGGAAAGTAGCTAAAAATTTCTCATTGGCATTTTCATCGCTCACATTTACTTTTAGAACCACAAAGGTTTGCTGTAAAGCCTGTTCAATCTGTTTATCACTTTTAATAAACCTGTCTAACAACTGGCACCAGCTACACCAGTCGCCACCCACTTCAATCAGGATCCGGCGCTGAGTTGCTGTTGCCAGTGCAATCGCAGCACGGCCATCTGCAAAGGGATCACGCGCCGGATCATAGTGTGTGCTATAAGGCGGGAGTGCTGCTCCCTTAACACCCGCTGACGCTACAGTAAATCCCACCCACATAAACAGGGCAACAAATAAATAAGTAATTTTCAACATGTTGAAATAGACAACCATTGTGGTAATTAATTCTAATTTTCACACTCTTATAGTACACTTTATTGACATTAAAAATATAGATTGAGAGACCAGAATGAAAATTGGCACCCCCCTTTCAAAAACAGCGACTAAAGTGATGTTACTCGGCTGTGGCGAACTTGGCAAAGAAGTGATTATCGCACTGCAACGCTTAGGTATTGAAGTGATTGGTGTTGATCGTTACAAAAATGCACCTGGCCATCAGGTGGCGCATCGCGCCTATGTAATTGATATGACCGATGCTGCAGCATTAAAAACCCTTATCGAAAAAGAAAAACCGGATTTAGTGGTTCCTGAGATTGAGGCTATTGCAACTGATATGCTGGCTGAAATTGAGGCCGAAAAAATAGCAATAATTATTCCTACGGCTCGCGCGACACAACTGACTATGAACCGTGAAGGTATTCGCTGCCTTGCGGCAGAAACATTAAATATCGCCACATCAAAATATGCCTTTGCAGAGTCACTCAATGAACTCAAAGCCGCTATTGATAATGGTATTGGTTTCCCCTGTATTGTAAAACCGGTAATGTCGTCATCCGGCAAAGGTCAGTCCACCATTAATAATGCAGATGATATTCAGGTTGCCTGGGACTATGCCATCAGTGGTGCACGGGTTGCAACGACCCGCATTATTGTTGAAGAAAAAATTAATTTTGATTATGAAATAACCCTGCTGACCGTGCGCACGCTAGATGCTAACGGTGAAGTGAATACTTATTTCTGCGAGCCCATCGGCCATATTCAACAACAGGGCGACTATGTTGAAAGCTGGCAGCCACAGCAAATGCACACCGCCACTTTAGAAAAAGCGCAGCATATCGCAAAAACGGTGACTAACAATCTAGGCGGCAGGGGTTTGTTTGGTGTTGAATTATTTATAAAAGGTGATGAAGTTTATTTTAGTGAAGTAAGTCCTCGCCCACATGATACCGGCATGGTTACCATGATCACTCAATACCAGAATGAATTTGAACTGCATGCCCGCGCAATTTTAGGTTTGCCTGTATCAACGGCATTACACACGGCAGGTGCCAGTGCGGTAATTTATGGTGGTATGGATAAAACAGGTATTGAATTTGCAAACATAGAAAAAGCCCTTGCTGTTCCACAAACCGACATTCGTTTGTTTGGTAAGCCAGAAGCCTTTATTAAACGCCGTATGGGGGTTACGCTGGCTTATGCTGATAGCACGAATGCAGCACGTGGGCGCGCTAAAAAAGCAGCCAGGTTGGTTAAGCCACAGGATGGCTAACAACCATATTGTTTGCTGCCTTTGATGGGTTACGCTATCGCTTCACCCATCCTACAAGCCTTCAATGATAATTTTATTTGTTTACAACACGTTGCTGAGCGGTGAAAGCATCCATACTATCGGTTACCCGTTGCACTAAACCTAACGCCGCTTGCTGCTCGGCTATTGATATCGCTTGTTGATAACAGTTTAGCGCCTGCTCTGGATCTTTTTTATTTAGTAACTCTGCTTTTAAGCGTAATAATTCGGCATACCAGAATACTTCGCCGGTTTCATCGACGGCTTGCAAACCGTTGGCTACAATTTCCAGGCCTTCTTCTGTATTGCCTTCACGCAAACAAATACTGGTATCAATCGCTATTTGTAACGTCTGGCCTAAACGCGCACCGGGTTCTTTATAGGCATGAAAACCATTTTTAATCAGACTATGGCCACGTTTAATTTTTTCTGCATCATCGGCTTGCGCAAGCGCCCAGCCTAGTAACAACTTTCCTTTGTGTATCCAGAAAAAAGCATGCTCTTCTGAAAGGTCGATTTCTTCCTGTGCATAAATTTTTGTTTTCTCCGGCTTATCCTGCATATAGCTTAACCATGCGGAAAAGTTAAGCGCATAGGCAAGGCTGAAAGGATGGTCTAACTCTCTGGCTAATTGAATCGCTTGTTTTGAATAATGCTCTGCTTGCTCGGCATTGCCTAACAGCCAGCTATTTAATGCTGCAAAAGCTAAATTGCAAACACTGGCATCCTGGCCACTTTTATAGGTAAAGGAGCGATCTCTCGATTTACTGTCGAGTTCCAGCACTTTTTCAATATGCCGCATCGCCAGTTGTGGCTGCCCCATAAAATAATTAATTAAACCTAAAGCCTGATGAGATTCAATTTGCATTGACTCATCTTGCAACTTATCGGCTATATCGAGCATTTGTGTGGCAGCATCAAGTGCTTCTAAAAATTCGGAACGTACAACCGAGAAAGCGTAAAATCCCCACAGTACAGGGAATAGGTCTTCACCTACGCCAACGGTTTTACATAATTCATACGCGCGTTTATAGGCATTCTCAACCTCCGGTGCGGCATAGCCTTTGGTTGCGGTTAATACTGGACCCAATGTCATTTGTAAATACAGTTCACGACGACGATTACGTTCTGAATCGGAAACATGCTGTAATAAATTTAAGCCTTGCTTGGCATGTTCGATGGCTTCCACACTGGCCGATTGTTCAAGCGCATGTGAGCCCGCCTTAATCCACCAGTCAAGTGCAGTTTCATAATTGGCAGCGACAGTAAAGTGGTGCGCAATTTGTTCCGGGCGATTTTCTGTAATCGTTGTATATTCATCAATTAACACTGATGCAATACGTTGATGTAACTTTTGCTTATGCGACTTCAATAATGATGATGCGGCGGCATCTTGAATAAGTGCATGTTTAAATATAAAGTCGGCATTGGGGGGCAAGCCACGTCGATAGAGTAACTCCGCATCCACTAGATCCTGCAAAGCAGCATCTAGTTCATCCTGCCCTTTAGATATTACCGAACGCAGTAGTTTATAACTAAACTCACGGCCTAATGCTGCACCAAGTTGGGCAACTTCTTTTGCAGCGCCCATACTATCGAGCCGCGCAGTTAATGAGTCCTGCAAGGTTGCGGGAATGGATTGTTCTAAAATTAAGTTCTCTGATACCGTATCATTGAGTACAAACTTATTGCCTACAAAACGTAACAAGTCAGACTCAAGTAACATCTTGGTGAGCTCTTCAACAAATAGGGGGATGCCGTCTGTTTTATTAACAATATGCTCAATCATTTCTGGCGGTAACGATTTATTGTTGGTGAGTGATAACAGCATGGACTCAATATCAACTTGCTCAAGATTATCAACATGCAAAATGTTAAGTGAGTCTGATTCAGCCCATGAAATATCAAAATTAGGCCGACAGGTAAAAACTGCAAAAATATTATGCTTGGGCACAACATCAATTAGATTATTCAGCAATTCAAGAGTTGAAGGATCAACCCAGTGCAAATCTTCAACAATCAATAGCATGGGTAATTGCTGTGACGCATGTACCAGTAATTCGGTAACCAGCTCAATCATGCGTATTTTACGTTTTTGTGGTGAGATAATAATTTCCTTATCCCGTGTACTTAATGGCAAACCTAAGAATGTTGCAAACAATGGGAAAGCTTCTTCAACGTCAAACTGATCCCGCTCCAGAAAACTACGCAGTTTATTGCGTTTTTCATCTACAGACAGGCTGGAGGTTAAACCAATAATGCGCTGTAACACGTTTATAATAGGGCTAAAGCTACTGGCTTCACCATAAGCATGGCAGCGCGCCACAACAAGCTGGTATTCGTCACTGTTTAGTTCGTCACGGCAGGCTTTCAGTAAACGGGACTTGCCTATCCCTGCATCACCATTCACGACGGCAATACAACCCTGCCCTTGCACCGATTTATCCCAGAGGCCTAATAATTTTTTAAGCTCATACTCACGGCCAATAATTCTTGAACTGGTTTTACCACTGGCATCAATAATATTATTTTTATTATCAATACTTTCAATCACCTGATAAGCCGTTACTGCTTCGGCAATGCCTTTAATCTGTAATTTTCCCTTTGGATTAAAATTAAAGTCGTCTTTAATCAGTTGGTAACTGGCTTCACTGATGAGTATTTGATTGCTACCTGCAAGTGACTGTAAACGTGCAGCGACATTGGGCGTTTTCCCCAGGGCTAAATGCTCTTTTTTAACCCCGGAGCCCAGCTCACTGGTAACCACAAGGCCGGTATTAATACCGATACGCACGGCCAGCGTGTGATTTTTAGGTAAGGTGAAAGCACGGTTTAGTGCCTTAATGGCATTAATCATTTCAAGTGCACTTACTGCAGCGCGGCGTGCGTCATCTTCATGCGCATGAGGGAAACCAAAATAAACCAGCAAGCCATCGCCCAGAAACTGGGCAATATGACCATCGTAACGATGCACTATCTCGCCACAGGCTTTTTGGTAGTGGTGGATAACTTCACGTAAATCTTCCGGGTCAAGGTAGTCCGAAAGTTGAGTTGAGTCGACTAAATCGCAAAACATAACCGTTAACTGACGGCGTTCAGCTATATTGCCATCGAGCGTTTCAATAGCGGCGATCCCAGACGCTGGAATTTGCTCAGAAGAACTGAAACGCATATCAAATTTTGCGCCACATTCGCCACAAAATTTAAATCCACCGGGGCTTTCAAATCCACATGAAGGGCAAGTCACTTTCATTCGTTAACCATATTTTACTGTTAATACTTTATGACGAACTTGACCAATTAAAACACCATAAATATTAATGGCATTAGACTCGTAGGGGAACGGTTCGCTTTGCTGAATATACTTAATAATATAAGAATAGTATACGTAATGTGCAATTTCTGGTCATTTTTTATACATGTGAATTAAGTGCGACCACTATAACGAGCAGCATAAGCCCGTGTCTGCAACTCCCAATTTTAGATTATCGGGAAAATCAGAACGTACACGAACTGATACGTTGAAGTCGGGCTTACTCAACTGCCTGACTACGAAGATAATCTTCATAAGTACCACTAAAGTTAACCAGTCCATCATTTTTCATTTCAATGATACGGGTTGCAAGTGATGACACAAACTCACGGTCATGGCTGACAAAAATAAGCGTACCGGGATAATTCTCAAGTGCATTATTCAGTGATTCAATGGATTCCATATCAAGGTGGTTGGTGGGTTCGTCCATTAATAAAATGTTGGGCTTTAACAACATGAGTTTACCAAATAACATCCGCCCCTGCTCACCACCGGAAATAACTTTGACTGATTTATTAATGTCATTTTGTGAAAACAGCATTTTACCTAAAATACCGCGAATAGCCTGCTCGTCATCGCCTTCCTGTTGCCACTGGCTCATCCAGTCAAACAGGTTCATGTCTTTTTCAAAATCTTCGGCATGATCCTGTGCAAAATAACCAAGCGTGTGGTTTTCGGACAACTTGACTCGGCCACTGTCCGGCTCAAGATCATTCGCCAACGTCCGTAACAGCGTTGTTTTGCCAATGCCGTTCGGGCCGATAATGGCAATACGCTCGCCTACTTCAACCAGCATATTCAAATCGGTAAACAGCGGCGTGTCGTCAAAGCCTTTGGCTAAATCTTTAACTTCCAGAGCTAAACGGTATAGTTGTTTCGCCTGATCAAAACGAATAAAAGGATTGACCCGGCTGGACGGCTTAATGTCCTCAAGTTTAATTTTTTCCATTTGCTTCGCACGAGAGGTCGCCTGCTTGGCCTTGGATGCATTCGCAGAAAAACGACTAACAAAGGTTTGCAGCTCAGCAATTTGTGCTTTTTTCTTGGCATTATCGGCTAACTGCCGATTACGCACTTCTGTCGACGCGGTCATGTAGGCATCATAATTACCAGGGTAAATGCGAATTTCACCAAAATCCAGATCCGCCATATGGGTGCAAACACTGTTTAAAAAATGCCGATCATGCGAAATAATCACCATGGTGCTGTTGCGTTCGTTGATGATGTTTTCTAACCAGCGAATGGTATTAATGTCGAGGTTATTGGTCGGCTCATCGAGTAATAATATATCAGGGTCAGAGAATAAGGCCTGTGCCAATAATACCCGCAGTTTCCAACCGGGTGCCACTGCACTCATTAGACCGGTATGTTGTTCAAGCGGAATATCTAAACCGAATAATAATTCTCCGGCACGTGATTCAGCGGTATAGCCGTCCATTTCAGCAAATTCAACTTCCAGCTCCGCAACGCGCATGCCTTCATCTTCAGACATTTCGGGTAAAGAATATAAACGGTCGCGTTCTTCCTTCACCTTCCATAATTCCTCATGACCCATAATCACCGTATCGACAACTGAATATTCTTCAAAGGCAAACTGATCCTGGCCTAACTTGCCCAGGCGTTCATTGGTGTCCACCGAATAAGTACCTGCGGTCGCATCCAGTTCACCACCTAAAATTTTCATAAAGGTGGACTTACCACAACCGTTCGCCCCAATTAAACCATAGCGATTGCCTTCGCCAAATTTGACGGATACGTTTTCAAATAAGGGCTTGTCACCGAATTGAATAGTCAGGTTTGCTGTTGAAATCAAAGTATTTTACCGCTTGAAATTGAAAGTTACGAAGGGAGTGCTACAAAGTGGGCGCGATTGTATCAAATACTCACCCACTTGCAAAAAGCTAAATTCGATATTTAGCTCGTAATCGTAAAATAATGGCTTTATTATTCATAAAGAACGCCATCCACATAAAACCATTGGCTATTTTGTTTCACGAAGCGGCTCACTTCATGTATTTTCTGCTTTTTATTTTGCACTTGATAACGGGCAATAAACTCAACCGTTCCGTATTCATCAAGGGGACTACCCTGATTTGTTCCCAATACCTCTAATTTTAACCAGTCAACCGCATCCTCTTCTAACCCCAGCTGTACGGGGCGAGTCGAGTCGTGCCAGGTGCGCAACAAATAGGCTTCATCGCATAAGACATAAGCACTATAGCGTGAGCGCATTAATGCCTGTGCTGTTAGTGCGCCAATGCCCTGTTCGAGATACTGACCACAACATTGCAGGTACTTTATTTTTGAACCACAGGGGCACAATTTTGGGGCTTTAACAGGCACTATCTAACCTTACATTTCAAGTGTTTTCAGGCATTTTTGTAGTCTAAATTCCAATGCGAATCTGTTATTATAGACGCTTTCTGATGTAAGCGTTTAAGTACTGGAAGCCTGTTATGAGATTATTTTTTAAATATTTTTTTAAAACCATCCGCATCATTCTCGGCCCCCTTGTTTTGTTTGTTAATTGGGTAACAATGCCTAAAGGTGTCGAGCGCCCGGCAGAGCAGCAGCAACAAATTGATGCTGAGGCAAAAAGTCTCACCCTATACCAATTCAAAACCTGTCCCTACTGCATTAAAGTAAAGCGTATGATGAAACGTTTGTCGCTTAATATTGAAATACTCGACGCACAATACAACACGCAAGCCCGCGAAGAACTCTTATCTCAGGGTGGAAAAATTGCTGTGCCTTGTTTAAAAATTACCAACGAACAAGGTGAAAAGACCTGGATGTATGAATCGGCAGAAATTAACCGCTATTTAGAACAGCGTTTTGCCTGACAGCAAACAACCCGCTAGCAACAATCTTCTGCAAGGATCATTATTATCCGATCCTCAGCAATTACTTAAACTGGCAAACTACCAAGTGCCCTTTGGGAAATATAAAGGCCAGTTACTTATCGACTTGCCTGAACCTTATGTTGTGTGGTTTGCAGGGAAAGGTTTCCCTAAAGGTGAACTTGGGGTTATGTTGAGCATTGTGTATGAGATTAAGGTGAATGGGCTGGAGTATTTGTTTGAGCCTTTGCGAAAAAATAAAGCTTTTTAACCACAACGGACACGAAGGACACGACGAGAAAAAATAAATTAATCTTTACGTCGTGTACCCAAAACACTTCGTGGGGCAGGCTCTCCGTTGTGGTTAAAAATATTTTTATTACACCCGAGAAATAAACTTCCCATCATTAGTATTAATTTTTATTACTTCGTCATTTTCCAAATACTCTGGCACCTGCACTTCTAGTCCGGTTACTAATGTTGCGGGTTTAGTTCGACCGGTTGCCGTTGCACCCTTGATACCGGGTGCCGTATCGGTAATGGCTAAGCTAACTGACTGGGGCAATTCAATGCCTAAGATCTCCCCGTCAACCAGCAATGCCTTAATCCCTTCTAAACCTTCGGTTAAGTAGCCTTTTTGTTCTTCAAGATCACTGGCGTTTAAAGCGTATTGGCTAAAATCTTCCATATCCATAAAAATATAAGCATCCCCATCCATATACGAATACTGAACAGCAACGCGAGCACAGTCGATGTCTTTTAAAAAGTCATCACCCTTGTATGACTCGTCTAATTTCTGCCCGGTTTTTAAATTAGTAAAACGGATTTTATACAAGGTTGCTGCACCACGGGAAGACGGACTTTTGGCTTCTACTTTTTTCACCGCATGGGGTATATCGTTAATATCGACAATCACACCGCGTTTTAAATCACTGGCCTTTGGCATGCACGCCATCCTTTATTAAAAATAATTATCTGTTTTTAGAACTTTTTATATCAACAACTTTCGCTTCAATCGTTGCACTATGTTGTTCTGTATCTGGTTTTAAATCGTGAGCAGTAGGCTGAATAACTTCAGGATAAGCAGATAACTGCAAATTAAGCAGTTGCTTGCCTAACATTATAATCACTGCATCAAAACGTCGAATGCCGTCACTACTGAATTCAAATTGATATTCACGGTAAAAAACCATCGTTCCCCGTGGATTACGTTTTAAGCGTACTTTTTTAATTTCGACGGTTTGATCTAAAAATGTAACACCGGCATCCTTACAGGCATTTTTGCCGTGCATTACGGCTAGCTCTTTGGCTCGAATTGTATCAATCCAGTAAAAAATAACCACTATCAGGGTAAATATAATAATAAATTCAGGCACGCTCATAAATGGATTATACGCTGTTCTGCAAATAAGCTAAATGCTCCCCTGACAAAATTCCAGTACAATAAGCGTATGAAACAGGTGGATGTGATTATTGTTGGTGCTGGCGCAGCGGGCTTAATGTGTGCTATTGAAGCCGGCAAACGTGGAAGAAGTGTTCTGATACTGGATCACGCCAATAAAGCCGGTAAAAAAATCCTTATGTCTGGTGGTGGCCGCTGTAATTTTACAAATTACAATATTGACGCAGAGAACTATATTTCTAGTAACCCACATTTCTGCAAATCGGCCATTAGCCGTTATAACCAATGGGATTTTATTGAACTGGTGCAGCAATATGGTATTGCCTTTCACGAGCGTGAACACGGGCAGCTATTCTGTGATAACAGCGCAAAAGATATTCTGTTGATGTTGCTGGATGAAGCAGAAAAATATGGTGTAAAAATTCAGTTAAATTCATCGATTAAACTGATTACGAAAAAAGCAGATAACCATTACTTGGTTGACACGGCCAGCCAGCAATACCAATCTAAGTCTCTGGTTATCGCCACAGGCGGGCTTTCTATCCCCAAAATGGGTGCCACACCTTTCGGCTATAAAATAGCAGAACAATTTAAGTTGAAAATAGTCCCAACCTCGGCAGGGCTTGTTCCTTTTACTTTACAGCAGCACGATAAAGCACGCTTAGAGAAGCTTTCTGGCATTGCGGTTAATAGCACGGTAACATGTAACAACGCCCAATTTAAAGAAAATATTCTGTTCACCCATCGAGGGCTTAGTGGCCCGGCAATACTGCAAATTTCATCTTACTGGCAACAGGGTAATGAAATAGTCATTAACCTTTTACCTGAAATATCGCTGGAGAATTTTTTAGTCTTGGCGATTGCCGAACACCCTCAACAAATATTAAAAACCGTGCTGACACAATTATTACCCAAAAGGCTAATCAGCACTTTTTTTGAGAGCAACCTTCTTGAAACGAAACTGAGTTCGCTTGCCAAAGAGCAACTTGCATCTGTTATTAACCAGTTACAAACCTGGACTATAAAACCCAATGGCACCGAGGGCTACAGAACAGCCGAGGTAACCAGGGGCGGTGTCGACTGCAACGCTCTCTCGTCTAAAACCATGCAGGTTAACAGCCAGGCCGGGTTATATTTTATTGGTGAAGTAGTGGATGTTACCGGTTGGCTTGGTGGGTATAATTTTCAGTGGGCATGGTCATCGGGCTGGTGTGCTGGCCAATACGTTTAAATCTATACACGGTGTTTACAATGACAACAAAAGAACTATTAACTTTAATAAAAACACAACCCCAGAATATTAACTTTGATGATGTCATTGCGGTAATTAACAATGAATATATTTATTCACCTACGCGCTTTAGTAATGGCTGTGGCGATGCAATTGTTATTAATGAATCGGGCAGCAATGAAGGCTCGTGCAAAATATTTTATTTTGCAAAACTCAAGCAGTTAACCAAACAACAAACGCTGGATTGTTTTGGCAAATATTATCGTGAAGATGTGCTAAAAAATCCAGACGGCCATGACCATACGAATATCAGAACATTAATGATATATAGCTTAGATAATATTAAATTTGAGAATCCTGCTTTAGTTTCTAAATAATTATCCCAAAAAAAGAGCTATTTATAGAGACTCAATCTTCTTAAGCATTTTCAACCAGTCAATTGGCTTGGAGATATAACCGGTTGCTCTGGTATCTGGATAGCCTGATTTTATTTCCGCTTTACTTAAACCCGATACAATCAAAACAGGAACAGCCTTACCCTGTTTTAAGGCACGTATTTCCCGGCAGGCAGTAAAACCATCAACGTTAGGCATTAAACCATCCAGTAAGACACAGTCTGGTTGATGGTCTTTAAATGCAGTAACCGCTTCTTTACCGTCATTAACAGTAATGACCGTGTAGTTTTCTTTTTCGAGAACCGTTTTTAATGATAAGCGCATAAAATTGTCATCATCTGCAACCAGTATTTTTTTTATCGTTGACATTAAATATTCAGGAAAACTGATAAACGACTTCTACTTCATTACCTTTGCCCTTGTATTCCACATAGTAACAAAGCTCTCTTACCAGGTTAATTCCTCTTCCTGATAACTTACTATTTATATCCAGGTTTTGAATGTCATCATCAATAACAAACCCATTTCCTGAATCTTTCATTCTTATTTTCAGATACTCATCATTATCAAATATAAATTTTTCCAGTGATATCTCAATTTTTGCATCTGTTAATTTATCCAGACGCTGTTCTCTTTGTTCAATATATTCAGTAAACCCATCTGGGTCAGCCTTCATTTTGGAGTCCAGTTCTAAAACACCATGATCGAGAGCATTATTAAAAAGTTCAGAAAATATTAAAAAAAGATTTTGTCGATGGGCATGAATGCCTTCCAATTCCTGTATTTGGCTCAACAAAACCGGAACTGGGTCAACTTTTTTAAGACTTGCAGAATGCACATTGAATTCCCACTGCCATTCCAGGCTAATATTCTTATCTGTTGAAACCGGAAAATGAATGATAGTATTTCCATCATGGTTATCATGGCCAATGGCTTTAACTGAATATTCTTTCTCATCTGCAATTAATTTACGCGTACAGGGGATAACGACCATACTAATATCATCATCCTGAACATGACCGTCAGTAAAATTTATAAGATCTTTTTCAACATTAATAAGAATATCGTCTGCTGCTGAATTAAGTAGATGCCTCTCAAAGCGTTCTTCGCCATACATATTTTTATTTGTATCACAGGCTTCAATAACGCCATCCGTGTACATCACGAAAGTATCCCCTTCGTTCAAATCAACATGCAGCGGTTTCTCATCATCGATCTCATCAAGAATACCTAATGCAAGATGGGTTGCCGGAAAACGGTTTAATATTTTATGTTGCGAATTTAAGTGTAAAATACTTGGGATACCGCCATTCCATACTTTAGCGGACTGCACATTTGCAGCTATGCTAATGGCACCCACAGCAAGAAACTTATCACCCGGTAGTAAATACTCCAGTTTCCGGTTTAATTCTTTTAGTATTTTGCTTAAAGAAAAACCCTTTTTGGTCATTGCCCGAAAAACCTCGGCTGTTGGTAAGGCGCCAATCGCTGCAACCAGACCATGACCGGTAAAATCTCCCAGGATAATATATAACTCTCCAGACGGGCTACGCGCACTCATTAATATATCGCCGCTAAAGGTAACCGCCGGGCGTAGCATAACATGGAGTTTATCCAGTTCAACATTGTCCGCCATAACAACATCGCTAAAAAGCTGCTCAGCAATTTCTTCGTCGCGCAAAATCTGTGAATTCTGCTTTGTTACTTCGCGGTGCAAGTCACGCACCCTTTCCAGCGCATCCACTTTGGCTTTAAGTAAAGTGTGGCTAAAGGGTTTGGTAAGGAAGTCGTCACCACCCGCAGCTACGCATTTCGCAAGCTCATCTTCGTTAGTAATGGCCGTTAAGAATATAACAGGAACAAACCGATCTCCACAGAGCGATTTAATCTGCATTGTTGCTTCATAACCGTCCATTTCAGGCATCATCACATCCATAAAGATAATATCTGGTGACTCTTGTGTAAATTTTTCTATTGCTTCGAGACCGTTAACAGCCGATATAATCTTGTAACCCTGTTTAGATAAATGCGCCTGTAGAATTAAGCGGTTCGTTGGCTCATCATCAACAATAAGCGCCTTGCCTTTAAAAACAACGTCATCAACAGGTAAATTTTTTACAGCGTTACTCATAGAATAGCCTCAATGTTAAAGTTAGCATGCTACTCAATACTAAAAACCTTGTGGAAATTCGCAATCGTTAAGACCCGGTTAATTTCATCATTGGGTTTTTCAATAACCACTTTCCCCTCTGCATGTTTTTTTAATAGCAATAGCATACCCAGCGCAGAGCTATCAAGATATTCAGTTTTGCTTAGATTAACTCGATAGCTCATATTGCTATCGTGATCTTTATATGCATTCCTGAAGTCTTTATGCACAGAAAAATCAAATCGCCCATCTACAGCAATCGTTACTGTTTTATCACTTTCTGATGTTGTCACACTCATTTCTATCTCCTTTTTCAAGTCCTGTTTGTTAAAATAAATCTACGTCACTTTCTTCTACTGAATGTAGCAGCACACTTTTGAATGAAGCCTGTTTTGATTTAAGCACAAGGAGTGAACCACAAAGCAGCAGCGCGATTTCAAAAAATCAACGCAATTGCTGTTGGTAATTAAATCTCGGAAGAATTTCAGAAAAAATGAGTCCTGCCGTTGCCAACAATGTATAAAATAAGGGGTTTGCAAAAAAATCCAACGCTTCAACAAAGTTTAACTACCTGGTAAAATTAGAATTAATATTCAAGCTTTAACGGCTGGAAGCAGGCAAACTTTAATTGTTTTGTTACCAGATAGAATACAAGACAGAATGTAACCTAATGATTTTAAAGCTTATTTACAAGGCACAAGCTGGGGTATTTATTTTAGTTCAAGGATAAGTCGATATACTGCGTGAGAGCTTCACGGGCAGCAGAAAATGTTGGATAAGGGCCCTGATCCAGCCCTGTGCGAACCGAAAAAAACCATTCCGTGTTATTTTGATAAAAGCGTTCAGAGCGCGAAGGAATAAGCCCTTGTTCACCAAAACGGGCAATCTGCACTACAGCACTCATCGTTTATTTTTGTTCATAAATTAAAGATAACGTCGGCTTGGTAGCTGACACTGGCTTGTGGTTATCTGATTGCAACGGCGCACTACTTTTAGCCGGTAAAGAAAGCACTACGATACTGGTCACTAGCCAAATGCTCACAATCAAAACTATTTTGCACTTCAATACTCGCACGAAAACCACCCAAACAACCACTGCAAAGAGAGGTAGATCATACTTGTCTGTTGTGATTTTGTCTTGTAGGACAAGGATTAAATTTGCGTAGGGATTTACTTACACAAACTTAGTCAGCTATCGATTATTGAATTGCAATATCCTGTACAACACACAACATCCTACCAGCAGATATTGTATGGAAACAAGTTATCGTCAATTAAACCACGAAACTGAGTGACAGTTGAAACCAACACCACAGTGATTAATAACTCGGGATAAGAGAAACGAGTCATTAAAATCCACCACCACGAGGACAGGAAGCCGGGATTACCCAATAAAGACCGTCTGCCGCAAGGACGCGGCAGTCGAGTCGCCATGGATGGCATGTTTTGCGTGTCTTTATTGGGTAATCCCGGCTTCCTGTCCGGTGAATAACCTCTGAATGTCTTATCCCGAGTTCAGGTTAATTAAAAACTTTAACCCTTTTTTTAATGCTCGCCCTTAGTCCGCATTAATCCTGCGAGCCGGTTACCCTGCTTTTGCGGGCCTCCACGCGGAAATATTTTATGCAGATAACTGCTGTTGCCGCGTTCAGCTCCCCACGCGTGTTTATAATATTTTATCATTTTACGCACTTCACATTGTACCCGGTGTTCTTCGAAATAATTGCGTAAAAATTTAATAACATCCCAATGTTCATCGGTTAATTCAAGCCCTTCCACCTCGGCCTGGGCACGAACAAAACCATCACTCCATTCATCCATATCAACAATATACCCTTCACTACAGGTTCTCACTTCTTTATCATCAACCATAACGGTTCGAATTTGCATGTTTGGGTACATAAAATCGTGCTCTCTTTAAATCTACTTTAAATTCATCATGTTTTTAATGGCTGTCAGGCAGAACACCGGTTTGCGGCATATCGGCTAAACCGGTTGCACGTGCATGTTCTTCAAAACCTTTGTTACGCCAGAAGAATGCGCCGGGCATGGTGGTTGGTATCACTAACACATAAAAAAGCGCACGACCGAATAATGCACTAGTGAATATCGACAAGCTTATTGCAATGCCTATCACCATTCCTGATGTACCCGACAAGCCATAAACACTGATCAGCGCAACGGCAATAATGTTGATGGCAAGTAAAACATTACGCAAAAGATAAGACTTACCATAGGTTGTGGTTTGTTCGTAATGAGATACCACACCTTCACTGTGGCTACGCTTCATATCACGCGCGTGAAATAATAAACCTGTCGCTTCAATAATTAAACCCGTTAAAATTAACGACAAAGTAAATTCAAGCGTCGCTGACGTTAATGTTAAGCCATGTGAAATACTAACAACAATAGCAATAAGTAAACCACCTAATGATAAAGCACTGCCAATAAAACTGCTTCCCGTTTGCCAGTGGTTCCAATAAGGCCGCGCCGGTATCTGATATAACTTATACATATAATAGAACCCACCGACACCACCAATAACCGCAGCAAGCGCAGACGCATCGGCAAGAAACTGAGTAACGCCATTGCTAAAATAGGCAAACAAAGCATAACCTGCGATACCGGCAAAAAATAAAGAAACCCCGGCAATTTCACGACTCACTGGCGACATACGCCAGTTATAAAAACCTCGATAAAAACGATGCGGGCGACCAAGGTGTAAATTCAATTTAGCCATACCAAAACTTAGCAATACTAATAATGTCACCATCAGCGGGATATAAGTCGAGGATATATTCGCTGTAAAATCACTGAACCCTGCATCATCACCAAGGTATTGTGCAAATAGAACCATAAAGAAGGCACCAATAACGGTTTGCGCACTTAAGGTAAAAGCAATATGTGCATTTTCGTGTGAGGTTAATAATTTTTTAAGGTTCCAGAATTTTTTATCGGACTTGCGTTGCTCATCCACCATCGGCTCGTATTCACCGGTATCATCATTACGATGATACTTTAATGCCGTTGAATCGGTACGATACATGTCACGAGGCAATGTTTTTGTTTGTTGAAAACGAATATTCGGATTTGTAATATCCGCTGTTGGGAAACCCGGTATGGATGTTTTTAATTGATCACGGTTTTCTGGTGTGGTTTCAATAACACCAAAATCTAACGCCCCGGCTAAACAGGCCGAAGAGCATGCCGGTTTCAAACCAACTTCTAAACGATCCACACACATATTACACTTATGCACATGGCCTTTTTCGGTGTCCATTTGCGGCGCATTGTAAGGACAAACCCAGGTGCAATAGCCACAACCAAAACAAATATCAGGATCCTGAAGTACTGCACCATATTCAGCAAATTTAGTATAGGCGCGCGTTGGACAACCTTTTAAACATACGGGGTTATCACAATGGTTACAGGCCATTGAAATATTTAAACGGGTATAACTGGGGTAAGTACCTCCTTCAACATAGCCAACTGCACGATAAGCCAGGTAAGGGGGTAAATCATTTTTCTCACTGCACGCAGACTCGCAAGCATGACATGAAATGCAATTGTCTGCATTAAAATAAAAACCGTGTTGTTTGTAACGGTCAGGGTTATCACTGATGCTACTGTCGCCATTTATATTTAAACTTTTACCGGTTAACTCACTGTGCTCTACTGATAAATCAATATTTTTCCCATAATGATTCACTCGCGGTGCTTTCGCATCCTGCAGGTAAGCATAATTTGGTTCGTCTTTACGTACTTTAAACATTTATAGCGATCCTGAATATATCTTAAAAAATTACTTTACTTAAAAAGCACGAGCCTCTTTATTACGCACCGCCGCTGCATGTTGATCGGCCACGGCTTCTATTTTAACGGCACACTGTTTAAATGCCGGTTGTCTTGAGTGTGGATCGAGTAACCCCAGGGTTAATCGATTGGCACATTCATGAAAGTGGAACGGAATAAACACCATATTGGGTGGAACACGCTGAGTGCATTGCACCATCACCACACCGTCACCACGACGCGAGGTTAATCGTGCATAGCCGCCATGAGTAATGCCTAACTCTTTTGCCGAGTCCGGGTTCATTTCCATATACGGCGTTGGGCTAAACTTATTAATATTACCCACCTTACCGGTACGGGTTCGGGTATGGAAATGTTCAACCACCCGACCACTGTTCATCCAGAAGGGGTATTCATCGTCAGGTACTTCGTTATTATCAATAAACGGGAGTGCTAATAATTTTGCCTTGCCATCGGGGTACTGGAATTTACCATCAGTATATAATCGTGCACTGCCTGTTTCATCACCTTCAGTGCAGGGCCATTGCACACCTTTTTGTGCTTCGAGTTTTTCATAACTCATCCCAGAGTAATCTAACATTCGACCTTTTGACAACTGGCGTAGTTCATCAAACACGCCTTCGGATGTTTCTGGAAATTTAATTTTTTTACCCTGTTCAAAGCGCTTTGCCACTTGGTTAAAAATCCACAGGTCTGACTTCGAGTCGCCATGCGGTTTAATCACATTGCGGATCAAATTAACCCGCCGTTCGGTATTGGTAAAGCAACCTTCTTTTTCTGCCCACACACCAGCCGGGAAATAAACATTAGCGTATTGGTTTGATTCACAGTCCTGATAAGCATCCTGCACTACCAGGAAATCCAGCTTCTCCAGAATTTTACGAATACGCGCTGTATTGGTCATTGATGTCATTGGATTGGTTGCAATTAACCACATACCTTTTATCTGGCCGGTTTCTATCGCAGGGAAAATATCAGTTTGGAACAGGCCACGTTTCTTCGGGAAAAATTCCGGATCAATTCCCCAGAACTTGGCAATATCTTCTCTGTCCTGTTGTTTTTCTAAAGCACGATAGCCGGGCAAACCGGAACAGCCCGACCATTCGCGCGTCCCCATCGCATTACACTGACCAGTAATGGATAAACTAGTACCACCGGGCTTGCCAATATTTCCCGTTACCAGGTTTAAATTATTAATAGCACACACACCATCGGAACCGTGAGTGCTTTGATTAATACCCATCGTCCAGATAGACATGGCCGCACCGGCATTCGCATAAGTACGCGCAACATGACGAATGGTGTCTTCATCAATGCTGCATATTTTTGATGCGCTGACCGGATCATAATGTTCGACTGTTTTAATAAACTCGTCGTAACCGGTGGTGTTCGAATCGATGTAGCCGCGATCTTCCAGGCCTTCATCTAAAATAACGTGTACTAATGAATTTAATAATGCCAAATCGGTTCCAGGTGTAACCGGCAAATGAATATCCGCCATTTGCGCAAACATGGTTACACGAGGGTCAACCACAATTACAGGAAATTTACGTTTTTCCAATGCCTGTTTTAAACGCCAGTAAATAATCGGATGTTGTTCCGGTAAGTTCGAGCCAAATGCGATTAGGCAATCCGTATGCTCAAAGTCGTCATAACAACCCGGCGGACCGTCAGAACCAAAAGAACGTTTATAACCAGACACGGCCGAAGACATACACAGCGTTGTGTTACCATCGTAGTTGTTTGTACCAATGACACCACGTGCAAGTTTACCCAGGGTATAAAACTCTTCGGTCATTATCTGGCCGGTGGACACAATGGCAAACGCATCACGACCGTAAGTGGATTGAATACGTTTTATTTCATCGGCAACTTTATCCAGCGCCGTATCCCAATTGGTTTGTTCAAAGGCATCATAGAAATGCTCACGCATTAAAGGCTTGTCACCACGGCCTGGAATATTAAACAACTCGTGTTCAAAAATACCTTTTAAGCAAAGCTTGCCACGGTTGACATCGGCACCCGCAACACCACGGGTTGCAACTGCGGCACCGTCTTTATCCAAACCCACTTCAATCGAGCAACCGGTAGAGCAATAACCACAGGTGGTGTATTTCCAGTCGACAACACCTTTGTCTGTAATTTTGATTGGATTTTTTTTATTACGACCGAAAAGCATTACTTAACTCCGAATTTTAAATTTTTTACCACAACGGAGAGCCTGCCCCACGAAGTGCTTTGGGCACACGAAGGACACAACGAAAAGATTTTAAATGTCATTGCGAGCATCAGCGAAGCAATCTTCTTGATATGCGGCATTAATAGCAAGATTGCCGCGCTATCGCTCGCAATGACAAAATAACAAATATTTTTCTTTCGTTGTGTCCTTCGTGTTCGTTGTGGTTAATATTACTTTCTAACTATTAGGACAACCTTCTTTTTCTGTCAGTGACAACATAATTTTATCACCATCCATTTTAATCGGATAGGTTGCCGCACAACCTTCATCGGGTGCAACCGCTGTACCTGAGTCGAGGTTAATCATCCAGTTATGTAAAGGACAGGCAACCTTTTTACCATAAACAATACCTTGTGATAACTGCCCCTTTTTATGTGGGCATTCATCTTTTACTGCAAAAATATCATCATTGTCGGTGCGGAAAATAGCAATATTTCCCTTATCTGTTTTAACAACACGTGCGCCTTGTTTTCGTATATCGCTTAAACTACCTACTTCAATCCAGTCACTCATTTTGCTTACCCTCTGATTTCTTTTAGTGGCGTAAATTCATGTTTTTCTCCACCATCAACACGTTCTTTCCACG
Organism: Gammaproteobacteria bacterium; assembly: GCA_024275115.1. Lineage (GTDB taxonomy): Bacteria > Pseudomonadota > Gammaproteobacteria > UBA6429 > Thiohalophilaceae > SZUA-37. The sequence goes on from JAJRZT010000078.1 coordinate 66,092, forward strand.
GATCATCCTGTGCCACCGATTGTGCAATATAAAAACGCTCTGCATACACTTTACGTTTTTCTACATCTTCAACGATTTCATCTTTAACACGCTGTAACCCGACCCGTTCAATCCACGGTGCGGTACGTTCCAGATAATGTGCGTCTTCACGATAAAATTGCATATAGGCTGCGGCATATTCCAGCACTTCTTCTTCGGTTTTTACTGCACATAAGAAATCGGTTGCGCGAACTTTAATACCACCATTACCACCCACATGAAGTTCATAGCCGGAATCCACACACACCACACCAAAATCTTTAATGGTGGCTTCTGCACAGTTACGTGGGCAACCGGATGCGGCCATTTTAAATTTATGCGGCGTCCATGAACCCCAGCTTAGCTCTTCAAGTTTAATCCCCATTTGAGTTGAGTCCTGTGTGCCAAAACGACACCACTCTTTACCCACGCAGGTTTTAACTGTTCGTAATGCTTTACCATACGCATGCCCAGAAACCATGCCTGCATCGGTGAATTCTTTCCATACTGCAGGCAGTTGTTCTTTTTCTAAACCGTATAAGCCAATACGTTGACCACCGGTAACGTGCACTGTTTTAACATTGAATTTTTCAGCCACATCGGCAACTGCACGTAATTCCTGTGGTGTTGTCATGCCGCCCCACATACGCGGAATAACCGAGTAGGTGCCATCGTGTTGAATATTACCGTGTGCGCGCTCGTTAATAAAACGTGACTGACTGTCATCTTTATATTCTGTTGGCCACTGGCAGAGTAAATAGTAATTCAATGCCATACGACATTTAGGGCAGCCGTCCGGTGTATCCCAGCCCAGCGATTCACGCACGGCGGGCATTGTTTTTAATTCCTGTTTACGAATTTGTTCACGCACACCATCGTGCGTCTGTTCAGTACAACCGCACATAGGTTTTAAATGTGGGGCAACAGAGTAATCACCACCCACAGTGTGCGCAATGAGTGCTTCAACCAGACCGGTACATGAACCACATGAGCTCGATGCTTTGGTATGCGCTCGCACTTCATCCAGTGTAAATAACTTTTTATCGACAATGGCAGTAACAATATCGCCTTTGCAAACGCCATTACAACCACAAATTTCTGCTGAGTCGGCCATGGCGGCTACGCGGTTATCATCACCATGACCGGAATCGCCTAAGTGAGCTTGCCCAAATAAAATTGTTGCGCGGAAATCACTGATGTCTGTTTCGTCACGCATTAAATCAAAGTACCAGGTACCATCAATGGTATCGCCGTACATAACAGCACCTTGCACGATATTATCTTTTACAACAATTTTACGATAAACACCGCGTGACTCGTCTTTAAAAACCAAGTCTTCGGTTGTATCGTCACCAGTAAAATCACCGGCAGAGAATAAATCAATACCGGTTACTTTTAATTTTGTTGACGTCATGGTGCCTTCGTATAAACCAATACCATGCTTAGCTAGATGGTTAGCACAAACTTTTGCCATTTCAAATAATGGTGCAACTAAACCATAGGTCTGGCCGCGATGTTGCACGCATTCACCCACCGAATAAACAACCGGGTCGAATGTTTGCATGGTATCGTTTACTACAATACCGCGTTCACAGTGAATACCTACTTTTTCGGCTAGTTCAAAGTTAGGGCGAATACCCACAGCCATCACAACAATATCGGCATCCACTTCGGTGCCATCTTTAAAACACACTTTTTCAACTTTACCATTACCCTGAATGGAATCCGTTTGTGCGCCCATTAAAAATTCAAGGCCACATTCTTCTAAATTCGCTTGCAGCATTTTTGCAGCGGGCTCATCCAACTGGCGCTCCATTAAAGTATCCATGATATGAACCACTTTTACATTCATACCCTGTTCCATTAAACCATTTGCAGCTTCTAAACCAAGCAAGCCACCGCCAATCACAACCGCATTTTTCTTTTTCTTGCCTGTACTCGCCTTAGCCACGTCCAGCATGGCATCGACATCGGCAATATCACGGAATGCAATAACGCCGGGCAAGTCATGCCCGGGAAGAGGAATAATAAATGCCGTTGAACCCGTTGCAATCAGTAAACGGTCATAACTAGCTATTTTACCGTCATCACCCGTTACGGTACGTTTTTTGCGATCAATGCCTGTTGCTTTCACACCTTTATAGAGGGTGATGTTGTTATCTTCATACCATTGCAAATCGTTTAGCATAATTTCATCAATGGTTTTTTCACCCGCAAGTACGGGCGAAAGCATAATACGGTTATAGTTACCGTAAGGCTCCTCACCAAAAACGGAGATATCGTAAGCATCAGGCGCAATTTTAAGCAGCTCCTCAACAGTACGCATACCCGCCATACCATTGCCGATTACAACCAGTTTTTCTTTCATTCCAGAACTCCGCTAAAGTGTTAGTTGTCTGTAACGGCATTATTTTTACAAGTAGTGCCATTTGAGTAATTTCTAATGAGTCTCAATATAGCAAGTGCCATGCCATGTATTAGTAAATACTTAAATATACTATAACCGCATGATTAGTATAGGGAAATATCTCATACTGGGGAGAAATATCGGTGCAAAATAGCCACGCTTCGCACTATAATAGTGCATATCGAGTATAATAGCGCATAATATAATAGCAAGCACGGGGAACCAAAATCTTGCCACAAAGACACTGCACAAATTAAGTGTTTAATTATACTCTAATACTATTTTTGCACTATAACAGTGCGAAAATAGTATTCCTAATTATATTTCTATATAGAAAACAGTAGCTTATATTCTTGGCATATCTCTTGCTCTACTGAAGATATTCAAATTAAAGCAGAAGGAAATAATATGTCTACCCCATCAAGCACAATGAATCTGTTTTCATTCAGTGGCAAAATGCGCATTCTACACTTAAGCTGGGCGGCCTTTTTTATTACCTTCTTAGTCTGGTTTAATCATGCACCACTACTAGCCATGATGCGTGACTCAATGGGGTTAACCGATCAGCAAATAAAAACTCTGCTTATCCTTAATGTCGCCCTAACCATTCCAGCACGTATTATTATAGGCATGCTGGTGGATGCCTTTGGCCCAAGGCGGATTTACTCTATGTTGCTATTTGTGTCGAGTTTTCTCTGTTTTGGCTTTGCAATGGCACAAGATTATGAACAACTGGCATTAATGCGCTTCCTGCTCGGCTTTGTGGGTGCGGGTTTTGTTATTGGCATACGCATGATCAGTGAATGGTTTCCGGCAAAACAAACGGGGCTCGCGCAAGGCATTTACGGTGGCTGGGGCAACTTTGGTTCGGCGGGTGCAGCAGTAATCTTACCCACCGTCGCTCTGATGTTTGGTGGCGATGATGGCTGGCGCTGGGCGATTGGTTCAACCGGTGTTGTAGCACTCCTTTATTCGGCTGTTTATTTCTTTAGTGTGACGGATACCCCAAAAGGCTCCACTTACTTTAAGCCAAAGAAAAATGGCGCACTGGAAATCACTTCCAGATTCGACTTCTTTTTATATCTGATAATGAATATTCCACTCTATGCCGCATTAGCCGTCTTAACCTGGAAACTGGGATCGGCTAACTTAGGCATGTTAAGCAGTGGCGTAACCGACATGATTTATGTCATATTGGGCAGTTTATACGCCTTTCAAACAATACGTATTTACCAAATTAATAAACATGTTTTTACTGAAACCATTCCAGACATTGAACGTTACAAATTCAAGCAAGTTGCCATACTGGACTTGTCGTACATGGTGACTTTTGGTTCTGAACTGGCTGTTATCTCAATTCTACCGTTATACTTTATGGATACCTTCAATCTTTCTGCCGTTCAAGCCGGCCTGGTCGCCTCCGTATTTGCAGGCCTTAATTTAATTATGCGCCCAGCTGGAGGTTGGATAAGTGATAAGTTTGGCCGAAAATTAACGCTGGCAATCTTAATGGCCGGAACAGGCGTTGGTTATTACCTGTTAAGTTTAATTACCAGTGAGTGGAGTATTTATCTTGCCCTTGCTGCTGTTATATTTAGCTCACTGTTTGTCAACGCGGGCAATGGTGCTGTGTTTGCAATTATCCCCCTGGTAAAACGCCGACTTACCGGGCAAATTGCCGGCATGGCTGGCGCCTATGGCAATGTTGGAGCGGTTATATTTTTAACAATACTTTCATTTGTTGCGACCGAAGTATTCTTTATTGTTATTGCTATTTTTGCCGCGGTAGTGCTTGTTTTAATTATATTTTTCCTCGATGACCCACAAGACCAGATGGTAGAAGTGTTACCCGATGGTACCGTGAAAATGATTGAAGTTGAATAAAGAGTATCATTTACGGTAACCTCAAAGACGATGAAAAAAACTCTCTCTATCGAATCAGCACACCAATGTCTGGCGGGCGGCAAAGCAGAAAATGAAGATGCCTGTGGTATCCAGATTGCAGACGGCCAATTGCTAAGAACCAAAGGCATTGCCGCTGCCATTGCCGATGGAATGAGTGGCAGTGATGCAGGCAAAGAAGCCAGTCAGGCTTGTGTAAAAGGGTTTTTAAGTGATTACTTCAGCACACCGGAAACATGGACAACACAAACCTCGGCACATAAAATTATCTCGGCTTTAAATCACTGGCTGCATGGTAATGGCCAGCGTAAATATCAGTCACATAAAGGCATGGTGACCACCTTAAGTGCACTGGTTTTAAAATCCAATACCGGTTTTATTTTCCATGTCGGGGATACCCGTATTTATCGCTTACGCGGCAATGAATTTAAACAACTCACGCATGATCACCGCGTTCAAATTAATGAAAACAAATCGTTACTCTCGCGCGCCGTTGGTATTGATGTGCGGCTTGATATTGATTACCGCAGCGTACCTTTGGAAATTGGCGATACCTTTGTGATGGTCAGTGATGGTGTGCATGAATTTATTACCGATAGTCGCATGGTAAAAATTATTCAGCAACATACAGATAATTTGCAACTTGCAGCAAACGAAATAACACAGCAAGCGATTAACAATAAAACCAATGACAATGTGACCTGTCAGATTGTACGTATCGCCTCGCTGCCGGGTGAAAATGAGGAAGAATTTTACCAGAAGTTAACCGAGCTTCCTTTCCCGCCAGTATTAGAACCCGGTATGATCCTCGACGGTTATAAAATCCTGCGGCATTTATACTCTAATAAAAGAACTGAAGTTTATTTAGCGCAAGACACCCATAGTAACGAAAATATTGTTTTAAAAGCACCGTCTGTTAATTATAACGATGATGCTGAATATATCAGTTTGTTCTTGCACGAAGAGTGGGCTGGCCGACGAATTAACAGCCCGCATGTCATGAAAGTACTTGATATACCACGCAAACGCACCGCGCTTTATTATATTGCAGAACATATTCAGGGGCGAACCCTGCGCCAATGGATGGAAGATGAACCAAGAGCCAATATTAACACCGTGCGTGACTTTGTTGAGCAAATTGCACGCGGCTTACGTGCCTTTCATCGACTTGAAATGATTCACCAGGATTTAAAACCAGAGAATATTTTAATTGACGACAATGGCACCCTGAAAATTATTGATTTTGGTTCAACTAAAATAGCTGGCATCGATGAAATCAGTGCGCCGATTCAATTTAATAATATTCTTGGCACGATTAATTACACTGCACCGGAATATCATATCGGCAATACCGGCAGTAACCGTTCCGATATTTTTTCATTAGGCGTTATTGCCTACGAGTTACTGAGTGGGCATTTACCTTACGGCAAAGACCTCTCTGCAAAAAATATGTTAAAACTCAACTATATTTCAATCAAGCGGTATAACCCTGAAATACCCGCATGGGTTGATAAAGCAATTGAAAAAGCCGTTAGTATTAATCCAGACCAGCGTTTCACCCGGCTTTCTGAATTTGTATACGCACTTAATCATGCCGACTCAAGACTGGTTAACACCGACTATATTCCACTTATTAAGCGCAACCCAGTACGGGCATGGCAAACCATCAGTGCTGTTCTGTTTATCATCAATATTTTTTTACTCTATATAATATATAAATAATCTCACCGTTATCCCATTAACAATTAATTTCTACTATCTTCTTGCTGAGTAATTAAACAAACTAACGCCTCATTAACATAGTAGTTGGTTCTCCCCATTTTATGCTTACTAACAAAACCATGTTCAGCTAACTGATTGAGATATTTAGTCTTCATTGGGTATGCTTTTCGCTACACCCTTAAACTCAGTAAGATACCGATGCGCCCGCGTTAAACACCTCAAAACCGCTACGGATTCAAGTACAACCTCATTTAAAATGGGCAAATTAGTCAGTGAAAAAGGCATGCTTATGTCGAAAAAAGTCCATTAATTGATATAAGGGGTATTACATGTATACATTTTTCCGTTTTCTATACATATTCAAAGCATAAATCTATGCCCGTTATACGGGGTACAGATCAAAATGCCACATAAGACCCTTTCATTGGCATGAGAGAAAAGAAGTGACCCGGCAAAACTCATCTTACCGACAAAATCCGAAAATGATGTCGATTTGACCGTTTTGAGCTTTAAAAAAACCGACCATACCTCTACAAACACAATATTTTAACTTAAATAAAAAAGCTCCTATAATTAGGAGCTTAGATGCAATACTTTACTTTATAGTCTGCGGTGCTTTTAAAACGGAATATCATCATCAAAATCACCGCCGCTCATTGCTGGCGCTTGCTGCTGCGTTGGTGCTTGTTGTTGTGGCGCTGCTTGCTGCCCACCTTGCGGTGCGTTATTTTGTTGTGGTGCAACAGCTTGTTGCTGTTGCCCCTGATTATAGTTCGCGCTGCCGCCGCCTTTTGAGTCGAGCATTTGCATTTCGTTGGCAACAATTTCGGTTGTGTAACGATCCTGGCCATTTTGATCCTGCCATTTTCGTGTTTGTAATTTGCCTTCAATAAAAACTTTGGAGCCTTTCTTTAAATATTCGCCAGCCACTTCTGCTAAACGACGGAAGAAGACCACACGGTGCCATTCTGTTTTATCGACCTGTTCGCCGGTGTTTTTATCTTTCCAGCTTTCGGATGTTGCCAGGGTAATGGTGGTAACTGCACCGCCGTTGGGTGAGTAGCGAACTTCTGGATCTTTACCTAAGTTACCAATGAGTATTACTTTGTTTACACCTCGTGCCATAATGTCTTCCTCTAGTTATATTTGTTTAATTAAATAATATTTGCTTGTTTTTTTCTTAAGTTACCGCTTTTACTGCTTATAAATTCAGGCCATTAATAATTGACTGAATATTTCATTAAGTCTTCTTCGTTAAGGTTCTGCTTGTCTACTTTTATATAGGCAACGCCATCTTCTGCAATGACGGTGACATCCAGTACCCCTTCGATTTGACTTAATGTATCGGCTAATTCCGCTGCTTGTGACTTAACCAATGTTCCTACGTTTAATAACATACTGCTCGAGTATTGTGGTTCGCGCATGCTGATAATAAGTACCAACCACACGCTAATTAACAGCACATTAAACAGCAATACGCTATCAATCCCCCAGTGTTGCATTAACCAACCACCGATGACAGCACCAATAAACACACCAAAAAACTGGGCACTTGAATACGCCCCCATGGCGGTGCCTTTATGTGCTGCCGGTGCCATTTTTGCTACTAACGATGGCATGGTGGCCTCGACTAAATTAAACGCCAGGAAAAAGAACAATAACATGAATGTGATACCCGCTAAAGAGTGGCCAACGAGTAAGAAACCCAGCTCAGCTAAAGCTAATACTACGATTGCCATAATAAGCATTTGTTTTAACTTGCGTTTCTTCTCGCCGATAATAATCAGCGGCACCACCCCAACCATGGAGAGGAATAAAATAGGCAGATAAATTTGCCAGTGGCCTTCGATAACCAGACCTAACCTGTCCCGCAGGATAAACGGCATCACCACAAAGCTGGACATAAGCACACTGTGTAAGATAAGAATACTGGCATCCAGACGCAGTAATTGGGGGTCTTTTAGCGCAGATTTAAACCAGCCGGTTTCGACCTGTGCATCACGATGAAAGCGTGACACGGTGGGCGTGGGCACCCAGACAAGCACAATGAGTATACCGCAAACAGCCAGTATCGCGGTTAACCAGAAAATACCCGACAGGCCAAACCAGTTATTCACTAACGGCCCAAGAACCAGCGCAACAGCAAAAGACAAACCAATGCTCATGCCAATGGTCGCCATCACCTTCATACGGTGCTCTTCGCGGGTAAGATCCGCCGCCAGAGCCATAACAGCACTGGCAACCGCACCCAGCCCCTGCATGGCGCGGCCGATAACAATCCAGAGCAAGCTGTCGGCTGTTGCCGCCACCACGCTACCCAGAGCAAAAACAAGCAAGCCTCCAATAATAACCGGTTTACGGCCAATTTTATCGGACAATAGCCCTAAGGGAATTTGCAGTGCAGCCTGAGTCAGGCCGTAGATGCCAATCGCAATGCCTGCCAGCGTGGCACTGTAATCCGGCATTTTCTCGGCTAACACCGAAAATACCGGTAAAATCATAAATAACCCTAGCATTCGCGTGGAAAAAACACCGGCCAGTGACACCGCTGTGCGTTTTTCGACGCGGCTCATCTTATCGTTATTTATTGTCATACTGCTATTTATTATTCAAACTCAATTTTGCGGTTCCTTATTATATAGGGAATCGCATAGCCGAATTACTCATTTTACCACGAAGGGAGAAATATAATTTTGCGTCCGCTCCAATAGGCACGTATATTAGCAGGTTTGCATTCAACGAAAAATCGGTAGATGGACACAATTCATATCCGTGGGGCACGTACCCACAACCTAAAAAATATAGATCTCGACCTGCCCCGCGATAAGCTTATTGTGGTGACGGGCTTATCCGGCTCGGGCAAGTCGTCGCTCGCCTTTGACACCATCTATGCCGAAGGCCAACGCCGTTATGTCGAGTCTTTATCGGCCTATGCACGGCAATTTCTGTCAGTGATGGAAAAGCCGGACGTTGACCATATCGAAGGCTTGTCACCGGCGATATCCATCGAGCAAAAATCCACTTCACATAACCCGCGTTCGACGGTTGGCACCATTACCGAGATTTATGATTACCTACGACTGCTGTTTGCCCGCGCAGGTGAGCCACGCTGCCCGCAACATAACACCACACTCGATGCACAAACCGTTAGCCAGATGGTCGATCAGGTTTTAGCCATGCCGGAAGGGACTAAACTGATGTTACTCGCACCAGTGATTGATGGCAGAAAAGGCGAACACGAGCATGCCTTAAACAGCTTACGTGCCGATGGTTATGTTCGCGCACGTATTGATGGCTTAATCCATGAGCTCGATCAGCTGGACACTCTGGACAAGCGCAAGAAGCACACCATTGAAGTTGTTATCGACCGATTTAAAGTGCGTGAAGATATTAAGCAACGCCTGGCCGACTCGTTTGAAACCACGCTTAAACTTTCAAATGGTCTGGCTCGAATTGCTTATATGGATGAGACCCAGGCAAAAGATGCCGGTAGCGACATTGTTTTCTCTGCCCGCTATGCCTGCACCGAATGTGGTTACTCCATCAGTGAGCTTGAGCCCCGTATTTTTTCATTTAACAACCCGGCCGGTGCCTGCCCAACTTGTGATGGCCTGGGCGTTAATCAATTTTTTGACCCAGAGCGCGTTGTGGTACACCCGGAACTCAGTTTAAGCAGTGGTGCCATTCGCGGTTGGGACAGACGCAATATTTATTATTTCCAAATGGTCGAATCACTTTCTAAACATTATAAGTTTAATATGGATGTACCCTTTAACAAATTAAAGGACGAGGTCAAAACAAAGATTTTATACGGCAGTGGTTCTGAAAAAATTACCTTCCACTATTTTAATGACAATGGCCGACGGCATAAAAAGGTACAAACCTTTGAAGGCATTATTAATAATATGCAACGCCGCTATCGTGAAACAGAATCCAACACGGTACGTGAAGAGCTCGGTAAATATATTAGCCAGCAACCCTGCCCAACCTGTAAAGGCGCGCGGCTGAATGAAGCCGCTCGGCATGTTTTTATAAAAGAAACCACCCTGCCAGAAATAACCACATTAGCGATTGAAGATACACAACGGTTCTTTAAAAAATTAAAGCTCAGTGGACACAAGGGACAAATCGCCGAAAAAATTGTTAAAGAGATAAGCCAACGGCTGGATTTTTTAGTTAACGTTGGCCTGGAGTATTTATCACTCGACCGCAAAGCTGATAGCTTATCCGGTGGTGAAGCACAACGCATCCGACTGGCCAGCCAGATCGGTGCTGGTTTAGTGGGTGTTATGTATGTTTTAGATGAACCCTCCATCGGCCTGCACCAACGCGATAATACCCGGTTGTTGCACACACTCAATTATCTACGGGATTTGGGCAATACCGTTATCGTGGTTGAACACGATGAAGAAGCGATTTTAAGTGCCGACTATGTTGTTGACATTGGCCCTGGTGCCGGTGTGCATGGCGGTGAAATTATTGCAAAAGGAACCCCTGAGCAAATTCTTAAAAACCCAAAATCAATCACTGGGCAATACCTGTCGGGTAAAAAATCAATCGCCGTTCCCAAACAGCGCGGCCATAACGATCCCGATAAGCAGCTTAAAATTCAGGGAGCCTCGGGCAATAATCTGCAAAAGGTATCCATTAGTATTCCAGTTGGTTTAATGACGGCCATCACGGGGGTTTCGGGTTCAGGCAAATCAACCTTGATTAACGACACCTTATATCGCTATGCCGCAAAAGAAATTAACAATGCCAGCGGTGAAGTTGCGCCAGTTAAAAGTATAATAGGCATGAAACAGTTTGATAAAATCGTGGATATCGATCAAAGCCCGATTGGCCGCACACCGCGTTCAAACCCAGCAACCTATACGCAACTCTTTACCCCCTTACGTGAACTCTATGCGCAAACACAAGATGCAAGAACCCGCGGTTATGCCCCCGGACGTTTTAGCTTCAATGTAAAAGGCGGCCGTTGCGAAGCCTGCCAGGGTGACGGCGTGATCAAAGTGGAAATGCATTTTTTACCCGATGTTTATGTCTCCTGTGATATTTGCCAAGGTAAACGTTATAACCGCGAAACACTGGAAATACGTTACAAAGGAAAAAGTATTTATGAAATACTGGAAATGACCGTTGAAGACGCGGTGGTCTTTTTTGACGCCATCCCGGTGATTAAGCGAAAATTACAAACCTTGATGGATGTTGGGCTTTCTTATATTACCCTTGGGCAAAATGCGACCACACTTTCTGGTGGCGAAGCACAGCGCATAAAATTATCCCGAGAGTTATCCAAGCGTGATACTGGCCAAACGTTGTATATACTGGATGAACCCACCACCGGTTTACACTTTCACGATATTGAACAACTACTCGCAGTATTACACCGGCTCCGCGACCATGGCAATACTGTGATTGTGATTGAACATAACCTCGATGTGATAAAAACAGCCGACTGGGTAATTGATCTTGGCCCAGAAGGTGGCAACAAAGGTGGTACCATTGTTGCTGAAGGTACACCAGAAACCATTTGCAAGGTAAAGGCATCTTATACCGGGCAATATCTGAAAGCTTTGCTTAAATAGAACCATTATCTATAGTCTAGGGGCTGTTGATCTTTCAGGTGTTAGGCTGATTTTGAGATAATTTTTGTCCTGACAAGGCATTTTTTGCGTATCAATGCACTCCATTGATAGTAAAAAATAACGCAGGCAGGGCGAAAATTAGCCAAAATCAGACAA
>JAJRZT010000079.1 GCA_024275115.1 Gammaproteobacteria bacterium
GTGTGAACACGTCAACCTTCATGATTGGTTCCATTAATTGAGGACCCGCTTTTTTCATTGATGTTCGATAAGCACCTTTGGCTGCTGATTCAAAAGCCATCGCAGATGAATCCACCGCATGGTGAGCACCATCATTTAAAGTTACTTTAAAATCGAGGCAAGGGAAGCCCGCTAATACACCACGGTCTTTACTTTGCTTAAAGCCTTTTTCTACTGCTGGCCAAAATTCACGTGGCACGTTGCCACCCGTTACAACCGATTCAAATACAAAACCTGAACCTGGTTCGCCAGGTTCAATGGTGAAATCAATTCGACCAAACTGGCCGGCACCACCTGATTGTTTCTTATGTGTGTAAGTGTCATCAATCTTTTTTGTAATCGTTTCGCGGTAAGCAACTTGTGGTGCACCGACTTCTACTTCAACACCATGAGTACGTTTCATGATATCGATTTTAATATCTAAATGGAGCTCACCCATCCCTTTAAGAATTGTTTCGCCAGAGTCTTCGTCGGTTTCAACACGGAAGGAAGGATCTTCTTTCACCATTTTACCTATCGCGATACCCATTTTTTCAGAGGCACCTTTATCTTTAGGTGAAACGGCAATGGAGATAACGGGTTCAGGGAATACCATTGGTTCTAATGTTGCAGGGTGTTTAGGGTCACAAAGTGTGTGGCCTGTTTGAACATTTTTCATGCCCACAATCGCAACGATATCGCCGGCTTCGGCACCGTCTAGTTCAATACGTTCGTCCGCCGCCATTTCTACAATACGGCCTACACGCTCTGTTTTACCTGTAAAGGTATTTAAAACCGAATCGCCTTTGTTTAACACGCCAGAATAAACACGAATAAAGGTTAACGCGCCAAAACGGTCATCCATAATTTTAAAAGCGAGTGCGCGGAAAGGTTCAGACGCATCAACTATTGCAAACTCACCTGTTTCTTCACCGTCTTCATCGGTTAAAGGTTGTGGCTTAACTTCGGTTGGATTGGGTAAGTAATCAACAACCGCATCCAGGACTAACTGAATACCCTTGTTTTTAAATGCAGAGCCACAGTAAGTTGGGAAGAAGTCGAGTGCAATCGTACCTTTACGAATACATTTTTTAAGATCTTCAACTGAAGGTTCGTTACCGTCTAAATAGGCTTCCATTATATCGTCGTCTTGCTCAACGGCCATTTCGATTAATTTTTCGCGCCATTCTTCGATTTTCTCCGCCATGTCAGCAGGTGGCTCTTCAATTTTATAATTTTCAGGCAGGCCTGAGTCATCCCAAACCCATGCTTTGCGTGTAAGCAGGTCAACTAAGCCAACAAAGTTATCTTCGATACCAATGGGTAATACCATAACCAATGGGTTTGCACCGAGTACGTCTTCAACCTGTTTTACAACTTTGTAAAAATCGCCACCGATACGGTCAAGTTTGTTAACAAAAATAACCCGCGCAACTTCTGATTCATTCGCATAACGCCAGTTAGTTTCTGACTGAGGTTCTACACCACCGGATGCACAGAAAACACCCACACCGCCATCGAGCACTTTGAGTGAGCGGTATACTTCGATTGTGAAATCAACGTGACCCGGTGTGTCGATGATATTCATGCGATGGCCATCCCATTCGCACGATACAGCGGCTGACTGAATAGTAATACCACGCTCGGCTTCCTGGTCCATAAAATCGGTGGTTGCTTCACCGTCATGCACTTCGCCGGTTTTATGAATTTTACCGGTTAATTTCAGGATACGTTCCGTTGTGGTGGTTTTACCTGCATCCACGTGAGCGAAAATACCAATATTTCTATACTTGTCTAAATCAGCCATGTTGTTGCTACTCTGTTAAATTAATATAAATGCCAAAAAAATAAATGCCCGAAAAAAATTCTGGGCGCCGAGTCTATCGGCAATCTAAATGCCGCCCTTGCAGTTACAACTTCAGGGAATGCACAATAAAAACGTTCAAAATGAGCCTTATGTCGATTAATGCAGAATAAGGCAACTCATTAGAAAAATGAGCCGCGAATTATATCGTATATAGATAGGAAAAGGGTATAAAATCTTGATAAATAGTGCGGATTCTGTGAAATATTAAAAAATTTAACCACGATGACACAGCGAAAAGATATTTAAATTAAGCGCATGATTGCGAGTGATAGTGCGGCAATCTTGATTGGCTATACCACGAATATAAATGATTACTATGTTATTGCTCGATGACAATAAAATCGTTTGATTTTCGCTGTGTCGTCGTGGTTAAATTTGTTTTATTACAAAGACTTAACAACATTCAGCATTTCTTGCGCATGCCCTTCTGGAGCCACACTGTATAATGCTTCAACCAACTCACTGGACTTGTTGATAACAAAGGTTGAGCGGACGATACCCATCTTTTTCACCCCACTTCGCTCTTTTTCCTGCCAAACACCGTAAGCCTTGCAAACTTCGCCTGAAATATCGGCTAATAAATCGATTTTTAAGCCAAATTTATCGATAAAAGCCACATGGCTTTCACAGGAATCCTTGCTAACGCCAATCACAACCGTCCAGGGCAAAATCATTAAAATCACAGGCTACACAACACCTTATCTCTGAACTCATCATTAAACGCCGCCCTGAGGCGTTTACCTGAAATACTGCGTTTTGATTTTTCATGTTTCAGTAAATTTAATGACACATGTCTAATGA
>JAJRZT010000080.1 GCA_024275115.1 Gammaproteobacteria bacterium
AGTACTAGACTCGCTGCTTCTTGTTTAAATTCTGTTGTGTAACTCGGTCTTGTTTTTGTCATTTTTGGCACCTTCTTTTCTTGGGTTAGTTTATCCCATTTCGGTGTCCAGATTCATTAGACCACATCACCCCTATTTGGAGTGTCCGTTAAACTGGAGGAGGTCCACAGTGTCCCTGATGGGTGTGAAAAATGAAATTTATCAGGGCAAAGTGGATGAATCTTAAATTTAAATATTGGACTGTAAAATACGGCTTCCAGAAGCCTGTTTTTCTACAGCCTCGTTAGCAGCCAATAATCAAAAACTTGCACAATGAGTAATTTGGGTATATATTTTACTCATGCTAGATTTTGAATACGACAATAACAAAAGCACTTCAAATCTCAAGAAGCATGGTATTGATTTTATTTCAGCCCAAGAGTTATGGGCTGATTCGGAGCTTATTGAGCTACAAGTAAAATCGAAAGATGAGCCACGCTTTTTAGTAATTGGCCTCATTGCAAAAAAGCATTGGTCAGCTGTAATAACTTATCGTGGTGATGCCATCAGAATAATTTCAGTCAGGCGTTCCCGTAAAAAAGAGGTGGAACTTTATGAAAGCTAAAGACTTTGATAAAAAATTTGATGATAATAAACAAGACATTATTGATGATCTTGATTTATCTAGTGCCAAACGCCCCAATCAAAAACAAAAACGAATCAATGTAGACTTTCCTTCCTGGGTAATAGACTCACTGGATAAAGAAGCAAGTCGCATTGGTGTCACTCGCCAATCTATAATTAAACTTTGGCTTGTTGAACGCCTTGAAGAAAAAGCTGCTAACAAGTAGTCTAATATCAGGGACACCGATAACTTAATAACTTAACCAACGTAATACGGCGTCTGGTCTTGTGATGCCGCATTCGAGCTCAAACAATTACCCATTTTGTATCTGCACATACTCCCTGCCAAGCTCTGGATACAGCCGGGGGTTGAACAGGATGTTGGTAATAAAATAACATTCGTGGGTGCAGTAGCAGCGTTTGTTCTCTATAGACTCCAGCACGGGTTGGGCTTTTTCGGTGCGTACGATTTCTTTCATGTTGTAGTGGTGGTCTCGTACATTACCGAAGCTGGTTGACAGGATCTCGCAGGGGTAGACCTCGCCGGTCTCGGTTAGCACCAGGTTTAATTTGCCGGCATAACATGGGATTAATCTTTTTTGGTCGAGCAGGGTTTGATGGATTAAACGGCGTTGTAAAATATCCTGCGCCGCTTTTAGGCGCGCACCGCGAAACCGGTACAGGCTTGCTCCTCTATTTTTTAGATTGTCCTCAAGTCGCTTGATCGCTTTTCGGTACTTTTCGTAATCTACTTCTTTAAAATGTCCGTCGGCCAGGTTTCCGCGAACCATCGAGATGGTATGAGTTTTTATTTTAGTCAGGCCTAGAACAAAATTTATGATCTCGTTCATCTTATCCTGATTCTCGGAACAGAATACGGTGTTAATACCGAGTTCGAAATTATCATACTGTTCCAGCAGTTCGCCCAGCAGTTTATAGGTTTGCATGGTTTTATCAAAACAACCTGCGGTGTCGCGCAGTGCATCGTGATCGCCGTGCAGGCCATCGAGCGAAAGTTTTACCGTGACGATGGAGTTTTTACAGTCGTTAAGTATTTGTTCGGTCTGCTCTTTGATTAATTCCGGCAACAGGCCATTGGTGGGATAGAGCATAAAGACGGGTTTGTTTTGATCATAAAAAACTTTGCTTATCTCAACCAGATCTTTTCGCAGGTAGGGTTCGCCACCGGAGAAGGCCAGCCACAACAGGTTGCCCATTGAGGCCGATATTTTTTTGATCTCATCAAGTGAAAGTTCGTCCACACTGGTTTTTGCGTTGCTGGTATTGTCGATGTAAAAGCAGAACGGGCAGCGGGCATTGCATTTGCGAGTGACAAAAAAGGTGAGATGAATCGCCTGGCCTTTCGAGACAATCGAACTGCTATGGCGCAGGGGTGAAAACATCAGCTGCTCTCGCGCAACGTGCGCTGGGTGGTGAGGTAGCGGGCCAGACCGGCAAGCGCCCCGAAACCCACTGCAAGCGGATAGAGCAACAGGTAATACCCTGTTGCCGCGATCGCAAACCGTAAACCTTTGCTGTGGTAAAAGGCCCGCAACAGGCCTTTATTCACAAACAGATTAATGGCCAGTAGTAATGGGATAAACATCATGAAGGTGTAGTAACCCGTTAAAACAAAAACGAGCAACAACAGCGCGATTAAAAACCAGCTGACCACATTGGTTTTCAGGCTGATAGAGGCGGTGCCGGAATCGGCCAGCAGGTCGTTATTTTTTAGCGAGTAAACCGTCCAGTACATTGATTTTCGGATCGCGTTGCGCAAAGAACGGTACAGGGAAAAATTAAAAATGTGTTGCACCTGAATGGCCGGGTTCATCAGCAGACGGTATTCGGCCTTGCGCAGCCGGTGGCTGAATTCGACGTCTTCGAGTATCGGCAGAAAGCGCTCATTAAAGCCACCACTTTTGCGAAAGCTCTGCGCATCGATCGCCAGTGCATGCGTGGCAAGATAATCGGGGTTTTGTTCGTGGCGGGTTTCTGAATAATTCACAAACACCGATTGAAACAGACTAAAGAAACGCTTATCGAATGGCAGGCGGGTATAACTACCGCCAATAATCGTATTGGGTTCGGCTAAAGCCATGGACTGGTTGACGATGGACAGGGTTTTTTTTTGTAACAGGCAGTCGGCATCGGTGAAAAAAAGAAGCTCGCCGTTACTATTGGCCGCACCGATATTTCGAGCCCGGGCGGCGCCACCGTGTTGCTCCATTTGCACCCGCTTGCAGGGGAAGCCTTTTATGATCTCGACCGAATTATCTTCAGAGGCGTCATCGACTACCACCACCTCAAAATTTTGATAGTGGCTGGCAAAGGCCGCACTAAGGCAGTTTGCGAGGGTGCCCGCGCCCTGATAATTGGGAATAATGATGGAGATGCGTTTTTCCATTCGTCCGCCATTTAATTTCATTATTCGCTTCTGTTATTCATGACAAATATAATTTATAAATCAAACTGTTAGAGCAGGTGCCCGTGCTTATGCCGTTGTCAGTAAAATCATAAGCACTCTTTTAAGTATAGTGTACTATCCCGCCTTCCTGAAAAATGATGCAAGTGCATCATTTCATTTGACCCTGATCAGGGCTGTAATTAGATGGAATATCACTGCAAGAGAGGAATATTTTAATTGGTCCTGCACAAGTCGCTTGTGAGGATACAGGAGGTACATTATGAACAGATTACGAACATGGCAAATCTATGCTGTTGGGATTCTGTCTATTTTTCTACTTAGTGGGGCCGGGGTCACCCTGGCATCAAGCTGGACCAATCCTGGGCTTCTAATCACACCTGAGACACTCAAGAAAAACATCGTTAAAGATAACTGGGTGGTCGTTGATTGTCGGGATCTGGAAGCCTACGCAAAGGGGCATATTAAAGGAGCCATCAGTCTCGGTAAACGTTGTAAGAAGGCACTAAGAGATCCGACCTCAAGAGTGTTTGCGGATCCCAAAAAGTATGAAAAACTTTTGGGCAAGGTGGGTATTGGTAATGATACCCATGTCGTCTTTTATCATGGCGATATCAAAACATTAACCGATGCCACGGTTGGTTTCTGGATTATGGAATATCTTGGGCATGATAAGGCCCATGTACTCAACGGTGGGATCGAAGCCTGGCGCAATGCGGGCAACCGACTCGATAATAAACCGGTCAGGAAAAGTCCGAAAACCTTTAAGGTCAAGCTTGTGCCGGGTCGCTTCAGCACAACCGGTGAGGTCGTGGATATTGCCCAGGGAAATTTGAAAAACATACAGCTGATTGATTCCAGAACCAAGAAGGAATACGACGGCAAAGATATCCGTGCCATCAGAGGTGGGCATATTCCCAATGTGACCATGATCAAGTCTCATGTTGAAACCGTACTGCAGAAAAAAGACAAGAAGACTGGTAAGATGAAACCAACCGGTTACCTTGATGCGGATCAGGCACACAAGGCGTTTGGCAAGCTGGACAAAAACAAACGTACGGTCGCTTATTGTCAGACCGGTACACGTTCGACCTTGACGTATCTGCAACTCAGGCTACTTGGTTTTAAAGATCCTGCGAACTGGGATGACTCCTGGAGAGTTTATGGGTCTTCGTTGATGTTGCCTGTTGAAGGTGAACAGTGGTTTAACTTCGCCAAGATGAACAAGGAGATGAAAAAGCTTAAGAAGAAAATTAAGGCGCTTGAAAAGAAGTAAACAGATAAGGACTAAAGGCTAAGCCGGGTGGGGTTGGTAAGGCTCATCTGGCAAGGTCTGTGTTTAGAATAAAGTCTTTAATTAAGCTTTAGTTTGGAACGGTTGGGACTGTAGAAGTGGACTCAGACTACGATTAAATAACCAGTAAGGGCGTTATTAAGGTCTCTGCAAATAGCGATGATCATGTATTTTCAATTTTGTTATTTATTTTCTCGAGCAGGGCAGCAAGATCCATATCTTTTTCCTGTGCGAGACGTTGCATCGTCCACATCATCGTTGAATCATTGCCGCAGCCACACAGGCCAAGCTCCATGAACCAGTCGGTGAGCTCCGGATAGTCTTGAAGTACGGTACCTACCGTTGTTGAAGTTTCTATTTCCATGTTAGTAATAATAGTTCATTAGAAAAAATAGTTTCTAAAAAATTTCGGGTGCCGGCTCCGCAGGTCTGGCCGTAGCCATCACCCTGACTAAAGCCGGGTAACACGTAATCATGTATGAACGCCTGGCAGATTATTTTAGCTGGCAAACTATGGAGCGTTTTATGGAATGGTTGGCGGAAAACTGGGTCTGGGTATTGATCGGTGTTGTGTTTATTGGCATGCATCTGCTGGGACATGGTGGCCATGGTCGGCATGGCAAGCGGAATAAGTCAAACAAACACATAGATCCGTAACATTAACGACCATAGAGCATGAATTTATGTTCATGTAATTTAGAGTTGTTGAGATATCTTTTCTTTAAATTATAAGGAGCCAATAAAAAAGGGTCAGAATGGACTTCCCAATTACTTAAAAAATAAACACCGCTGTTGGTATTTTACAAAATCATAATGGAAGTTTATGAATAGAGCCAATATGTAGATTTTACTTGTCTGTCCGGCCATCGCACCCATTCAAAGTTCAGTATCATCTCGTAAGTATTAAGTTTTAAAACTCCCCATTCTACTTTGCAGCTCACTTGCAAGCCGTTCCAGTTCCTGACTGGCGGCGGCGGTATGTTCTGCACCTTCGGCTGCCTGTACGGACAGTGTACTAATGGACGTGATGTTGTGATTAATATCTTCAGCAACAGACGATTGTTCATCGGCGGCACTTGCGATTTGGGTATTCATTTCCACTATTTTTGATACTGCAGCGGTGATTGAAGTTAATGCTTCACCGGCTTGTTGTGCCTTATCGACCGTATGCTGAGTTTTTTCTTCACCTTGTTGCATGGCCTTCACGGCAGACTTGGTACCTTCCTGTAAGCGTTCAATCATCTTCTGTATTTCCTGAGTAGATTCCTGAGTGCGGCTGGCAAGGGTACGTACTTCATCGGCAACCACGGCAAAGCCGCGGCCTTGTTCACCGGCACGCGCCGCTTCGATAGCGGCATTGAGTGCCAGCAAGTTTGTTTGTTCGGCAATACCTTTAATTACATCTAGCACGGTACCAATTTGATCAGCATTTTCTTCAACCGTGTGGATCACTTCTGCTGTGTTATGCACTTCACTGGCTAAATCATTAATAGATGAAATAACCTGTGTGACGACATTCTGCCCATTGGTCGATTCTGAATCGGCCTGTTGAGCCGCAGTGGAGGCTTCGGTTGCATGGCGAGCCACTTCCTGCACGGTAGATGCCATCTCATTAATCGCGGTTGCGACTTGTCCTATTTTCGATTCCTGCTGGTTTACATTCAGTTTTGTATCGACACTGATTTCGGTGAGTTGTTGTGCTGAACTGGTTAGTTTTAATCCTGAAGCACTTGCGTCGCGGATCAGCCCCTGTATTTTTTCTACAAAGGCATTAAAGGCTTGCGCGAGCTGTGCTGCTTCATCTTTACCATTTGTATCAAGGCGGCGGGTTAAATCACCTTCGCCGCTGGCAATATTATTAAGGGAACCGATAATACCACTGAGTGTTTGGCGTATAAGCCGCGTAATAAGAAATGCGACTGCAACGGTGAGACTAATAACAATAATGGAAAATATAAAAGCATAGAGTCTGGCCTGAGAAGTTTGCTGTAACATTTCTTTTTCCAGTGTGATCGCCTTCTTTTCTTCAGCTAAAACGAGCTTTTGTACGGTGATTCTCACCTTTTGCCAATGGGGATGTTCCTGTGAAACCAGAATTTGTTTTGCCGTTTCGATATCAGCGCCTTTCATTGCTTCTAATACTTTTAATTTGGCACTTCGAGACTGTAACCAGTGTGTTTTTATTTTAGCCAGCTCGTTTTGTAAGTCAGGGTTGTTTGCTGCTAATGCGTTGGCTTTTTGTAAAGCATCATCAAATCGTTTAATGGCTTTGGGGACAACTTTAAAGGGTTTTTTAAGATGGGGTCTTAAGACTAAATTGCGTAACGCCATTCCGGACAACAGGCCATCGGCAAACATGGTCTGGTAGGCATGCTGGCGTGCATAATTTTCCTGAAAAAACTGCTCAAATTTATTACCAATAGACTGGGAAGCACTCATTGAAATCCATGTGGCGGCCAGAAAAAATACAATGACAAGGCTGAAGGCTATCCCAAGCTTTATGGAAATAGTGAGATTTTTTAACATACGGATTCTCCCGGTAACATTCGAATCTTAAAGGGCAATTTGCCTTTAATACCTGAAATTTATCGGCCTGGCACACGAAGTCTTGAGCCATTTGTGGTTTTAATCAAATTTATTGAAAAAGAATTTGATTTATTTCTGAAATATCAAGGTGTTGCTCCATATCTTGTTCCCACGCTCCTGCGTGGGAACGCATACCGGAGCTAAATAATGGGTAGAAGCCACTACAAGATCACACAGCCTGAGCATCCTCATTTTATTACGCTTACAGTATTACACTGGAACCCCGTTTTTACACGACCTGCGACGGTAAAAAAATAGAGTCTATACATCAGAATCTGGTTAAACGAGGCCATGTTGATGAGGCGGAGCATTGGTGATATTCCAGTGCGCGGAACTATTCATGAATTACAGGGTTATTGGAGGCTTGTCGGCAATGGTGAGTTTGGTATGCATTCCCACGCAGGAGCGTGGGAACGAGAAACGAGAAATTTAGTACAGTCTCTTGAATAACATCTATTTAAAAAGAACCTGATTTATTCCCGGCATATCAAGATGCTGCTCCATGATTTTAGCTAGTCTGTTTATTTCTGCTTCTCTAAGTTGTCGATAATCCGGTGTTTCGGGGGTATCTAGTCCAGCCCATTGAAGCAGGCTATTACAACTGGCCTGATTTTCGAATAAGCCGTGTAAATAAGTACCAAGAATTAAGTTGTCTGCGGAGAGTGCGCCATCGGTTAGCTGATCATTAGGGTGTTCGTTAAATAAAATAGCAGGGCATTCTAGTGCTTTACCGTGGCTTGCACCCATATGAATTTCATAACCGCTAACATTAACATCATCAAAACTTAGCTTGCCTTCAACGCGTGTGAGTTTTTTATCTTTTTCTAAGGTCGTTTCAAAATCGAGTAGGCTTAAGCCTGTTGTTGAACCTGCTTGTCCTTCTAAACCGAGTGGGTCGTGAATTTTTTTGCCTAGCATTTGGAAACCGCCACAAATACCGATGAGTTTGCCGCCATAACGTAAGTGTTTTTCGATTGCTTGTTGCCAACCTTGTTCAACCAGCCAGTTAAAGTCGTGCTGTACATTTTTACTGCCGGGTAGAATAATAAGATCGGCATTTGGAATAGGGGTGTTAGGCCCAATAAATTCAAAATCAACTTGTGGATGCAAACGCAGTGGATCAAAATCGGTATGGTTACTAATGCGGGGTAACACCGGAACAATCACTTTAAGTTTGGTTTCAGTTAACACTTGTTGATTGCTTAAGCTGTCTTCCGCTTCCAGATGAAAGCCGTTTATATAAGGTAAGGTGCCAAAAACAGGTTTGCCGGTTTTTGTTTCGAGCCAGTCTATGCCGGGTTGCAATAATGCAATGTCGCCACGAAAGCGATTAATAATAAAGCCTTTAACGCGGTCTTGTTCGCTGGGACTCAGTAATTCTAATGTGCCCACCAGATGGGCAAACACACCACCACGATCAATATCGGCGACGATTATAACCGGGCAGTCAACTTGCTCGGCAAAACCCATGTTGGCAATGTCTCGATCGCGTAAATTAATTTCTGCCGGGCTACCGGCACCTTCAACAATAATGGCATTGTATTGTTTGGCTAAGCGAGTATAGGATTCAACAACGGCTTGCATGGCAACGGGTTTGTATTGATGAAAGGCGACTGCGTCCATATCGGACAAAGCTTTACCCTGAATAATAACCTGCGCGGCAATATCGGTATTGGGTTTAATCAGAACCGGATTCATATCGGTGTGTGCTTCTATACCTGCCGCTTGTGCCTGTACGGCCTGGGCGCGACCAATTTCACCACCGTCAATGGTGACCGCACTGTTCAGTGCCATGTTTTGTGGTTTGAACGGTGCAATTTTTTCACCTTGTTGCAAAAGGATTCGGCATAAGCCGCTAACAATCGTGCTTTTGCCTGCATCGGACGTGGTGCCTTGTATCATTAAAGTCGGGCAGGTTAATTTATTTTTTGTCATTGTGCGTCTGCTTAAACATCTTCAGGTAAACTGTTGCCATGATAACGGAATTACAACTTTTAGTGGCAGTATTATTAGACACCGTCTTCGGCGACCCTAAGCGTTTTCATCCATTGGCGGGGTTTGGGCATGTTGCTTTAAAGCTGGAATCTTTTTTATACGGCGCACAATCAATCAATAATTCACAACGCAAGTTTCGAGGCGTGGTTGCTTGGGCTCTTGTTGTTTTACCGTTAGTTGCGTTCACCGCGTGGTTAACACAAGATTCGGCCAGCGCCAGCCTTATTATTGGAACGCTGTTGCTTTATGTGGCCTTAGGCAGCCAATCGCTGGCGCAACATGCGATGGCGGTATTAACCGCTTTAGTGAATAAAGACATCGTGCAAGCACGCCAACAAATACAAATGATGGTGAGCCGTGATACAGTAAAAATGCAGGACAGCGATATTAGTCGTGCAACTATTGAATCGGTTTTAGAAAATGGCAATGATGCAATTTTTGCAGCCATTTTCTGGTTTTTAATTTTGGGCGCACCGGGTGTGGTGTTGTATCGTTTAGCCAATACGCTGGATGCGATGTGGGGTTATCGTAATCAGCGTTACCATGCTTTCGGTTGGTTTGCGGCACGGGTTGATGATGGCTTGAACTGGGTTCCGGCTCGTTTAACCGCACTGACTTATGCGTTGGTTGGTAAAACCGGGCAAGCGCTTTACTGTTGGAAAACACAGGCAAAGCAATGGAAAGGGTTTAACCCTGGTGTGGTGATGTCTACGGGTGCCGGTGCGCTTGGTTTGGAATTAGGCGGCACGGCTCAATACCACGGGCAAGTTGTTACTCGGCCTGTATTAGGACAGGGCGCGCAACCCAATGCGCTGGATATTAAACGCAGCGTGCAGTTAGTACAGCGAAGTTTATGGCTTTGGCTGATTGTTATTTTTAGTGTAGGTGTGTTTTATGCCGTTTGATAATTTAGTTTTGAATGAAGAAATAAAATTACCAGAAGAACGAATACCAAAAACAAGGCACGGTGGTGACATTGTTACGTTCTCAAAACATTACGGGATACCGGTTAACCAGTGGCTGGATCTTTCGACCGGTTTAAACCCACACGCATGGAATGTACCCGATATTGCGCAGCATGTCTGGGAAAAGTTACCGCAACAAAATAATCAACTTGAAAAAATTGCTTGTCAGTATTATGGCTGTGATAATGTATTAGCTGTTGCTGGTTCGCAAATGGCGATTCAATTGTTACCCGCGTTATATCAGCAGTGCGGCTCACCACAACGTGGGCGAGCTGCCGTCTTGTCGCCAAGTTATTCTGAACATCAGCATGCCTGGCAGCAGGCCGGTTATGCTGTTGAGGCCGTTTGTTCCGCTAGTATCAATACCATTATTGCTGATATTGATGTTTTAGTGATTGTTAATCCGAACAACCCAACCGGTGAGCAATTTACCGTGAAACAGTTATTAGCATGGCGTGAACAGCTTAGCGAAAAAGGCGGCTGGCTTGTTGTTGACGAAGCGTTTATGGATCTAACCCCCGAAAATAGTCTGGCGCAGTATGCGCACTTAAGTCATTTAGTGGTGTTGCGATCCTTCGGTAAATTTTTTGGCCTGGCCGGTATCCGGCTTGGCTTTGTACTGGCTGAAAAGCCGTTACTTGATAAGTTAAAAGCCTTGCTTGGCCCCTGGCCGGTTTCGGCGCCAGCGCGCGAAGTGGCGCAAATAGCCCTGGCCGATGTGAACTGGCAGACTGAAGTAATAAAACGCTTAAAAATCTCGTCAAAAAAACTCGTTGGCTTGCTCGAAATGGCTCACTTACCGATAAGCGGGCAAACGGGTTTGTTTGCCTGGGTTAAAACACCGCAGGCTTACTCTTTATTTGAGGCTTTTGCCCAGCAGGGAATTTTAGTGCGTTATTTTGCGGGCACGAAACAGGTTGAATCGAGCTTGCGCTTTGGTTTGCCTAAAATACAACAGGACTGGCAGCGATTGGTGCAGGTGCTGCATTCAGTCGCTAAGCCTGAGTAAAAGAGTAAAATTTAATACCCTAGCTAGCTATGTTTTGCTAAGATGCCGTTTCGCTTAATTTAAGGATGGTTTTTCTTAATTTTAGGTAAATATCGTTTTATATAGTAAGTGCGCGTAAAGAAACGGGCACTAATCCCGTAAGCGATAGGTGATGGAGTGTTTTTAGTTTTAACAATCACTTAAGAGCTTGATATAATAGAGTCAATTTGCGGAAGTGGCGAAATTGGTATACGCGCCGGTTTTAGGTACCTGTGTCGCAAGGCGTGTGGGTTCGAGTCCCACCTTCCGCACCATTTTTTATAAGTTATTAAATTTTAAGAGGTTTTATGAGTATGCAAGTTTCGATTGAAACGACTCAGGGGCTAGAACGCCGCATGATGGTTGAAATTAATGAAGAGCAAATTGCTGAAGCGGTAGAAGCGCGTCTTAAAAGCATGGCTAAAACAACAAAAATCAAAGGCTTTAGAGCGGGTAAAGTGCCTTTGAAAGTGGTTAAACAGCACTACGGTGGCCAGGTTCGCCAGGAAATTGTCAGCGATCTGGTTCAATCCACCTTTTATGAAGCGGTGACACAGGAAAAATTACGTCCAGCGGGTGGGCCAACCATTGGTAACGATCTGGTTGCAACCGATGGCCTGAAATACACCGCAACCTTTGAAGTGTACCCCGAAGTTAAAATTGCCAGCTTTGAAGGTGTTACTTTAGAGAAAGAAGCCGCCGAAATTGGCGATGCAGACGTTGACGATATGATAGATACCATTCGTAAGCAGAATAAAACCTGGGAAGTGGTTGAGCGTGGTTCTGATGATGGCGATCAGGTGACGGTTGATTTTGCCGGTAGTATTGAAGGTGAAGCGTTTGAAGGTGGCAGCGGAACAGATATGACCGTTGAAATTGGCGCGAGTCGAATGATTGCGGGTTTTGAAGAGGGCTTGAAAGGCCTGAAAAAAGGTGAGGAAACCAGCTTGTCGCTTACTTTCCCTGATAATTACTCACAGAAAGAATTAGCCGGTAAACCGGTTGAATTTAAAATTACCGTTAAAGCGGTGGAGCAAGTTGCGTTACCGGAAGTTGACGAAGATTTTGCCAAAAAAATGGGTGTTGAAGACGGTAATATCGAGCAAATGCGTAAAGATATCCGTGAAAATATGCAACGTGAGCTGGATGCCAAAATCAAAACCAACTTAAAGCAAGTTGCAATGGATAAATTAATCGAATTACATCAAATGGACGTGCCTAAAGCCTTGATTGAGCAGGAAGCCGCAGTTTTAATGCAGCAAATGCAGCAGAATTTAGTCAATCAGGGTATGAAGCAGGGTGATCTTCAGTTAGGTTCGGATATGTTTAAAGAGCAGGCAGCACGTCGAGTCAGCCTGGGCTTGATCATGGCTGAAATTGTCAAAGAAAATGACATTAAAGTGGATGATGAAAAAGTCCGTGCCAAAGTCGAAGAAATTGCTGAACCGTATGACCAGCCGGAACAGGTAATTTCATGGTATTACGGTGATAAACAGCGCTTAAATGAAGTTGAGTCGCTGGTTTTTGAAGAGCAAATTATTGAATGGTTGCTATCAAAAGTAACGGTTGAAGAAAAATCTAGAAATTTCAAAGAATTAATGCAGCCAGAAGCAAAACAGGCCGCGTCGTAAATTTTACGCATAAACGGCATTTTCCGGTAAAGGAAATGCTGACTTGACCGATATAAGCATATAAGCTGAATATAAAACGAGGAGAACCACGAAGTATGCAACAAGATAATATGGATATTCGTTCACAAATGGTACCCATGGTGGTTGAAACCACGGCGCGCGGTGAACGTGCTTATGATATTTACTCGCGGCTGTTAAAAGAGCGTGTTATTTTTCTGGTGGGCCCTGTTGAAGATCATATGGCCAATTTAGTTGTTGCTCAACTGTTATTTCTGGAGTCTGAAAACCCGGATAAAGATATTCACTTATATATTAATTCGCCCGGTGGTTCGGTTACTGCGGGTCTATCCATTTATGACACCATGCAGTTTATTAAGCCGGATGTGAGCACCATGTGTATTGGTCAGGCGGCGAGTATGGGTGCCGTTTTACTAACCGGTGGAGCAAAGGATAAACGCTTTATTCTGCCGCATTCACGTACCATGATTCATCAGCCTTTAGGTGGTTTTCAGGGGCAGGCAACGGACATTGAAATCCATGCCAAAGAAATCCTTGATGTGCGGGATCGTTTAAACCAGATCCTGGCCGATCATACGGGGCAGGATATGGAAACCATTAAAAATGATACGGATCGTGACAACTTTATGAGTGCAGCGGAGTCTGTAAAGTACGGCTTGGTCGACAAAGTGATGGATCATCGTGAAGTTGCTGAGGATAAATAAATCTGAGATAACTAAAGCCGTTATACCGCTTTGGTGAAGTAATAACCATTTCATTGTATGGCAGTTATTTTGTGGAATCAGGTGCCAATTTATATGCCAGTCAAGTCACTTTTTTTAGCATAGGGGCTTGAAACTCAGCTAAAAACAACGCATGGTATAAGTAGATTAAGTTAGGTAGATTAAAGGTTAAAAAGAGGCAAGAACATGAGTGACGATAAACAGAATTCAGGCGATAACGGTAAACTGCTGTATTGCTCTTTCTGTGGCAAAAGCCAACACGAAGTTCGCAAGTTAATTGCCGGACCATCTGTGTTCGTTTGTGATGAATGTGTCGAGTTATGTAACGACATTATCCGAGAAGAAGTACAGGAACAAAATGCCTCTACCGATGGCAGCAAATTACCGACACCTCAGGAAATCAGTGGCATTCTGGATGAATATGTTATTGGCCAAACACGGGCTAAAAAAGTATTGGCGGTTGCGGTTTATAACCATTATAAACGGCTGGAAAATGGTCAGAAAAAAGACGATGTTGAATTGTCTAAAAGTAACATTTTATTGATTGGCCCAACCGGTTGCGGTAAAACCTTATTAGCAGAAACATTAGCACGCATGTTGAACGTGCCGTTCACCATTGCCGATGCCACCACGCTAACCGAAGCGGGTTACGTGGGTGAAGATGTTGAAAACATTATTCAAAAGTTATTACAAAAATGTGATTACGATGTAGAAAAAGCCCAAACTGGCATTGTTTATATTGATGAAATCGACAAAATCTCGCGTAAATCAGATAACCCATCCATTACCCGTGATGTATCGGGTGAAGGCGTGCAACAAGCCTTGTTAAAACTCATTGAAGGCACTGTTGCTTCTGTTCCGCCACAAGGTGGTCGTAAACACCCTCAGCAGGAATTTCTGCAAGTGGATACTGGTAATATTTTATTTATTTGTGGTGGTGCGTTTGCAGGTTTGGATCGCATTATACGAGAGCGCTCTGAAAAAGGTGGTATTGGTTTTGGTGCAGAAGTAAAAAGCAAAGATGACTCTAAATCTATCAGTGATGTTTTACATGAAGTCGAGCCAGCAGATTTAACTAAATACGGATTAATACCTGAATTTGTTGGGCGTCTTCCTGTTGTTGCAACGCTGAGTGAGCTGGATGAAGATGCACTGATACAAATTTTAACCGAACCCAAAAATGCCTTAACCAAGCAGTATCAAAAAATGTTTGAAATGGAAGGCGCTGAACTTGAATTTAGAAAAGATGCATTGCGAGCCATTGCGCAGCGTGCAACAGAACGTAAAACCGGTGCGCGTGGTTTACGTTCCATTCTCGAGCATGTGTTATTAGACACGATGTACGAACTGCCTTCGATAGAACATCTTGAAAAAGTTGTGATTGAAAAATCAGTCATCGAGGACACGGGTAAACCTTTATATATTTATGAAGGCACCGAGGTACGTACAGCGGCATCAGACGAGAGTTAAATTAGTTTCAATTAAGTTCAGGTTCAGGGATTGAAATATACTGTTGGAGTCCTTATATCTAATGGTATAAAGTCCACTTAAAAGTGAGAGAAGAACGTGTCTGAATTAATTGAAGATCAAATGTCGGCAATCCCCGTATTACCCTTACGTGATGTGGTTGTATATCCACACATGGTTATCCCATTATTTGTTGGTCGTGATAAGTCCATTAAAGCGCTTGAAGCGGCAATGGAAAATGACAAGCAAATTTTACTGGTTGCTCAAAAAAGTGCTTCTCAGGATGAACCTGATACAGAAGACGTTTATCGAATGGGAACGGTTGCCAGTATCCTGCAATTATTAAAACTGCCTGATAACACCGTTAAAGTGTTAGTCGAAGGTAACCAGCGTGCGCGTATCGTGCATTTTTTAGGTTCAGAAGATTACTTTACAGCACAAGTTATCGAAAACGATGACGAAGAAATGGATGACCGTGAATCAGAAGTACTGGTGCGTTCTTTAACTGCACAGTTTGATCAATATGTAAAACTGAATAAGAAAGTTCCCCCTGAAATTTTAACTTCACTATCAAGCATTGATGATCCCAGCCGTTTAGTCGACACCATTGCCGCGCACATGGCGCTTAAAGTGGACGAAAAACAAACCGTACTGGAAATTGAATCATTAAAAGAACGTTTTGAACATTTAATGGGCTTAATGGAATCTGAAATTGATTTACTTCAGGTTGAAAAACGCATTCGTGGCCGTGTTAAACGCCAAATGGAAAAGAGCCAGCGTGAATACTATTTGAATGAGCAAATGAAAGCCATTCAAAAAGAACTCGGTGACATGGATGATGTGCCGAATGAACTCGATGAGCTCGAGCAAAAAATTGAAACCGGTGGTTTATCAAAAGAAGTCAAGACCAAAGCTAAGTCTGAGTTTCAAAAGTTAAAAATGATGTCACCGATGTCAGCCGAAGCAACGGTTGTTCGAAATTATCTGGACTGGATACTTAATCTGCCGTGGAAAAAACGTTCAAAAGTGCGTCGTGATCTTGCAAAAGCAGAAGATATTTTAGAAGAAGATCACTATGGTTTAGATAAAGTGAAAGAACGCATTTTAGAGTACCTTGCCGTTCAGCAGCGAATGAATAAAATGAAAGGTCCGATCCTTTGTTTGGTTGGGCCACCGGGTGTGGGCAAAACTTCACTGGGTAAATCGATTGCGCGCGCAACCGGTCGCAAATATATGCGTATGGCATTAGGTGGCGTTCGGGATGAAGCGGAGATACGTGGCCATCGTCGTACTTATATCGGTTCAATGCCGGGTAAAATTGTACAAAACTTGAGCAAAGTGGGTACCCGTAATCCATTATTCTTACTCGATGAAATTGACAAGATGGCAATGGATTTTCGTGGTGACCCAGCATCGGCATTACTTGAAGTTTTAGATCCTGAACAGAATCATACTTTTAACGACCATTACCTGGAAGTGGATTACGATTTGTCCGAAGTCATGTTTGTCGCCACTTCCAATACGATGAATATTCCTGGCCCCCTTCTGGACAGAATGGAAGTGATCCGTTTGTCGGGCTATACCGAAGATGAGAAAGTGAATATTGCGACCCGCTATCTGGTGACCAAGCAAATTAAAAATAATGGTTTAAAAGAAGACGAGATCAGCATTGCAGAAGATGCAATACAAAATATTATTCGCTATTACACGCGTGAAGCGGGTGTACGGAATTTAGAACGCGAGATTGCAAAAATCTGCCGTAAAGTCGTAAAAGAAATTTTATTGGATAAAGAAGTCGGCAAAATTGATGTAAACGCTGAGAATCTGGACAAATATCTTGGCGTACAACGTTTTCGTTTTGGACGGGCTGAAGAAGAAGACCAAATTGGTCAGGTAACCGGCTTAGCCTGGACGGAAGTGGGGGGTGAATTACTCACCATCGAAACCGCTTTAATGATCGGCAAAGGCAAGCAGACAGTAACCGGGCAGTTGGGCGATGTGATGAAAGAGTCTATTCAGGCGGCGATGACCGTGGTCAGGAGTCGCTCAGATATTTTAGGCATTAAACAGGAAACATTTGAGAAAAACGATATTCACGTGCATGTTCCTGAAGGTGCTATTCCGAAGGATGGCCCGAGTGCCGGCGTGGGCATGTGCACGGCGCTGGTTTCTGCTTTAACAGGCATTCCGGTTAAAGCCGACGTTGCTATGACTGGCGAGATTACCCTGCGTGGGCAAGTACTCCCCATTGGTGGTTTAAAGGAGAAATTACTCGCTGCACGACGGGGTGGGATAAAAACTGTAATTATTCCACAGGAAAATGAGCGCGATTTAACAGAAATTCCTGATACAATTACCGATGAATTAGATATAATACCGGTTCAATGGATTGAGCAGGTTTTGGATATTGCATTAAAATACAAGCCAGAACCGATTGATGATAAAGCGGTTGGGAAAGGTTCGGATAAAGCCAAAAAAGATAATCCTAACTCACTTAGAACACATTAAATTATCAATTTTTTAGTTATACTTTACCGTTAGAATTACAAAGATGGTACGGATTAACTATTGTGTCGTGGAAAAATATTGTTTTTTATAAATTTGGTAAGTATATAATATTAGTTCCGGCAATAAAAACCTCCGTTGTAATAACGGTATATAATACACACCTGACGTAAGGGGAAAAACGAGTGAATAAATCAGAATTGATCGATATTGTAGCCGAAGGCGCAGACATATCAAAAGCGGCAGCGACACGTGCTGTTGATTCAGTAGTCGAGGGAATTACAGGTGCTTTGGTAAAAGGTGACCAGGTTACTTTAGTGGGCTTTGGTACTTTTTCAGTAAAAGATCGTGCCGCACGCATGGGACGTAACCCACGCACGGGCGAACCTATCCAGATTAAAGCATCAAAAAATCCTGGATTTAAGGCTGGTAAAGCCCTAAAAGATGCCGTAAACTAGCGCGCCTTTAGCGGGTGCTTAGCTCAGCTGGGAGAGCATCGCCCTTACAAGGCGAGGGTCGGGGGTTCGATCCCCTCAGCACCCACCAAACATAGGACCGGTAGTTCAGCTGGTTAGAATG
>JAJRZT010000081.1 GCA_024275115.1 Gammaproteobacteria bacterium
AGTTTCATTTATACGGGTATAAGTATTTTCAAATGACCTTGAGTAGTGGCATTTTCGGACTCCTAATGGATGTATTTAGACTGTACATTATAGTTTTATTATAACAGTTTCAATGGGTTAACGCTTAACTTACTGGCATTGGGGTCAGGTCTTGCCTTTTGCCTTTCTTTGGCATTGGGGTCAGGTCTTGCCTTTTGCCTTTCTTTGGCATTGGGGTCAGGTCTTGCCTTTTGCCTTTCTTAACCGAACCTTCAGGGTCAGGTCTTGCCTTTTGCCTTTCTTAACCCGCCTTATCCAGTCCCGATAAGCAGGACAACATCAAATCGATGTGCGTGTATATGGCGATTAGCTTTCCAGAAGAATTCGCAACATGCGACGCAACGGCTCGGCGGCTCCCCAAAGCAGTTGGTCACCAACAGTAAAAGCGGATAAATAATCATTCCCCATCGAAAGTTTCCGCATTCGCCCCACCGGAACGGTTAATGTACCGGTAACGGCAGCCGGCGTGAGTTCTTTTATTGTTACCACTGGTTCATTAGCCACTACCTTAACCCAGTCATTATGCTGTGCAAGCATGTCACTGATTTCATCGAGTGGCACATCTTTTTTCATTTTGATAGTGAGTGCCTGCGAATGACAACGCATTGCGCCAATGCGTACACATAAACCGTCAATCGGTACAGGCTTATCAGAACGGCCTAAAATTTTATTGGTTTCGACCTGCGCCTTCCATTCTTCTTTAGTCTGGCCACTTTCGCGCGGCACATCAATCCATGGAATTAAACTGGCGGCTAATGGTGCAGGCCATTGTTCCATTGGATAGGCATCGCTACGCATAAAGTCGGTGACATTTTTATCGATGTCTAAAATGGCGGAAGCAGGATCGTTATTGAGAGCTTTTACGTTATCGTTAATCGCACCCATCTGGCGAATGAGCTCACGCATATTACGGGCACCTGCACCGGAAGCCGCCTGATAAGTCATGGGGGTTATCCATTCAACCAGATCTTTTTCAAACAAGCCGCCCACCGCCATCAACATTAAGCTAACCGTGCAGTTACCACCCACATAAGTTTTTACACCCGACTGAATGCCATCGGTAATAACATTTTTATTCACTGGATCAAGCACGATGATGCTTTCATCCACCATACGTAATGCTGATGCTGCATCAATCCAGTAGCCATCCCAACCGGATTGGCGCAATGCCGTATACACTTCTTTGGTATAGTCACCGCCCTGACAGGTTACAATGACATCCATTGCACTGAGTTCAGTGATATCTTTGGCATCTTTTAAGGCTGCAACTTCTTTACCCACATTCGGGCCAGACTGCCCGGTTTGTGATGTTGTAAAAAAGACTGGTTCAATATCTGCAAAGTTGTTTTCATCACGCATCCGTTGCATAAGAACAGAGCCCACCATACCACGCCAACCGACAAAACCTACACGTTTCATTTTTTCATTCTCCTTAAATCTTTAAAATATTTAACCACAACGGACACGACGGACACGACGGACACGACGAAAAGATAAAATCATGTGTTTTTATGCCCTAAATATGACATTATTAATATTGTAAGAATCATCAGTTAACCAAAAAAAAGTAAAAGAAAACAAAATATAATTCTTTTCTTTGTGTCCTTTGTGTCCGTTATGGTTAAAAAAATTACAATCCAGCAATAACCGCATCACCCATTTCCGAGGTGCTAACTTTATTCATACCATCACTGTAAATATCCTGCGTACGTAAGCCATCATCCAGTACTTTATTTACCGCCGCTTCAATACGTTCTGCGTTGTCTGCATCATTCAATGAATAGCGCAACATCATGGCAACAGACAAGATAGTAGCCAGTGGATTGGCAATATTCTGCCCTGCAATATCCGGCGCTGAACCATGAATGGGTTCGTACATGCCTTTGCTATTAATATCCAGTGATGCCGATGGCAGCATGCCAATAGAACCGGTTAACATGGCGGCACAGTCTGATAAAATATCGCCAAACATATTAGTGGTAACCATGACATCGAATTGTTTCGGCTCACGAACCAGTTGCATTGCGGCATTGTCCACATACATATGGCTCAGTTCAATATTGCTGAAAGCTAGTGCTTCTTTTGTAACAACTTCACGCCACAGTTCGGTACACTCCAATACGTTGGCTTTATCCACAGAGCAGACACGATTGTCACGCCTGGCGGCAATATCAAAAGCCACTTTGGAGATTCGGCTGATTTCTGACTCACGATAAACCAGCGTGTTATAACCTTCGCGTTCGCCATTATCTAAGGTACGCACACCGCGTGGTTTTCCAAAATAGATGCCGCCAGTTAACTCGCGCACAATCATAATATCCAGGCCGGACACCACTTCTGGCTTTAAGGTAGACGCATCGGCAAGCTGCGGGTATAAAATAGCTGGGCGTAAGTTGGCAAACAATTCAAGTTCGGCGCGCAGACCTAGCAAACCTTTTTCAGGTCGTACAGCTATATCCAGTGACTCCCATTTATAGCCACCCACTGCACCGAGTAAAATAGAATCCGATTCTTTTGCTAATTGCAGTGTTTCTTCCGGTAAGGGGCTTCCTGTTTCATCATAAGCAGAACCACCCACTAAACCCTGTTCAAGTTCAACATCAAGGCCGTAGGCCTGTTTTAAACGTTCAATTACTTTAACGGCTTCGGCAACAATTTCCTGACCGATACCATCACCAGGGAGTACTGCTATTTTTTTTGTCATTACTTTTATTCCTGAATTAATTAAATAACCACGGCGCTTGCTGAGCTCGCCGCTGTTCGTATGCTTTAATATCATCAACATGTTCCAGAGTCATAGCAATATCATCCAGACCATTGATTAAACAGTGCTTACGGAATTCGTCTACTTCAAACTGAATTTTATCATCATTGGGCTTACTGATTGTTTGTGATGCTAAATCGACCCTTAGTTGATAACCTTCTGTTTCTGCTATTTCATTAAAAATAGTATCCACATCCTTAACAGGCAAAACAATTGGTAAAATACCATTTTTAAAACAATTATTAAAAAAGATGTCCGCATAGCTTGGCGCAATCACAACCCTAAAGCCATAATCCAGCAAAGCCCAGGGGGCATGTTCCCGACTGGAACCACAGCCAAAGTTTTCACGCGCAATCAAAATATTCGCGCCAGCATAACGTGGCTGGTTTAGGACAAAATCAGGGTTCAGTGGCCTGCCACTGTTATCCGTACCCGGTTCACCATGATCAAGATAACGCCATTCATCAAACAAATTCGGCCCAAAACCACTGCGCTTGATTGATTTTAAAAACTGCTTTGGAATAATCGCATCGGTGTCAACATTAGGTCTGTCCATCGGCGCAACAATGCCCTCTACTGTATTTAATTTTTCCATATCCTGCTCCTGCCCTTATAACTTGCGTACATCAACGAAGTGGCCTTTAACCGCAGCAGCAGCGGCCATTGCCGGGCTCACTAAATGGGTTCGCCCGCCTTGCCCCTGTCGCCCTTCAAAATTTCTATTGGAAGTCGAAGCACAGCGTTCGCCGGGTTCAAGTTTGTCGGCGTTCATTGCCAGGCACATTGAACAACCCGGCTCACGCCATTCAAAACCGGCTTCGATAAAAATTTTATCCAACCCTTCCTGTTCGGCTTGCTGTTTTACTAAACCGGAGCCCGGTACCACCATGGCCAACTTGATATTATCGGCAACCTTTCGGCCTTTAGCCACAGCAGCAGCAGCACGTAAATCTTCAATACGAGAATTGGTACAAGAACCGATAAAAACTTTGTCCAGTTGAATATCTTCAATGGCGGTATTTTCTTTCAAACCCATATATTTTAATGCTGCACTCACGCCTTCCTGTTTTACCGTGTCGGCAAAACTTTTTGCGGCAGGCACAACACTGTCAATGCTCGTTACCATTTCAGGTGAGGTTCCCCATGTGACCATGGGTTGCATTTGTTCAACATCTAATTCAATAACTTTATCGAAAGTAGCATCGTTATCGGAGACTAAGCTCTGCCAATCAGCAACCGCTTGTTCCCACATATTGACTGAAGGTGCATAAGGACGCCCTTTAACATAGTCGATTGTTTTATCATCCACCGCAACCATTCCAGCACGCGCACCGGCTTCAATCGCCATATTGCATAAGGTCATTCGACCTTCGATGGATAAGTCACGAATAGCTTTGCCTGCAAATTCGATGGCATAGCCAGTACCACCGGCTGTGCCAATTTTCTCAATAATGGCTAGAATAATATCTTTGCCCGTGACCGCATCCGGTATTTCACCTTCAACTTTTACCAACATGGCTTTTGATTTTTTCTGTACCAGACACTGCGTTGCTAATACGTGTTCCACTTCGGACGTACCAATGCCAAACGCCAGCGCGCCCAATGCACCGTGTGTTGAAGTATGCGAATCGCCACACACCAGAGTCATACCCGGTAAAGTCGCACCCTGTTCAGGACTGATCACGTGTACAATCCCCTGGCGAATATCATCCATGGTAAATTCAGTGATATTAAAATCCCTGCAATTTTCTTCCAATGTTTCAACCTGCAAACGTGCCACCGGATCGCTAATACCCTTTTCTCGATCAGTGGTGGGCACATTATGATCCGGCGTCGCCAGATTAGTGTCAACCCGCCATGGTTTTCGACCAGCCAAACGCAAACCTTCAAAGGCTTGAGGCGATGTCACTTCATGGACTAAATGACGGTCAATATATAACAGACAGGTACCATCCCCATTGTCACGCACAACATGAGGCTCCCATAATTTATCGTATAATGTCTTTGCCACTGCCTGTGTCCTCAATATTTAGTTTTACTACCAACTGGACAAATTATAGCGCCTGATTTATCATTACTCAAATTCATTATTTTCATTTATATCATAACTTTTAGTTATAATACGTATTTAATTGAAATAGGAGAAAGGGATGGATATTGCAAATCTGAAGGCCTTTATGAGTATTTCTAAAACAGGCTCATTTTCTATCGCATCGACAGAATTATTTATTAGCCAGCCCGCTATCAGTAAACGGATTGCTGCACTTGAGTCTGAAATTAACACCCCTTTGTTTGATCGAATCGGTAGAAAAGTCCGCTTAACCGAAGCTGGTAAAGCTTTGCATAAGCATGCGCAAATTATTCTAAAAGAAGTCGACAATGCCAAACAAAGCATTGCAAACCTGTTTGACACCACACAAGGTGAGCTTAAAATTGCAACTAGTCACCATATCGGCTTGCATAGACTACCTTCAGTTTTAACACATTATGTTTCAAGCTATCCCGATGTTGACCTGGCCATTGATTTTATGGACTCAGAAAATGCCTGCAAGTTGATCGAACAGGGGGAAATCGAACTTGCCATCGTCACATTGCCCTTAACAAAAATACCTAACTTAAAACAGGAATTAATTTGGGATGATCCACTGTCTTTTGTTGTAAATAAAAAACATGAATTACGTGGAGAAAAAATTAGCTTAAAAAAATTAACACACTATCCTGCCGTACTACCTTCACACGGTACTTTTACACGTGAAGTTATCCAGAGATTATTTTCAAATAAAAATATGGAATTAAACATAAAAATGTCGACTAACTATTTAGAGACGATAAAAATGTTAATTCAGGTTGGACTTGGCTGGGGGGTATTGCCAACATCAATGGTAGACTCAAAATTACAGATCTTAAAGATACCGGCAATAACACTCACTCGAAAACTGGGTATTATCTGGCATGCGAAACACAGCTTATCCAACCCTGCGCAAGCATTAATTAATTATTTGCTCACGCAAAAATAATATACTTACGGCAAGTTTTTAACTATCGGCGGACCAATGATCTTCGTTAACCAAACAGGCAACTTCTGCCAGACAGCAATCACTAATTTATACTTAGGATTATCCGGATTTAATTTAGGTACATCCTGTCCTTCAGACAACCAGTAATGCCAGTAAAGTTGCCGGGGTTTTGCACCCCACTGTTTTTTAAATCGATAAGTCCCCGCATTAATTGTTGAACGTCCAAAATCAAATTGCGTGTAGCCTTGCTCAATTGAATACTTCAGGACTTCCCAATACAACAACATATTCACACTAATGCGGTTAAACTCACGTAATGCCGATGCCCAGGGAATTTCCATGCGGTTTTTATAACCCAGTAAAAAACCCACCGCCGCTGGTTTGTTATTGTGGTAAACACAAATAATGTGTGCATTATCAGGGAAGGTTTCTAAAATAGATTTAAAAAATGATTTAGCGTAAACCGGTGTACCTAAGTCTCGCATATTTTGCGCAAATACCTGATAATAATCGTCCAATAAATCCAGACCGCCATGCTTAACACTGACGGGTTCACGTTGCGGACGTTTGACCTGTGCGCGCACCTTTGTGCCAATATCTTTCCACAGAGTTTCAGATTCAGAAGGCAGGTCGAGTAACATCACGACCTTATCTTCTCGCAAACCCCAATTTCCTTCATAAGCCTGTGTGTCACGAAACTCGACATGGCTGGCATTATTCTTCTGGGCAATATTACCCGCTTCAGCCATTAAACCGGTTGCAAGTTGAGCCGTATCCGCAAGCGCACCACCATAATTAAAGTAAGGTACTGATACCATATAATTACCAAACAAACGACTCTTTAGCTGTACAACAGGAAGAACCGCATTTATTTTCTGGTTATCATCAAGCGAATAAAGGTAGGAACTGTTATGCCCAAACTGCCTGGATATAAGCAATTGCCATGCAGTTAAATGATAAATACTACCTTCAGGATGAGACGCAACATAGTCGTCCCATTGTTTTATTCTTTCGGCACCATCCAGTGCGCGAGTAAAATCAATTAATCCATAATTCATTAAAAAAGGCCATTACTGCAAAAGATTCAGTTCCGTTAATACGGTCTTCATCGTTGTAAAATTAAAGTCATCCATTAAATTACTCAAACGCAACTCACACTTGCCCAGATTATTATAATGACGAAATTTCGAGAACCAGCTTGCTTTAATCCGTGGTTGTCCAGGATCAACTTCCCATGGATGCAAATAAAAAACAAACTGTTCATTCTGTTTCTTATTAACCGCCTTCAAAAAATGGCGGGTCAAAAAATAAGGATACAAACGAAAATATCCACCACCCGCAACCGGTATATTTAAATTACCGATTCGGCGCGTTGTTAAGGGAAATTCGACCAGTTCTGCACCATTTGGTGTCGTCAGTTTATGTGGAGTTGTTTTCGCATCTGCAATACCATAACGGTCATGGCGAATTGGAAAAATACTGGAATCATAAATAAAACCTGCTTCAGCCAAAATATCTAAAGCCCATAAATTACGTTTAGTAATTGAATAACTGGCAGCACGATACCCCAGCACTTCTTCGCCAATTAAATCTTCCAGCAACTGCTTGGATTTAATGGTTTCTTCTTTAAAAACTTCAGGAGACTGATTATAAATGAGTTGATGGCTATACCCGTGGCTGGCAATTTCATGGCCCTGCCTATATATTTCTTTCACAAGTTGCGATTCACGTTCCGCTACCCAGCCTAAAACAAAAAAAGTTGCTTTAACTTTTTTTTCTGCAAACAAATCAAGCAACCGAAGGGTATTATCAACCACCCGCGACTCATGTTGTTCCCACTCATTTGTCGCAACGGATTTTGCAAAAGCAGAAACCTGATAATAATCCTCGACATCAACACTCATGACGTTGCTTTTATTCATCGAGCCGCTTACTTGATCTTTTTGGATTTGATTAAAGTATCTAATAATATATCTAATTTTTCTTCAATCTTGTCCAGGCGGCTATTTATATCACTGCCATCAAGAATAATATCAACTTCTTGTTCCGTAGATGAAACAGGTACAGAGTGTAAAAACTCATTTGTTTTTTCACCACCCAATTCTTTATTCATATCTGCAACAACCAGCATAATATCACGCTTGGTTAATTTGGATTTTTCTTCTAAATAGCCATATACAAACAAACGGTCACATAATAAATTGACGCGCCGGGGAATACCATTCGACCAGCGGTAGAGCTCATTATAAACTTCTTTTGATAAGCTAGGAGTATTCTCCCAGCCAACCGACTTTAAACGAAATTTAATATAATCAATCGTTTCAACTTCAGTCAGTGCGTCTAAATGATATGATGCAATAATCCGCTGCCTTAAATGTTCAAACTCTTTCGACAGTATGGTTGTGCGCAATTCAGCCTGCCCAACCAGAAAAACCTGCATCACAGCGCGACCTTCTTTTTCAAGATTGGATAAAATACGTAATTCTTCCAATGCATCTGCATTTAGTGTTTGAGCTTCATCAACAACCAGCAGTATATTTTGTCCCTGCGCACGATATTTTAAAAAATGGTTTTCGATTGTTTTTAATAACACAACCTTACTCATGTTTTCATGTGGCAGTTCAAAAACCGATGCAATCATTTCAAGCACCCCCACCGCGTCCAGGTTGGCAGCCACCATTGTCGCTACCACTACATTTTTATCTTCTAACTCGGCAAGCAATGCCTGAATCAGTGTGGTTTTACCCGCACCAATCTCACCAGTAACAGTAACAAAGCCTTCACCTTGCTCCAGGCCATAGTTAAAATAGGACAAGGCCTGTAAATGACCGCGGCTTGCAAACAGGCACTTTACGTCAGGTATTAACTGAAAAGGCTTACCTGTGAAATTGTAATATTCTTGATACATAATTAATTAAATGTTTGAGTGATACCTACTGATAAGATATTTTCATCATAATCAGTTACGGCATTGTTTGAATTTCGAAAGCTATGTCTAACGGCCAGTTCAGCTTCTAATCTGGGTGTTAATTGCTGCTGAATTGCAAAATTAATATTTGTTATATTTGTCTTTAAACCAGTAGAAGAAGTATACCGGCTGTTCCAACGCATACCCAATACATAGGTCAATTGTGCAGAGGAGCGCAAACTGACTGATGCATTAACAAATTCAGTACGAGTTTCATCACCAGTGTCCTGAAAAATGCGGCGCTCATTAGAGTAGCTCAGAGCCAAACTTGTTTTTGATACATTGTAAGCCAATCCCAGCGTTGCTATTTTTCTAACATAAACCTGAGAAGTAATTGAATTGCCGATATCAACAGGTTGGTTTTGTGCATTTACATTCCCAGTCTGTTGGCGCTCCAGTAATGTT
Source organism: Gammaproteobacteria bacterium (assembly GCA_024275115.1). Classification (GTDB taxonomy): domain Bacteria; phylum Pseudomonadota; class Gammaproteobacteria; order UBA6429; family Thiohalophilaceae; genus SZUA-37. The sequence continues at coordinate 9,194 of JAJRZT010000081.1, forward strand.
AGTGCGGAAGTAGAAAGCTCTTCCTGATAATTCGCATTGAATACCAGACGGCGTGCATTATGTCTCCATCCAAACCGCCCGGTTTTACCAAAGAAGCGTTCACCAAATTCAAGTGTAATACTATCCTGTGCACCGGGCTGCCAGTCTGCACCCATATTCCAGAAAGTTTTATCAATGTTCTGGTTATTGTTTACGATAAAACTATTATTTTCGTTACCACCGGTTGCATATATATTAGTGCGTGTCGTCAGGCGGTAACCTAATTGCAGGCTTCCTCGGCTAAACGTGGAATCGCTACCGGTTTCAAAGTCATTTTTTCGCTTTGAATAATTTATTCCCCAGTTAAAACCTGCTTCACGCGCAGGGCTGTTTAACTGAAGAGAAATACCGGTTTGTTTCGAGTCAATAAGTTCGTCACGACGGTAATCAACATTGGAATAAGAATAACGCAACGTTGCATCCATCACACCCCGGAATGAATGCCTGAAATAGGGTGAAAGATTGTAGCTGCTCACATTTGTACGGTTAGCGGTTATCGCAATATTGTTATTTGCTATCGGCTGGTCGGCATTAACTATCCGTTGCAAGTGATTCGCATTCATATCAAAAAAGAGGTAGTCATCCACTAGCTCTGCATTACTGTTTGCAGACAACTGGTTAAAAACCTGGTTTCGGTTACTGTCTTTTAAATACAGAAGATTCTGTAATGTATAGTCTACATTAGCGGTAAAGCTTGAGCCGTTCATTTGTAAATTAAATGCCGGAGAAACTTCAGAAACAAAATCACCTTGTTCCTGGCCTTTTGGTGCTAATAAAATATTATCACTATAAGACTCTTTTAACATCACCGAAGGTGTAAAGCGCACTTCACCTGCAAAAACAGTATAGGGAGAAAGTAAATTTAAGGAAATAACTCCCGCAAGAATATAGAGTTTAGTCCGATAAGGTTCAATATGCTCCATATGCTGAATCACCATAGTAATCTGAACCGGAAGTTACTTGAGTCTTGTTTAAAATAAGGCCAATTGGCTTCGTGCTGTCAAGCATTGCTACCGCATCCTCCACATCATGTTTTAAAGTCCGATCAGCTTCAACAATTAAAACAACCTGACCAGCCAGACCCGCTAACACCTGTGCTTCCGATGTAATAAGCAGTGGGGGTGTATCAAAAATAATAATACGATCCTGGTAACGGCTGGCTAACTCAGTAATTAAATTAAACATTTTGTCACTGGCTAATAATTCAGTGCCATGATGATGTTTTGTACCAGCAGGAAGAATTTTAAAATCCTGTAAATCCGTGCTCACGATAGCATCGGTTAAATCTTTTTCACCCACTAATACATCCGTTAAACCAGGTTCATCATCCAAACCAAACAAGCTGCTTGTATTGCGCCGCGGCAAATCCGCATCGACAAGTAATACTGTCTTATCAAGTTCAATCGCAATACTCATAGAAATGTTTATAGCATTAAATGTTTTACCTTCACCCGGCAGAGAACTGCATACCATCACAATATTACCATTTTCAACAAGTGCAGATTCTTTTCCATAAGCATTCGCCAGTATCGGGCGCTTAATCCGACGGAAGGCATTGTCAACTGTTAAACTCCCGTCAGCGGCCGAGATACTCAACCCGGCACTTATTAAACGCTCCCGATCAATATGCAGCTTACATTCCTTGCTACGGGAATTAGCAACCTTTGCTTTGTATTTTGTCGTCTTGATATGTGGCGTAATACGTTTTGCAACTGAAGCTGATTGATTGTTTTGCAGCTTTTTCATGGCTTTATCAATAATACTCATACTACGCCACCCGTCTGACCTGACATTATTTCCTGCAAATAAAAACTACCACTGTCTTTAAAAATCAACACAACACCAAAAATAATAATTAAGCAAAATGCGGCAACCATAAACTTGGTTAATTCAAATTTTAATTTTTCTTTTTGTACATCTGACCAGCGAATCTTCACTGCACCCAGTACAGGTAAACCCAATGTCTTGTTTAATTCCTGGGTTGTAATAAAAACCGGTCTCAACATATAAAGCAAAAACATCAAACCCAGCCCGCTCCCAATGCCTGCAAACAACACGCCTAACAAAAATAACCCCCGCTTGGGACTTGCTGGCTCTAAAGGAACAAAAGGCGGGTCAATGATCTTGAACTTGACGTTATCACGGCCTTTATCCGCTTCTGCCGATAATTTTGCGGATTCCAGACGACCCAGTAAGGCTTCATACTGAGTTTTAATAACGGTGTAATCACGATTTAAACGTGACAACTGCGCTTCAACTTCAGGAATAGTGTCTACCAATGCCTCAAACTTTCTGATCTTTATGTTCTGTTCAGTTAACTTTGACTGAATGGTTTTAACTTCAACCGCTGCCGCGCTCAGTGCTATTTTGGTATCCTGATAAACAGGGTTTAAGGACAAATCACTTTGTCGTGTATCTATGTTTGTTGGGCTATTTTCCCTTTCAGCCAGTTCTCTGGCCTTTTTCTTTTTTAACTGTGTAATTATTTCACGCTTTGCAATTACGTCAGGATATTGCTCAGTAAACTTAAGCAGTAATTCTTCAAGTGCGGCTGTATGCGCACGTATTTTCTTGTCAGTTTCACTGTCACCGACAAAAGCAGGTGCTTCACCCTTTAATTGCTTATCGAGTAACTCGTATTTATTTTTTATGATACGCAATTCACTTCTAAGTTTGTCTCTTTCTTCGTATGCAGTTTGTAAACGTGTGTAGTAACCCTGGCCATCACTTGGCATCATCCCCACATTTTTTTTCTTAAACTGCGCCAGTTTTTCTTCAGCAACAGTAAGCCTCACTTCCTGATGCTCAATTTGCTCAAGAATAAATTTTTGTGCACTTCTCTTGTCGGTTAAACTATCGAGTACTGCTCCATCAACCAGCGTTCTTAAAACATTATCAATAACCTGTTTAGCAATATACGGTTCCGTATGGCTGTATTTAAAGGTAAACAAGGTATCACCTCGTCTTCTTGGTACACCAATCTTAATACCTTCTTTTAAGCTGCGAATAAGTCCCTGCTTTGCTGCGGGGGTTTTGGCATAGCCTTTTAAATCCGTGTTATCAATAATACTTTCTAAATTCTCACGACCCATGATAATTCGGGTCATTAACGAGACCTTTGACAACATATCCGTATCAACCGCCAAACCTTTTAACAGAGGATCTAAAGCAGACTGGCTTTCAATTTGCACACGTGCCGATGCTTCGTATTTGTCAGGAATAGAATAAACAGCCAGCCAGCCGATAATTGAAACACACCAGGTTAAAATCAGGCCATACCAGCGATAACGCCACATACCACGCGCATAGGTTAAAAGCTGCAAAAGTTGATCACGCATCTGAGAATACTGCTACTGGTTAAGTTGAGACATTGGAAGTTAAAACCCGATTAAAGGCTAGAACCAGGACTCAGGAATAATTAAAATATCGCCCGGATGCATAACAAGATTGGCACCAATATCACCTTTTTTAATCAAGTCATTCAAACGTGCCGGGATCTCGGTATTGGCACCGTTTATTTTGCGAATAATTTTGGCATTATTTCCAGCTGCAAAGTCTGTTAAACCACCCACCTGAATCATGACATCCAGTAATGTTAATTGTTGCCGATAAGGTAATGACTGTGGCTCTGCTGCCTGCCCTATTACGCGGATTTGCTGCTTTAAGGAACCCACAAAATTAGTCACAATAACCGTTACTTGCGGGTTGCGAATGTATTTTGAAATACGTTTTTCAATATCACGCGCTAACCGGGTCGGTGTTTTACCAACGGCAATCATATCCTCAACCAGCGGTGTTGAAATCCGGCCATCAGGGCGAACAGGAATGGTAATTGAAATTTCTTCGTTTCGCCAGACAAATACATTTAACTGGTCACCCGCACCAATTAAGTATTCCGATACACGGCTTGATACTGGTGTATTAAGATCTGTAGACGTTGAACTCGGTACACTGCTGCATGCACCCAACATCAATATCAGGCCAATACCGGCCAGCCTTGTCAGTATTTTATCGCTACGCATTTCTCACCCCTCTCCTTAAAATTCATCAACTGCCACAAAATATGGTAACTTATTGATTATAATTGGTTTTATAATATTATAGTATGTCTAAAAACTGCTTCGAACGAATAATCCGGTACTATAAACGACTGAAAATTATATATAAATGATTATTGTGGGATCATAAGGTATTTGTACGCAATTTTATATGAAATTTTACCCTTGTAAGACAGTTAAAAATTGATTAGGTACATCATCAATTTAACTGCTGAGTCAGGGCAGCAATATTATCCTGTATAAAAGACTGCATCACTTTACGTGCCGGACGCTCATCTGGGTAAAACTGTTTAAACAGGACAATACTGGAAATGGCCGGTTTATCTTTCAGAATAGCCAGCACATTATTCAGGCGTGCATCCATTGCCTTATTAAAAGACTGCCCATTGGTAAAATACCACTGCCAGGCAAGGTATCTTTCGCCCGATTTAAGCAGCACAATGGATTCATTCACTTTTAGCACGCCTCTGTCAGGCAATTGAACAGTATGGGGCTTTTCTGCAACAAGCCTGTCACCACTGTCGCTCGGCACTAGCCCATTTAAAGCATTAATGGCTTCACGCCCCTGCTCCTGATTAACAAAATAGTTAATATATAAAGTAACACTCTGGCCAAACATGTTTTCCAGCTTGTGCTGATATACCCTGTCGCCTTGTGCAAAAGCAGGTTTAAACTTAAATGAAGGAGAGCCAGCCACTTCTTTCCAGTGAAGCTTATCCGTAAGCTGTTCAATATCCACTATCGAATTATTCTTAAAAATGGGGTAAGCAATGCTAAGTAGTGGCCCTAATGCCAGCACAAAGGCTAATGGTATTAATTTTCCTGAATTTGGCTTACAAATAATATTACTGCGACCCCTGGAGTTAGAAACTTTATCAGCAGCAAGCTGAGCAGGCTTAAGTCGCCGATCAGCAAGATAAAATAAAATAAAGACACCTACCCCGTATATAACCCAGCCTAAAAACCCGTGTTCCTCCAGCAATGGTGATTTCATATGGGTTAACTGCCCGACAACAACAATAATGTATATCCGAAGTGTGTTAAACAGAATCGCTAACAACAGTAACAGCAACACAAATTTACAACCGGCTACAAAGTTTAGCTTTCGTGTGTAAGCGTAAAAGACAGCCAGAGGAACAGAAACAATAAACTGATTAAAACCACTGCAACCATGCTCAACCAGAAAGGTGCCGGCTGGAATATAAATTAAGAAACCATCCTGTAGTGCATCAATCGACGTTATATTTAAGGCAAAAACAACCAACGGTGTTTCAATAATGCGTAAAATTTCAGATAAGGAGTCCCATAATGGGAGCACAAACACGATTAACAACAACGGCCATAAATAAACCGCGTCTTTAAGACTACCAGAGGTTAACAACAGGTTAAAAAGAAGTAGAGTCAACCAGAATGCAAAGAACTCAATAAACTGAATATTTAATAAATCAGCAGCAAACCAGAGAAAGCCTAAACCCAGAACACAAAAAAGACTCAACAAATTGATAAAAGACAGGTTTAATCGGGGTGCCTTATAGAGCTCGTAAAAATAAAGACCCAGCAATATAGGAAACAAAAGCGTGCCATGCCCATAACCATGTGAAGTTGACCAGAATTCAAACAACTGGGTGATGGTATTTGCATAAAATGCAAACAAAACCAGATTCATCATTCCAATAAAAATCAGAACCTGCCTGGCTGTCATCCTGCTTGTGCTATTCATTGACTTAATTTACTCAGTGAGCAGATTATATCTACTCCGTGTCCATCCCAAACCATGCTAAAGAGGTTAACCCACTTTACACTTGAAGGCACGGATTCAGACCTATTATTAATAAATTCAATAGATTATAACTTAACCACTCCATTAATCCATCACAAAATAGCTGACGTTTAACTTTGCCTTTAGATGCGGCAGTGTTAGACTCAATCTCAGACAACAGGACGAGCACGCAAGAAAAATTATGGGACGAGCCGCTTTTAAAAATCTTTTTTTACGCCCCGGTAAAAATAAAGATAAACGCATAAAACAACGTGAAGTTGTTTCCGATCGCACTGTCCTGATTGTTGATGATTCTCGCACCGTTGTACATGCACTTAAAACTATTCTGGAACAGGCCGGCTATTCCACTCTTGCTGCATCCGATGGCAAACGTGGTATTGAACTTGCCGTTGAGTATCAACCCGATCTTATTTTAATGGATATTGTTATGCCTGGCATCAACGGTTTTAAAGCCACACGGCTGTTACGCAAAGAACAACGTACAGAAGATATCCCTATTATTATTATGAGTGGTAATGAGCAGGCCACAGAAAAATTCTGGGGCATGCGTTTAGGTGCCAATGAATTCCTTTCTAAACCTGTTCAGCGTGGCCTACTATTTAATATGCTGGATGAGTTTATCCTGAAAAATAAAACCCTGATAAAAAGCTCGACTGAAAAGACAACGGAATATGATTTACTTTATGACTAAATGTAACAATTAAATATAAGCTTTTACAATTTTTTCAACCACTAGCTATTCAATACCCCCCGGCAACAATCACCAACACCTTAAATATGTTTGACGATACAAAGTTTAATTACTCAATATTCACCTTCTCTGAATACAACAGTGTTAACGCCGCACTCCATGAGAAATTCTCAAATATTAACCGTGAAAAAGATATTAAGCGTACCCATTTATTCAATGGCCGTTATGAAAATATCTATATTGATAAAACATTAATCCCTGAATTAACGCCCGCACTTGAATTTGCAAACCAGTGCGCAAAAAAAATACTTAGCTTATCGAAAAACCTGGACATCGGTTTCTGGTTTAATAACATGCCCCCCAAAAGTGTAACAACTGCACACACCCATGATGATTATGATGAAATGTTGTCGGGAGTCTATTATGTAACTGTGCCGGAAAATTCCGGGGATTTAGTTTTATTTAATAATGAAGATAAGAAAATAATCATCCCTCAACAAGGCCAGCTTATTTTATTTAAAGCAGATTGTTTGCATGAAGTATCCATTAACAACAGCGGGCAAAACCGCCTGTCAATTGGGATGAACTTTGGGATTAAACCAAAATAGCATTGAATTAATTAACCTGAACTCGGGATAAGAGAAACTAGCCATTAAAATCCACCAATGCTGAGGACAGGAAGCCGGGATTATCCAATAAAGACACGCAAAATATACCATCCATGGCGGCTCGACTGCCGCGTCCTTGCGGCAGACGGTCTTTATTGGATAATCCCGGCTTCCTGTCTGGTGTATAACCACTGAACATCTTATCCCGAGTTCAGGTTAATTAGTGTTTAACTATTTCGTTAAATTCCTGTTCGTTAAAATCACATTTTAAATGTTCTGTTATTATTTTAAGATCACCGTGTGCATTACCCAGGCAACTTGTTGCACCCGGTGACGGTGTCATATTAAAGATAATACCTTGTCCGGTATCAATTTTCGCTTCGCCTAAATGTAATTTATGATTGGCCTTGTCGATCATAACCGGGCGTATCCCGCCAATTTTTTTCGCAAAACTTAAGTCACTGAGTTGCATATTGGGGATAATTTTACGGGCATCTTTTAAAAATAAACGTGTACGTATCCCAGGAATTTCAAACAGCATATTTTTGAAAATATAATTTCTAATATCAGAAACTTTTAACAGATCCCAAAATACTTTTAAAACGTCACTGTCCAGCTTAATAACCTGCAAAAAATCCAGAATTGTTTTCATATTGTAACGTTCCAACATCGGTAACACTAAGGCAGTTGGACCAAAACGGGTTTTATCCGGCACTAAAATATCGGGGTCACCATGAATTGCAGCAAATGGTAGCTTGTCGTTTTGCACCGTATACACTTTGCCATTAAGCATATTGGGGGTGTAATAAAAACTACCCGCCATTGGCAAGCAGGAATACTCCAGACAAAATCCCATCCGATGCGCAAACAACAAGCTATGACCACCGGCAGAGACCACCACAAACTTTGCTTTCATCTCGCCTTTCGATGTCTTTACAATATAACCCTTATCATCCTTAATAATGTCGGTTACCTGTGTTTCCATCAGTAAGTCGATTGTTTTGTCGGTAGCAAGCTGTGCCTGCTCAACAAAGGAATGAGCTAAAGCACCATAATTAACCGCTGTGTATTCGTCCAGCATGCCCAGAGCCACAATTTCATCTTTCCGGCCTTCAACAACGGTCGGTTCAATCTCAGCGATATCCGAGCTTTCCATAATTTGCATATTTGAAAAATATGCACCAAATTCCTTGAAGCGTTCACGTAAGAAGCTGCACTCATCCCGTCCGACACCGAGCACCATTTTGGGGTATTTATAAATTAACCGATCCCGATTGTTCTGCTTTTCTGCATAGCGCAGTACCATCGAGGCCGTTTCTTTAACTTGTATGGCTTTCTCGAGTGTATAATTAGTTTCGATGTCGCCACAATGCAGTGTTTGACTATTATTGCGGCCATGGGAATTAACATCAGCGAGACGATCATATTTCTCAACCAGTCCAATATGTGAAAGGTCGGTAAATTTTGCCAGTTCATATAAAAGTGCGGTGCCCGAAATACCCCCACCAATGATGAGTACGTCGTATTGCCCTTTGTCCATAGATAAATCCACTCCATTGCCTAGTCGTATACCAAATCTACTTTATATATCGGTTCCAGTAAATAAATCTGAAGCTATTTATTCCGGTGCTTATTCAATAGCTTAGACTAATCCAGAGCAATATCCCGGGGGAATGTTTATATAGCCACTTAGCGGGCATTTTTTGCATGGATCCAGCGTAAAACAACAAAAAAAGCAGCCAGACCCATCATCGCTGACATCCAAAAACTACTCTCCGGGCTTACCGTCTCCCACAGAATAGCACTAAGATAGGTACCAAAAGCACCACCCGCACCAAAACTAATACTGCTATAAATGGCCTGCCCTTTTCCAGCATGTTGCCCTGAAAAATGCTGGTGAAATAGCTGAATAGCAACCGCATGGAAAATACCAAAGCTTGCCGCATGCAGGGTTTGTGCAAACAGCATGACGGTCAGGGAATCAGCGTAGACCGCAATCAATAACCAGCGCAATGCGGTGAGCAAAAAAGTAACTAAAAATAATTTGCGTAATCCAAAATATGGAACCAAACGGTGCATCACTAAAAACACCAGTACTTCCGCAATTACGCCTAACGCCCATAACTGCCCGATAACACTACGGCTATAACCATAATCTTCCATATATAAGGTATAAAAAGTATAGTACGCACCATGGCTTGCCTGAGACAAAAAACACACCACAATTAAAGCCAGCACTTCTGGACGTAAAAGAATTTGTTTTAATTTAACCTGCGCCAGCGGCATGTGGGCAGCAGCTCTTTCAGGCACAAAAAAGCTCATCACTAAAATACCCAGCATCAAACCAAAAATACTCAAGGGTAAAAGACTTATCGAATAATATTCAAGTGCATAGCCTAAACTCGCCACGGCTAAAATAAAACCAATCGAACCCCATAAGCGAATCGAGCTATAACGATGCGGTTGGTCTTCTAAATGCTGCAAGGTCGTCACTTCAAACTGGGGCAGAGCAGCATTCCAGAAAAAACTAAAAGCCAACATCACCAGAGCGACAGACCAGAAACTATGGCTAAAAAATATACCTGCAAAAATAAATGCTGCCAGGAAACTACCAATGCGAATAATCAACATTCGCCTGCCGGTATGGTCGGCTATCCAGCCCCAGATATTGGGCGCAATGATTTTGGTAATAAGGATGAGTGCCATCAGCTCGCCAATTTCACGAATGCTGAAACCCATATCCTTCAGGTACAAGCTCCAATACGGGATCAAGGCACCCAGGCTGGCGAAATAAAAGAAGTAAAACCCTGACAGGCGCCAGTACAGCAAAGGAGCCTTTTCTGATTTCATATGCGTTGCACGTATATGCTATTTAAACGGAAGTTATGTACTAGCAGGAATAACAGGTGTACCACATTGAACATCGGCGTTCTGGCCACGATGCCGTAAGTAATGGTCCAGTATCGTAATGGCCATCATGCCTTCGGCAATCGGTGTTGCACGAATACCAACGCACGGGTCATGGCGACCCGTAGTAACAACTTCACTTGCATGGCCTTTTGCATCCACGCTTTGCCCCGGAAGGCGTAAACTTGAAGTCGGTTTTAAGGCTATGCTGGCAATAATGTCCTGGCCACTTGAAATGCCGCCTAAGATACCGCCCGCATTGTTACTTAAAAAACCTTGCTCGGTCATTTCATCACGGTGCTCAGTGCCTTTTTGTTCAATGCAGTCAAAACCGGCGCCAATCTCGACGCCTTTAACCGCATTAATGCACATTAAAGAATGAGCTAACTCCGCATCAAGCCGGTCGAAAACAGGCTCGCCTAACCCAGGCGGCATACCACTGGCAACAACATTAATCCGTGCACCAATCGAATTGCCTTCTTTGCGTAGGGCATCCATATAGGCTTCAAGTTCATCAATCATCGATGCATCGGGAAAGAAAAACGGGTTTTGTTCTACGACGCCCCAGTCAAATGTTTTTGGTTTTATCGGGCCAAGTTGTGCCATATAGCCACGGATAACAATCCCCACTTTTTCGGCCAGGTATTTTTTTGCAATGGCACCGGCAGCCACCCGCATAGCCGTTTCACGCGCAGAAGAACGGCCACCGCCACGGTAGTCGCGTATGCCATACTTTTGTAAATAAGTGTAATCCGCATGCCCGGGGCGGAATTGGTCTTTAATGTTGCCATAATCTTTTGAGCGCTGATCGATATTGCGAATTAATAAACCAATTGGCGTGCCGGTGGTTTTGCCTTCAAAAACACCGGATAAAATCTCAACTTCATCCGTTTCACGCCGCTGCGTGGTATGGCGTGTTTTGCCCGGGCGCCGACGCTCTAAATCTTTCTGAATATCGGCTTCACATAATGCAAGCCCGGGGGGGCAGCCATCAACAATACAGCCAATAGCCGCGCCATGGCTTTCACCGAAGCTGGTGACTGTAAATAATTTACCGATTGTATTTCCAGACATATTAAACCATTAATTTTCAATAATATAAGCGCAATATAGTAACGCGTTTGGCCATAAATCACTACGAAGTGATTGATTCTACACCAATTCTTCAGCCATCTATAGGTTAAATCCAGCTCAAATCACATGTGCAAACAAAAGATTCAGACTATACTTAAACACATTTGCCACAAAGTGCGCTCAAAGATCTCCCTGTTAACCAATAAGTATTTGGCAAAAGTGACTATTTTTTACGCCAACATAAGGTAAAATCAAGCTTCTTACAGTGGATTATCTCCCAACCGAAATATCACTTGCCAGAGTTTAACGGTAAACAACAGTTTAGGTCGTCTTTTGTTCAATTTACTAAAAAATAATAACCAAACTAAACGCTCTCCTCAAATTATCATTTGGGGCTATGTTGTTATTGTTGTACTTTTTAGTCTTATTCTTGTAACAAGCATTGTGCAAAATAAACGCACCAACGATCATATCAGCGAAATTGTACAACAATATGGCATGAAGTCTGAGCTCATCACCCGCATGTATAATGCGGCACGGGAACGCAGTATCAGCCTGTTTACCATGGTTTCGATTAAAGATCCCTTTATTCGTGACGAAAACTTTCTAAAATTTAACGCTTACGCCTCGCAATTTGCAAATGCACGAATAAAACTGCTTAAAACAGAGCTAACGAATAACGAATACGCGCTTCTAAAAAAACAGGGCCGCCTTACACGTATTGCAGCACCACTACAAAATCAGGTTGCCGAGTTGGTCCAGCGTGACGAAATTACCAAAGCGAATGAATTACTGCTTAGCAAGTCAATCCCTTTACAGGAAAAAATTCTTCGTTTATTAGAACAATTACAAACAATACAACACCAGGCTTCTCGCGATATTGCCCAGCAGGCGCAACAGGAACAACAATATACCTGGAAAATTCTTTTAATCCTGTCAATTGTGGTGTTATTTGCCGGTATTGCTATCACCTATGTCATCGTGTACATCACAAAATCATTGCAAGCTAAACTTTATATGGAAAAGGAACTTGCCGAAATCACACTGCATTCCATCGGTGATGCCATTATTACAACGGACATAAAGGGTAAAGTGACACAAATTAACCCTGTTGCAGAAGAATTAACAGGCTTTTCTCGACGGCAGGCCATTGGGCAGGACTTCTATAGTGTTTTTAATATCGAACTGGATTATGACGCAGATCCAGCAACGCTAACTGAACTCGAAAACGTCATTACTAACTTAGCAGTCGTAATGAGTTCAGAAAGTCCCAAGACACTGGTTAATAAAAACCTGAGTGAATATGCGATTGAATACACTCTGGCACCGATTGTAACTGAAAACAGGAAAACATCAGGGGCGGTTGTTATTTTCAGGGATGTTACTGAAATAAGAGCCTTATCGTCACAGTTAAAATATTATGCCAGCCATGATAGTTTAACCGGCCTGATTAACCGCCGGCAATTTGAACATCATCTGGAAAATACTCTTAGGTCAGCACAAGCATCCAGCACACAACAACACGTTGTCTGCTTTATGGACCTCGATAATTTTAAAATTATAAACGACACGGCTGGGCATGAAGCCGGTGATGAATTTCTTAAACAACTTTCACTATTGCTACAGTCACTTTTACGGCGCAGCGATATTCTAGCGCGACTTGGTGGTGATGAATTTGGTATTTTACTGGAAGATTGTAATATTGAAAATGCATTATCGATTGCAGAGAAAATAAGAAAAGAAATTAAATCTTTTCGGTTTGTCTGGGCAAATAATTCATTTGAGGTGGGTGCCAGCATCGGTTTAACAAAAATTGACCACACAACGGCAAGCTTAACTGAAATAATGCGCAATGCCGACACCGCATGTTATATATCAAAAGAAGAAGGCCGTAACCGAATTCATTTATTCGACCCCAATGATGAAGATATACAAAAACGTCAGGGTGAGTTGCAGTGGGTACAACATATCAAAGAGGCATTGGAAAATAACGACTTCGTCTTACACTGCCAGTCCATCATGAATATAGCCGATGCAGAAAAAAAGCATTGTGAAATACTATTGCGCCTTAAAAACCGTGATGGCGAAATAGTTCCACCCATGTCTTTTATTCCAGCGGCAGAACGTTATGAAATAATGCCTGATATTGACAAATGGGTTATCACCAATACAGTTAAATTTCTGTCCGACAATAGAAAGAAGATTGAAGGCCATATATTCACTATTAATTTGTCCGGGCAATCATTAGGCAAAAAAGGTTTTGATGAGTTCGTAATAAATACACTGGTAGATAATAAAATCGACCCAACAATTATTTGTTTTGAAATAACAGAAACAGCGGCAATCAGTAATTTATCCCGCGCTATTGCATTTATGAAAACACTCAAAGCGATTGGCTGCCGCTTTGCACTTGACGATTTTGGCAGTGGCTTAAGCTCGTTTAGTTACCTCAAAAATATGCCGGTTGACTATATTAAAATAGATGGGCACTTTATCGTCGATATTTGTGAAGACAAAACCGACCTGGCTTTTGTTGAAGCCATTAATCGAATTGGCCACATTATGGGGATAGAAACCATTGCCGAATTTGTTGAAAATAAAGATACGTTTGATGCACTTAAAAATATTGGTGTAAATTTTGCGCAGGGTTATTACATCGACAAACCAAAAGCACTTTCACTTTACGACCTCGGGAATAACGATAAAATATAAAATAATGTATTTTACTGGCCCCTGTCCAAACCAAGCGTATGCGTGCTATTAATTTGTCTTAATAAATGTTTAAAGGGCAATAACATATCATTAACACTGTTAACCAGTGACATAAAAGGCAAGTCTTCTTTTGAAAAAGAGTAGCTTTCATCTTTTAATGATTTAAGTAGCACATTTAATTCATTTTCCAGTTCAGACACAAAACCGGCAACCCCTTCCATAAACTCACCATCGTACTCGATCGCAGCACGTAAATCTGCAGCTTCAAAAACAGCCTGATCGACCAGATTAATATATTCTTCCATCGTCTGTGGACGCTGCTTAATATTCATTACTCACCTGTTATATTGATATTCTGTAGTTGCGCATGATATTGCCTTATTTGCGTAGCATCAAGCATAAAAACACCTTCACCACCCATTTCAAATTCTAACCAGGTAAATGGAATGTCCGGGAAAAGCATTTGCAGGGCTTGCGCACTATTGCCAACTTCAACCACTACAATGCCATTGTCTGCTAAATAATAAAACGCCTGTTGTAAAATAATGATTGCGAACTGCAAGCCATTGTTGGCAGCATAAAGCCCCATGTCGGGCTCTTTATGATATTCAGCGGGCAAGCCATCAATTTCAACGCGAGTAACATACGGTGGATTACTAACAATAATATCGTATTTCTTCTGTGGCAAGTTCACAAACATATCTGACTGAATAGCCTTAACACGCTCGGTTAAATGGTGGTTGCAAATATTACTGTTTGCAACCTTGAGTGCTTGTGTTGAAATATCCACGGCATCCACGTTTGCATTTTCAAAAGCCACCGCGCATGCAATGGCAATGCAGCCACTGCCGGTGCACATATCCAGAATATTTAAAGGTGTTTTTTTATTGTTGCTTAACCCATCAGCATAATTAAACCAGGGGAAAAATTGTTCACCTATTAACTCGGCAATAGGCGAGCGTGGGATCAGTACATCTTCGTTCACTTCAAATTCCAAACCAAAGAAATACGCCGTACCAGTAATATACGCAGCGGGCACTTTATTTGTAATACGCTGGTATAGTACTTCGGCTACTTTTTCACGCTGAGAAGCTGTTAATACATGCAATAAATCATTGTCGTTAAAATCAGCCGGCTTCTGCGCGCAATACGAAACCAGATAGGCGGCTTCATCTAATGCATTGTCGGTTCCGTGCCCAAAATAAAGGTCGCTGTTTTTAAATAGTTCTTCAGCCCAGACAATAATGTCACGTAAAGTCGTATTCTGCGGCGGAATACAAAATGCATTCATTTTATCTTTAGGTTGCAACAGGCCGTGGTCGTTGGGTTTGTATCCGGCCCTTTTAGTTGAAGCTCAGGGCCTTCAAGTAAACGGATGCAGGTGGGTACGGCGGGGAAAACAGCGCCTAAACAATCTGAAATGGCTGGCGGGTTGCCTGGCAAGTTAATAATAAGTGATTCACCACGGATAACGGCTGTTTGTCTTGATAAAATCGCCGTCGGCACAACCTTTAAAGAAACGCTTCGCATTAATTCACCAAAGCCATCCATTACCTTGTCAGCAACGGCCAGTGTTGCTTCTGGAGTAATATCGCGTTTAGCGGGGCCGGTTCCACCGGTGGTTACAATTAAGCAACAGCCTTGCGTATCGGCTAACTCTGTCAATACCGCTTCAATCTGATCTTGCTCGTCCGGCACCAGCTGCCTTACCGGCTCATACTCTGATGCCAAAGCCGCATTTAACCAGGCTTCAATCGCTGGCCCACCTCGGTCGGTATATTCACCTCGACTGGCGCGATCCGATACAGTAACAATACCAATTTTTGCAATAGCCATATTTATCAATGAGTCTCAAAGTAGTTTCGAAGCACATATCATAGCGGTTAGCGTATTATAATTCTAATTTATATTACCTGTAATTTACTTACATTGGCCAATGGAACCCTGTTGACATTGACGCCCATCCGTCCAGATTGCATGACTTAGATCGGCGCCTGTAAAAATAGCATCGACAATACTTGCCCCTCTGAAATCAGCATAACTTAAATTTGCATTTGTAAAATCAGCCCGCCGTAAGTCTGATTTTTTAAAATTAGCACCTTTTAAATTAGTCTGTTTAAACACCGCAAAACTTAAATTGCTGCCACTTAAATCACTGTAATCCATTCGCGATTTGCTAAAATTACTGGCAAATAAATTAGAATCTCGAAGGATAACTGAATATAAATTTGACTCACTGATATCAGCACGTATTGCAACCAGAGCCAACTTATTGCAATTACGCCAGTTCACTCCTTTTGTCGGTTGTGTGGAACAATCTGGCTCGTCCACAATATTAAGCGGCGAATAATTGAAGGAACCCCAAAGCACCGCCAGCAAAATACCGGTAAAAAGTAATAACTTTGCGATAGCCATTTTAGGGCGTTCACGAAACTGTTTATAAATGGATTCACGATGCTGACGATATTCAACATCCTGTGTTACTTCATGCTGCCGACGCCCATCCGTTTTTCGGCTGGGTGTTTTGGCATTATCTTCACGTCGTTCTTCACGCCGCTCGTCCGCCCAACGCCGTGCGGCCGCAAGCCGCTCCGATTGCTTACCCGCATCCGTTTCATCCAGCACATCGGGAATAAGCGCAGGTATCGACTCAATCTTAAACCATTCATCCTTGTCATGGCTCACTTCATCATCAACACTCAGCCGCCCTACAATCAATAATTGTGATATTTGCCCAACAGGAAACGGCCCAGTCACCTTCCCCTTCTTTCGAAGGTACCAGACATGGTGATTTGGGGGTGAAGGTTTCGCCTTCACCTCCATTTTTTCTTCATTTTTTTCAGTATCGTCAGCCATTAAGCCTATTTCTCGTATTTACACCTTATTTATAGTCGGCCAATCCTATAATTTCTTGACTTTTGGACGCTAATTATAAGTAATAACCCCTTATTCAAACATTTTGGTATGCAGTCATGGATATAAAAAAGCCGGATTCCCCGTTGTTCAGTGGTGGCACCCCATCCATTACCAAACAACCGAGTGCCTCCCAGAATCAAGCAAACCCACAACTTAACAGCGGAAATTTAAAACTAGACCATCACGGACAAATTAAAGTTGGTCAGCATATTGAGCTACTGGTTATCAAAATAACGACATCGGAAGCCCTGCTTCAAATTTTGGGCAGTAAGCAGCAGGTGCACACAACCGATAAAGCCTTACTGCAAATTGGCCAACAGTTAAAAGCCCAGATAACGGCAACAGAACCCTTACTTCACCTGAAAATACTCTCTCAGCCAGCAGCATCGCAGTCCATTATTAACTCAACCCTACGGCAAATTATGCCCATGCAGCAATCACTTAAAGGCTTACTGGAGAGTATCCAGTTGCTCACAAAAGCCAATGTCTTAACAGACTCTCCCGCTGCATTAACTCAGGCCGCCAAGCGCTTTTCACAATCACTGCCCCCAATGGAAGCCTATAAAGAAGCCAATATATTGCCCGAAATACTTAAAAAATCCGGTCTTTTTACCGAGCACATGCTTGCGCACCAGCTAAAAAACACGAGCCAATCACTAGCCTTTCCGAATAATGACCTGAAAATTGCATTATTGCGGCTGGCCGACCAAATAAGAAACCTGCAAACTGAAAGTAGAACAACCTCTCAACCAAACATAACAAATCAACGTACTGGCTTAGAACCCGGCTACCCGCCTGTCACGCATGGAAAACAGCATACACAACAAGCTGCAACAACAAAACCAACGGCCGCAAACCAAAACTCTCAACTCATTCATAACCAGCAATTTGTGGATAAATTATTACACCAGACCGAAGGCGTACTCGCGCGTTTGCAAACATTACAGCTTCAGCATGCACAAACCCATGAGCAAGACAGACCCGCATGGTCATTTGAATTACCGGTTAGAACCAATAATTCACTCGATCATATTAAAATTTACATTGAACAGGATAACGAAACTAAAAATAAAAACTACACCATCCCCTGGAAAGTTATCCTCAAGTTCAATATCGAAGAACTCGGCGCCATACAGGCACATGTTACTTTACAGGGCAGCAAAGTTTCGGTTAACTTCTGGACCGAAAATCTACAAACATCCAGGCTGTTTGCAGAATATTTTAATCTACTACACACGCAATTTGACAAAGCAGGGTTAGAAACAGGGCAACTAAACTGCCGGTGTGACAAAGCACCCCAACAAACCCTACGTTCACATAGCCCGCTCATTGACGAAACAATATGAACAACGAATTAATACCCGCATCCATCGCCGTTGCACTACATTATGATGGTGAGTCTGCGCCACAAATAACGGCAAAGGGTTCAGGTGAATTGGCAGAGCAAATCATTGCCATTGCAAAACAACATGACGTGCCACTACAGGAAAATAACGAACTGGTACAACTATTGTCGCAACTGGAACTGGGTGATCAGATCCCGGAAGAACTTTACTTAGCCGTTGCAGAAATTATTGCATTTACTTATATGTTAAAAGGCAAGCGCCCGGAAGGGTTTGAACCGAATAATACTGAAAGATATTAACCCTGAATAAACGGCAACAATCACATTAGAACGACTATACAGTAAGCTCATTGCATACGATTCATCATATAAACTGATTAAAACTTAAGTATTTTCTGTACTAAAAATAACCAACCAGGCTTTTTGATAAATAGCGCCTGTTTTTTTGCGTGTTAGATATTGTATAAGCATTAACAAAAAAGAAAGGGTGGAATATGGTCAAAAAAAGACCAAACATGGCTTGTAAATGAGAGTGAGGCAAAAAATACAAGCCTACCCAAAGAATAGTTGACTGACATAGATAAAGCTTCTATAAATAGAAGCATATTCCTATATATAGGAACTAATTAATACATATAGAAGCATTTAGAATGTTTCTATTCTGTCTAATTAACTGTTAGCGGTAAATGTTAGTAGTAAAAAGAATTTAAAAAAGCAGTTCAACAATGGGGCAACCAAAACACCCTACTGGCTTTAAATTCAAACAACGATGGTGG
>JAJRZT010000082.1 GCA_024275115.1 Gammaproteobacteria bacterium
AACGATAGGGAATGCCAACGAGGAAGTGATTAGAGATTACGTTCGGGGTCAACTTACAGAATATGAGAAGAAGGAAGATAGGTCGAGACAGCTCGGTTTGTTTTAAAACTCGGCTCGCTTGCGGCCGAGTTTTTTATCAAATTAACCTTGTATGTGCTACACAGCGGTTTGCAGATTTAAAGATTTGTATGGAAAGAGCGGGTTTCAAGACGTGAAGTGGCGGCTTATTAACCGCTGGCTTTGTTGAGGTGATTCGGCGATACTATATATAAGGAGTTGGCCAGGCAATCGCGGGTATTTAGCTTAAGCTAAATACCGGAGGAAAGTCCGGGCTCCACAGGGCAGGGTGCCAGATAACGTCTGGGCGGCGCGAGCCGATGGAAAGTGCCACAGAAAATATACCGCCTTTTCCTTTGGAAAAGGTAAGGGTGAAATGGTGCGGTAAGAGCGCACCGCGCTTATGGCAACATAAGTGGCAGGGAAAACCCCACCTGGAGCAAGACCAAATAGAGAAACATTTCGCTTTTAAGCGGAAACATGCGGCCCGTATGGTTTCTGGGTAGGTTGCTTGAGTTGCACGGTAACGTGTAACCAGATGAATGATTGCTCACGACAGAACCCGGCTTATCGGCTAACTCCCCCTCTTTTTTCACCCCATTCAGGGGTGTTTTCTTAAAACTCCACTTTAACTGGCATTTGTAATCTATTGATTATAATGAATATTTAATTTTTAAAAACAGTGCATTTTTTAACCGATAATGCTCATAAGTAACGCTAAGTCATTGTCATAAAAGAAACTTTTACCTAAAATGTGGTCCGCATCACTTGATTTGTGGTGATTTGCTCTCTATAGTGTATAAAAGTGGATCCAAGTGGGGCATTATGGATCACTTTAATAAAAATAGTCACTTAGGAGCGGCAAATTGTTTAGAGGTGTCAACACACTGAACCTGGATGCGAAAGGGCGCATGGCCATGCCCAGCAAATACCGGGAAAAACTGACTGCGCAGTGTAGCGGTCAGTTAGTGGTTACTCTCGACTTAAATGATCCCTGCTTACTCCTTTACCCACTTCCTGCATGGGAAGAAATCGAACGTCAGTTGGTACGTTTACCCAATATCAACCCGCAAACCCGCAAACTGCAACGCTTACTCATTGGCCACGCTTCGGAGTGTGAATTTGATAACAGCGGGCGCATTTTATTGCCGCCGTTACTGCGTGAACGCGTCAATCTGGAAAAACGAGTAACACTGATTGGGCAGGGCAAAAAATTCGAAATATGGGATGAACAGGTTTGGAACGAGCAGCGTGATGGCTGGTTAACCGAAACCGACAGCGAAACCTTATCGGCTGATCTTGAGAATATATCACTATGAACGATGCGCTAACACATCAAACAGTCTTACTGAACGAAGCAGTACAAGGCTTGAATATCCGTGCGTCTGGGCGTTATGTGGATGGCACGTTTGGCCGTGGTGGCCACAGTCGTTTGATTTTGGAACAGCTTAATGCCAGCGGGCAGTTACTTGCTTTTGATAAAGATCCGCAGGCCATTACTACAGCAGAAAAAGAATTTAGCAGTGATACACGATTCTCAATTTCGCAAACCTCGTTTGCCGAACTCGAAGCGGTGGTTACCCAATATGGTTGGGCAGGTGCTGTGGATGGTGTGTTACTGGATTTAGGCGTGTCATCACCACAAATCGATGATGCAACACGTGGTTTTAGTTTTCAGAACGACGGCCCACTGGATATGCGTATGGATCCTGACCAAGGCGTAAGTGCAGCACAATGGTTAGCCGATGCCGACGAAAAAGACATCGCCAAAGTATTAAAAGAATACGGTGAAGAACGCTTTGCCAAACGCATTGCTCGCGCAATTATTAATGCCCGCGAAGAAACGCCCATCCAAACAACCAAACAACTCGCATCCATTGTTGCGGCAGCCAATCCCAAATGGGAAAAAGGCAAAGATCCTTCGACACGCAGTTTTCAGGCGATAAGAATTTTTATTAACAGTGAACTGGATGATTTGGCAGAGTGCCTGCAGCAGGCGGTTAATATTTTAAAGCCAGGTGGACGTTTGGTAGTGATTAGCTTTCATTCGCTCGAAGACAGAATTGTTAAACGCTTTATCCGTGATATGGAAAAGGGTGAGCAGTTACCCATTGATTTGCCGGTGATGCATGTGCAGGTCAATTCAAAATTACGCCGTATTGGTAAGGCAATTAAAGCATCACCACAGGAAGTAAAATCAAATGCACGTTCACGCAGTGCCATTATGCGTATTGCAGAGAGACTGTAACGAATGCTCACAATTTTAATCCGTTTTCTTGGTGATAAATTCAAACTGACTATTTTTGTGCTGGTAATGGCTTCTTTGGCTTCTGCTGTATCGGTTGTCTATAGCAAACACCAAAACAGATTATTATTTGTTGAGCTTGAAAGTTTAAATAAAGAACGTGACCAGATGAATGTTGAATGGGGTCAGTTACAACTGGAACAAAGTACCTGGGCAACAGATAGCCGAATAGAAAAAATCGCCACTGAAAAATTACATATGCGTAATGCAAACTATGAAAACACAGTGATTATTAAATTATGAGTGTAACAGTCCATACACCGGTTAAATTTTACCGCATATTTATTGTTGTGGTACTGATTGTTTTGAGTGTGTCAGCATTAATCTGGCGTGCTTTTGATTTACATATACTGGACCATGCATTCCTGCAAGGCCAGGGTGATGCACGTTATTTACGGGTTGTACCGGTTGCAACACACCGCGGCATGATTACCGATCGCAATGGTGAGCCGTTGGCGTTAAGTACACCGGTTGATTCTGTCTGGATTAACCCAAAAGAATTTTTAACTGAACAGGCGCAATGGCCAAAGCTGGCTAAAATTCTAAAAGTGAAAGTGTCTCGAATTACCAAGTTAGTAATGCAGCGTAAAACACGTGACTTTGTTTATTTGCAACGACATGTGACGCCTGAAATATCACAACAAATTCTGGCGCTGGGGCTGGCGGGTGTTTCCTTGCAGCGTGAATACCGGCGTTACTACCCTGCAGGTGAAGTGGCTTCACATGTTATTGGTTTTACCAATATCGATGATGCCGGGCAGGAAGGCCTTGAACTTGCCTATGATGACTGGTTGAAAGGTGAACCCGGTTTAAAACGGGTATTAAAAGACAGGCTGGGTCGTGTTGTAAAAGATGTTGAGCTAATTAAACAGGCGCGGCCAGGTAAAGATCTGGTTTTAAGCATTGACCGTCGTTTGCAATATTTAACCTACCGTGAATTAAAAAAAGCAGTACTCAAACATAAAGCACGATCAGGTTCAGCGGTGATACTCGATGTAAAAACGGGTGAAGTTCTGGCAATGGTGAATCAGCCATCGTATAACCCGAACAACCGAAAGAATTTTAAAAGTAAAAATTACAGAAACCGTGCTGTTACCGATATTTATGAACCCGGTTCAACCATTAAACCTTTTACGATTGCCGCAGCACTTGAATCAGGCAAATATCGTCCTGCAACAAAAGTGGATACCAGTCCTGGTTTGTTTCGTGTCGGTTCAAACGTGATTCGCGACCATCGTAATTATGGTGTGCTTGATTTAGAACACATTATTCAAAAATCCAGCAATGTGGGCGCAAGTAAAATTGCGCTGTCGCTTCCTGCTGTATGGCTCACCGGAATACATACCAAAGTTGGTTTTGGCATGAGCAGTCAGAGTGGTTTTCCGGGTGAAGTGTCAGGGTTAGTCAATGCTGTGTCTGATAAACAAATGATTGAACGTGCAACCTTATCTTATGGTTATGGCATATCAGTTACTTCATTACAGTTAGCACGTGCTTATGCAGTTATTGCCAATAAGGGTAAGCGTTTACCTGTTAAATTTACCCGTGTTGATAATGATGTGACAGGGCAGGCTGTTTTAACACCAAATACATCAGGGCAGATTATTTCAATGATGGAATCCGTTGTTACTGATGAAGGCACAGGAAAGCTTGCCAGTATACCCGGTTACCGTGTTGCAGGTAAAACGGGCACCGTAAAAAAAATTACGTTGGGTGGTTACAGCGATAAAAAATACCTTTCAATTTTTGCCGGTTTAGTTCCGGCGAGTAACCCACGAATGGTTATGGTGGTTACCGTTGATGAACCTGGCGATGGTGTTTATTATGGTGGTGAAGTGGCTGCACCGGTATTTTCAAAAGTAATGGCGGGTGCATTAAGAATACGTGATATTGCACCTGACGCAATTAATACTGAAAATCGGTATGCCGCTGCTCAGCCTGGCGTTATTAAAACACCAATGGCTGGACGACAATGATGACCGTTAAACAACAATCAGTGGTTAAAACGCTCAGCGCATTGTTAGCTCATATTGTTCACCTTCCAGCAGAATATGATGTTGCAGTCAACAACCTGCAACTGGATAGTCGACAGGTAAAACAAGGTGATGTATTTGTTGCTGTCGAGGGTGAAGCTGTAGATGGTCTGGATTATGTCGATTCTGCCATCGAAGCTGGTGCCGCTGCTGTATTATGGGAAGCCAAAACAACAGCAGTTCCTTTTGCCTGGTCAGCTAATAACCAGATGAAACGCGTACCTTTAATTGCGGTTGTGGACTTAAAGAAAAAGCTGGGTGAAATAGCCAGTTTATTTTATGGTAAGCCGTCAGCATCTTTGAATATCGTTGCAGTAACCGGTACTAATGGAAAGACTTCGTGTGTGAATTTTATTGCTCAGGCTTTAGCTGAAGAACAAAGCTGCGGCCTGGTGGGTACATTAGGTACGGGTGTTTATCCTGATGTTGTTGCCGGTTCGCACACAACCCCTGATGTTGTAACCATGCATAAAACACTGGCAGATTTTGTTGAACAGGACGTCAAATTTGCAGCCATTGAAGTATCATCACATGCGCTGGCTCAAGGTCGGGTTGATCAAGTTCAGTTTGATGTGGCGATATTTACAAACCTGACGCAGGACCATCTCGACTACCATGGAACAATGGATGCTTACCTGAAAGAAAAAACCAAACTCTTTCAGACCCCCAATTTAAAAAGCGCCATTATCAATGTAAATGATCACTATGGCCTGGATATTATAAAATCTACCGTCGCTAAAAATATTATTACCTATGGTATTGATGCCAAGGTTAACAGCCCGGATATTTATGCTACAGACATTCAGTATTTCCCAGATAAAACAGACTTTACGTTAAATACAAAACAAGGTTCTGTTTTTATTACTTCATCTTTAGTGGCTGATTTTAATATTAGCAATATACTGGCAGTGAGTGCCTATTTAGAGTTGCAAGGATATTCACTGGATAAAATTGCAGAAAGAATCGCAACGATTGAACCTGTTTCCGGCAGAATGCAGAAAATAATGGTATCGGGTTCCCCTCTGGTTATTGTTGACTACGCACATACCCCCGATGCATTGAAGCAAGTATTGCAAACATTATCCAAACAGTTCAAAGGTAACTTAACGTGTGTATTTGGTTGTGGTGGTGAGCGGGACAAGGGCAAGCGTTCGAAAATGGGTGAGGTTGCTGGTATTTATGCAGACACTATCGTGTTAACCAATGATAACCCTCGAAATGAATCTGCAGAAGAAATCATCATGCAAATTAATCAAGGTATAAGTAATAAGACAAAAGTAATGGTTGAGTTGGATAGAAAGAAAGCCCTTGAATTGGCCATAAAAAAAACAAGCGCAAAAGGTTGTGTGCTTGTTGCTGGAAAAGGGCATGAAAATATTCAGATTATTGCGAATAAGAAATTTGAGTTTAATGATATGAATGTGGTTAAAGAAATTTTAAGTGTAAAACAATGAGTTTAGCGGCTTTTAAATTAGAGTACCCAATAACAATGTTTACAATGACACTAAAAGAAATACAGGAAATAACGGGTGCCGTATTACAGGGTGACGCTGAAGATCTTGCCTGTACAGTACATGGTGTGAATACCGATAGTCGCACAATTAAACGTGGTGAATTATTTATTGCATTAAAAGGTGATAATTATGATGCGCATGAATTTATCTTATCGGCACATGACAGGGGTGCGGTTGCATATTTACTCGACCACAAGATTGAACAGGTTAAGCCAGCCCTTATTGTTAAAGACACTAAAATTGCATTGGGACAAATAGCAAAAGCCTGGCGGAATAAGTTTGCTTATCCGGTGGTTGCGGTAACGGGTAGTAATGGCAAAACCACGGTAAAAGAAATGTTGTTTAGTATTTTGTCTCAGCAATCTAAAGCTTCAGGAAAAAAAGGTGTTCTGGCAACTAAAGGTAATTTTAATAATGATATAGGTGTACCTATTACCTTAAATAGAATGAAATCCTGTCATGACGGTGCAGTTATCGAAATGGGTGCGAATCATCAGGGTGAAATTTCCTACCTGACTCAATTAGCGAGCCCTGATGTTGCCATTCTTACAAATGCAGCAGCCGCACATTTAGAAGGTTTTGGAAGCCTTGACGGTGTAGCAAAAGCAAAAGGTGAAATTTTTGAGGGTTTAAATAATAGTGGTACAGCCATTATTAACTATGATGACGTGTATTGTGACTACTGGATAGAACGTGCAGGCAAGAACAAAATTATTACTTTTGGAAAAAACAATAATGCTGATGTTTCATATGTTACACATAATGAGAATAATGTAATAACCGTTGTTATAAAGAATAAGCCACAGTTTGATTTGCAACCGCCACTATTAGGTCAACATAATATTATGAATGCACTGGCAGCCATTGCTGCTACCGTTGCGCTGGATGTTGATTTCAGGATTATCAAAAAAGGTTTGGAGTCCATGCAGCCTGTTCCAGGTCGGCTAGTCAGTAAAAAAGGTGTGCATGACAGTGTTGTTATTGATGACACCTATAATGCCAATCCAGCTTCTTTGGCTGCGGCTGTTGAGGTGATGTCTACCTTTAAAGGTACTCATCACGTTGTATTAGGTGATATGGGTGAGCTGGGTGCGGATGCCATTACTTTACATAAAGTGGCTGCGCAGACAATAAAACGGGGGAATGTTAAATACCTGTATACCATTGGTGAAACAAGTGAGGCTACTAGTGATGAATTTGGCACTGGCGCACAGCACTTCTCTTCACACCAGGAATTGATTAACCAGTTAGTAAAAAATATCCAGCCACAAGATTGTGTGCTTGTAAAAGGTTCGCGTGCAATGCAAATGGAAAAAATTGTCGCTGCTATTTGCAGCGTGTCTCAGGAATCAGGTGGATATTAAATGTTATATGCATTAGCTCAGTATCTACAGGAATTTTATAGCGGCTTTAACGTTTTTAATTATTTAACAGTCCGTGGTATTTTAGGTGTGATCACCGCATTGCTTATTTCATTGCTTATTGGTCCGTCAATGATTAAAAGACTAAGCAAATATAATATTGGTCAGCCAATAAGAGATGACGGCCCCGAAACACATTTAATTAAAGCTGGCACCCCGACAATGGGGGGGGCTCTAATAATAGTAGCAATAGGTATTAGTACTTTACTCTGGTCTGATCTGGGTAATCGTTATGTCTGGATTGTGTTGTTGGTTACTTTTGCCTACGGCATTATAGGTTGGATAGATGATTATAAAAAACTGGTAAAGCGTGACCCGAAAGGGCTAGCTTCCCGTTATAAATATTTGTGGCAGTCTGTTATTGCTTTGGTTGTGGCTGTTTATTTATTTAAAACGGCAAGCCCGGCTGAATTACAATTTATATTCCCTGTATTTAAAGATCTGACATTTCAACTGGGGTTTGTCTCTTTCGTTGCTATTACCTATTTCGTTATTGTTGGTTCCAGTAATGCAGTTAATTTAACCGATGGTTTAGATGGCCTGGCAATTTTACCAACCGTCATGATCGGCGGTGCATTAGGTTTAATTGCATATCTTACCGGGCATGCACAATTCGCAAGTTATTTATCCATTCCATATATTAATGGTGTTGGTGAACTTGTTATTTTTTGTGGCGCAATTGTGGGTGCAGGTTTAGGTTTTCTCTGGTTTAACACTTATCCAGCTCAGGTTTTTATGGGTGATGTGGGTGCTTTGGCACTGGGTGCGGCATTAGGAATTATGGCGGTTTTAGTACGACAGGAACTTATACTATTTGTCATGGGTGGCATCTTCGTTGTGGAAACGGTTTCAGTCATCATACAGGTCGCCTATTTCAAGTTAACCGGTAAAAGAATTTTTCTTATGGCACCGCTGCACCATCATTATGAATTAAAAGGCTGGCCCGAACCACGGGTGATTGTTCGCTTCTGGATAATTACCGTTATTCTTGTTTTAGTTGGTTTGGTTATGTTGAAAGTACGATAACAATGTTGGCACGGAAAAATTTAATATTAGGTAATGGCAAGATTGAAATGAAAATTTCTAATTTAAAAGAACAGTGGCATGATAAATCTATCCTGATTGTTGGTGGTGGTTTAACGGGTTTGTCGTGCGCCCGTTTTTTGAGAGAAAATGGTTTTGACTTTGCTATTGTCGATAGTCGCAGCAGTGTAGTCAGCATAACGGATATTAAAAATAAATTTGAAATCATTTGTGGTGAATTCCAGGCGCATTACTTTGATGCGGCTGATATTTTAATTGTCAGCCCCGGTATTTCTATTCAGCATCCTTATATTCAACAGGCCATGCAACAGGGGAAACAGGTAATCGGTGATGTGGCTTTATTTTGCATGTTAACGGATACACCGATTATCGCTATTACGGGTTCCAATGGAAAAAGCACGGTAACAACGCTGGTGGGTAAGATTCTGAACAGTACAGGACTCGAAGCACGAGTGGGTGGCAATATCGGTGTACCGTGTCTGGATCTTTTAACCGGCACAGAACCAGATTGCTATGTACTGGAATTGTCTAGTTTTCAACTGGAAACAACGCCAGATTTAGGTGCCTATGTCAGTGTTATCCTGAATTTAAGTGAAGATCATATGGATCGTTATCCTTCATTTAATGATTATTGCAACGCCAAGAAAAAGGTATTTAAAAATACTCGGAATATTGTTGTTAATATGGATGACCAGAAAATAGTTGATGTGGTAAAAGGCATTAATGTCAATAAAATCACGTTTGGTTCAGGAAGTGCGGCAGAATTAAATTTTTATATTGACAGTAAAGATGGACGTGAGTGGGTCTGGCATAACAGACAACCTTTAATAGATATTTCAGACATAAAAATTGCAGGGCAACATAATAAGTTAAATATTCTGGCGGTGTTAAGTTTATGCTCGGTCTTTGATATCGAACTGGGTAAAACAGAAAAAATAATCAATCAGTTTACTGGCCTGGAACACCGTAGCCAGGTTGTTAGTAATAAAAAAGGTGTGCGCTGGGTAAACGACTCAAAGGCAACCAATATTGGGGCAACAAGTGCCGCATTAAAGGGTTTTTCAGCTTACCCACTTTATTTGATATTGGGAGGGCAATCTAAAGGGCAGAATTTCTCCGAGCTGGTTCCTTCTTTAACTAAAAATATAAAGCAAATAGTTATTTATGGTGAGGATGCTGAATTAATATTTAATGCAATCACGCCGATTTCTGAGGTGTCTATTAAAAAAGCACAAACGTTGGAAGAATCAATAGACTTTATTGAGCCACTGGTTGTGAAGGGTGACGTTATTTTATTTTCCCCTGCCTGCGCAAGTTTCGATCAGTTTGATAATTACGTGCATCGTGGGCAGTCTTTTATTTCTATTGTGAAAGACAGAGTGGGGCATAGTAAGTAATGACATCACTACAGGCAGCCTATACATCAGCATCGACACGGGCATCTACTGCCAGGCAGTTTGTGGCATGTGATAGTCAGTTATTACTGGCTGTGTTAAGTTTGTCATTGCTTGGTCTTGTAATGGTGGGTTCTTCCTCTATATCGATTGCCGATGAGCTAACAGGTAATCCGTTGCACTACTTTTGGCGACAGCTTGTATATCTTTTAATTTCACTGGCTGCCTTGTTTGTTGCTTACAAAGTACCACTTAAATTCTGGAGTCAGAGTGGCCTGTTGTTGATCTTTTTCAGTTTATTATTGTTACTGCTAGTATTTATTCCTGGTGTAGGTAAACAGGTTAATGGCAGTACACGCTGGATTAATTTAGGTCTGTTCAGTATTCAGGTATCTGAGTTTGTGAAACTGTTTGTAATTATTTATATTGCGGGTTATTTAGTGCGTCACAATGATGTATTAAGAAAATATTCTTCCGGCTTCCTGAAACCACTGGGCTTACTCTCTATTATCGTTTTCCTTTTATTACTGCAGCCTGATTTTGGCGCGGCTGTTGTTTTATTAGCAACCACAATGGGTATGCTGTGGTTAGGTGGAGCAAAGCCTGGGCAATTTCTGTTGCTGGTTTTATCTCTGGTTGGCTTGTTGGGTTCATTGGCTGTTATATCCCCTTATCGTATGCAGCGTTTAACGACTTTTCTTGACCCCTGGGGCGACCCTTTTAATAGTGGTTTTCAGCTGACTCAGGCACTTATTGCTTTTGGCCGTGGTGAATGGCTGGGTGTGGGGCTGGGTGCTAGTGTGCAGAAATTATTTTATTTACCTGAAGCACATACCGATTTTCTTTTTGCAGTCATGGCTGAAGAAATTGGTTTGCTGGGTGGCATAGTCGTTATTTTGCTATTTGCATTCATTGTTTTTCGTATTTTATATATTGGATTACGAGCAGAACGGCATGAACATCCATTTGGTGGCTACCTTGCTTATGGTATTGGTTTATGGATTGGCTTACAGGCCTTTATTAATATTGGTGTGAATATGGGTGTTTTACCGACTAAAGGTTTAACTCTCCCTTTTATGAGTTATGGCGGAAGTAGCCTGGTTGTTATGTGTATTGCAATTGGCCTTGTGTTACGCGTTGACTATGAAACCCGGCAGTATGATCGCTATAGTCAACATACTCACCGCGAGGGTATGACATGATGCATGTTTTAATAGCAACAGGTGGCACCGGTGGACATGTTTATCCTGCTCTTGCTGTTGCTGAAGAATTAATAAGTCGTGGCGTCAAGGTTTCCTGGATGGGTACCCGCAAAGGGATGGAAGAGAAAATAGTTTCTGTGACGTCAATCCCACTTTATTTTATTTCGGTTACGGGCTTGCGTGGTAAAGGTTTACCTGGTTGGTTGTTAGCGCCGTTTAAATTATCGGTAGCCATTGTACAGGCATTATATATTTGTATTAAATACAAACCCAATGTGGTTCTGGGTATGGGCGGCTTTGTTTCAGGCCCTGGTGGTATTGCTTCCTGGATATTACGTAAGCCCCTTGTTATTCATGAGCAAAATACCATTGCGGGTATGACCAATAAAATGCTGGCAAATTTTGCCACGCATGTTGCACAGGCATTTCCTGATACGTTTAAAAGCAGTGTGCAGGCTATTCATGTTGGTAACCCTGTACGTAAAGAGATTGAAGCTATTGTTCCACCGGCTGAACGTTTTGCTGCACACACGGATAAAAAAATACATGTGCTTGTTCTGGGAGGCAGTTTGGGTGCGTTAGCCTTAAATAAAGCCTTACCGACCGTATTTAATGCGGTTGAAAAAACATGCGCATTAAGTGTGGTGCACCAAACCGGTTTACGGCATTTACAAGCAACAAAAGAAATTTATAGCCAAACGTCGATTGATGCAGTCGTTGTAGATTATATAAGCGATATGCCTGAACGTTATAACTGGGCCGATATTGTTATTTGTCGTTCAGGTGCGTTGACCGTGTCTGAATTATCTGCGGTGGGCGTAGCATCAGTATTAATACCTTATCCGTATGCAGTTGATGATCATCAGTATTACAACGCAAAGTATCTAGCCGATTCTAATGCTGCTATTATTGTTCGCCAGCCTGAAATTGAGTTGGTAGCCTTTATCCAAACATTGGAAGACTTGCTGTGCAAGGGACGAAGTAAATTATTACAAATGGCAGAAAATGCCTGTTTGTTGGCAATGCCAGATGCAGCGAATAAGGTTGCTGACCTTTGTTGCAATTTAATGGCAATGCCTGCAAAGGAGTCAGCGCATGGCTGAGCGCATGAATAATTTGGCAGAGCGTGAAGGTCGTCTGGGAATGGGGCGTATTCGCCGGATCCATTTTGTAGGAATTGGTGGTATCGGTATGAGTGGCATTGCTGAAGTATTACTGAATTTGGGTTATGAAATATCCGGTTCGGATATACAACAAAATGCAGTGACTAAACGGTTACAGGCGCAGGGCGCAACGATTGTAGTCGGGCATGCTGCTGAAAATATTAAAGGCTGTGACGTTGTTGTTACTTCAAGTGCGGTCAATGAGACGAACCCAGAAGTAATTGCGGCTAATGAAACCCGGGTGCCGGTTGTACCGCGTGCAGAGATGTTAGCCGAGTTAATGCGTTTTAGATACGGCATTGCAGTTGCAGGTACACATGGCAAAACAACAACAACCAGTTTAATAGCAACGGTTTTGGCAGAAGGTAAACTGGACCCAACTTTTGTTATTGGTGGTAAATTAAATAGTGCAGGTTCCAATGCGCGTTTGGGTGACAGCCATTACCTTGTTGCTGAAGCCGATGAGAGTGATGCATCGTTTATGCATTTACAACCAATGATGGCAATCGTAACTAACATTGATGCTGATCATATGGAAACCTATGATGGTGATTTTGAAGTGCTGCAGCAAACATTTCTGGAATTTTTACACCATTTACCTTTTTATGGTTTGGCGATTGTTTGCCTGGATGATCCTGTTGTTAAAAATTTACTAACAAAAATTACCCGGCCGGTTTTAACTTATGGTATTCACAGTGAAGCTGATATTCGTGCGGTTAACATTAAACAGAATGAAAACAGAACGGCTTTTTCTGTAACAGCCAAAGACAGCGATAAAATACTGGATATTACTTTGAATATGCCAGGTGAACATAATGTTTTAAATACGCTTGCGGCCATTGCGGTTGCACGTGAGCTGGGGGTTGATGATAAAGATATTAAATCCGCCTTTGAAAAATTTGCAGGAATAGGGCGGCGTTTCCAGATTAACGGCAAGATAAAAACAACCAGGGGTGCTGTTCTGCATATTGATGATTATGGGCATCACCCCAGTGAAGTGGCCGTAACACTTGAAGCAATACGCAAAGGCTGGCCGGATAACCGGCTGGTTGTTGTTTTTCAACCGCATCGTTATACCCGTACCCGTGACTTGTTTGAAGATTTTGCAAAAGTTTTATCAAGTGCTGATGTTTTAATTTTGCTTGAAGTGTATGCCGCAGGTGAAGCAGCCATTCCAGGTGCTGATGGTCGTTCGCTTGCACGTGCGATTAGAACACGTGGGCAAGTTGATCCTGTTTTTGTTGAAGATATAAGTGAGTTAGCAACTTCTGTAAATAATGTTGTGAATGATGGTGATGTATTAGTAACACTTGGTGCCGGCAATGTTGGGCTAGCGGCAGCAAAACTGGAAGCAGAATTACTTAGTTTAGTGGCAATGAACAATACTTAACTATTTAGATAATTACGATAATTAATAAATGATGCAAACAATGAATATAAACAACCAACAAAAATTACGTGGTGATGTTTTACGTAATGAGCCAATGGCGAAGCACACGTCATGGCGTGTAGGTGGTGTTGCATCTATTTTTTATAAGCCGGTTGATCTGGACGACCTGAGTATATTTTTAAGTCAACAAAGTGAAGATACACAAATCATTTTTGTGGGGCTTGGCAGTAATTTGCTTGTGCGTGATGCAGGCCTGGATGCTGCTGTTATTTGTGCTAGTGGTGTACTCAATAAAATTGAAGAAAGAGATGATTGTTGTATTTATGCTGAAATAGGTGTTCCAAGTCCGAAACTTGCAAAAGTATCAGCGAAGCAAGGTTTGAGTGGTGCAGAATTTTTATGCGGCATTCCAGGCACAGTGGGTGGCGCATTAGCCATGAATGCTGGAGCAATGGGTGGCGAGATCTGGCCAGTTGTTAAAAATGTAACAACGATTGATCAGCATGGGCAAATGTATGTACGTACTGTTTCTGATTTTGATATTGCTTATCGTTCGGTTAAAGAAAAAGCCGATTCTGATTTTAAAATTGGAATAAATGAATGGTTTGTTGGCGTGACCTTGCAGTTACAAAAAGGTGTGCGTGAACAGAGTGAACAAAAAATAAAATCACACCTGGCTCGGCGGGGTGCAACACAACCTACACAGCAACCGAATGCAGGGTCGGTATTCAGAAATCCTGTGGGCGATTATGCTGCGCGCTTAATTGAATCGGTGGGGCTTAAAGGTTATTGCATTGGTGGAGCTTGTGTTTCAGAAAAACACGCTAATTTTATTATTAATACCGGCACAGCAACAGCCAATGATATAGAAAATTTAATTAATTATGTTCATCAAATAGTTAAAAATGAATTTAAGATTAATTTAATTCGTGAAGTGCGAATAATAGGCAATAAAACGTGAATAACACTGTTAATAAGGCAATGATTAAAAATCTTGGTCGGGTTGCGGTGTTAATGGGTGGCTGGTCGGCTGAACGCCCCGTTTCATTGCAAAGCGGCCAGGCGGTGCTGGATGCTTTATTACAGCAGGGCGTGGATGCTTTTGCGATTGATGTCAAAAAAGAAACGGTTCTGCAAGATCTATTAAAAGAAAATATCGATCGTGTTTTTATCGCCCTGCATGGTAAAGGCGGTGAAGACGGTGTTATACAGTCCATACTTGAAGTGCTGGCACTGCCGTATACCGGAAGTGGTGTTGCTGCATCCGCACTCGCTATGGATAAGTTACGGACTAAACAAATTTTAGAAGGTGCGGGTTTGCCTACCCCTGCGTTTGTTGTAATGGATGATGATACGGACTGTGAGGCCGTGGTGGCATCACTGGGTTCCCCTTTGATTGTTAAACCAACATTAGAAGGTTCAAGTTTAGGCATGGCACAGGTTGAATCCAGTACTGAATTAAAAGCAGCTTATGACGCGGCTAAAGATTTCGCTGGGGATGTGCTTGTAGAGCAATGGGTAACGGGTGCGGAATATACGATTGCAATACTGGAGCATCAGGCTTTACCTGTGATTCAACTTAAAACACCGCATAAATTTTATGATTACAGCGCGAAGTACCAATCGAATGATACTGAATATTTATGCCCGTGCGGTTTGTCTGCCGACGATGAAGGTCATATGCAACGTCTGGCTTTGTCTGCCTTTAATACAGTCGGAGCATCAGGCTGGGGGCGAGTGGATGTGATGTGTGATGCTGATAATAAACCCTGGATTATTGAAATAAATACCATACCCGGTATGACCAGCCATAGTCTGGTGCCGATGGCTGCAAAAGAGTCCGGTCTTGATTTTGATGCGCTTGTGTTGGCAATAATGGGGCAAACACTTAAAGCGTCAAATAGCAACCTGGCGAACAAGGCCAATGGAACGAAGCATGTTTAAGAAAAATAAACAAGCCATGCGTTTGTCAGAACAAGGAGTGTCTGCTGGGTTTGTTCGTGGTTTTAAAGTTATATTCGTATTGTTAATTACCGTGTCTGCATTGGTCTGGAGTGCAATAAAAATAACAGATCCGCAAACATTGCCTATTACAAAAGTGCGCGCATTAGGTGATTTTAGTTTTGTAACCGAAGAGATGTTACATAAAGCATTAAGCAACGGTGTTGGTCAGCAACAAGGTGTTAAATCAGAAATTGATATTCTTGAGAATAAAGGCTTCTTTAATATTGATGTTGACGCGATTAAACAAAGAGTAGAGACCATGCCCTGGGTAAAACAAGCTTCTGTGCAACGAGTTTGGCCGGATACGTTAATAATTGAAGTTGTTGAACACAAAGCAGTGGCTTACTGGGGTAATAATGGGCTGGTGAGTGAGTTTGGGAAAGTTTTTTATCCCAATAAAAAAACCTACCCGAAAGCATTGCCCCGATTTGTTGCAACTGAAGGTTTGGTTGAAAATTGTTTACGTTATTTTAACGATGCAACTGAAATGTTTGCAGCGATTAATTTAAAAGTTATGAAAGTTAAATTTAGCCCAAGGCAAGCCCTAACATTAACATTGGGTAATGATGTTGAGCTTAATTTAGGTCGGCAAAATAAGTTGTACCGGTTGCAACGATTTACTCAGGTTTATTCAGCCTTAAGTGAACGAATGACGCTTATTGAGCGTATTGATATGCGTTACACCAACGGGTTTAGTGTTAAATGGAAGCAACGCCAGGCAAAGGGCAAGCTTTATAATGAAGTAACGAGTGGCAGGGAAAATGTCTAAGAAATTAGAAAAGAATTTAATCGTCGGCCTGGATATTGGAACGTCCAAAGTGGTTGCGATTGTGGGTGAGATAACACCTGAAGATGAAATTGAAATTATTGGTATTGGCTCTCATCCATCGCGTGGTCTAAAGAAAGGGGTGGTTATCAATATTGAATCAACAGTGCAGTCGATTCAACGTGCGATTGAAGAGGCTGAGTTAATGGCCGGTTGTCAGATCCATTCTGTGTATGCAGGGATTGCGGGCAGTCATATTCGTAGTTTGAACTCACATGGCATTGTTGCAATTCGAGATAAAGAAGTTTCAAACCCGGACGTTGAACGGGTGATTGATGCAGCGCGTGCTGTTGCTATTCCGGCGGATCAGAAAATACTTCATATCCTGCCGCAAGAATTTATTATTGATAATCAGGAAAGTATTCGTGAACCGATTGGCATGTCGGGTGTGCGCTTAGAAGCAAAAGTACACATGGTGACCGGTGCGGTCAGTGCGGCACAAAATATTATTAAGTGTGTTAGACGCTGTGGTTTAGAAGTGGACGATATTATCTTAGAACAACTTGCCTCCAGTCATGCAGTGTTAACCGATGATGAAAAAGAACTCGGTGTTTGCTTAGTTGATATTGGTGGTGGCACAACCGATATTGCTGTGTTTACCGAAGGTGCTATTCGCCATACTGCAGTCATCCCGATTGCCGGTGATCAAGTAACCAATGACATTGCTGTTGCTTTGCGTACACCAACACAACATGCCGAAGAAATTAAATTGAAGTATGCCTGTGCATTAACTCAGTTAGCCAGTATCGAAGAAACAATCGAAGTGCCTAGTGTGGGTGACCGCCCAGCGCGCCGTTTAGCAAGACAAACATTAGCTGAAGTGGTTGAGCCTCGTTATGAAGAGTTATTTACTTTAATACAGGCGGAATTACGTCGTAGTGGTTTTGAAGACTTATGTGCAGCCGGTGTTGTGTTAACCGGTGGTAGCTCAAAAATGGAAGGGGCAGTTGAGCTTGCCGAAGAAATATTTCATATGCCGGTGCGTTTAGGGCACCCGCAATATGTCACCGGTTTAGTGGATGTGGTACGTACGCCGATTCATTCAACCGGTGTGGGTTTATTACTGTTTGGTTATCAGAATCGCGCTGTGCGTGAATCTGAAGCACGAATGGGCAATGGTTTGAAAAGCGTTTTACAGCGCATGAAAAGTTGGTTTCAGGGGAATTTTTAAATTTTACAAAACACTGTAAAGCAGTGAGGAGGTCTAAGATGTTTGAACTAATGGATACATACAGCCAGAGTGCAGTTATTAAAGTCATCGGTGTTGGTGGTGGTGGCGGTAATGCTGTTGAGCATATGGTGAATAAAGATTTGGAGGGGGTTGAATTTATTTGTGCCAATACTGACGCACAAGCAATTAAAAACTCTTCTGCTCGCACCGTTTTGCAATTGGGTGGCAACATCACTAAAGGCCTGGGTGCCGGTGCTAATCCAGATATTGGTCGTCAGGCTGCACTGGAAGATCGCGAACGCATTGCTGAAGTGATAGAAGGCTCAGACATGATCTTTATTACCGCCGGCATGGGTGGTGGTACAGGTACAGGTGGTGCGCCGGTCGTTGCACAGGTTGCACGTGAAATGGGCATTCTAACCGTTGCCATTGTAACCCGACCTTTTCCGTTTGAAGGTAAAAAACGTATGGATATTGCGAGTAATGGTATCGACGAACTTAAAGGTTATGTGGACTCATTGATTACCATTCCTAATGAGAAGTTGCTGAGTGTACTAGGCAAAAATATGAGTTTACTCGATGCCTTTAAAGCCGCGAATGATGTTTTACTCGGTGCTGTGCAGGGGATTGCAGAGCTTATTACCCGTCCAGGTTTAATCAACGTCGATTTTGCGGATGTTCGAACGGTGATGTCTGAAATGGGTATGGCCATGATGGGTTCCGGTCGTGCAAGTGGCGAAGGCCGTGCGCGTGAAGCGGCGGAGTCTGCCATCGCAAGCCCCTTGTTAGAAGATGTTAATTTATCGGGTGCGCGCGGTATTCTGGTGAATGTGACGGCTGGTATGGATTTATCGATTGGTGAATTTGAAGAAGTGGGTAATACGGTTAAAGAATTTGCTTCTGAAAATGCCACCGTTGTTGTGGGTACGGTGATTGACCCTGATATGAGTGGGGAACTGCGTGTGACGGTTGTTGCAACTGGCTTAGGTAATGAAGTGCAATCGGTGGCTGATGTGCCGACCCTGGTGGTGGACAAAACACTCAATGGTGAAGTGGATTATGCGCAGCTTGACCGGCCTACTATCAAACGTCGTCAGGAAACAACCACTGATCCACGTGCCGGTGCGGATGCAAATCTGGAATACCTCGACATTCCGGCATTTTTACGCCGTCAGGCTGACTGAATTGGGAGTAAGCGCACAGAAATAAGGCGAAAAGGCTATAAAATGAGCTAATTACTGTCGAAATCTGAACTATTGGCGGGTTATTGACACTAAGTCCTTCAAGTTTCTGGATTTTTAGACGCTAATAGTTTGCAAGTTGCTGTAACACTGCTTTTTGTATTACTATTAACCGCTTGTATCCATTATAAGCAACGAGCCTGCGTATATACTGCAGATACTGGGGCTGGTCTTATTTTTGCATATATTTAACTGTTCTTTCGAGGAAAATGCTAAGTGATTTATCAACGTACCCTTAAAAATATTATTCGTGCCACGGGTGTTGGCTTACATACAGGTGAAAAGGTTTATTTAACTTTACGACCTGCTGCTGTTGATACAGGCATTATTTTTAGACGCGTTGACCTCGATGAACCGGTTGAAATTCCGGCTACCCCTGAAAATGTGGGCGATACCACACTATCCACCACGCTTATTAAAGATGGTGTACGTATTTCGACCG
Organism: Gammaproteobacteria bacterium; assembly: GCA_024275115.1. Taxonomy (GTDB): domain Bacteria; phylum Pseudomonadota; class Gammaproteobacteria; order UBA6429; family Thiohalophilaceae; genus SZUA-37. The sequence continues at coordinate 19,208 of JAJRZT010000082.1, forward strand.
TTGAGCATTTACTTTCAGCTATGGCCGGTTTAGGCATTGATAATGCCTATATTGACTTAAATGCGGCCGAAGTACCGATTATGGATGGCAGTGCCGGCCCGTTTGTGTTTTTAATTCAGTCAGCGGGTATTGAAGAGCAAAAAGCACCGAAACGTTTTATTCGTATTAAGCGTAAGATTCGTCTTGAAGACGGCGATAAATGGGTTCAATTTGAGCCATTTGATGGTTTTAAAGTGGCTTTTAGTATTGATTTTGACCATCCCGCCTTTAATCAAGGCAAGCAACAGGCCGAAATCGACTTTTCGACTACCTCTTTCGTAAAGGAAGTGAGTCGTGCACGTACTTTTGGCTTTATGAATCAAATCGAAACCTTGCGCTCAAAGAATCTGGCACTCGGTGGCACGCTGGATAATGCCATTGTAATGGATGATTATCGGGTATTAAATGAAGATGGACTGCGTTATGCCGATGAATTTGTTAAGCACAAAATTCTTGACTCGATTGGTGATTTATATTTACTTGGGCATAGCCTGATTGGTGCTTTTTCCGGCCATAAGTCAGGACATGAACTGAACAACAAACTACTCTGTGCATTGCTTGCAGAAGAAGATGCCTGGGAACAGGTGAGCTTTGTTGATCCTCAGGAAGCCCCTATTTCCTTTATAAAGCCGGTTTCAGCGATCTAAATCTCAGGAACTGTTGATTTTTTCATCTATTGTCTGATTTTGGCTAAGTCCGTCCTGCCTTATTTCTTGCTATCATATGGAGTGTATTGATACATAAAAATATTGTGTCAGCACTAAAATTTTCTCAAACTCAGCCGAATACCTGAAATAATCACCATCCCCTGATTTTTCCCCCTTGATTTCACTATAAAGTGTAGGTAATATCTTACACTTGCATAAACTATATTAGAAAAAATTAATATAAAACAACATGTTATTTAGCTTTTGCCGCCAATTTTAGCAGAGCATTTTTAATAGCCTTGTTTTCAATTGAGTTTGCCGTGTCTTTAAGGCACTGTGCTGTTTTATTTGAAATCGGCTTAGGCTTTAAAGTTTGGCGTTGTGTTTGTATATGCCACTTTGGGTTTACCTTTATTTCGATATTTTTTATGGGAATAAAATATTGTGACTGGTGCTTCAGTTTGGTGAGTAAATCAGGGATACAATAGCGCAATCGTGCTGACCAGGTAGGTGAATCAACAACAATCACAAGCGTTTGTTGGTCGATTTTAGCCAGATGACAGTGATGCGGCAAGGGCAGTGGTAATAAGTCCAGCAGTTTATTATTTAAAAATTCAAGTTTTCGGGCTTGTGTGATAAGGCTCGCAACTTTAGAATTTTTACGTCGAAGTAACTTGTTAATTTGTTTTGGTAATTTCATACTTATTAATAGCTTGCGATTCGAACTTAATTGTACGTCTTACTTTACAGTATGAAAGTACATGCTAATATTTATAAAGATTTAGCGGGATTAACCGCTAACAATAATATATGTTTTTAAGGTTGTTTGTATATGAATATAGTATTACTAAGAAGAAAACAAGGCTGTTCCGGACTTTATGTTATGGATGCCAAAAGGCTCGTTGCTGTGGTTGTGGCCTGTTTTTTAATCCTGCCTGTTGGTTTAATGTATGCCGGTTACCAGTTTGGCATAAGCGATATGCGTACAAACCCGGATGATCTGAATGTAGCCTACCAAACCGAGATTGATTTTCAACGTTTAAAAATTGATGAAGCAACACAAGATGCACGTGAAAATATGGATGCATTGGCATTACGTTTGGGCAAATTACAAGCGCATGTTATTCGGCTGGATGCATTGGGTTCACGACTAACAACCATGGCGAAGCTTGACCGTGGTGAGTTTGATTTTTCACAACCACCCGCACAAGGTGGGCCGGTTAGTGGATTAGACAAAAATGGTAAGTCTATGGAAATACACGACTTTTTGGGTGCTTTGGGTGACTTGTCGAAGCAACTGGACAACCGTAGCCAACAACTTAATGTACTTGAAACAATGATGATGACGAACAATCTGCAAGCGGAAGTTGAGCCGGCCGGTCGTCCAATTACGCGTGGTTGGCTGTCGTCGTACTTTGGTCTTCGGACTGATCCATTCACCGGTCGTCGAGTGCACCATTCTGGTATTGATTTTGCGGGCAAGCTGGGTGCAGACATTGTGGCGGTGGCTTCAGGTGTGGTGACCTTTGCAGGGCGTCGTTCAGGTTATGGTAATCTGGTCGAGGTTAATCATGGCAAGGGCTATTCAACCCGCTATGGGCATGCACTTTCAATCGATGTGAAAGTGGGTGACACGATTAAGAAAGGCCAGGTTGTGGCTAAAATGGGTACAACGGGTCGCTCAACTGGGCCACATGTTCATTTTGAAGTGCTCAACAATGGCCGTGCAGTGAACCCTAAACGCTATATTTTTCGTGCCAGTGCTAAATAAATTAGCTAAATAAGCTTGTAGAGGCAGCGGCCAGGCTACGAGTCTTAGAACGATTCTAAATTTATTAGACAAAACGCAGCGAGCAGGCTGATTAAATGCTGCAAACCTTTTCTTTGTGATTTCTGTAAAATTCATATATTACTCCCGGCAAACAGGTATTTTGCTGGTGGGGTTGTTGTTTCTGCTGCTTACATCCGCTTGTGCGAATATAAAAACCAACCTGTCTGGATCGGATTTATCCCCATCAAAAGCCACTGAGGTCAGTGTCGAGCAGCCTGCTGTTTTGCGGACTGCCGCTGATACGACTTTAAATATTATGGCTGTGGGTGATGTGATGCTGGGAACCGACTATCCGGATTATCGTTTACCGCCTGATGATGGCAAAACTTTGCTCGCCGATGTCAGTGACATTCTATCCCAGGCAGACATCACTTTTGGCAATTTAGAAGGCACATTTGGGACGGGGGGCGTGGCTGAAAAAGCCTGCCCGGATGTTAGACGTTGCTATGTGTTTCGAATGCCTCCCCATTATGCTCGGCATTTGAAGGTAGCCGGATTTGATGTGATGAGCCTGGCTAATAACCATGCAAGGGACTTTGGTGATAGTGGACGCTTACTGACAATGCAAACACTGGATAACGTGGGCATTAAACATTCTGGTGTAGAGGGCGATATTGCTCAATGGGAATTAAAAGGCTTAAAAATAGTCTTGATAGCCTTTGCACCCTTTCTCGGTGCCCATGACTTTCTGGATTTAGACTATGTGCGCAAAACGATTCGGGGCTTAGCGCAAGCGAATGACATCGTAATCGTTTCTTTTCATGCCGGAGCTGAGGGGGATGCTTATACCCGTGTACCTTTTGAGACAGAGTATTTTCATGGCGAAAACAGGGGTGATGTGGTGCTGTTTGCCCGCACGGCGATTGAGGCGGGGGCTGACGTTTTGCTCGGTCATGGTCCGCATGTTCCCCGCGCGATTGAGCTTTATCAGCAACGGATTATTGCCTATAGTCTGGGAAACTTCTGTACCACTCTAGGAATTAAGGTGACGGGTAAAAATGGCCTGGCGCCTATTTTATCCATCAATATTGACCAGCAAGGCCGGTTCAAGTCCGGAAGAATTATTTCAGCTAGACAACAGCGGCCTGCGGGGCCTTTAATGGACAAAAAACATCGGGCTGCACGTTTGATAAAACAGCTTACGCAGCAGGATTTCCCTGATACACGGCTTGAAATTGATGTGACTGGCAATATTACAGTTAAAGCACAGGCAGAAGCTAACGACTTGACTAAACACCATAATATAGAAACCAAATCAGACAAAAGCAGTCTATATAGCGTAAAATAGCCAGTTATATTAAGGTGGTTTTTTGTAGGTGTGAATTTAGCGGGTGGCCTAGTTAGAGGCATGAAAAACAATGCTTCAATACAAAGTGTGTTGGCTGTTTAAATCAAATAGTTTAGAAAAGAATTAATCCAGAATAAATAGGAATTTTTAATGTTTGGTAAAGTTGTAAAGAAAGTATTCGGTAGTCGTAATGAACGTTATATAAAAAAACTACAGAAAATTGTGGATAAAATAAATGCGTTAGAGCCTCAAATACAGGCACTGTCGGATGAAGATATAAAACAGCAAACTGAAAAATTTCGTCAGCGTCTTGAAAATAACGAGACTCTCGAAGACATCTTACCTGAAGTATTTGCCACTGCGCGAGAAGCCAGCCAACGTGCGTTGGGTATGCGTCATTTTGATGTGCAGTTGGTTGGTGGCATGGTGTTGCATGAAGGTAAAATTTCAGAAATGCGTACGGGTGAGGGTAAAACCTTAATGGCCACCTTACCCGTATATTTAAATGCAATTGCCGGTAAGGGCGTGCATGTGGTGACTGTGAATGACTACCTGGCCAAGCGTGATGCAGAATGGATGGGTAAGCTTTATAATTTTCTTGGCTTATCTGTCGGGGTTGTTGTTGCAGAGCAAGATCCTGATGAAAAGCGTGAAGCCTATGCTGCTGACATTACTTATGGCACCAATAACGAATACGGTTTTGACTATCTGCGCGATAATATGGCGTTTGAAATATCTGACAAATTCCAGCGTGGACAAAATTTTGCTGTTGTTGATGAGGTGGATTCAATTTTAATCGATGAAGCACGTACGCCACTGATTATTTCAGGGCCAGCCGAAGATAGTTCCGAACTTTATTTTAAAATTAACCAGCTCGTTCCTAAACTTGTCAAGCAGGAAGAAGAGGATGGTCCCGGTGACTATACGATTGAAGAAAAGAATAAACAAATTCATTTAACTGAAGAAGGGCATCAGCATGTAGAAGACATGCTGACCGAAGCCGGTTTACTGGCGGAAAATGAAAGTTTATATAATCCATCCAATATTGGCTTAGTACATCATGTGAATTCAGCATTGCGTGCACATGTTATATTTCAGAAAGATGTGGATTATATCGTATCGAATAATGAAATAGTGATTGTTGATGAGTTTACCGGACGAACCATGCAGGGTCGACGCTGGTCAGATGGATTACACCAGGCAATAGAAGCAAAAGAGGGTGTACATATTCAACAGGAAAACCAGACGGTTGCCTCAATCACCTTCCAGAATTATTTTCGACTTTATGACACTTTATCCGGCATGACCGGAACCGCCGACACTGAAGCGTATGAGTTTCAGCAAATATATGGCCTGGAAGTGGTGGTTGTGCCAACCCATCGCGATATGATCCGTATCGATCAGGTGGATCAGATTTTTCTGACACAAGATGAAAAATTCGCAGCCATTGTTGAAGATATCAAAGACTGTCAGGAAAGAGGGCAACCCGTATTGGTCGGTACTGCTTCGATTGAAGTGTCTGAATTTTTACACGGTGTTCTTAAAAAAGAAAAAGTAAAGCACGCAGTTTTAAACGCAAAACAACATGCCCGTGAAGCGGATATTGTTGCAGAAGCCGGTTTACCGGCTGCAGTAACGATTGCCACAAACATGGCGGGTCGTGGTACTGATATTGTATTGGGCGGTAATCTTGATATTGAAATTGAAAAATTAAAGAAACCAGATGATATAAAAATAGAGAAATTAAAACAGGACTGGGAAAAGCGCCATCAAAAAGTGCTGGATATGGGCGGTTTACGCATTATTGGTACTGAACGTCATGAGTCGCGACGTATTGATAATCAGTTACGTGGACGTGCCGGGCGACAGGGTGACCCTGGCACCACACGATTTTATTTGTCATTAGAAGATAACCTGATGCGTATTTTTGCTTCAGAAAAAATGGCGTCAATTATGCAGCGGCTTGGTATGGAAAAAAATGAAGCCATTGAACACCCCTGGGTGAGCAAGGCCATTGAAAATGCTCAACGAAAAGTGGAAGGGCATAACTTTGATGCACGTAAAAATTTGTTAGAATACGATGATGTTGCTAATGACCAACGTAAGGAAATTTATCGAAAGCGTAATGAATTAATGGAAGCTGATGATATATCTGAAGAAATAAAAGATATGCAGTATGAAGTGGTTAGTTCGGTTATTGGTACTTATGTTCCACCACAAAGCCTGGAAGAACAATGGAATATTGCAGGTTTGGAAACAGCAATGAACGATGATTTTGGCCTTAAGCTGAGTATTAAAAGCTGGTTGGAAGAGGACGACAGCCTGCACGAGGAAAGCTTACGAGAAAAAATATTTCAGGAAGTGGAGCAGGCTTATGCACTAAAAGAAAAAGAATCCGGCTCTGAGGTTATCCGCCATATTGAAAAAGCAGTGATGTTACAGGTTCTGGACCAACATTGGAGAGAACATCTGGCAACAATGGATCAACTCAGGCAGGGGATCCACTTACGTAGTTATGCACAGAAAAACCCAAAGCAGGAATACAAACGCGAAGCGTTTCAGCTTTTTATTGAGCTACTTGATAAGATGAAGCGTGAAGTTGTGACTATATTAAGCCGTGTACAAGTACGCAGTGAAGAAGAAGTGGCAGCATTGGAAGAACAACGCAGGCGCGCGGCGGATGGAGATATGGAATATCAGCATGATGAAGCATCGGCAATGGGCGAAAATGTTGCCGCAGACGAAGAACATACTCCCTTTGTACGTGACGGGCGAAAAGTCGGGCGTAATGAGCCTTGTCCCTGTGGTTCAGGTAAAAAATACAAACAATGCCATGGTCGATTAAGCTAAAGTAGTAATACGGAATGAATATACTGGATGATATTAATCATTTGTTGCCTGTTGCAGGTATTAATATAGCAACAGCAGCCGCAAATATTAGCTATGCAGATCGTACTGATCTGACTTTAATAGAAATTGCAGTGGGTTCAACAACGTCAGCCGTGTTTACGCAAAATGCATTTTGTGCGGCACCTGTCACGGTTGCAAAACAGCATTTAAAACAAACGGCACCGCGCTATTTATTAGTGAATGCAGGCAATGCAAATGCAGGCACAGGGCAAGCGGGTATTGATGCTGCTATCGCTTGCTGTGAATCCATTGCTTCGGAGCTTGATTGTGATGTTAATCAGGTACTGCCTTTTTCAACCGGTGTCATTGGTGAGAATTTACCGGTTGATAAAATCAAAAAAGTGATTCCTGATTTAAAAATTGATTTAAATCCGCATCACTGGATGGCGGCAGCGAACGCAATCATGACAACCGATACCGTACCTAAAGGGGTATCGTGTCAGGTTAATATTGCAAATCAGGTTGTAACGATTACTGGAATTGCAAAAGGTGTGGGTATGTTACGGCCGAATATGGCAACCATGCTGGCTTATATCACAACCGATGCCAAAATTGAACAGAGTATACTGGATAACTGTTTAACAAAAGCCGTGGCGCAATCATTGAATAGAATTACTGTTGATGGTGATACTTCAACCAATGATGCCTGTGTACTCGTCGCAACCGGGCAAAGCAAAGTTACCATATCGGAATTAAATTTAAGTGAATTTCAGCAAGCACTTGATAAGGTATTTGAAACATTAGCCAAAGCACTGGTTAGAGATGCTGAAGGTGCGACTAAACTCATTACGATTAATGTGAGTGAAGCACAAAATACAAGCGAATCTGATCGGGTTGCCTATACAGTTGCACATTCGCCATTGGTTAAAACGGCGTTTTTTGCTAGCGACCCGAATTGGGGGCGTATTCTGGCTGCTGTAGGCCGTGCTGGTGTTAAAGATCTGAATATCGATAAACTAAAAATTTTTATCGGTGATGTTTGCATTGTTGAGAACGGAGGCCGTTCAGCATCGTACAGTGAAGAGCTTGGGCAGAAGGTTATGAATGAATCTGAGATCACCATTCATATTCAGCTTGGCCGTGGTCAGGCCAGTTCAACAATCTGGACATGTGACTTTTCTTATGACTATGTCAAGATTAATGCTGAATACCGCTCATAAAATCTAAGCCTTTTTTATTAGTGTGAAACAGAAAATACATGTTGCTGTTGGTCTGATTAAGAATAACGATAATCAATATCTTATTTCAAAACGGCATGCTCATTTACACCAGGGAGGGTTATGGGAATTTACTGGTGGAAAAATTGAAGCGAATGAAACGGCGTATGCTGCATTGTGCCGGGAGCTTTATGAAGAACTCAATCTTACTGTTAAGCAGGCTAGCCCCTTTGTTCGTATTTCTTATGCGTACCCGGATAAACATGTTTGTTTAGACGTATGGCTTGTTGATGATTTTACAGGTGATTTGCAAAGCTCGTCCGCTCAGGCTATTCAGTGGGTGTCGCCTGCTGAACTTCCTGGTTATTCCTTTCCCGCTGCAAACAAAGCAATTTTAAACTGTATTACACTCCCTGAATGTTATGCCATTACTGGACGATTTGATGATAAAGAAGATTATATTCAACACTTTAAACATTGCTTAAATAAGGGCGTTAAGCTTGTTCAGCTTCGAACTTTAACATCTGATTTGGATGTATTGATTGATTTAGCCAATATTTCCGGATCTTTGTGTAAAAAAGAAAAGGCAAAGTTAATTGTTAATGCGGATGTAGATTTTTTAGAAAAATGTGATGTCGATGGTATTCATTTAAATAGCCAACGTTTATTTCAATATACCGCCCGTCCTGTTTTCCCCGATAAAATTCTTGCCGCATCGGTGCATAATATAAATGAATTACAGCAAGCAATAAAAATTGAATCTGACTTTGTTGTAGTGTCGCCAGTATTAAAAACAACAAGCCATCCAGATGCTATCCCTATTGGCTGGAATGGGCTTGAAGAAATAATAAGCCAGTCAAGTATCCCTGTTTTTGCATTAGGTGGGATGAAACAAGACATGTTATTGAAGGCGAAAAAAAGTGGAGCATTTGGTATTGCTGCAATCAGTGAATTATGGAATCACCTGAAATGAGACTTGTTGTACAGTCTGCTGTTGTCGCTTTTTTTGTTATTGCGATTATTGTTCTGGTTAGATTATATTTACCCTTTTCAGATAATATTAAGGGAGTGGGTGTTGCTATCCCTTTAACGGCAGTTGGTAAATGTAATTTACTTCAGTCTAGCTGTATATTCACTGCAGGAAATGAAGGAATAGAAATAAAGTTCTCAGGTGATGTTCGTACGATGCAGCCTTTTAAGTTATTAGCTAAACTTAATAATTTTGATGAGAGGATAACCGAGGTGGTTGCTGACTTCTCCATGCAATCGATGAAGATGGGGTTTAATTACTTTCGATTAGCTCAGAATAAGAGTGCCGATGTTACTGGATATTGGCAAACTTCTATTTTATTACCTGTCTGCGTTAGTAAGCAAACAGACTGGCTAATGCACTTTGTAGTCAAAACAGAAAATAGGACATATAAGGTGGCCATTCCGTTAACGATTAAATAAAAAGCGATTCAGGAAAAATCGTCGGTCGTGTTAAGCCCGTTTTCGCTAAAGGTGGGGGCACCCTTAATTCGATGGTTTTCGCTGGCCCATTCACCAAGGTCAATGAGCTTACAGCGTTCACAACAAAAGGGACGCCACTTTTCTTTAGCTGACCAGATAAGTTCTTTTTGGCAGGTAGGGCATTTAATCATTTTATTCATTATTATAAACTACAACAGTTAAGTTCAAAATCTACATTGTCATTTGTTTGCATGGGTCTACCGGTATCACGGGGTTCCAGAAATCGTATTGTAAAACGGTGTTTGCCACCGCTTAGTTCTGCAAAATAGGGGAGCTTATTGCTAATGGATACTCTGATTAGTTTTGTTTCGCTATTAGTATCAAGTGATTGCTGGTAAAAACCACTTTCAGCCTGTAATTGTGTCGGGTTTGCACTTTCTCTCAGGATGCCAAGAATAAGCACAATAGGCTTGTTCACAATTTTGAGTTGTTCATACCAGTTTTCTATTTTTTCTATACGTGATTCGGCTGCCTGTTGTAACCAGAAATGGTAGGCCGGCATATCAAATCGGCAACTACCGCCTATTACGCTACTGCGCTGTAATAAGGCGGTGATAAGCTCGTTATTCCGCAATTGGTGGCCTAATTGCCCATCGGTGTGGTGTAAGCTTGCGATTGAATCCGTCAGTTGATCCAGAACGGTCGTGAGTTGTTCTGAATCAACACCCGGTGTGTCTTGCAGTGCAGCCAAAGCGCTATGTAAAAATTCCAGTTCTTTTAATAGCTCGTTTTTAAAGTCACTTCGTGCAAGCAATTCTAGAATATCAATCAGTGATGAAAGTGTCGCACGACTGTCCCAGGTAGAGTAGCCTCTGAGTGTATAGGAAGCCTGGCTAAATAAATGCTCCAGTCGCATAAACGTGCGTATGCGCTCATTTAGTGGTAATTCATAAGTAACTAATTCATCCATAGCGGGTAATTATATAAAAAAACACCCGAAAAAAATATGCAGTATTGAAGTAATTTGCATAATTTTACGGATTATATTTTTTAGCTAACCTGAACTCGGGATAAGAGAAACGAGTCATTAAAATCCACCACCACAAGGACAGGAAGCCGGGATTATCCAGTAAAGACCGTCTGCCGCAAGGACGCGGCAGTCGAGTCGCCATGGATGGCATGTTTTGCGTGTCTTTATTGGATAATCCCGGCTTCCTGTCCGGTGAATAACCTCTGAATGTCTTATCCCGAGTTCAGGTTAGCTAATTTTAGATAAAAAGCGTGTAAATTTCGGACTTGCTGTTTTAATTGCTCGAGATCATTATTGTTCTGAATAATATCATCGGCATGTTTTAAGCGATAATCCTGTGAGCTTTGTAGTTTAATAATACGCTCTACATCCTCTGCTGGAACTTGATCTCGTTGAGTCGTTCTCTTTATTTGTGTGTCAATATCACAATCAACAAGCAGAATACGATCAAGTGCATAGTCTGATTTTGTTTCAAAAAGTAACGGGATAACGATGATACAATATTGGGTATTCAGTTGTGCTAATTCGCTATTTACCTGTAGCTGAATTTCTGGATGGATAATGTCTTCGAGCTGTTGTTTCAAATTCAGATCATTAAATATAATATTACGCAGTACTTTACGATTAATGGATGCATCTTTGTTTAATATTTCTTTTCCGAATATTTTAATGATTTTTTTATAAGCGGGTTTGCCCACTTCAACAATCTGGCGGGCGATAATATCGGTGTCGATAATCGCGACTTTGTTTTCATTATTATCGAGTTGAGAAAAAAGATCACTAACGGTCGTTTTGCCGCTACCAATCCCCCCTGTTAAACCTATTTTTAGCATTATATTTATTTTTAATACAAGTCTTAATTTAAACCAGCATACTGCATATAGGCTGAATTAATCGTCTCGCCCCACAACATAAAAATCCAGCCGGCAATGGCAAGGTAAGGTCCGAAGGGAATTTTTTTGCTGAGGGACTGGTTCTTAAAGAGGATTAGAGTAATGCCGATAACGGCGCCGGCAATGGATGATAGTATAATAATAACGCCCAGTGACTGCCAGCCAAACCAGGCTCCGAACAAGGCCAGTAGTTTGAAGTCGCCATAGCCCATGCCTTCTTTTTTTGTGATCAGTTTAAAAAGCTGGTACACCGTCCATAAACTTAAGTACCCGGCTATAGCGCCGATGACGGCGCTGTTAACATCAGTGTATAAATTAAAAACATTCAGCAGCAAGCCGAGCCAGATAAAGGGCAGTATTAAATTATCAGGGAGATACTGGTGGTCAAAATCAATACCACTGAGAGCAATTAAATTCCATGTCAGTGCTAAAGCAAAAAATGCCTGCCAGCTTAAGCCATAATGTAAAACAACCGCTAATGTTAGCAGGCTGGTGAGCAATTCAATAAAGGGATAGCGCGGTGATATCTTTATTTTACACTCGCTGCAGAGGCCCTTAAGAAAGAGGTAACTTAGAACGGGAATATTTTCTAAAAGGGTGATTCTATGGTTACAGTTGGGACAACTGGATGCCGGTACGGCTAAATTATAGTTGCTGGCGGGTGCGGTTTGTTTGTAATTAAAAGTTTTGTCCTGTTCGGACAAAAAGCCAACACAATCCTGAGACCATTCACGCATAAGCATTTTAGGTAACCGGTGTATTACTACATTTAGGAAGCTGCCAAAAATTAAGCCAATAGTAGTAGCTAATATAGCCACAAGCACGGGTGCCTGATTTAGCGTTTCAATCACATCCATTTTAGGTTGAGTTTTTATCCACCAACAATCTTACCCATCTGGAAGATAGGCATATACATTGCGATAACCAGGCCACCAATAAGTACACCCAAAATGGCCATAATAAGCGGTTCAAGTAAACTGCTCATGCTGTCTACTGCATTATCCACTTCTTCTTCATAAAAGTCGGCCACTTTACTCAGCATAGTGTCAACGGAGCCAGCTTCTTCACCAATAGCGGCCATTTGCACAACCATGTTAGGAAACAAACCGGACTGGTTCATGGCAACATTTAGTTGTGTACCGGTTGCCACTTCATCTTTCATAATAAGCACAGCGTCTTTAAAGACAACATTACCGACAGCCCCTGCAACAGATACCATGGCTTCAACCAGAGGAACACCAGCAGCAAACATGGTTGCCAGGGTGCGTGAGAAGCGTGCAATCGCTGCTTTTTCGAGGATATTACCAATAATAGGCATTTTTAGCATGGTGCGATCGAGTATGTGGTTAAATTTGGGGGAGCGTTTTTTTGCTTCTACCATGCCATATATGGCCAGGCCAATACCACCAAATACAGCCCACCACCACACCTGGAAGAACTGCGAAAGATTGATAACAAAGCGGGTAATAGCCGGGAGATCGGCACCAAACCCCATGAATAATTGTTCGAACATTGGAATTACAAAAATCATCAAGATGGCAGTAATAATAAAAGACACGCCAATAACAGCGGCTGGATAAAACAGTGCTTTTTTAATTTTGCCTTTAATGGATTCAGTTTTTTCTTTATAGGTCGCTATTTTATCGAGGATGGTATCGAGGATACCGGCGTGCTCGCCGGCTTGCACGAGGTTACAAAAAAGTTCATCAAAGTGGTAGGGGTGTTTTGCAAGGGCATCGGATAAATTACTGCCGCCTTCAATATCGGCTTTAATTGCCAGCAGCAGATCCTGCATGGCCTTGTTTTCGTGGCCACGGCCGATGATTTCAAAACCCTGCACGAGGGGCACACCGGCATCCATCATGGTGGCTAATTGGCGACTAAAAATTGCAATGTCTTTTGCTTTGACCCGACCTCGGCCTCCACCAAACAAGGGCTTTGCTTTCTTTTTAATTTTGCTGGGATTAATTCCCTGGCGACGTAAAGTGGCTTTGACTAAAGAAATATTTGCACCACGGGATTCTCCTTTGACTTTTTTACCTTTATTATCTTTGCCTTCCCAGATAAAGACATCTTGTTTTTTTGTTTTAGTCGCCATGTGCGTTTTCCTTATGTACCACTGTGCTATTATTTTATTATAAGTTTATAACTTCGAGATTATTCTTTTGTAACACGATTAATTTCATCGAGGCTGGTCATACCCGCTTTTATCTTTTTAAGACCGGATTGTCGTAAATCAGGAACCCCTTCTTTTTGTGCCTGCTTACCTAGCACCAGTGCATTACCGCCTTCCATGATAATACGACCCATTTCTTCTGAAACAGGCATAACCTGATAAATACCGACGCGGCCTTTATAGCCTTCCGTGCACTGGTCACAGCCTTTTGGCCCATAAATAGTAATGCCCTGTTTTATTTCTTCGTTACTAAAACCTTCTTCAAGCAGTGCCTCTTTGGGGATATCCAGTGTTTTTTTACAATGTGTGCATAAGCGACGGCATAAACGTTGTGCCACAATTAAATGAATCGAAGAGGCAATATTGTAGCCGGGCACGCCCATGTTAACTAATCGTGTGAGTGTTTGAGGTGCATCATTGGTGTGTAAGGTTGATAATACCAGGTGACCCGTTTGAGCAGCCTTGATGGCAATTTCTGCAGTTTCCAGATCGCGAATTTCACCCACCAGAATAATATCCGGATCCTGACGAAGGAATGCACGCAATGCACTTGAAAAGTTCAACCCGACTTTATTATTGACATTAACCTGATTAATCCCCGGCATGTTGATTTCCACCGGATCTTCAGCGGTTGAAATGTTAACTCCCGGCTGGTTAAGAATGTTGACCCCTGTGTACAGGGAAACGGTTTTGCCTGAACCGGTAGGGCCGGTGACCAGGATCATGCCATAGGGCTTGGATAGGGCATCAAGGTAAAGCTTTTTCTGTTCATCTTCGAAGCCTAAAGCTTCAACGCCCATCTTGGCACTGTTTGGGTCAAGTATCCGTAATACAATTTTTTCGCCAAAAAGCGTCGGGCAGGTGTTAACACGGAAATCGATAGAACGGTTTTTAGACAGGTTCAGTTTAATTCGGCCATCCTGTGGAACACGTCGTTCGGAAATATCCAGACGTGACATCACTTTTAAACGTGCAGATAATTTATTTGACATTCCTATTGGCGGGGTTGCCACTTCATTGAGTATGCCATCCATGCGAAAGCGTACTCGGTAATTTTTTTCATAAGGTTCAAAATGGATGTCCGAAGCGCCTTTGTTAATCGCATCGAGTAATACTTTATTAACAAAGCGTACCACGGGTGCATCATCAATATCGGAATCGGTGGCATCATCTGCGTTGGCATCCTCTTCGTCAACGTAGTCAAGGTCGTCATAATCCCCATCGTTCAGCTCAGACAAGGAAGTGTCGTTATCTTCCATTGACTTGTTAATAACACGTTGAAGTTTATCCTCTTCAACCAGGATGGCTTCGGTTGACATCCCAACATGGAACTTAACTTCGTCAATGGCCTGCAATAATGTTGGGTCGGAAACAGCGATAAATAAACGGTTTCCACGTTTAAACAATGGCAGGGTGTTATGTTTACGAACCAGGCTCTCTCTTACGAGCTTAATGACATCCGCTTCAATGTCGACGGCATCAAGGTTAACAACCGGAACACCAAACTCTGCAGAGGCCGCTTCAGCAATTTTAGAACTGTTGGCCAGTTTTTGCTGCACAATATAGGAAACGAAGGGGATTTTGCTTTTTATAGCTGCCGCTTGCGCATTAATGGCGCTGCTTTCTTCAATAATACCATCTTGCACTAGTTTGCGTGCAAGACCACCCAGTTGTATTTTTGCATTTGGAGTTGCCATTTATTGATTTAACCCAGATTTATACGTATTTATCATTGTTAAAAATGTTTTATTTAGTCAGCCGCTGTATTTAAACCGGCCACTTCAGGAATACCCACCAGGCTCCCACCTGGAGTGGGGGTAACGGTAATAGCATAACTGACCGCCAGTGCGCCAGCCGCTTGGTCGGGTGTTTCGACGGTAAAGTCACAGTGGACATGAGCAAGGTAATCTGCACCATCAATGCCCGCTACCCCGCCGTGTTCACGGTAAGTGGAACGAAAATGACCACCGCTTCGTGCTTCTATCGCGGTGTAATTGGCGCCAACGCTAGTGACGGGTCCATCTGGATCCGGGAAAAAGCGATTATTTTCCAGAAAAAACTGTTTTTGCGCCAGTTTAATGGCGGTGACCTCATTGGCGCATTCGCTGAGGCGAGCAGAGGTGATATAGCCATTATAAGCAGGAATCGCGATTGCAGCGAGAATACCGATAATAGCCACGACTATCATCAATTCGATAAGTGTAAACCCGCTTACTCTGTTTAGATTCAGGCTGCTAGTTGTGTCTGGTTGAGTCATTTTAATTTTCGATTCCTGCTAAAATTATTCAAAACACCTTTAATATAACTAGCTTAGCACAGCAAATAGGCTAATACAGTTTCGGTGTCTCAAAATGTGAGTCGGCGCAATTTAATTACTTTATATAAAACAACAAGTTATAAATAACTGTTGTTTTTTGTTGGTTGCCTTTTCGCCATCGTTTTGATGACTGAGTCACCTACATCATCCTTCAGATGAAATAGACTTCATTTATGTTTTCGACCATTTATATAAAAAATTAAGCAATTATTTCTTACATCTCGAAACATTTTTAACTATACTCTATAACTAATTGATATTTTGATGAATTAGGGGTAAAAAGTAAAGTTAAAACAATTTGTTTTTTTACACTTTATGGATATTGCTTCACTTTGCCGGTTTGGTCAATAAGTGAGCAGTGGATACGGAGTTGAATATGGACGCCAATAACCGATGACAGCTTACGAGACAAGTTTAAACCAGCGGTTTACTCAATTTTTGGGTAAGCTGGATCCGGTTGCCATTTTGCAGGCAGGCTGGGTTTCACATGTGCCTTTTTGGCTGAGTGTACTTTTTATCGTATTACTGACGAAATCGGCAGCAGGTTTGACCTGGTTGATATTGATGCCGGCTACAGAATATAAAGTGATTGCCAGCCCGGTTGTTCCTGCCAGCCAGTCACAGTCTATTGCACGGCTCAGTTCAGTTGCGCAGTTGCATTTGTTTGGTGTGGCACAAGGGAAGTCAACTGCCAGCTCGGTTAATATTACTAAAACCAGGCTGCAACTGGTGTTAAAAGGTGTTTTTGCATCAACCAATCCTTTAAAAGCGTTTGCTATTATATCTGAAAGTGCGGCAGATAAAGGTCGTACCTTCAGGGTTGGCGAACGTTTACCCAGTGGTGCTGTTTTGCATGAAGTGCGGCCTACTGAAGTTATTTTGAACCGTAATGGCCGTCTGGAGTCTCTGGCATTACCACAAAAGAGACTGGACAATATTCCTCTTGCGTCTTCGAGCTCATCCACTCGTCGCAGTGTGCGCACGATGCCAGTAACGAGCAGGTTAAAGAAAATTAGGCAAACCTTTATCAAGTCACCACAGGCCTTTATGGAAAGTGCACGTCTTGAACCGGTTGTGAACAAAGCAGACGGCTCAACCGAAGGTTTTACCTTTAATCATAATGATCCCATGGTGATGCGGAGTTTAGGTTTACTGCCAACCGATGTCATAACGGCAATCAATGGTATTTCTATTGGTTCTAATATGAGCGCGGCTTATGACCAGTTAGTGAATTCGTTAAAGAATGGAACACCCTTAAGCATTGATTTTAAGCGTAAGGGTATCCCTCAGACCGTTAATGTGCAGATGTAGTGATGGAACATATTAAACTGGATAAATTAACTATTAATACGAAAGAAGTATGAGTGTGGTGTTTAAAAAATTATTAAAAATATTGGCAGTTGTGGCATTACTGGTTGCCGTACAAGGTCAGGCTGTTTCAGCTCCCAGTCTTAATGAGCAAAATGTGGTTACTGATGATACGGCAAACCAGACATACACATTAAATTTTGTTGATGCCGACATCAACGCCCTGATTAATGCGGTTTCGCGTATTACCGGCATTAATTTTATTATTGACCCGCGGGTAAAAGGCAAGGTTACAATTATTTCAAATAAAGAAATGCCGAGTGAAGATGTTTACCAGGTTTTTCTTTCTGTTTTAAAAGTACATGGCTTTGCCGCTGTTGTGGGCCCTAATGTTACAAAGATTGTGCCTGAAGTGAATGCAAAGCAGGATGCCATCCCCTTTATGAATAAGCGCATTTATAATGGTAGTGATGCCTTTGTAACGCGTGTTATTGAAGTACGCTATATTGATGCGGCGCAACTGGTGCCTATTTTGCGGCCGCTGGTTCCGCAGCGCGGTCATCTGGCAGCTTACCCTGCGTCGAATGTACTGGTTATTTCTGACAGTGCGGCCAATATTGCTCGCCTGGAAAAAATTATCAGACGTATTGATCAGGTAACCGGCACTGAAGTTGAAGTGATTCCATTAGAACACGCGAGCGCAACCGAAGTTGTCAGGGTGATGCAGCAACTGGCGAGTTTAAACCCAAAGCAAAAACAGACTATTAATGTTATTGCAGATGCTCGCACTAACAGCGTTTTATTAGGTGGGCCAAGATCGTCACGTGTTCGTACGCGGGCACTGATATCACATTTAGATACTCCCCTGGAGTTCAGTGGTAATACCCATGTTATTTATTTACGCAATGCGGTTGCCAAAGATATGGTGCCGGTATTAACGGGCATCAGTAAAAGTATTCTTACTGCCGGTAAAGGTAAAAAGACGGCTGCAAGCACGGCTAGTGGCATTGTTATAGAAGCGCATGAGAGTACTAATTCGCTGGTTATTTCTGCACCTGCCAATATTGTGCGTTCATTGAAAACAGTGATTCAACGGCTGGACATTCGCCGGGCGCAAGTGCTGGTCGAGGCTGTTATTGCTGAGGTGTCTGAAGAGTCAACCCGAGAACTGGGTGTGCAGTGGGCTGGCGGTGGAGCCAATTCCACCCGTCCGGTTGGCTTAATTAATTTCGATAATGGTTATAGCGCAGCTAACTTATTATTAGACACGCCGCCAGTTGCGTCGGGTTTAAGTTTAGGGGTGGGCGATTTTATTGGCACCAGTCGTATCGGTGCATTGATTAGAGCTTTATCAGCCGATGTCGGCACCAATATTTTATCAACCCCCAGCCTGGTTACCATTGACAATAAAGAAGCAGAAATAGTCGTCGGACAGAACGTGCCATTTATTACCGGTGCGTTCACCAGCCCCGGGGGAGGGGGAGGGAACCCAACGAATCCATTTACGACAATCCAGCGTCAGGATGTGGGTTTAACATTAAAAATTAAACCACAAATCAATGAAGGTAACGCCATTAAACTGGACGTTGAACAAGAGGTTTCAAGCTTGAGCCCAAGCACGGTCGGTGCCGACCTTATAACTAACAAGCGTTCTATTAAAACAACGGTCATGGTTGAAGATGGTGGTATTGTTGTTTTAGGTGGTTTAATCGAAGAAACGCTTCGTGAAGATGAACAGCGTGTGCCGGTATTAGGCGAGATACCTATTCTGGGTTTATTGTTTCGGTATAATAAAACAACCAAGGTTAAAACGAATTTAATGGTCTTTATCCATCCTCAAATAATGAAAGATGATGCGATGTTAAGAAGCTTAACCAATGAGAAATATAATTTTATTCGAGCTAAACAACTTGCGATACGTGAGCGAGGCGTTAAGTTAATGGCAGACGATCAATCACCGTTATTGCCGGAGTTTAAGGAATTTTTAACGCTACCGGCGGCTTATGATGAATCGACAGAAGCGGGCACTCAGATCCTGATGCCGCCGGTTATTGAAGATGCTGTCACCACTGCATCCGAAAATGCAATTCGACTCCCCCCTTCCGTTATGGCTAAAAACAGGAAAGTGCCACTGGTGGCTAAAGAAAAGGCGGAACTAGCCGAAGTGGTGCCACCGACGCTTGATGAGTTTTCAGAGTAGTTGAGGCCAATACCTTGAACGATCTTGCCACGACAGAACGCAGCGCAGGCACCCGGGCTTTACTGTCTTTTGCGTTTGCCAAGCGGCACGGCGTACTCGTTACCGCCTTATACGATGAACATGTTGAAGTAACACATACCCCCAATGTGAATACTCAAATCTTGCTTGAACTCCGGCGTCACTATGGTGTGCCGTTGGAAATCAAGACGGTGGAAACAGATGAGTTCGACCGTTTACTACAAGCAAGTTATGAATTGCATTCTGATGAAACCATGGAAATGATGGAAGGGATTGGCGATGAAATGGATCTCGAAAGCCTCGCTGATGCACTACCGTTAATCGAAGATTTACTGGAAACCGAAGATGATGCACCGATTATTCGTTTAATTAACGCCTTACTCACGCAGGCCGTTAAACAAAATGCGTCGGATATTCATATTGAACCCTTTGAAAATAGATTGCTGGTTCGCATGCGAGTGGACGGTGTGATGCGTGAAGTATTACAACCGCAACGGGTGTTAGCCCCGTTGATTACTTCCCGAATTAAAGTCATGGCAAAACTGGATATTGCCGAAAAACGTTTACCACAGGATGGTCGAATATCATTGCGTGTCGCAGGTCGAGCGGTTGATGTGCGGGTTTCCACGCTACCATCAGGGCATGGTGAGCGGGTAGTACTGCGTTTACTAGATAAACAGGCTGGGCGACTTGATTTATTTCAGTTAGGTATGGCCGTTGAAACAACGGTTAGCATTGACCGCTTAATTCGCCGACCACACGGTATTATTTTAGTTACCGGGCCAACTGGCTCAGGTAAAACAACCACACTTTACGCTGCGCTAGAACGCTTAAATGATGCCACTCGAAATATTATGACAGTGGAAGATCCCATTGAATATTATATCGATGGTATCGGCCAGACTCAGGTTAATATTAAAGTGGAGCTAACTTTTGCGCGCGGGCTGCGGGCTATTTTACGTCAGGATCCCGATGTGGTGATGGTGGGTGAAATACGCGATCTGGAAACAGTGCAAATTGCGGTTCAGGCAAGTTTAACCGGTCACCTGGTTTTTTCGACGCTGCATACCAATACCGCTATTGGTGCGATTACCCGCTTAAGGGATATGGGTGTTGAACCGTTCTTGCTGTCGTCCAGTTTAGTGGGTGTGCTTGCACAACGCCTGGTTCGCACCTTGTGCGAATCCTGTAAACAACCGAAAACAGCGGATGTGGCTGAGTGTTTAGCTTTAGGCGTTGCGCCGGAACAACCGCCCATTATTTATGAGCCACTGGGTTGTGATGCGTGCAGTAATTCAGGGTACAAAGGCCGTTTAGGTATTTACGAACTGATTGAGATAGATGATACATTAAGAACCATGATCCATGATGGCTCAGGTGAACAGGAAATTGAAAAACATGTAAGAAGCGTTTCTGCAAGTATTCGCAAAGACGGTATTCGGCGTGTTTTATCCGGTGAAACAGCACTCGAAGAAATTACGCGTGTTGCGTTTGAGGAAGTGTAAGCGAGATGGCCGCCTTTGAATATGTTGCACTTGATACCGATGGGCGCAAGAAAAAAGGCATACTGGAAGGGGATTCTGCCCGTCATGTTCGCCAGCAGTTACGTGAACAAGGCCTGTTAGCCACTTCTGTTGAAGAGGCGGCACAACGTGAATCAGCACAATCTGCAGGTTTTGGAGCTCAGCGCAGTATCAGCGCAGCAGATTTATCATTAATAACACGGCAGCTAGCCACTTTAACAAAGTCGGGTTTGCCATTAGATGAAGCCACAGCAACGGTAGCCCGACAAACTGAAAAACCACGTTTGCAACGTTTAATCTTAGGCATTCGGGCAAAAATTCTTGAAGGCCATTCGCTTGCTGATGGTATGGCGCAATTCCCACATGTATTTAATAACTTATATCGTTCGACAGTTGCGGCCGGTGAACAAACAGGGCATCTTGACATTGTTCTGGAGCGGCTGGCTGATTACACTGAAAGCAAGCAACGCTTACAAAGCAAGATTAAGATGGCATTACTTTACCCTGCTGTTTTAATTTTTATGGCCGTTACGATTGTGTCTTTTTTGCTGGTGTATGTTGTACCTGAAGTCGTCAAGGTATTTGAAGATTCAGGGCAAACATTACCACTCATTACCCGTTTGATGATTACTGCCAGCGATTTTCTGGTTGATTATTACTGGCTTATTATTCTGCTGGTTGCAGCCGGTATTTCTATGCTCAGTATGTTATATAAGCAACCAGCGGGAAAAGAGAAGATACATAAAGTCTGGTTAAAGCTGCCGTTGGTGGGGCGTCTGGTACGTGGGTCGAACACGGCTCGTTTTACACGCACCCTGAGTATACTGGTTGCCAGTGGTGTGCCACTTTTAGAAGCACTTAAAATATCAGGGCAAGTGGTTGAAAACTTACCCATGCGTCATGCCATCATTGAAGCCGGTCTGCGAGTAAGAGAAGGTAGCAATTTAGCCAAGTCACTGGATGTCAGTGGTTATTTCCCACCGATTGTCGTGAACCTGATTGCAAGTGGTGAGGTCAGTGGTAATCTGGGGGAAATGTTAGAGCGTTCATCTGTTAATCAGGAGCAGGAACTGGAAACGCTGATAACAACTTTAATGGGTTTATTAGAACCCCTATTGCTGCTAGTGATGGGTGCGGTGGTATTAATGATTGTACTGGCAATATTGTTACCCATCTTTAATTTAAACCAGCTTATACAATAACTACAACTAAAAAATTTATTGTGAAGGAATTAAAATGGAAAAAAATATGATATATAAAAATCCCTGTAATAGCCCTTTTAGCAAAAAGGTACAGCACGGATTTACTTTGATCGAGGTTATGATTGTTGTTGTTATTCTTGGTATTTTAGGTGCAGTGGTTTTGCCTAATATTATGGATGAACCCGGCAAAGCACGTATTATTAAAGCAAAACAGGATATTGCCCAGCTTGAATCGGCTTTAGATCGTTATAAACTGGATAACTTTACCTACCCAACAACCGATCAGGGGCTGGAAGCACTGGTAAAAAAACCATCGGGTGCACCGGAACCAAAAAATTACAAAACATCGGGCTATATAAAAAAATTAAAAACAGACCCATGGGGTAATCCTTATTTATATTTAAGCCCCGGTGTACGTGGGCAGGTTGATATTTATTCCTACGGCCCTGACCAGCAACAAAGTGAAGATGATATAGGTAACTGGAATAATGACTAGGTTTGTTTGCAGATAAAAATGGAAAACAACAATGTACAGAAGGAGACACATCTTTATTAATAGGCAAAGGGCTAAAATCGTACATGGCTTCACCCTGATTGAGCTTATGGTGGTGATTGCGATTATAGGGATTATGCTGGGTTTAGGTATGTTTGCCTTTGGTGATGGTGGTTTGTCTGACAAGCTTGAAGATGAATCACAGCGCTTGTATGGTTTGATAAAACTGGCGCAGGAAGAGTCCATTATCCAGTCAAAAGAACTGGCTTTGGAATTAGACCGTGATGGTTATGTCTTTAAACAGCTATACGATGGTCAATGGGTTGCTATTACTTCTGACAAAATTTTTAGAAAGCGCAGTTTAACCGCGGGCATTGAATTGAGCCTTGAAGTTGAAAATGTAAAATTAGCACTCACCCGCAATGAGGATAAGGATGAAGCTATTCGAATATACATTTTATCCAGCGGTGAGTTAACCCCCTTTGATATAACGCTAAAGATAACAGAGTTACAACAAATTTTTAAAATAACAGGTCAGGCCAATGGTCAGCTGATTTTAGAAAAACAGGATATATAAATAATGTTTAAGTCACTCCTGAACAACAATAATTATTTATGCGTGTACAGACAAAGCAAAGGCTTTACCCTATTAGAAGTGCTGGTGGCTTTGGTGTTTGTTGCGGTTGTTTTAACGGGGCTGGTCAAAGGCGTTGCTGAGAATGTTAATAATGCCAATGAATTACGGGATAAAACCTTTGCGCAATGGGTGGCCGTTAACAAGATAAATGAGTGGCGTTTGCAAAATCTGTTCCCGGCGATTAGCCGCACAACCGGGCAGCAAATGATGGGAGACCAGGAATGGTACTGGGCTTCACAGGTGATAAAAACAGAAGATAAAAATATTCGTCGGGTTGAGTTGAGCGTTTATAAAGATGAAGAAACCAGAGACAGAAAATTACAACCTGTCATGCGTCTGACTTCTTTTTTAAGTAAAGCGATATGACCGGTAATGAATCAACTACACAGTCCGGCTTTACTTTGTTAGAGCTACTGGTGGCATTAAGTATTTTTGCCGTGATGTCGGTGATGGTATTTGGTGGTTTACGGGAAGTTGTGAATGTTAGAGCAGCAACCGACAAGCACACTTCCCGACTAACCGAGTTGCAGTTAGCCTTTATGAATTTTAGCCGTGATACCCGGCAATTAGTTAATCGAACTGTCCGTGGTGAGTATGGTGACCGTTTAAGTGTCTTACAGTCGACTGATATCGGCAAGTATCGACTTGAACTAATACGAGGTGGGCACCCAAACCCGGCAGGATTGAATCGGAGCTCATTACAGCGTATTGCTTATGGTGTAGAAGATAATAAATTATATCGTTATCGCTGGAATGTACTGGATCGTGCCGAAGACAGCCTGCCAGTGAGAACTTTAATGTTAACGGATATAAATGGTTTTAATCTCAGGTTTTTAGGGCGTGTTGAACAGCCTGGAGAACTTCAAAATAATCAGTGGCTAACAGCATGGCCGCCCCAAACTGATGGTGAGGGCGTTGATGTTTTTCCGCAAGCCATTGAAGTGACATTTGAGCTGGATGACTGGGGGCGATTTACCCGACTGTTTATATTTCCCGATGTCTGATATGAAAATATAAATGAAATAAAAAAATTATGCTACAACAACGTAAATTACTTATCAATCAACAAACGGGTATCGCATTAATTATGGTGCTAATTGTTATTGGTATCATTGGCATTATGGCTGCGAACATTTTGTCAAAGCAGCAATTAAGCACGCGCAGGACAGAGAATCTGCGCAACAGTGAACAGGCCTATATGTATTTATTAGGTGCAGAAGACTGGGCTAAAAATATACTTGCTCAGGACTTTAAAGATAATAAAACAGATTCCTTTGACGACGACTGGGCATTTGAGCTGCCCCCCATTCCGGTTGAAGGCGGAACAATACAGGGTAAGCTTAAGGATTTGCAGGCACGCTTTAATATAAATAATTTTTTAAAGGCAGGCAACCCGGACAAGGACAGTATTTCGCTCTTTAAAAACTTATTAAATGAGAATAACATTGATACAGAAGTAACCGATGCGATTATTGACTGGCTGGATGCGGATCTGGATTCAACCGTTCCTGCCGGCGCAGAGGATGGTGAATATTTAAATTTAGATGTGCCTTATCGCGCAGCAAATCGACTAATGGTAAGTGCGTCAGAGCTGGTTATGGTTAAAGGATTTAATTATAAAAGTTATAAAAAGATTGCACCGTATATTGTTGCTTTGCCTGTTTTTACACCATTAAATGTAAATACCGCAGGTGCCATGCAAATAAGCATGTTGTCAAACCAGATCAGTTTAACAGATGCAAAAGATATTATAAAAGAACGTAGTAAGTCCGGTTATAAATCAGTTGATGAGTTTATAAAACAGGATGCGCTAAAAGGCAAAAAAATAACAAAAAGTCTACTTTCGGTAAACAGTGACTATTTTTTACTTCAGGCTCGTTCTATTATCGGAAATGTACGCTCAGAATTATATAGTGTTCTATATCGTGATAAAAATGGTAAAATGAAAGTATTATTACGTACCCAACGGAGAATATAAATGGCACGCGAGCTGTTTATTTTTTTAGATTCTACCCGGCAAAACAATGCCCGACTGGATAACGAACTGGAACCTGGCTCGGCACATGGCCGCTGGGTATTGTGTAATAATGGCAAGCCTCTCGGCACCTTAATAAAGGGACCGCTCTCTTCTGCCGCTAAAGCTGCACGTGATGCGCGGGTTATTGTTATTGTACCCGGAGAAGACGTTGTTGTTGCTGAAGTCAGTTTACCTGGCCAGAATAAACAACGCTTATTGGCAGCACTTCCATTCGCTTTAGAAGAACAACTGATTGATGATGTCAGTGATTTGCACTTTGTGCTTGGACCACGCTACGGTAATAACCAATATGTGGTTGCGGTTGTTAACCGCGAATGCATGCAGCGTTGGAGTGACATTTGTGATGAGCTTGGTTTACGTGTTGATGTGATGCTGCCAGACACGCTGGCATTGTCAACCAGCATTGGTACCTGGACCATATTGCTGGAAGATACCCGTTCGGTTGTTCGCACCGGTGTACACGCAGGCTTTGCTGTTGATCACAGCAATCTAAATCAATTGTTAAGCACCACAATAAGCGATGCCGAAGGTGTGACACCTGAACGAATCAATATTATTGACTGTCGTGATATTAATGTTAATACAAATGACTTTAGTCTTGATTCCGGTATTGAGTTGCATGTTAATAATTTTGAAAACGATAGCCTAATCTGGCTGGCGGAGCATTTTGATTATGAAGCACCGGTTAATTTGCTTTTTGGAGAATTTAGCCGAAAAGAAAAGGTTAAAGGTCATCTGCGAAAATGGTACCCTGCTGCTATGTTGTTAGCGGCGGTTTTATTTTTAAACGTGACAACAACGGTTGTTAACTATGTTTCATTAAGTAATGAAAGCCAGAAGTTAACAGCCGAAATGGAACAGCTGTACAAAAGAACCTTTCCTCAGGCTAAACGTATTGTTAATGCCCCAGCTCAAATGCAGCAGAAACTTAATGCGCTCCAAAGCCGCACAGGCAATAGTCAGTCAAGTTTATCTGCAATGTTGACTCAGATTGCGCCCATTTTGCGCTCAACGCCGGGGTTAATAATAAAATCGTTACGTTACCAGAATGGCCGTATCGATATTGAATCAGATTTAAGAAATTTTGCGGCCTTAAATCAGTTAGAAAAAGCGTTGTCTGAGCGAGCTGGGATGAAAGTTGAGATTAAGTCGGCATCACAAAATAAAGATAAAGTTGTCAGCCGCCTGGAAATCAGGAGGCCGGGTTCATGAAAGTAATTAAAGAGTATCTTAACGGCCTTGAGTCGCGCGAGCGTAACCTGGTTATAGTTGCTGCTGTTTTGGTGGCACTGGTTATACCGTATCAGTTTGCCTGGAAACCTTTTTCTGCAAGCCTGGACAACATGAATATACGAGTGAAATCTCAAAGAAATCAATTTTCGACAATGCAGGTTCAAGCAACCGAAATTAGAAAGCTTCGGGGAAGTGGAGCAATGGTTGCGCAACCTGGCAAGCAGTTCCTGAACAATCTGATTAATACCGCAGCAAAAAAAAATGGCCTGGCAAATGCGCTTAATATAAAAGCAGACAGTGAAAATAATTTACGTGTATCGATGGATAATGTGCCTTTTGATAATGTTATAAACTGGCTGGATCAATTAATAACAAAAAGTGGCGTTATTGTGAATAAATTAACAGTTGACAGGATGCCAACGGTTGGCCGAGTGAATATAACTGTTTATATGGAAGCGCCATGATTGGTTTAAAATCAAAAGCATCGCGTAGCAGTAAGCGACGTAAGCGTAAACTAAAGCTAAAGCGTCGATATATACGTTATACGGTATTCGCGGTTATTTCATATCTGGTATTTTTAGTTGTAACTTTACCTGCAAGTGTTGGTTTTTCATTTATTAAGAATAATCCACAGTTAAACAGGCAACTTCAGTTTAGCTCTGTCACGGGAACGGTTTGGTCGGGTAGTGCCAGTGCTGTGCATATCTCAGGAATAAATATTGGCCAACTGGACTGGAACTTGAAGTTGTTTCCTTTATTATTGGGTGAACTCAGTGTTTATTTAAAGATCAACAACCCACAGGCTTCTGCCAGCATGCTGTCCGGCTCAGGAACCATTGCTATTTCAGTTTTTGGGGATATTAGTGTTAATAACTTCACTGCTGCATTCCCGGTCGGTTTACTCGCACCTCTAATGTATGGTTTGCCTGCGCGGTTTGGTGGTGATGTAAATATGCATATCGACTCTTTATCGCTTGTAAAAGGAAATAGCATTAACCTGAAATCGCGCATTGTTGTATCTAAAGCGCGGCTGGTTTCTCCGCAACGCATTGAGTATGGCGATATTCTAATTCAGGCTTCACCGCAACTTTCCGGTAGTCAGCTTGTGTTAACCGATCAGGGTGGCCCGTTGATACTTGACGGTAATGTTAAAATAAAAGGTAATGGTCTTTATTCAGTAAATCTTGGCTTAGGTGCGAGAAACAGTGCTTCCAAAGATTTACAAAATGGTTTGCGTTTTCTTGGGCAGCGCGATGCAACCGGCAAGTACCGTTATAAATCTAAAGGCAAGTTAACAAACTGGTAAGTATAGGGGCTGTTGATCTTTCATCTATTGTTTGATTTTGGCTAATTTTATCCCTGCCGGTGTTATTTTCCACTATCAATGGAGTGCATTGATACGTAAAAAATGCCTTGCCAGGACTAAAATTATCTCAAAATCAACCTAACATCTGAATGATCAACAGCCCCTGGGCTGTTGTTACTCGATACCAAGTTTTTTAATTCGATAACGCAGTGCTCTGAAGGTAATCCCTAGTACTTTTGCGGCTGCTGTTTTATTGTATTTTGTTTGTTCCAGCGCTTTTATAATTGCTTTCTTTTCTGTGTTAAGTAATGCAGGGTCAAGGCTTAAGTTAATCAGGCTTATATCTTGCTGGCTTGAATTTTTTAGGGGTGAGCTCTCCGGAAGCTGCAAATCATCGACTGAAATTGTATTACCTTCAAAGAGAGTCATTGCGCGTTCAAGAATATTTTCCAGTTCACGTACATTTCCAGGAAAGGAATAAGCCTGTAACGACTTTATTGCGGTGTTGGATAATTTAACAACATCGGTTTGCCATTCTTTGGCAATCTTTCGCAGAATATGTTGTGCAAGTAAGGGGATGTCATCAGTATGGTCTCGCAGTGAAGGTACTTTTAATTCAATCACATTAATTCGGTAAAACAAATCCTGGCGAAACTCACCTGCTTCGACCAGTTGCTGCAGGTTTTTATGTGTTGCACTTAAAATGCGGACATTAACCGGTATTTCAGCTTGATGCCCAATGGGGCGAATGGCTTTTTCCTGTATAGCACGCAATAGTTTAACTTGCATGGCTAAGGGTAAGTCAGCAACTTCATCTAAAAAAAGTGTACCGCCGTCGGCGGCCTGAAATAGCCCGGTTTTATCGTTGGTGGCACCGGTAAAGCTGCCTTTTTTATGGCCAAAAAATTCGCTTTCAACCAGCTCAGTTGGGATGGCGCCACAGTTTACCGGTACAAAGGACTGGGTTTTTCGTGGTCCATTGTCATGAATAAGTCTTGCGGCCAGTTCTTTACCTGAACCGGATTCACCACTCACATAAACCGGAGCCTGGCTTCGTGCCAGTTTAATAATAGTTTTGCGGGTAGTTTCAATAATGGCAGATTTTCCCAACAGCGCCTGCTCTGAGTGAATGACTTTGTCTGATGTTTTATTTTTAAGTTCAAGCGCACTTGAAACCAGATTACGCAGTATTTTTAAATCAACGGGTTTGGATATAAAATCAAAAGCGCCGGCTTTAAGTGCCTCGATAGCTGATTCCATATTACCGTGCGCGGTAATCATGGCAACAGGCAGTTCAGGATAGTTTTCAGAGATATGACGAACAAGATCAATGCCATTGCCATCTGGCAGTTTCATATCGCTTAAGCATAGATCAAAATCAGATTCAGCAAGATAGGCTTTTGCCTGAGTAATATCTTCTGCGGTTTGCGTATCAATGTCCATGCGAGACAAAGTAATATCCAGTAATTCACGAATATCGGGTTCATCATCAATAATAAGAGCTTTAAAGCTTGTTTTTTTATTCATTAACTTATACTACGTCGGGGATCCTGAAAGGTTATTCTAAAACAACTGCCGCCAGTTGCAACAGGAATATAATTCATTCGCGCCTGATTGCATTCAGTCAGTTCTCTTGAAATATAAAGTCCTAAACCACTGCCAGTGGGTTCTGTTGTAAAAAAGGGTTCAAAAATATGTTGGGCAGTTTCTGCTGTCATGCCACTGCCATGATCAATAATATCAAGAAAGGGACGGTTAAACTCGGGGGTAATACCACCACGCAGTTCTATTTTTGGATTGTTTAAATGTTCTTTACTGTGGCGTAAACCGTTTTCACACAGGTTTGTTAATATTTGTTCTAAATGGGAAATATCAAAACGAATTTTTACCTCGGCAGGTTTTATATCGATAGAAATTTCATCTTTATTTTTCTCATTGGCATGGAGATGTTGTATTTTCTTGTCAAAATGCTGGCTGGCAATAAAACCATTTACAAATGTCTGTAAGAATTTTTTCAGCTCAAAGACTTCTGGCCGTGAATGATCGCGCCGACCGAGTTGCATAATATTTTCAATGATGGTGTTCATCCGAGCGGACTGTTCAAAAATAATTTGCGTTAGCCGTTTGTCATGTTTGTCCAGATTTGCCGATTCTTCTAATAGTTGGCCAGCATGACTGATAGCCCCCAATGGGTTTCTTATTTCATGTGCAATACTCGCGGTTAGTCGCCCCAGTGCAGCGAGTTGCAGGTGCTGTGCCTGTTGTGCCATTACCGATGTATCTTCCAAAAAAATGAGTATGCCTGATTTATTATCCTGTGTGATTTTAGCAAAACGAGGCATGACATTGGCATGCAGTGGTGTTGGGCGAATAACCTGTGGTGTGAACTCAGAGTTTTTTCGCCATTGCTCCACTTGCTGCACAAGCTCTGGAACAATAATCGAAAGATTAGGCAGCCTGCTTGTTGATGGCATGCCGAGCATATGCCATGCGGACTCGTTAATCAGCCGCATATCATTGTCGTTATCGATTACAAGAATGCCGGTTTGCATTCGCTGAATAATATGTTCAGTAAGTTGAGCCATATTGGCCAGATCAACGCCGCGTTTAACGGCGAGTGCTTCACTTTCTTTTATGCGAATCGACAGCTTGTGTGAAATAATGGCAGCACTAAAAAAGATAACACCCAGAATACCTGCATAGGTATAGCCCGACGTGGGTTCGCTCTGGATATAATGACTAAAGAGCTGGTGCCCAAGTAAGGTAATGGTGGCCAGTGCTGCAAAGTAAAGCGCTGAGCGAAAGGGTACGATCATACTATTACCGGCAACAGTAATAAGAAGCAGAGTACCTAAGCCTGTTTGGATACCCCCACTGGCATGCATTAATAGTAAAATGGCAATGCAGTCGACCAGCACGCTGCTGTGAATTTGTATTAGCTGGTTGGGTTTTTTTAATTGAATCATCATCCAGAAGAGGCAGGCAACCACAAGATAATAAAGGCTTGTTTGAGTAAACAGGGCCTCATTAACACTGCCGAGTGGATGAAATGTAATTTCGGTAATGGCTAAAAAAAGAAAAAAAGCAGAAAGGGCGGTACGGTAAATATTTAAATAGGTGAGTGGTTTCCACGCATCAATGTGCTGATCGTTTCCCTGTGCATTGAGTGTGGGCGGGTTAAGAGTAAAAGTATTTTTTGTTGCCATAGCCTGTATATTAAGCAAGATACTGTTTTAATCTAAAGTCCTCGCCCGCTTGCGGCGGGTACAAAACCGTTAGGGTTTCCAAAGGGGAGAAGCTGAGCTCTCCTCTTTGGTCGGCAGCGGGGTATATACCCCGTTGACGATATATAATTGATTTTGCCACTTTATTTTTTATGTGCTTCACAACAAAAAAATTGCTTGCCCAGTTTGAGTGCTTCCTGTTCAGGTATATGGACACCGCAGGTTGAACACTGCACCATATTTTCTATATCCGGTTTATTTTTTTGTTGTTTATGGGTACTGGCTTTTTTGGCTAGCCAGTTCTGGTACATACGGTAGGCTAGCCAGATGATGGCGACAATAATGAGTAAGCGGATCAGGTTCATAGTATTTACATTATAATAATTTGTTTATTAATCATAGCCTTATATGGTGTGTAAGGCCAGTGAGTTGGTTAATTAATGGCTGTTTTAATTAAAGAGAGGGGCTTCTAATCATTGTAAAGGGTGAGTATGGGCTGCCTTTTGTGCTGTGTTTTGGTGTAAATTGTGATAATACGGGAGCTAATCTCCGCACTCAGTGGCTTGCCTTCGAGAAAGTCGTCTATTTGTGTATAGCTGAGCCCAAGTACATCTTCATCGGCTTTTCCGGGGGCTAAACATTCTAAATCGGCTGTCGGGGTTTTATCAATAAGGGTTTGTGGTGCACCTAGAGTTGATGCAATTTGTCTGATCTGGCGTTTATTTAGGCCAAACAAGGGAGCTAAATCACAGGCGCCATCACCGTATTTGGTAAAAAAGCCGGTAATATTTTCTGCTGAGTGGTCAGTTCCCACGACTAAACCACCGACCAGCCCGGCAACTTTGTACTGGGCTATCATTCGTACCCGTGCTTTGACATTACCCTTGGCAAAGTCAATGTGGAAGGCATTGTCGGATAGAATATTTTGCTCTTCAAGTGCGCGCAGAGTTTCGTCATGGATGCTGTCGGTGCCGGTTTTAATATTAATACAAATATTTTTAGTGGCCTGAATAAATTGCAGTGAACGTTGAGCGTCATCTTCGTCAGCCTGAATATTATAAGGCAGGCGCACGGCAATAAAAGTATAGTGCGGCTCTTGTTGCTGTTCCTGATTTAACGCATTAACCGCAAGTTGTACAAGCCGACCACAGACGCATGAATCAATACCCCCGCTAATCCCCAGAACAAGATGCTTGAGCCCTGCATTTTTGAGCGTTTGCTTTATAAAATCGATGCGTCGCTGTATCTCAAAGTCAGGATCAATGCTGGGCAGAACCTTCATTTCTGCTCGAATTACTTCTTCTGTCATTGCTTTTGTGCCCATTGTGCTTCCTGATAATAATGGTGGAGAAGGCATTTTGCCAAAATCTTTGCAAAGTTGCGAGATACAATTGAAATTTGCTGAAAACGATTTTTTGTTTGAGCTTCGTTTGGTTTAGCTGGGATAAGGGGCTTATTTAGCGATGGTAATTCGAATAAAATGCAGTTAATCTCAGTTTACTTAATTTTGTGCAAAATAATACAGGGTTAGTCTAAAATAGTGTGTAAAGCCTGTTTAGGCTACCAGGATCTGCAAACTCAATATTGCCGAAGGAAATAACAATGAAAAAAATAGAAGCAATAATTAAACCTTTTAAGCTCGATGACGTGCGTCAGGCACTGTCTGATATTGGCGTGACCGGCATGACTGCAATCGAAGTTAAAGGCTTTGGGCGCCAGAAAGGCCACACTGAACTTTACCGTGGAGCCGAGTATGTTATTGATTTTCTTCCAAAAGTTAAGCTGGATGTGATTGTGAGTGAAGACCGGGTGGACGCCTGTATTGAGGCCATTAGCAATGCTGCGCGCACCGGTAAAATTGGCGATGGCAAAATTTTTGTGTCCGCCATTGAGCAGGTTGTGCGCATACGTACCGGTGAAACAGGCCCGGATGCAATATAGGTTACAGTAGCCTGGTTGCCGATTAGCCTGGCTTATCTTTTAATTTTTCATCACATCTAACGTGGCTGGGTGATTGGGGTGGTTGAGCTGCAACACCCGTAAAGCATCTTTTTCCAGGTTTTTCAGGCCTAATTTTCGGTAGCCCAGCACCATGACTGCCAATGCATCGGGGATTGCTTTTGTTTTAGGGTAGTTCTGGATAACGTACTTTGCGCGGTTAACAGCGGCTAAAAACGCA
Source organism: Gammaproteobacteria bacterium (assembly GCA_024275115.1). Taxonomy (GTDB): domain Bacteria; phylum Pseudomonadota; class Gammaproteobacteria; order UBA6429; family Thiohalophilaceae; genus SZUA-37. The sequence continues at coordinate 52,309 of JAJRZT010000082.1, forward strand.
TTTCGATTCATATAGTATTTTGCGACAAATACTTCATAGCGTGCCAGGTTGTCACGTAAAAGCTTCATACGTTTTATTGCATCATTGCGATACTGGGTTTTTGGGTAGCGTTTTAGCAGTTCAGCAAAATACTGGAAAGCCTGACGTGCTGCTTTTGGGTCACGCTCAGCTTCATCCTGATTGAATAATTTACTAAAGAATGAGCTGTTCACATCAAAAGCGGCCAGGCCTTTTAAATAGTAGAGATAGTCCACGTTAGGGTGGTTGGGGTGAAGTTTGATAAAGCGATCAGCCGACAAAATAGCCGTTTCAGGCTCGTTGTCTTTATAATAAGCATAAGCAATTTCAAGTTGTGCACGTTCTGCGTATTTACCGTAAGGATAGCGTGACTCGATTTGCTCGTAGAGTTTAATCGCATCTTCGTAGTTTGTATCATTCAGGTGGTTTTTAGCTTCTTTGTACAGTTCGGCGGCGCTAATATCTTCAGGCAGATCTTCTGCAGTCATCCCGGCGCAGCCATGTAAAAGAACCAGACTCACAGAGACTAAAATAATATTAGATAAAAAACGTTTCCAGCTTGATAGATTCATACTTGATAGATTCATAATGGCTTATTGCTTTATTTAGGTAATAGCGAAGGATGCAGTATACTCTGATGAGTCAGCAGATTAAATGCCTGACTTTGTAACATTGACCTAAAAATAACAAAGATCCCTTAAAACCGATGCCAGTAGAACCGATGCCAGTAGAACCGATGCCAGTAGAACCGATGCCAGTAGAACCGATGCCAGTAGAACCGCAAATATTAAAAGCCATTGTGCCGCAATCACTCACAGGAAAGCGCCTCGACCAGGTCTTAAGCCAGTTATTTAACCAGTATTCCCGTGCCCGGCTAAAACAGTGGATTCAAGCCGGTCGCGTCAGCGTTGAACAGCAGCAGCGAAAGCCAAAAGACAAGGTGTATGCGGGTGAAAATATTATTGTTAAAGTTGAAGCCGAAGTTGAAGTGGTCTGGCAGGCGGAGGACATCCCGCTGAATATTATCTTCGAAGATGATGAAATTCTGGTGCTTAACAAGCCCGTTGGTATGGTGGTGCACCCTGCACCGGGGCATTCTGCTGGAACACTCTGTAATGCCTTATTGCATCATGTGCCTAATGCTGAAAACCTGCCACGCGCGGGCGTGGTGCATCGCCTGGATAAAGACACATCGGGAATAACCGTGGTGGCTAAAACCCTAAGTGCACATTGTTATCTGGTTGAGCAATTGCAGGCAAGAGAAATTGCCCGGGAATATATAGCACTGGTGCAAGGGGAAATGACCGCCGGGGGGACGGTCGATGCGGCGATTGGACGGCATAAAGTCGACCGCAAGCGCATGGCGGTGCGTGGTGATTTAGACAGCGGTGCAAAACATGCGGTCACCCATTACCGAATTCGACAGCGTTACCATGCCCATACCTTATTAGATGTAAAACTGGAAACCGGCCGGACTCACCAAATTCGGGTGCATATGGCACATATTCATTACCCCATTGTGGGTGACCCTGTTTACGGTGGGCGGGTGCGCATCCCAAAGCAGTCGAGTGATAGCGTACGCGAAGCACTTCAGCAATTTAAACGCCAGGCGTTACATGCGTATCAACTCACACTGTCACACCCGGCTACAAAAGAGCAAATGCAATGGCAGGCACCGCTAGCGGATGATATTCAGCAATTATTAACCAAACTCGAAGCCTTATGAGCTTAGGGAATAATTTGCCACAGGTCATAACACCGAGCTGGGCTGTTTCAGAAAAAGTTCAAGCACTCAGCACCACGCGCAAAGGGGGCGTTAGCCAGCCGCCCTACGACAATTTTAATCTGGCCACCCATGTCAATGATAATCCGGCAGACGTGAAACAAAACAGACGCCGCTTAAAACAGCACTGTTTGTTACCCAATGAACCTGGCTGGCTGCAACAAATCCACAGTAATAAAGTGGTTCGCTTAACCGCACAAAATTTTCAGCAAACTTTTACCGCTGATGCAAGCTATACAACCGACCAAAACATTGTTTGCAGTGTAATGACCGCCGATTGTGTACCGGTCTTATTTTGTAATAAACAGGCAACCTGGGCCGCTGCGGCACATGCTGGCTGGAAAGGCATCGCCAATGGTATTCTAAAAAAAGTAGTACAAATTTATACCAGTAAAATAGCGGGTGATTTAGCTGATATACACGTCTGGATAGGCCCGGCTATCAGCGGCAAAGTTTATGAAGTTGGGCAAGAGGTAAAAGATGCATTGATGCAACAAGATACGGTTCTGGAAAAAGCCTTTACAATGCAAGATGCAACGCATTATTTATTAAATTCATCTTATGCTGCGCAGTTACAATTAATAAAGCAGGGTATAACCGCTGCTCAAATCTCAACTGAAGACTTTTGTACCTATCAGGACAGTGAGCGTTTTTACTCTTATCGCCGGGACGGCAGCAATACAGGTCGAATGGCGAGTATGGTATGGCTAAGTTGATAATGTTTTTGCTAATTAAAAATAACAAGTATTTAGATAAAATAATAAAGGATAGATGATGGTCGAGTCTTTAGATAAAAATAAAAAACCAGATCCAGTTTCATTTACGGAAGCTTTTATTTATTGGCTAAAGCTTGGTTTTATCAGCTTTGGTGGTCCGGCAGGGCAAATTAGTATGATGCATCAGGAACTGGTTGAAAAGCGTCGCTGGATTTCCGAGCACCGCTTTTTACATGCACTTAACTATACGATGGTATTACCCGGGCCGGAAGCACAACAGTTAGCCACCTATATTGGCTGGTTAATGCACGGTGTCTGGGGCGGGATTATTGCCGGTGTTTTGTTTGTTTTACCCTCGTTATTTATTCTTTCCGGGCTCACCTGGGTTTATCTTAGCTTTGGTGACTTGCCTGCGGTTGCCGGTATTTTGTATGGGATTAAACCGGCTGTTACTGCGATTGTGGTTTTCGCGGCTTACCGGATCGGTTCACGTGCTTTAAACAACAATGTTTTACGGGCAATGGCGGCTCTGGCCTTTGTGGCGATCTTTGTTTTTGATATTCCTTTTCCTTATATATTAATTGGTGCCGGTATTATTGGTTATTTAGGTTCACGTTTCGCACCTGAAAAATTTGTTGCTGGTGGCCATCATGGTGAATCAGGTAAATCCTATGGTTTAGCGATTATTGATGACGATACACCCGTGCCGGAACATGCACGTTTTAAATGGAGCAAGTTTATAAGCTATTTAGCCATTGGTTTATTTATTGGTTTGGGCGCGATGGCATTGCTTTTTAATGCCTACGGCTGGGATGGTACATTAACCCAAATGGGCTGGTTTTTTACCAAAGCCGCACTGGTTACTTTTGGTGGTGCCTACGCGGTATTGCCTTATGTATATCAAGGTGGTGTTGAACAGTATGGGTGGTTAACCGGAACACAAATGATTGATGGCCTTGCGCTGGGTGAAACCACACCGGGGCCACTGATTATGGTGGTGGCTTTTGTTGGTTATGTGGGTGGCTGGACAAAAGAAGTTTTTGGCCCGGATATGCTTGTGCTGGCGGGCATTGCCGGTGCCAGTGTAGCGACGCTGTTTACTTTTTTGCCCTCGTTTCTTTTTATACTGCTGGGTGGGCCAGCAGTTGAAGCAACCCGGCATGATGTTGGTTTTACTGCACCGTTAACCGGAATAACAGCCGCAGTGGTCGGCGTTATTTTAAATCTGGCAATGTTCTTTGCCTACCATGTGCTTTGGCCGCAAGGGTTTGCAGCAGGTATTGGTGCCGGGTTTGAATGGTTTGCAGCATTGATAGGCTTAGCTGCTTTTATCGCTTTGTTTCGATACAAAATGGGTATTGTAACGGTGATAGCGATCAGTGCGGTTATTGGTTTAGGATATTCATTTATTGTTTAATCTAAATTCCTCGTCCGCTTGCGGCGGGCACAAAACCGTTGACGATATATAACGGGTTACTACTATCTTGAAAAAGCACAGAAGTTTGGAGTATTTCATTAATTGCCGACTATAATTATTGAAGTACTTTATTCTTTTATTACTGGGTGTGTATGGATATTCCGGTCAGGCGGCAATCATTAGAAGCATTATTGGAAAGCTCGGCCTATGCCGGTGTGAATATGGCTTACCTTGAAGCCCTGTATGAAACATATTTAATCACTCCCAATGCAGTCAGTACTGAATGGCGTATCATTTTTGATGATTTGCCTGCTGCTAATGCAAGTGTGAATACCGATGGGCATGAACAACCCCACTCAGCAATAAAACAGGCTTTTCGCCAGCAAGCTGCTCACTCCTTACCGAACAGCAAACAACCACGCGTATCCAGTGAGCATAATGCTCGGCAGGTTCGGGTCTTGCAGATGATTAATGCTTACCGTTTTACAGGCCACCTGTCTGCCAGTGTCAATCCTTTAAGTAAAAATAAGCCGACACTCGCGAAAGAATTAACGCTGCAGCATCATGGTTTATCCGAAAATGATCTGGACACCCTATTTAACACCGGTTCACTGGTTGGCCCGGACACGGCCAGTTTGCGGGAAATTGTTACGATTGTACGCGCAACTTATTGCGGTTGTATCGGTACAGAGTATATGCATATTACGAACGTAAAAGAAAAACGCTGGGTTCAGAATTTTATTGAAAGCCGACAGGGCTTGCCTTCATTTACAACTGAAATAAAACAGGCGTTACTGCAGCAAATTATTGCCGCAGAAGGTCTGGAACAATACTTACATACAAAGTACATAGGGCAAAAGCGTTTTTCACTGGAAGGGGGTGAAAGCCTGATCCCGTTGTTAAAAGGGATTATTCAGCGCGGTGGGGGTAAACACAACATTAAGGAAATGGCGATTGGGATGGCGCATCGGGGGCGTTTAAATGTGCTGGTTAACATTATGGGCAAGACCCCCGCAGAACTGTTTTCTGAATTCGAGGGTAATCATAAAAAGCCACAAGGCACTGGCGATGTGAAGTACCATATGGGTTTTTCATCTGATTTCAGGACAAACAACGGGCCTGTTCATGTTTCGCTGGCTTTTAATCCCTCCCATCTTGAAATTGTTGCACCGGTGGTAGAAGGTTCAGTGCGTGCCCGACAGGACAGAAGGGGAGATAAAGACGGAACCAAAGTAATGCCAATACTGATCCATGGTGATGCCGCCTTTGCTGGGCAGGGCGTGGTGATGGAAACCTTCAATATGTCACAGTCGCGGGGTTATTCAACCAAGGGCACGATACATATCGTGATTAATAACCAGATTGGTTTTACTACCAGCAATCAGGAAGATGCACGCTCAACATTGTACTGCACGGATGTTGCTAAAATGGTGAATGCACCGATTTTCCATGTGAATGGTGATGACCCGGAAGCCGTATTACTGGTTGCTCAAATGGCGCTGGATTACCGGATGAAATTTTTCAAAGACGTGGTTATTGATATGGTGTGTTATCGACGCCATGGTCACAGTGAAGCGGATGAGCCTATGGTCACGCAGCCTGTCATGTACAAGTTGATAAAAGATTTACCGACCACAAAAACAGTTTACAGCCATAAGCTCATCAAGCAAGGTGTTGTGACAGAGGAAAATATTCAACAACGGTTACAGGCTTACCGTAAAACGCTGGATGCAGGGCATTCAGTGGTTGAAGAATTTATGCCGGCGGAAGAAGCGCGTTACCCACATGTTGCTGACTGGAGTTCTTATCTAAAAAAAGAGTTTAATGGTGATGTTGTTACCCGTGTTAAGGCTGACAAGTTACAGGCTTTGTACCAGCAGTTAGCCAAATTACCGGATAATTTCATATTGCATCGAGGGGTTGAGAAAATCATGGCAGCACGTGCGCAAATGGCAGCAGGAAAGCAGGCCATTGATTGGGGTTTTGCCGAAACGATGGCTTATGCAACACTGTTAACAGATGGCTACTCGGTTCGCTTGTCTGGGCAGGACAGTGGTCGTGGTACTTTTTTTCATCGACATTGTGTGCTGCACAATCAAATAGATGGCGACACTTATGTACCCTTGCGTCATATTAAAAATACCAAAACCAGCTTCCTGGTGATTAACTCGCTATTGTCAGAGGAAGCAGTACTGGCCTTTGAATATGGTTATACCACTACCGACCCATTAACCTTAACCATATGGGAAGCGCAGTTTGGTGACTTTGCCAATAATGCACAGGTTGTGATTGATCAGTTTATTAGCGCGGGCGAGCAAAAATGGAATCGCATGAGTGGCCTGGTGATGTTTTTGCCGCATGGTTTTGAAGGCCAGGGAGCCGAACATTCATCGGCTCGTCTGGAGCGTTATTTACAATTATGCGCACAGCATAATATTCAGGTAGTGATGCCCACAACCGCAGCACAAATATTTCATCTATTACGGCGACAAATGCACATGCCTTATCGGCGTCCCTTGATTGTGATGTCACCTAAAAGCCTGTTGCGTCATCCGCTTGCCAGTAGTGATATTGCTGAGTTGTCTGAGGGTGAATTTAAAATGATCATTCCTGAAATCGATCAACTTGACGATAAAAATGTTAAGCGTGTGGTGTTTTGTGGTGGCAAAGTCTTTGTGGATTTAATTGAACGTCGCCGTCAGCAAAAAATAAAAGATGTTGCGATTATACGTATCGAACAGCTGTACCCTTTCCCTGACAAACAGGCTCGCCAGCAGGTAGAACGCTACTGCAACGCCGCTACTTATATATGGTGTCAGGAAGAGCCTATGAACCAGGGCGCCTGGTATGCCAGTCAACATCATATTCGAGCGGTGATTGGCAGTGAACATTCACTTGATTATGCCGGGCGACCCCCGTTGGCAGCCCCTGCGGCTGGTTACCTTGCACTACATAAGGCACAGCAACAACGGCTGGTTGAAGATGCACTCGGGATTAAAAAATAAAAAGGGCTTATCTTATGAGCATAGAAATAAAAGTACCGGTCTTTCCAGAATCTGTTGCCGACGGCTTATTAACTAGCTGGCATAAAAAACCCGGCGACAGTATTACACAGGATGAAGTGATTGCCGATATTGAAACCGATAAAGTGGTATTTGAAGTGCCGAGTTTAGCCAATGGCATCGTTGAAAAGATTCTGGTTGAAGAAGGTGCAACCGTTGTTGGTGGTCAGGTCATTGCAACTATCAATGAACAAGCTATTGTTGCAAGCAAAATAACCGAACCGACTGCAAGTGAAAAAACTAGCGCAGAAAATAAAACAGAAGTAGAGAGTGACACGCCATTTGTAACACCGTCAGCCAATAAGCTGATTAAAGAAAATAATCTTAATGTTGCCGGTATAACAGCAAGTGGCAAAGGTGGCCGTGTTTTAAAAGAAGATGTGCTTACCTTTATGCAACAGGACAAGCCGGTCGAAACAATAGTGGCAGCTAATAATGTTGTATTACCCGATGGCCCGCGCCCACAAAAACGAGTGCCCATGACACGCTTACGAGCACGCATTGCCGAACGTTTATTACAGGCACAACAAACCGCCGCCATTCTAACCACCTTTAATGAAGTCAATATGCAACCAGTTATTGACTTGCGAAAAAAGTATCGTGATGATTTTGAGAAGAAACATGGGGTGCGGCTGGGGTTTATGTCTTTCTTTGTTAAAGCGGTGGTGGAAGCCTTAAAACAATTTCCGTCAGTGAATGCTTCGGTTGAAGATAATGATGTTATCTATCATGGTTTTTTTGATATTGGGATTGCCGTGGGCTCACCACGCGGTTTAGTTGTACCAATTTTACGTGACGCTGAACAAATGAGCATGCCGGAGATAGAGCAAAATATAAATAACCTCGGTGAGCTGGCTAAAACAGGCAAGTTAAGTATCGAGCAAATTACTGGTGGTACATTCAGTATTACCAATGGTGGTGTGTTTGGTTCGATGTTATCAACCCCCATTCTTAATCCGCCACAGAGTGCCATTTTGGGCATGCATAAAATTGAGCCGCGGCCGATTGCAGAAAATGGTCAGGTGGTTATTCGCCCGATGATGTATGTGGCTCTGTCATATGACCACCGGATTATAGATGGTCGTGAAGCCGTGCAGTTTTTAGTTATGGTGAAAGACTTACTTGAATATCCGGGGCGTATGCTACTGGATATATAATGTGATGCAGGAATAAAATTAAAATGAAACACTACGATGTAATAGTAATAGGTGGCGGCCCGGCAGGTTATGTTGCGGCTATTCGTTGCGCGCAGCAGGGTTTAAAAACGGCCTGTATAGATAGTGGTGTGAATGACAAGGGTGAGGCTTCACCTGGCGGTACTTGTTTAAACGTGGGTTGTATTCCATCAAAGGCCTTGCTGGAATCATCCGGCTTGTTTGAGCGTTGCCAGCATGACACCGCTGTGCATGGTATTAAAATTTCAAAAGTTACGTTGGATCTTGCAATATTAATGCAACGTAAACAACAAGTCGTAAATGACCTCACTAGTGGTGTTAATGCACTTATCAAGATAAATGGAATTGACCTTTATACCGGCTTAGGAAAATTATTAGCTGAAAATAAAGTTGAAGTAACATTAACCCATAAAAATACAAAAACCAGGAACGCTACAAAAGAAGAGATCACAGCAACTGATATTATTCTTGCGCCCGGCTCGGTGCCTAGAGCCATTGATAATATTCCTTATACAGACGATAAAATTGTCGATTCAACGGCAGCATTGTCTTTTGATAAAGTGCCAAAACGACTCGCTATTATTGGTGCGGGCATTATTGGTCTGGAACTTGGCAGTGTCTGGCGACGTTTGGGAGCCGAGGTCACTTTATTTGAAGCGAGCAAAGATTTTTTACCGGCAGTCGATCAAGCGATTGCAAAACAGGCTTGTAAAATTTTCACCCAGCAAGGCCTGACATTTTCTTTTGCCTGTCAGATAAAAAGCACGGAGATTAAAAACAACAAAGTCATTATCAACTACACACAAGCCGATAAAGAAAACTCGGAAACATTCGACAAGGTTTTTGTTGCCGTTGGCCGCAGCCCGAACACAAAAAATGTATTTGATCCCGCAAGTAGATTAATTTGCGATGAGTACGGTTTTATAAAAGTGGACGAGCAATGCCGAACTAATCTAGCGCATGTTTACGCGATTGGTGATGCCGTACGTGGCCCGATGCTGGCACACAAGGGCGAAGAAGAAGGTGCGATGGTGGCAGACTTAATTGCCGGGCATTTTGCGCGGGTAAATTATGAAACCATTCCATTTGTTGTTTATACCGAACCGGAAATTGCCTGGTGCGGTAAAACAGAGCAGCAACTTAAATCAGATAATATCGACTACAAAATAGGCACCTTCTCTTTTGCCAGCAACGGACGAGCCCGCGCAATGGGTCAGACACAGGGTTTGATTAAAACACTGGCTGATGCCAAAACTGATCGTATTCTGGGCGTGCATATGTTTGGATCGCATGCCTCAGAATTAATCAGCCAGGCCGTGGTAGCAATGGAATTTAACAGCAGCAGTGAAGATCTGGCCATGACCATGTTTGCCCACCCATCTCTATCTGAGGTCTTTCATGAGTCCGCAATGGATGTATTAGACCGCGCTATTCATAAAGCCAAAGCTAAAAAAATTTAGCGCATAAAGCATTCATACGAAAAATCCGTTAAGATAGCCCCGTTAAGATCAGCGTGGTTTTTTACGTAGCCCGGATGAAATGAAATGCAATCCGGGGAAAGGGTGCGCAATTTCCCGGATTTCGCTTTGCTGCATCCGGGCTACACGGATGTATTACATGAATAGATAAAGACAGGACTTTTATAGCGTATGAGTTTATTGCTCTGGATTATTATTTTCAGCCTTCTTGGTGGCATCATCAGCGTGATTGCGGCCTCTACTTTTTTGCTGTTACCGAATAAAACCCGTACTCAGCTTATCCCGCATTTGGTCAGTTTTGCGATTGGTGCTTTATTAGGCGCGGCTTTTCTGGCGTTAATTCCACATAGCCTTTCAGGCACCTACAAAATTGACGTACACCATTTCGGGATGACGATTCTACTTGGTTTGCTGGCTTTTTTTGTTATGGAAAAGCTGGTGATATGGCGCCATTGTCATCATGACCATTGTGATGCACACCCGGAACATCTCGACCACTCTGATAAAGCAGCGGGTACACTCATCCTTATTGGCGACGGTATCCATAATTTTATCGATGGTGTGCTAATCGCTGCAGCTTTTATGACCGATATTCACTTAGGCATTGTCACCAGTGTTGCGGTGGCTGCGCACGAAATTCCGCAGGAAGTGGGTGATTTTGCTATTTTATTAAACAGTGGTTTCTCCCGAGCTAAGGCCTTGCTGTTTAATGTGCTCGCCAGCTTAACCACGGTGGTGGGTGCTCTATTAGCTTATTTCAGCCTTTCTAACCTCGAAGCGTATTTACCGTATGTGCTGGTGGTTGCGGCGGCCAGTTTTATTTATATAGCCGTTGCTGACTTGATTCCAGGGCTGCACAAGCGTACCCAGCTTTCAGCCGGGCTTCAGCAAATGCTATTGATCGGAGCCGGTGTCACTACTATCTATTTTGCCCATTCTCAGTTGCATTAGCCGATACTATTTTTTTATTCATAGCAACTGTTTACCTAAAAAACTAAACTAATTTCTATTCTGGCCGACATAAAGGTTTGAAAAACCAACAAATTGTCACAGGAGTGGAATATGGAGTGGTTAGAACATTGGGGCTGGATAGCGGTTCTTAGCTTCATCACAATCATTATTATTTGGCTTGCTGTGATGTATGTGCAAGATATTACCCAAACCCAACACACGGTGTTACGTAATTTCCCTGTTCTCGGGCGAATGCGCTATCGGTTTGAGAAACTAGGCGAATATTTTCGCCAATACTTCTTTTCGCATGACCGCCAGGAAATGCCTTTTAATCGGGCAACCCGTGCATGGGTGTACCGCACGGCAAAAGGCTTAGGGGGCTTACTGGGGTTTGGTTCTACCAATGACCTGCGTGAACCGGGTTCCATTATTTTTGTTTCTGCGGCCTATGCCTTATTAGAAGAAGAATACACTCCGACCCCCAGCCTTGTTATTGGCGAGCAATGCGATAAACCGTTTGAAGCCAAATCTTTATTTAATATATCCGGCATGAGCTATGGCGCTATATCTGCAGCGGCGGTACGCGCCTTGTCGAAAGGGGCGGGTAAATGTGGTATCTGGATGAACACTGGAGAAGGCGGATTATCGCCGTATCACCTGGAAGGCAACTGTGATGTTATTTTTCAGGTGGGCACAGCCAAGTATGGCGTACGTGACAGTGACGGCAATTTAAGCGATGCGCACTTGCGTGAAGTAAGTGAGCATGTCAAAGCGTTTGAAATAAAAATGTCACAAGGTGCCAAGCCTGGCCGTGGAGGTGTTTTGCCGGGTAATAAAGTTACAAAAGAAATTTCAGGAATTCGTGGTATCCCTGTTGGCAAAGTCTCCAGCAGCCCTAATCGGCACAAAGAAATAAAGTCTCCGGATGATTTGCTTAATATGATTAACCGTATTCGTGAAGTAACCGGGCGGCCAGTGGGTTATAAAGCCGTGATTGGTTCAGAAGAGTCGGTTCGTGATTTATGTGAAGCCATACACCGACGTGGCCGAGATTTTGCGCCGGACTTTATCACGGTTGATGGTGGCGATGGTGGCACAGGTGCTGCTCCGCAACTACTGGCCGATCATGTTGGTTTGCCGTTAAATGAATCATTGCCCATGCTGGTTGATACCTTGATTGAATACGATTTAAAAGATCGGATAAAAGTGATTGCCTCCGGCAAGCTGGTACATTCTGCCAAAGTTGCCTGGGCGCTTTGTATGGGTGCCGATTTTATTGTAAGCGCACGTGGTTTTATGTTCGCTTTAGGTTGCATCCAGTCGATGCAGTGCCATGAAGATACTTGCCCAACCGGCATCACAACCCATAACAAGCGCCGGCAACGGGGTTTGGTGGTTGCCGATAAAGCCGAACGGGTTCATCAATATGCACACTGGGTGAACCATGAAGTGAATGTGCTGGCACATTCCTGTGGCTTACCGAATGCGCGTGATTTTAGACGGGAGCATTTACGTTTAGTGCTTAACCCTGGAACAAGCATGCCTCTGGATGTCATGCACCCTTATCCTGGCGTTAAATTTCCTCTGCTGTAAGCTAAGGATAGCGTTTTTTATTCTCTGTTTTATATTTTTGAATGGACTTGAAATTTTCGGCATTGCCCCTATTTATTATAAGACAACAGTTTTATCTATATTCCCCGTCCGCTTGCGGCGGGCACAAAACCGTTGGGGTTTCCAAAGGGGAGAAGTGAAGCTCTCCCCTTTGGTCGTCAGTGGGGTGCATACCCCGTTGACGATATATAATTGATTTTATGGGTGCGTGAGGTTTTTTAAAATGAGAATGGATAAACTAACAAGCAAATTTCAGATTGCGATTGCCGATGCGCAAAGCCTGGCTGTGGGTCGTGATCATGCCTATATTGAACCGGTTCATTTAATGACCGCGTTGCTGGATCAGGACGGAGGTAGTGTGCGCCATTTGTTAATGCAAAGTGGTGTAAATGTAAATTTATTGCGCTCACAGTTAGGCGAAGCACTGGATAATCTGCCCACCATCGGTGAAGCAACCGGTGAGGTTCATTTGTCGAGTGATTTGTCGCGTTTATTAAACCTGACCGACAAAATTGCACAGCAACGCAAAGACCAGTATATCGCCAGTGAGCTATTTGCTTTAGCCGCAGTGGGGGACAAAAGCTCAATGGGTGAAATGTTAAAAAAAGCCGGTGCATCGAAGCAAGCATTAGAGAAAACCATTGAACAAGTGCGCGGTGGGCAAACGGTGGATGACCCCAATGCCGAAGAACAACGTCAGGCACTTGAAAAATACACCATTGATTTAACCGAGCGTGCCGAGCAGGGTAAGCTTGACCCGGTTATTGGCCGTGACGACGAAATTCGTCGCTCAATTCAAGTACTGCAACGTCGGACTAAAAACAATCCCGTGTTAATTGGTGAGCCAGGCGTGGGTAAAACCGCCATCGTTGAAGGGCTCGCGCAACGTATTATAAATGGTGAAGTACCTGAAGGTTTAAAAAGCAAACGTGTTTTATCCCTCGATATGGGCGCGCTGATTGCCGGCGCGAAATTTCGCGGTGAATTTGAAGAACGCTTAAAAGCGGTATTAACTGATCTTGCAAAACAGGAAGGTCAGGTGATTTTATTTATTGATGAAATTCATACCATGGTCGGTGCGGGTAAAGCCGAAGGTGCAATGGATGCAGGCAATATGTTAAAGCCGGCTTTAGCGCGCGGTGAACTGCATTGTATCGGTGCAACAACGCTGGACGAGTATCGCAAGTACATTGAAAAAGATGCGGCTCTTGAACGACGTTTTCAAAAAGTACAGGTGGATGAGCCAACGGTAGAAGACACCATTGCGATTTTACGTGGCCTAAAAGAAAAGTACGAAGTGCATCATGGTGTAGACATTACTGACCCCGCTATTATTTCTGCGGCCACCTTGTCACATCGTTATATTGCTGACCGGCAGTTACCGGATAAAGCGATTGATTTAATTGACGAAGCGGCCAGTCGTATTCGGATGGAAATTGATTCTAAACCTGAAGCGATGGATAAGCTCGATAGAAAACTGATTCAACTTAAAATTGAACGCGAAGCCTTGTCAAAAGAAAAAGACAAAGCGTCAAAAAGCCGCTTAGAAAAACTGGAACAGGACATTAGCGTACTGGAAAAAGAATATGCTGAGTTCGATGAAATCTGGGTAGCCGAAAAAGCCGCCTTGCAGGGTTCGCAACATATTAAAGAACAACTGGAACGTGCGCGGCTCGATTCCGATGCTGCAAAACGTGCCGGTGATTTAGCACGCATGTCTGAATTGCAATACGGGCGCATTCCCGAGCTTGAACAACAACTCGATATGGCCGCTCAGGCTGAAATGCAGGAAACAAAATTATTACGCAACGCGGTAACCGATGAAGAAATTGCCGAAGTGGTTTCTAAATGGACGGGTATTCCGGTGTCAAAAATGCTCGAAGGTGAACGCGACAAGTTACTTCGTATGGAAGATGAACTGCATACTCGTGTTATCGGCCAGGATGAAGCGGTTAAAGCCGTATCCGATGCCATCCGTCGTTCACGTGCAGGCTTGTCGGATCCTGATCGCCCGAATGGTTCCTTCCTGTTTTTAGGGCCAACCGGTGTAGGTAAAACCGAGCTCACTAAAGCACTGGCCGAATTTTTATTTGATTCAGATGATGCCATGGTGCGCATTGATATGTCTGAATTTATGGAAAAACATTCCGTTGCCCGTTTAGTGGGCGCACCGCCGGGTTACGTGGGTTATGAAGAAGGTGGTTATTTAACCGAAGCAGTTAGACGCAAGCCTTACTCAGTAATACTGCTTGATGAAGTTGAAAAAGCCCATCCTGATGTGTTTAATATTTTATTACAAGTGCTGGATGATGGACGTTTAACCGATGGTCAGGGGCGTACTGTTGATTTTCGTAATACGGTCATCGTGATGACATCGAACTTAGGTTCACAACAAATCCAGGAGTTGTTATTGAATGACAGTGCTGGTGAAGTGAACTACAACGAAATAAAAGATGCAGTGATGGTGGAAGTCAGCCAGCATTTCAGGCCTGAGTTTATAAATCGGGTGGATGATGCCGTGGTATTCAAACCGTTACAGCAAGAACAAATTCGTGCGATTGCAAAAATTCAGGTTGATGAACTCGCTGCTCGTCTGGTTGACAGACAAATCGTGTTAACAACCACGGATGCAGCAATGGATAAATTAGGCGAAGCCGGTTTTGACCCAGTGTATGGCGCGCGGCCTTTAAAACGGGCGATTCAGCAGTTAGTGGAAAACCCGTTAGCACAGGCCATTTTATCAGGTGAGTTTTTAGCCGGTGATCACGTTAATATCAATGTGAAGGATGGCGAAATAACCTTTACAAAATTAACCAGTAAGGTATCGGTGGCTTAAAAATCGGGTCGTTTTAGTTAGCGGGGCTGCGCCGTGTTCGGGCAGCCCCGTTTTTCGTTACATATAGCCACTTTTTGCTCGTTTTCAAGATGAATTCTGCCAATTCTGTGAATTTAGTCCTAAATCATCCCGCTTTGTAGCCGATACAGGTTATTAGAACGTAACCACATTAATCGAGCCACTATGAAAGCTGATATTATCAATCCATTTTTATCGTCTGTTGTTAATGTTTTATCGACCATGGCAATGTTAGAGGTTTCACCCGAAAAACCGAGCATTAAAAAAGATAATGTTTCGCAGGGTGATGTTTCTGGTGTCATTGGCATGACAACGGAAACGGTGAATGGCTCAATGGCCATTACTTTTCCAAAGGAAGTTGTATTTGCAATCGTAAAGAAAATGCTGGGCGATACGGTTACCGAGGTGGATGATACGGTAACTGATCTTGTTGGCGAGCTCACCAATATGATAGTTGGTGGTGCTAAAGCCCAACTGGAAGAAAAAGGCTATGACATTGGCATGGCAACCCCGGTGGTTGTGACAGGTACAAACCATGAAATCGTACATAAAGCACAAGGCCAGAAAATTCTTATGCCATTTAACAGTGAATCGGGGCGATTTTATGTTGAGGTTTGTTTTGACGGTTAGGGTGTAAAATTTAAATTCTGTACCCGTTGATGCGCCTGTTTAATACGCTGTTTATCCAGGATACCTTCGTTTTTTAATCTGTCCAGTTCTTTTAATTCAATCACTAGCATGCGGCGTTTATCCATTCTTATATTCTGGCTGGCGGTGAGGATTCTTGCACGCATTTCATCAATAAAATTTTCGAATATTTCGGGCGTGGGTTTGTTGTATAAAAAAGTTAACAGAACGCAACCAGCATAGCGGCTTCTAAACTCTGTTACATTCGGTGAACGGTAATAAAACATAATAAGAGAAGCAATGGTTGCTAATATAAAAATAACAATCAAAGGCATTAACTTGCTAAGTAATCCACTATCTATATGAGTGGTTAAATAAAAAATATAAATTATGGTGCTAATAAAAAAATAAAGTACCGCAGCTAACCATGCAATCGATATTTTACGATGCCGTACTGGCCAGGGTTCCAGTAAGCCAAGATTAATACTAAAAGATTTCTCTTCTACCAGGTTGCTGGTTGTTACTTGAATGTGTTTTTCGTTAAAAATTTCGAACTGACGTGTTTCACTTTTGGCCTTACTTTTTTGATTCAGCTGTGAGTTGATAATTTTATCAGGCATAGTCTTTATCAGGCATAGTCTTTATTAGGCATGGAAATCAGTTCTGTTATAAATTTGTGATGTTTAATACATATAATAACAGTTATCTTACATGGATTTTAATTACAGGTCTAAAAATAATACACAAATCACGAACTTTTTATTTGTTTATTGTACTAAGCTTGCTCTATATAAGTTTAGTTGGAATTACTTTGAGTCTTAATATTTTTGTTTAGTGGAGCATCCCTGGTGTTAATTAAAAAAGCAGAACAGATAAAGCCATCAGAAATCACACCTAAAGAAATTTATCAGCAACGCAGACACTTTTTGAAAACATCGGTGAATACTGGTTTAGGTCTGGCTGCATCAGGTCTGCTTGCTACACGCGCCGCTGATGTTTTTGCCGGGTATGGTTTAAAAACACTTAATCATGTTAAAAACAGTCAATACAGTCTTGATGATGAGCTAACCAAATACAAAGATGTCACGACTTATAATAATTTTTATGAATTTGGCGCCAGCAAGTCTTCACCAGCAGCGACAGCGCACAAGTTAAATGCTGAACCCTGGTCAATAAAAGTGGAGGGTCATGTTGAAAACCCCGCAAGTTACCATCTGGAAGATATTATTACTGAGCAAACGCTCGAAGAAAGAATTTATCGCTTGCGTTGTGTTGAACGCTGGTCGATGGTTGTTCCATGGTTGGGTTTCCCGCTTGCCGAGTTGATTAAAAAAGTAAAACCGACATCACAGGCAAAATTTGTTGAATTCACAACCTTGTATCGTCCGGAAGAAATGCAGGGGCAGCGTCGTGGTGTTCTGGCCTGGCCGTATGTTGAAGGTTTGCGTATGGACGAAGCAATGCACCCGCTTGCTTTTCTTGCAGTGGGTCTTTATGGTGAAGTGTTACCCAATCAAAATGGTGCGCCGATACGTTTGGTGGTGCCATGGAAGTATGGCTTTAAAAGTATTAAGTCGATAGTTAAAATACGTTTTACAGCGCAGCAGCCTGTCAGTAGCTGGACACGGTCTGCGCCACACGAATACGGTTTTTATTCCAATGTTAATCCTGATGTTGACCACCCACGCTGGAGTCAGCGGCGTGAACGGCGCATAGGTGAGTTTTTTAAACGTAAAACTTTAATGTTTAATGGCTATGCTGAAGATGTAGCACATTTATATAAAAATATGGATTTAAAAAAATATTTTTAGCAGAAAATTTTTAAAACGGTAAAATAGCAATGATGCGTTTTTATAAAGTCAGTGTATTTATCCTGAGCCTTGTTCCTGTTAGCTTATTACTATATAACTTTTATACTGATGAGCTGGGCGCGAACCCATTCGAGACTTTAACCCGACAGAGCGGGGAATGGACCTTACGGTTTTTATTAATTACGCTCAGCCTGACACCGTTAAAAATATTACTCACTAAAAGCTGGCCATTAAAATTTCGCCGTATGCTGGGCTTGTTTACTTTTTTCTATGCTTCGCTTCATCTTTTAACTTATATCTGGTTTGATCAGTTTTTTGACTGGAATGAAATCTGGGTGGATATTATTAAACATCCTTTTATAACCATTGGCATGCTGTCCTGGCTTATTCTCCTGCCGTTGGCCATTACTTCAACCCGGGGTATGAAAAAACGGCTTGGTCGCCGCTGGAAAAAATTGCACCAGGCTGTTTATGTGATAGGGGTGCTGGTCCTAATTCATTACTTTATGCTGGTCAAAGCCGATTATTGGTGGCCGGTACTTTATAGTTTGATTTTTATCGGTCTTATGGTGTTTCGGGTTTTGTATATTCGACAGCGCTTGACTGGCCGATTTGGACTAAAAATGTTGCTGCGCCAGGGAGTAAAGCCCTGAATAAGTGCATGCTATATTAGTGTGATCTTATATAACTCGGATTGTGTATAGCGTTATTTTTCTTCTGCTTCAAAGCGTTTAAACTTTGGCTTTTTCATGCCGCGCTAGTTATAATCCTACGAAAATACAATAATATATTGGGTGTTAAATATTAAAAATATTAGCACTTCATTTAGCAGATTTATAACTACGCAAGACACCGCAGAGGAGAACCGAATGTCGATTAACCGTCGTGAATTTATTCAAGTTATGGGTATGGCCGCAGCAGCAGGTATGGTGCCAGGTTGCAGCAAGTCCGATTCAGAAGGCAAGTCTGCCAGCACTGCAGCGGGCAAGTCCCCTGAAGATATTTATAATATTCCCAAGTTTGGTAATGCCACTGTAATGCATTTTACAGATTGTCATGCTCAACTTAATCCTATTTATTTCCGTGAGCCTAATGTCAACCTGGGTATTGGTGGGAGCCTTGGGCAACCTCCGCATTTAGTCGGCGATAAGTTATTAAACCACTTCGGAATTAAACCGAATACACTTGAAGCGCATGCGTTTACCTATTTAGGTTATGATCAGGCAGTAAAAAAATACGGTGCCGTGGGTGGTTTTGCACATTTACGTACTTTAGTTAAAAAATTACGCGCAGAAATGGGCCCTTCACTGTTAATTGACGGTGGTGACACGTGGCAAGGTTCTTATACTGCCTATAAGTCACGTGGTAGCGATATGGTGGGTGCCTGTAACTTACTGGGCGTTGATGTAATGACCGGCCATTGGGAATTCACTTACCAAGATACGGAAGTGATTAAGAATACAAAAGACTTTAACGGTGACTTTGTTTGCCAAAATGTTTTTGTAAAAGACGATGCAGCATTCGATTATAAATTTGAAGACTTCGAAGATTACAATGAAAACACTCAACGTGCATTTAAACCTTATACAATGAAAGATTTAGGTGGTGTGCGCGTTGCGGTGATTGGCCAGGCCTTCCCATATACACCTATAGCGAATCCACAGCGTTTTATTCCTGATTGGTCATTTGGTATTCGTGAATCAGAAATGCAAAACACGGTTGATATGGTACGTGAAAAAGAAAAACCGGATTTAGTGATTGTCATTTCGCACAACGGCATGGACGTTGACCTGAAAATGGCATCGCAAGTTACCGGTATTGATGCCATCTTTGGCGGTCATACCCATGATGGTATCCCACAACCAACCGTTGTTAGTAATAAAGCGGGTAAAACGCTGGTGACTAATGCCGGTTCAAACGGTAAATTCCTTGGTGTAATGCAGTTCGACGTTAAAAATGGCAAGTTACAGGATTTCCGTTACCGCTTAGTACCTGTGTTTTCTAAAATGCTTGAAGCGGACAAAGAAATGCAAGCCTATATTGACAATGTGCGTAAGCCTTATTTGCCTATGCTGACTGAAGAATTAGCGGTTGCAGAATCGACCATGTATCGACGTGGTAATTTCAACGGTACCTTCGACCAGATTATTTGTGATGCGTTGCGTATTGTTAATGGTGCTGAAATTTCCCTGTCACCAGGCTTCCGTTGGGGGACTACCGTTCCTGAAGGGCAGGTGATCACCATGGATAACGTGATGGATCAAACGTGCTTAACTTACCCTGAAACATATGTGCGCCCAATGGCGGGTTCGGAGCTTAAACTTATTCTGGAAGACGTTGCCGATAATATTTTCAACACAGACCCATACTACCAGCAAGGTGGCGATATGGTGCGTTTGGGTGGTCTGGATTACACCATTGACCCGCATAAAGACATTGGTCACCGTATTACCGAAATGCGTTTAGATGATGGCTCTGTTATTGAAGCAGATAAAAAATACAGCGTTTCAGGTTGGGCAACGGTTGGTTCTAAAGGACCGGGTGCCCCTATCTGGGATGTGGTTGCTGAATATTTGCGTGATGAAAAAGTGGCGAAAATTGGCAAGTTCAACACGCCGCATATTGTGGGTATGCAGAATAATCCGGGTATGAAAGATTACCTGGGTGCGACTAGCTAAAACCGGATTTTTAAATAGTCTGAAAAAAGCGCTGGCTGAAAAGTCAGTGCTTTTTTTATGAAATTTTTTAACCACAACGAACACGAAGGACACAACGAAAAAATGACCATTGTAGAGTAAACTCAAGAACTATCTCTCCTTCTTTTATCTATAATTAATGGTAAGTTATTACGGAAAGAGCCCCACATGATTATCTTTTCGTTGTGTACCCAAAACGCTTTGCGGGGCAGGCTCTCCTTCGTGTTCGTCGTGGTTAATGTGCGATCAGGTGGTTTAGTTGAAACTCGAAATTTGGCAGATAAATCCATTTACGATGTGATTGAAGGGGAACTGTAATCACCTTCGGAGGTACGCCACTTTCCTCGTAAGAGTAGCTCACTACCAGGGTGAGATTACCCAACTGGACCGGCGATTTCCCAGCTGCCCAGGTGACTACAGATAACAATATTATAGCCCCAAACAACCTCAAAACATACTTTAAAGCACCTTTTAAGTCACTTAAAAGCCGTTTATAATGGCAATTAAGGGATCATTTTTTACCAGTAAACATACTAATAATTGCCGGTAAAAAACGTTTTTTTGATTATTTTGTTTCAAACTGAACCTAAAACTATTTTAGGCATAAAATGACGTAAGTTTCTGTTTTTTCTTTTAATTTTTCTTTTTTTCGTAATTATTCATTTGATTCAATATCATCACCACCCCACATGATTATCTTTTCGTTGTGTACCCAAAACGCTTTGCGGGGCAGGCTCTCCTTCGTGTTCGTTGTGGTTAATGTTTATTTTTAGCGCTGAGCTGTGCTGCTAATTTTTGAGTCAATTTTGAATCAGTCGGAGCTTGCTGTTGTTGCCATAAACTAATTTGTGGCTCAACCAGCGATGCCATCATTTCAATATGTTCGTCAGCGTCATTCAGTGCGGGAATATAGTGATAGTTCTCGCCACCCGCATCGATAAAAATTTCCCTGTTCTGCATATTAATTTCTTCAAGTGTTTCCAGACAGTCTGCTGAAAAACCGGGGCAAACAATGTGTACATTTTTAATGCCCTGTTCAGCCCATTGTAATAAAGTTTTATCGGTGTAAGGCGTAAGCCATTCTTCAACGCCCATGCGTGACTGAAAGCTGATGGCCCATTGTTGCTCATTAAGCCCTAATTCTTTTGCCAGTAAGCGCGCTGTTTTCTGGCATTCGCAAAAGTAAGGGTCGCCTGCGGCAAGGTAAGACTTTGGCAGGCCATGAAACGAGAGTAATAATTTTTCCGGTTGTGGCTGTTGTTGCCATGTTGTTCGTATTGAACAGGCCAGTGCTTTTATATATTGCGGTTTGTCATGGTAGTGATTAATAAACTCAATCGTGGGTAAAAATCGCCAGCCTTTAAACGCTTTTGCAACGGCATCAAAAATAGAAGCGGTGGTGGTTGCCGAATATTGCGGGTATAAAGGTAAAATAACAATTTTGTCGACATTATCGTTTCGAAGTGAATCTAAGGCTTGCTTAATTGATGGTTTACCGTAACGCATGCCTAATGCAACGGATATATTATTCTGTTTTGAATCGAAAAGCTGCTGTAGTTTTTTTGTTTGCTGCTGGCTTATGGTCAGTAAAGGGGAGCCTTTTTCTGTCCATATTTGCTGATAGGCATGGGCGGCTTTGCGGGGTCGAAGGCGTAAGATAATGCCATGTAACACCAACCACCAAAGCCAGCGGGGCTTATCAATGACGCGTGGGTCACTTAAAAATTCATTCAGATAACGGCGCACGGCCGAGGTGGTGGGGGCATCCGGTGTACCCAGGTTGACCAGTAAAACACCGGTTTTAAAACCTTGTGCGTGGTTGAAGGGTGTTTTTTTGTCAGACGGCATAAGCCTTAATTCTACTGTTAGCGCCCGATAGATGCAATCAACCAAATGCAAACATATCGATAGCCAGATACCGGTTAAAGCAATTAATCTAAATTCCCCGTCCGCTTGCGGCGGGCACAAAACCGTTGACGATATATAATTGATTCGCAGTGTGATAGCTGTCACAGCTAAGTTGGTTATTAAGCGTATCCTCTTTGTTCTTATTTATATCGAGAGGATGCATTATGAAAATCACGTTAAAACAAAATTTACTGGCGCTATTTGCACTCGTGTTTATATCTCAGCCTGTTTTTGCCGAGGGCATGGCAGGTTCCGCAGGAAACACTATGTCAGAAGGTGGCCATACTGGCATGGCTGAAAATATGGATACCAAAAATACTGGAGCAGATAAAACGATGCCTCAGCATGATCAGAACCCGATGGGTAAGACGTCGGATATGGGAATGAAAACCCCAACTGAAAATACATCACCAGCGCAATCAGCAGAGGCAGCAGAAGAAATGGCCGGCTTTTCACGCGGTACGGTTGCCCGCTCTGTTTTTACAACATTGGTCGATAACCGGGAGCCGGTTGATAAAGTACAGCAAGTACCACAACAAAAGAATGACATTACTTACTTCACAGAACTTCGAGATATGTCAGGCCAAACTGCAAAGCACCGCTGGGAATTTAAAGGTAAAATTATTTCGGAAGTAAAATTTAATGTGCGCGGTCCACGCTGGCGTGTTTGGTCTAAAAAAAGTTTTGTCCCCGGCTGGTCGGGCGACTGGAAAGTTTCAGTTATTAATGGTGTTGGTGAAGTTATTTCAGAAGAGGTGATTGCCTATGCTGAACCGACAGAAATGATGAGCACTGACAATGCTGCGGATACAGAACAACTGAATTCAAATATAGATACTAATAATAAATTAACCCCCCCTGATGTGGGCGTGCCTGAAACACTTACAGCACAGTAAATAAGTTTGTTAAGCAAGAAATGCTCCATTTTATGGGGCATTTTTTTTGCGTGTAATATTATAGCTTTAGCATAGTGAATTAAATTTATAGCTGAAGTGTTAATTTTTTGGCTGTTAATATTCACACTGCAAGTGGAATAAAAGCATGCTAGGGTTAAATTACGTAGGTTATCTCATTAAAAATTAATAGGGGGATTGGGTTATGACAACACCATTTGAACCAACTATTGGCCAATGGTACCAGGATGACGAACAGCGTATTTTTGAGGTGGTTGCCTGGGATCTTGATGCGATAGAAATTCAGTACTTCGATGGCGATGTGGATGAATTTGATATGGAGGTCTGGTATATGCTAAATATTCTTCCTGCCGCCGAACCGAATGATGGCACTGGCCCATTCGATGAAATCGAAAGTGATGAACTAACTCATTTACAAAATAATTATTTACCGGCTAGCTGGCGTTACCATTAAAAAGGGGTTTTAATCGGGCAAGCCATTTTTAGGCATTAATTTTTTTGTATTTAATACGGTGGGGTTGTTTGTAATCATCACCGAGTCGGCGTTTTCGGTCGGCTTCATAATCTGCATAGTTACCTTCAAACCAGACCACTTTACTGTCACCTTCATAGGCCAGGATGTGGGTCGCTATGCGATCTAAAAACCAGCGATCGTGTGATATAACAACCGCCGAGCCGGGAAAGTCCAGAATCGCTTCCTCTAATGCGCGTAAGGTTTCCACATCTAAATCATTGGTGGGCTCATCGAGCAGTAACAGGTTACCGCCACTGCGTAATAGCTTGGCGAGATGCACTCGGTTGCGTTCACCACCGGATAAATCACCCACACGCTTTTGCTGGTCGCTGCCTTTAAAGTTAAACCGGCCAACATAGGTGCGAGAAGGAACAACGTAAGTGCCAATGGTAATGTTATCCGCGCCGTCAGAAATTTCTTCCCAGACGGTTTTATCACCCGCGAGTGTGTCACGCGATTGATCCACGTAAGCAATTTTAACGGTTTCGCCAATGTGCAAACTGCCGCTGTCCGGTTGCTCTTCGCCTGCAAACATTTTAAACAGCGTTGTTTTACCAGCACCGTTGGCGCCGATAATGCCGACGATACCGCCGCGTGGTAAATTAAAACTGAGGTCGTCAAATAGCAGTTTGTCGCCAAACGCTTTTGAAATAGATTCAGCTTCAACCACTAAGTCACCTAAGCGCGGGCCGGGTGGAATATACAGGTCATGGGTTTCGCTGCGCTGCTGGTATTCTTTTGATGACAATTCTTCAAAGCGCGCCAACCGTGATTTGCTTTTTGCATGGCGGCCTTTGGGTGCTGTTTTAACCCATTCCAGTTCCGCCTTCATGGCTTTACATCGAGCCGATTCCTGTTTTTTCTCGGTTTCCAGACGTTTTTCTTTTTGTTCCAGCCAGGATGAATAATTGCCTTCCCATGGAATACCGTGGCCGCGATCCAGTTCTAAAATCCAGCCGGCCACATTATCCAGGAAATAACGGTCATGGGTTACGGCCACCACGGTGCCCGTGTAGTCGTGTAAAAAGCGTTCCAGCCAGGCAACTGATTCGGCATCGAGATGGTTGGTGGGTTCATCCAGTAACAACATATCGGGGTTAGACAGCAATAAACGGCACAAGGCAACGCGGCGGCGCTCACCGCCTGACAGGGTTGTTACATCCGCATCCCACGGGGGAAGGCGTAACGCATCGGCAGCAATATCTAACTTTCGGTCGAGTTCCCATGCACCGGCAGCATCAATCGCATCCTGTAGTTTGCCCTGTTCCGCCAGTAAATCATTCATTTCATCATCCGACATCGGTTCAGAAAACTTCATACTAATGTCATTAAATGTGTTGAGCTGGTTGATAATTTCCTGAACGCCCTCTTCAACATTGCCACGCACGTCTTTGTCGGGGTTGAGCTGGGGTTCCTGAGGCAGGTACCCAACATTGATACCGGTTTGCGGACGCGCTTCACCTTCGTAGTCTTTATCAATGCCCGCCATAATGCGAAGTAATGTGGATTTACCAGAACCATTTAAACCCAGAACACCAATTTTGGCGCCAGGAAAAAAGGATAAGGAGATATCTTCGAGGATTCTTCGCTTTGGCGGAACAATTTTGCCCACTTGACTCATGGTGTAAATATATTGCGCCATTATTTTTATGCCTTTTTTGTCGTTAAATTACAATGCGGATACTAACATTTTGTATATTGAAAATGTATTGTATTTCAAATTATTGATTTTACTGGTATTTATAGAGGTTGGTCGTGTGAACTTAAGTTTTTCATATTTCTACCGATATAAATAGAAATAATCTAAAGCTATCAAAGAAGAAATAATAAAACCAGGAATGCAAAATTATTTAGGAGCTGTCTGCTATGAAGAACAATCTCCCTGTTAATGATACTGAACATGAATTAGCTGATAATGAAGTTATTATATCTGCTACGGATTTAAAAGGTGCTATTACGCGTACCAATGAAACATTTAAGACCATTAGTGGATTCAGTGATGAAGAACTTTTTGGTAAAAACCATAATGTAGTACGCCACCCCGACATGCCACCGGCTGCTTTTGCAGATTTGTGGAATACAATGAAACAGGACAAACACTGGATGGGGATTGTTAAAAACCGTTGCAAAGACGGTAGTTTTTATTGGGTTGATGCTTTTGTTACTCCCTTATTGGAAAATGGAAAAATATTGGGTTATAACTCTACGCGGGTTAAAGCTGATAAGGAGGCCATTAATCGAGCCAAAAAACTTTATCAGGCCATTTGGGCTAATAAATTAAAATTACCAAAATTTAAACCGGATTATGCAGTTAAGCTAACCGGGTTATTTAGTAGTTTGCAACTTATTGCACTGGCCAGTTTATTTTTTAGTGCTCAGATATCAATGTTGGCAGCAGCAGTTGTCTGGATATCGGTTAGTGTATTGGGTTACTTCCTTGCAAAAATGTTATTAAAGCCGATAGCAATATTAGCTGCACAGGCTCGGGCCGATATTCATAACCCATTGGCTCAATATATTTATACAGGGCGGCATGATGAAGCAGGGCAGATAGAACTATCGAAAAAAATGCTTGCTGCCATGAACCGTACCAACCTTAAACGTCTGGATGAAGTGAGTGGAAAGCTGACAAACCATGCGGCGGACACGGCAGATTTAGTAGGGGATACACGTAAGGGTATTCAGAGACAGTTATCTGAAATTGAACAAGTTGCAACGGCAATGAATGAAATGACAGCGACGGTGCAGGAAGTTGCTCGTAATACCCAAAGTGCATCGGAGGTAGCTAATAGTGCAAATGAGCAAGCCGGTATTGGTGTCGCAAAAATCTCTGCTACAGTACAGGTAATCGAATCATTGTCGGCCGATATTAAAGAAACAGAGCAATCTATACAGGAATTGGCCGATAATAGTGTTGAAATTGGTTCGGTACTCGATGTGATTAAAGGCGTTGCCGAGCAAACCAATTTACTGGCATTAAATGCGGCTATTGAAGCGGCGCGGGCTGGTGAACAGGGGCGTGGCTTTGCGGTGGTAGCCGATGAAGTGCGCACGCTGGCGAGCCGGACTCAGAAGTCAACGAAAGAAATCCAGACGATGATCGAGAAAATTCAGCAGGGAACCCAAAGTGCCGTGGATAAAATGGCCGATGTGCGACAACGTTCTAATGAAGGGATGGAAAATGTGATGACTTCATCCGATGCCATTCAGGAGATGAAAAAGGCTGTTGAAACAATGAGTAGCCTGAATATTCAAATTGCCAGTGCGGCTGAAGAGCAAAGTGTAGTGAGTGGGACGATTGCCGAGAATATTGAGAATATTAGTATGGTTTCACAATCAACGGATACAACCGCGACTGAAATGTTAGCAACGACGCAAGATTTATCTGAGCTTGCCAATAATATCCACACTATGATTAACCAGTTCGAAGAAGCAATAAAACAATAATAACCTTTAGGAACAAATAGTTAATATTAATAGTTGTGTTATTCTTGTACCTGTTTAATAGTGGGTGCTTCCTGTTTGTGTTAATCCTTGCTAATATACTTGTCTTAAATTCTCTCAATGTCGTTATAGATACAATCAATAATTAATATGGGGCTCAAATATCATGGCTGATCGACGTTTACAGGTCTTTCACACGGTTGCTCGCTTACTCAGTTTTACCAAGGCAGCAGATGAACTTCATATGACCCAACCGGCGGTCACATTCCAGGTTCGCCAGTTAGAAGAGCAGTTCAACACCCGGTTGTTTGACCGGACTCATAACCGGATTAGTTTAACCGAAGCGGGTCACCGTGTTTTTGAATCTGCCGGAAAAATATTCCAGTTGTATGCCGAAATGGATAATTCTGTTCGTGAATTAACCGGTGATATCAGTGGTATTTTAATTTTGGGTGCCAGCACCACGATTGCCGAATATATGTTGCCTGTTTTATTAGGTGATTTTAAAGAAAAATTCCCCGATGTGGTTATTCGTTTAAAAGTGGCTAATACCGATGGTATTGTTTCTCAGGTTGAAAACAATATGATTGACCTCGGTGTGGTCGAGGCGCCAGTGAGCAACAAGAACCTGGTGGTTGAAAAATGCCGAGAGGATGAGTTAGTGCTGATTGTTCCACTTAATCATCCGCTTGCCAATAATGATGTTGTTTCTTTAGCTGAAATTACCAAGTACCCTTTTATTTGCAGGGAAGAAGGTTCAGGTACGCGTGAAGTTTTGATAGAAAGCATGCATGCAGCCGGGATCAGTAATACAGATTTGAGCGTTTCAATGGAATTAGGTAGTTTAGAAGCGATAAAAGGCGCGGTAGAAGCAGGTATGGGGGTTTCTGTTTTATCCAGTGCCACCATCGTAAAAGAACTTAAGCTGGGCAGCCTCGTTGCCATTAAACTTGACCCGCCTTTAACCCGCCCGTTTTCGTTTGTGCACCAAAAACAAAAATTCAGGGTTCGTGCAATGGATGAACTGCTGAACTTTGCACGTAATTATTGCACTAATCACCCATAATACTAAAGGATACGCTCTTGAAAAAGAGTGAAACGAAACTTCTCAAACAATTTAGAGCCCTGCCTGAAGATGCACAACGCTCGGTGACTCATTTTTGTGACTTCTTAAGTTCACAACATCCTGTTACGTCGAGTGAAATTCCTCAACCTAAAGACATTGCGCGCCCGAGTAGTGAGTCGGTTGTATTGGCCATGCGGCGTTTATCCGAAACATATTTTATGCTGGATAACGATACTATACTGACAGAAGCATCGGCTCTGATGTCACAGCATATTTTACAGGGACGCGAAGCAATCGAAGTGATTGATGAACTTGAAACGTTGTTTGAAAAATATTATGACGAGCTGTTGGCTGCAACTAAATTAGATACAGATGATAACAGGGGCGACAGCCATGCTTAAAACATTAGGTGAGTGGTTCCATCGATACTTATCCGACCCTCAAGCCGTTGTATTAGCCCTTTTACTTGTTATTGGCTTTACCATTATTATCACGATGAGTGATATGTTAATGCCTGCACTTGCGGCACTGGTGATTGCTTATTTACTGGAAGGGTTGGTTCGGTTTGTGCAAAAATATCATGCAAACCGGCTTTACGCGGTTATCCTGGTGTTTTCACTGTTTATTGCCTTTTTGTTTTTCTTTTTCGGTGCTCTGGTTCCTCTGGTTTCATCACAGCTAACTGAATTTGTTAAGGAAGTGCCTAATTATATCGGTTTTGCACAACAGGCCCTGCTGCAATTACCTCAGCATGTTTCATTTATTAATGACACTCAAATACTGGAAATCACCACGGTTGTGAATAAGGAAATAGCCGGTTTTGGACAAACCGTTGTTGCCGGAACTTTGTCTTCCATCCCCGGGCTCTTAACACTGATGGTCTATGCCATTTTAGTGCCATTACTGGTTTTCTTTTTCCTGAAAGATAAGGATGTTTTGTTGAAATGGTGCTCTTCGTTTTTACCGCAACAACGTGATTTAATGTCTGGAGTCTGGAGCGAGGTTGATCAGCAAATTGGTAACTATATTCGTGGTAAAGTCTGGGAAATATTTATTGTCGGTATTGTAACTTATATTGTCTTTACCATTTTTGGTTTAAAGTATGCTTTGCTATTGAGTGCTGTGGTGGGCTTGTCGGTTCTTATTCCTTACATCGGAGCAACGGTGGTGAGTATTCCGGTTGCGGCGGTTGCCTATTTTCAATGGGGTATTACAAGTGACTTCTGGTATCTTATTATTGCTTATTTTGTAGTACAGGCACTTGATGGCAATGTTTTAGTACCCTTGCTGTTTTCAGAAGTGGTCAACCTGCACCCGGTTGCTATTATTTTAAGTATTATTATTTTTGGCGGGCTGTGGGGTTTCTGGGGAGTGTTCTTTGCGATTCCACTCGGCACGCTAGTGAATGCGCTATTGATTGCCTGGCCTAGGATCAGTCAGGAAGAACAGCAGACTGCCTGATTTAAGTTTAAGAATTTTTTAACCACAATGGATACGACGTAAAGATAATATTAATCTAAATTCCCCGCCCGCTTGCGGCGGGCACAAAACCGTTGACGATATATAATTGATTTCATTTTTTCGTCGTGTTCTTCGTGTACCCAAAACACTTCGTGGGGCAGGCTCTCCGTTGTGGTCAATATCTTTTGACCTTAATATTTCACAAAACTTCCGAAGAATAATCCGCCAGTCTTGAGCGCTCGCCGCGCATTAAGGTAATATGCCCACTGTGTTCCCAGTTTTTAAAACGATCCACTACAAAAGTTAGCCCTGAGGTAGTTTCAGTTAAGTAAGGTGTGTCAATCTGGGAAATATTTCCCAGGCAAACCACTTTTGTATTGGGCCCTGCACGGGTAATAAGCGTTTTTAACTGCTTGGGCGTTAAATTCTGCGCTTCATCAATAATAATAAAGCGGTTAAGGAAGGTTCGGCCACGCATAAAGTTAACCGAACGGATCTTGATGTGCTTACTGATAACATCATTGGTTGCAGCGCGCCCCCATGAACCGCTTTCGCCATCTGTTTTTGTTAATACTTCAAGGTTATCCATTAATGCCCCCATCCAGGGCGTCATTTTTTCTTCTTCGGTGCCGGGTAAAAAACCAATATCTTCAGCGACGGGTACGGTAACCCGAGTCATAATAATCTCACTATAAATTTCTTTTTCAATGGTTTGCTGTAAACCGGCGGCCAGTGTGAGTAATGTTTTGCCGGTACCGGCGATGCCCATCAGCGAAACAAAATCAATGTCCGGGTTCATTAATAAATTCAGTGCAAAGTTTTGCCCCTGATTTCGAGCGTTAATACCCCATACTGCATTATTGGGTTTAGTGTAGTCCTGAGTTGTTTCAATGATGGCGCTGTCTTCATCGATGGCATGCACCCGGTAGCTGTCTTTTTTATGATTATTATTGTTATATATAAAACTATTCACCGTCCAGTCTTTTACATCTGGGCCTGTTATTTTATAAAAAGTATGGCCTTCTTCAACCCATGAATCCATTTTGCTGGAATGATTTTCCCAGAACGTATCATCCAGTTCATGCAGGCCAGTGTATAAAAGATCAGCGTCTTCAAGCACTTTGTCATTGAAATATTCTTCAGAATGAATACCTAATACGGAAGCCTTGATGCGCATATTAATATCTTTAGATACTAACGTGAGGGTTGTTTCGGGTAAGGTTTTAGATAAAGCGACAACCGTATTTAAAATCGTGTTGTCGGGTAAATGGCTTGGTAGATAATCGGGTAGTTCTGAATCAAAGGCCTGTGTTTGAATAAATAACTTGCCGTAAACAATGTCACTGTCTTTTGATGGGTTTAAGTCAAGAGGTAAACCCTTGCTGATATTATGTGCACCGTGTTTTAGTATAAGGTCATCAAGAAAACGGCTGGCCTGTCTTGCATTGCGAGCAACTTCGGAGTTGCCTTTTTTATTCGCGTCCAGTTCTTCCAGTACCATCATCGGAATAAAAATATCGTGTTCCTGAAACCGGAACAGTGCGGTTGGGTCATGCATAAGCACGTTTGAATCAAGCGCGAAAAGACGTTTTGCTGGTTCCACTTCGATTATTATGTCTCTTTATTTTGTTTGTTTAATGATTTTACAGCTTCAAGCACTTCATCCACATGGCCTGCGACTTTTACTTTTCGCCATTCCTGTCGTAACTTGCCTTTTTTATCAATTAAAAAAGTACTGCGTTCAATGCCACGTACTTTTTTACCGTACATATTTTTCATTTTGATGACATCGAATAGTTTGCAAAGGACTTCATCCGTATCGACCAGCAAGTCAAACTTATACCCCTGTTTGGTTCTGAATTTTTCATGCGACTTTATACTGTCGCGTGACACACCTAAAATAACCGTTTGCTGGCGTTTGAATTTGCTTAAGCTTACCTGAAAGTCGATGCCTTCCTGAGTGCAGCCGGGGGTGCTGTCTTTAGGGTAAAAATAAATAATAACATTGTTGCCTTTAAGTGAAGCAAGCGAAATATTTTTATCCCCAGTTGCTGCAAGAGTAAATTTTGGAACGGCTTTGTTTAATTCAACAGTTGGCATGGTCTTTTAGGTTCTGTCTTAATGTATTTTTAGCGGTTCAATAATGGAGTCGAGATTGAGTTCATCGCTAAACTCTAAAAATTCTTCACGTAAACTGGGTATATGCATGG
This sequence comes from Gammaproteobacteria bacterium, assembly GCA_024275115.1. Classification (GTDB taxonomy): domain Bacteria; phylum Pseudomonadota; class Gammaproteobacteria; order UBA6429; family Thiohalophilaceae; genus SZUA-37. The sequence goes on from JAJRZT010000082.1 coordinate 84,025, forward strand.
TTGTGGGGATTTCAATAGTAATGGTAAGCGCAAACATTTTAGTACCGGTGTGCGCGGCATTAAAACTGTCGGTTTGTAGATCGTGAATATTAATTTTCCGGTTATAAAAAAAGTCTGTTACCTTATGTACAATACCGGGGCTATCAAGCGCAAGTACTTCAACACTGTAAGGAATAGCGGCTTGCTGGTTGGTGCGTTGTTCGGTGTGTTTAACCAGCAAGGTTAGTTTTAATTTGTCCTGTAACCCTGGAAGTGTTTGTTCAAGTTTAGCAATGTTATTCCATTGCCCCTCGATAAGCATGATAAGTGCAAACTCACCACCGAGCAGACTCATGCGGGACTCGCAAATACTGCATTGTTGCTGAGTGATAGCTTCGGTTAAACTGGCAACCAGACCGGGTCGATCTTCGCCGAGTGCGGTAATAACAAGTAAATTTTTATTGTTCGCGTCTGTGTGGGTTGTTTCTAAAACCATAGGCTAATGTTGAAGTGTTTTACCTGTGTTTGTCAACAATATCCTGCTTTAAATATTTATTGGCATTGTTAACTTTGCTTTGTGTGGTTTTGGCTATTAAACCACAGCGTGATTTGGCTTCAATTTGCCAATAGCTGGCTTTATTGCTTTGTTGACTGTTTTAGTCAGGATTCGGTCATTATGTCGATTATTAGTAGATTCTATTTAGTGCGCCTTGTTGGATATTAATTGATTATAAACAATGGTTTGCAGTATATTTACTTGAACATCATCGTGTTTGAATCTGCAGTTTTACTTGAGTTTGCGGGCGCTCACAAGTACTATGTGCGATTCGAATTTTTGGCTTTAATGTGGAGTAAAATATGTCTTCAAATGTAATTCAAGGGAGTATTGTGGCCTTGGTTACGCCGATGTTTGCGGACGGTCGGGTGGACGATGCATGTCTGGCAGATTTAATCGAGTTTCACATCAAAAATGGCACCGATGCGATTGTTGCGATGGGTACGACGGGTGAATCTGCCACGTTGGACGAAAAAGAGCATTGTCAGGTCGTGAAGAAAGTTGTTGAGTATGCCGCCGGGCGCATTCCCATTATTGCCGGAACCGGTGCGAACTCCACAACCGAAGCCATCCATTTAACACGCTGTGCGGCCGATGCCGGAGCCGATGCCTGTTTACTGGTAACACCGTACTACAATAAGCCAACGCAGGAAGGTCTGTATCTGCATTTCAAAGCAATTGCTGAAGCGGTTGATATACCACAGATTTTATACAATGTGCCGGGGCGTACCGCCGTTGATATGTTGCCTGAAACAGTACAACGGCTGGCTGAAACAAAAAACATTGTCGGTATTAAAGAAGCCACCGGTGATATTGCACGTGCCGTTGATATTATCGAACGTTGTTCCGATACCAGCTTATACGGTGACTTTGTGTTGTACAGTGGTGATGATGCGACGGCAATGGACTGTATTTTAAAAGGTGCAAAAGGTGACATTTCGGTAACCGCGAATGTTGCACCAGGGGCAATGCATGCGATGTGTGCGGCAGCACTGGCCGGTGATGAAGCACTGGCCACGAAATTAAATAAACCACTGTTGGGATTGCACGAAACTTTATTCATTGAAGCGAATCCTATCCCTGTAAAGTGGGCTTTAACTGAAATGGATTTAATCAAAACAGGGCAACGTTTACCAATGACCGTATTGTCTGATCAATATCATGAAGTTGTACGCAAAGCAATGCATGCTGCTGGTTTAAATTAGAATTATTATTTTATGTAGGTTTAAAATGTCTGTATTTACTAAGAGTTATCAAATTTTTTTACTGGGCTTGTTCCTTGTAGCAATATCAGGGTGCTCGTCAACGCCAAAGGAAGATGAAGGTTATAAGGGCATTTATGATGCTAAAACAACATCTGACTATTCTCTTGAAGTTCCCCCCGACCTTGCCTCGCCTAGTGTAAGCAATGCATTGGTTATTCCGGGTGTCGCAAATTCTGAAGCCAGTTTTTCAGAGTATTCAAATACCAACCCGGGTTTATCTTCAAACCGTGTTTTACCCAGGACCAGCTCCGGTACACGCTTTGTGCGTGATGGTGACTTGCTCTGGCTGGAAATTAACTCAGAGCCTGATGTGGTATGGCAACAGGTTCGTACATTTTTTATGAATCTGGGTTTTAGTTTTGTGACAGAGAGCCCGGTAAATGGCGTGTTAGAAACGGACTGGCTTGAGAACCGCTCAGACGTTCCAACGGGCTGGATTGCTTCTATGATAGGTAAGTTTTTTTCAACCGGAATAATGGATAAATACCGTATTCGTCTGGAACGCACGGATAAAGACAATGTGACCTTATTGTTTATTACTCATCAGGGGCTGGAAGAACAGTCCTCGGGTGATAGCTTCGCTGAAACAGAGCTTGTGATTAAGTGGTTGCCACGAGGCTCAGACCCTGAGCTAGAAGCTGAAATGTTGCAGCGTTTTTTAGTTTATCGTGGTGTTGAAAAAACACAGGCCAGGCAGATGGTTTCTAAAGAGAAGAGCCCCGAGCGTGCCAAACTGGTTAAAGGGGATGACGACAATAGCTATACACTGGAAGTGAATGAAATATTTCCACGCACCTGGCGCCGTATTAGTATTGCGCTGGATCGAATGGGGCTTGTTGTCGAAGACCGGGATCGCAGTAAAGGTCTTTATTACATTAAAACAACGGAAGCTTTTGTTCATGGTGATAACCATGAGCCAGGCTGGTTTGACTCTCTTTTTTCCTCTAAAAGTGGGCAGTTAAAAATTGCACCATTTCAGTTAAAAGTAGATGATTTAGATAATAAATCTCGCATCACTATTCTTAATAATGAGGGTGAGCAGGATAAAAGCAAAACAGGGCTGTTTGTTCTTGAAAAATTAAAAGCACATTTATAATTAACAATATTAAAGAGAGCCATCGTTGCGGAATGAAAACAACCCCCCTGCGGCACTCGAATTTGCTTCATTAGGAAGTGGCAGCAAAGGCAATGCAACATTAATATCGATTGGTAATACCTGTATTATGGTCGATTGTGGTTTTTCCATGCGTGAGACAATTGCACGTTTAGAAGGCTGTGGTAAGCAAGCTGAACAATTGGCGGCTATTTTATTAACCCATGAACACACGGATCATATTCGTGGTGCGGGTGCAATGTCTCGAAAATTTGGCATTCCGATCTGGTCGACACGTGGAACTGCACAGGCAGAAGCGTTGGGTGAGGTGAGTCGCCAGTATTTTATTAACGCCGAAGAAGAATTCAAAATTGGTGAAGTTGTGGTTCAGGCTTATCCTGTACCGCATGATGCAAGAGAGCCCTGCCAATATGTATTTAGTAATGGTAAACATAAATTAGGTTTGCTAACGGATGTGGGACGGGGTACGCCACATATTGTTGAACGTTTATCTTTGTGTGATGCGCTGTTACTGGAATGCAACCATGACAGTGAAATGCTCGCGCAAGGTGAATACCCTGTTTCATTAAAAAAACGTGTAGCGGGTGACCAGGGGCATTTAAGTAACTTGCAGGCAGCCGAAATTCTGGCGCAAATAGACACCAGTAATTTAAAATACATTGCCGCAATGCATATAAGTGAAAAAAATAACCAGATTAAATTAGCCCGAGAGGCCTTAAGCGCGGTACTTGATTGTGAACACAGCTGGATTAATATCGCCGACCAGCAACATGGTCTGGCGTGGCATAAAATATAATTTCCCTAAATTTAGAGAGTGGAACTGATGACTTCAGTCATAAAAAAACAACAGCGTTTTACTGGTAAAGCCAAAACGGTTTATGCAACCAATGAAGATGATAAGCTGATATTACATTTTCGTAATGATACATCGGCTTTTGACGGTGAAAAAATCGAGCAGCTTGCCCGTAAAGGCATGGTGAATAATTATTTTAATGCCTTTATTATGCAACAGCTTGAAAAAGCGGGTATTGCTACGCATTTTGAAGAGCTGATTTCAGATGAAGAATGTGTGGTAAAAAATCTGGACATGTTGCCGATTGAATGTGTTGTGCGTAATATTGCAGCAGGGAGTCTGGTTAAGCGTTTAGGTGTGGAAGAGGGTATTGACTTGCTTCCCCCTACTTTTGAATTTTTCCTTAAAAATGATGCGCTGCATGATCCGATGATCAATGACTCTCATATCATCGCTTTTAACTGGGCAACACAAGCTGAAATTAAGCAAATGAAAACGCTTACTTATCAGGTAAATGATGTGCTTAAAAAACTCTTTGCTGATGCTGGCATGTTACTGGTGGACTATAAGCTGGAATATGGCCGTTATAATGGCAAGCTTGTTTTAGGGGATGAATTCAGCCCGGATGGCTGCCGTTTATGGGACGCTAAAAGCCGTGAAAAGCTGGATAAAGACCGCTTCCGGCAAGGCTTAGGTGGCGTTGTCGAAGCCTATGAGCAGGTTGCTCAGCGTTTAGGTATTGCTTTACCAGAATAGCTTTGCTTAATAGAAACAGACACTTGCAAGTAGCCTTCCCAGAAAACCCACTAAATACCTTAAATTTAGTAGGTTTTTTTAAAGAAATTCTCTGTGCTGCCGCTATATAGAAGTCAATAATAGTTTTTTATTCCGAATCTAATAAAATGGGTCAGTATAATGAGTAGTCTACTTTCAAATTTTGCGTCAAATACCTTGTCATATTTCCGAATTAGCCACAAATTGTGGGCGGCCACCGTTTTTATGCTGATTATTCTGGGTATTGTTTCTGGTACGGCAGTGGTGAATTTTTCAAATATTAAAACAGAAGTATCACATATGGTGGATGACAGCCAGCCACTGATGTTAAAAGTGATTGAACTGGAAGAAACAATTAGCAGCGCCAGTGTTGCATTGGGCTTTTATCTTTTAAGCTCGAATGCGTCCGATCTTAAAGCCTACGATGCGTCATTAAAATCAGTTAAAGAGTTGCTTTCCAGATTAAAAGCCATGCCGCAGGTAACCGCTGTTCCTGAAGTGCAAAAAATTGTTTCGCGTGTCGCCTTACGGGTTGAAAAATTTGCTGCATACCGAAATAAAATGGTTGAGCTTGCTCAGGACTTTAATTTAAACCAGCCGGGTTTTATTGTTGCCAGAGATAAAATGGGAGCACAAGCAACAACCATTCTCAGTAGTTTGACCCAAATGATCGACACAGAAGAACCGGATGGTACGGCTGAACGGAGCCGGGTATTACTGGCAGTGGCTAATCTACGCCAAACCTGGATGAATTTATTAATAGCCAACCGTGCCTTTATGGCAATGCGCGGTGAGGGCGATATATCCAATCTTAAATTATATGCACAGGGTTTCCAGGATGCCGTGGTTAAATTTGAAAAAAATCTCGGTTCATTGCTCAATTTTGAGCAAGAGAACGCATTGGAAGAAATTAATGGCGTATTGCCAGCTTATATGGCTGGTCTGAAAGAGCTTATCGTTGTTCATAGCAGTGACAAATGGCGAACTGATGCCTATTTAATGCGCACCGAAATCAGCCCGCTTGTCAGTATGATACAGAAAGATATTGGTGCGTTAGTCAAACAACAGCGGCAGGAAGTAGAAACAGCGAGTCAGGATATTCTTGGTGGTTTGATTGCGGCCAACCGCATTGTTCTGATTTTACTTATTGTCGGCATTGTTATGGGTATTGTCGGGGCATGGTTAGTCAGCCGGATGATTGTTATTCCCATAAATGAAACGGTTGAGGCAATGCATGAAATTGCAGCAGGCGAAGGCGATTTGACCAAGCGCCTTGAGGTTAAAGGTAAAGACGAAGTGGCGGATTTAGCAATCGGCTTCAATGCAATTATTGATTTAATTCATACAACAATACGCAGTGTAACCGATGCTTCGTCACAGCTTGCCGCGGCTGCCGAACAATTGTCAGCAACATCATCGACCGCAAACCAGAATGTGAGCAAGGAGAAAGAGCAACTTGAACTGGTGGCAACGGCAATGAATGAAATGGCCAGTACTGCACAGGAAGTGGCGCATAATGCCGATAATGCGGCAACCGGCACGCAGCAAGCCGACCAGCAAGCGGATGAAGGCCGCAATATTGTTTCTCAAACAATGAGTGCGATTAATTCCTTAGCAACAGAAGTAGAAAGCGCATCATCAACGATTAAACAACTGGAATCCGATACAGAGCAAATTGGTACGGTGGTAGAAGTGATACAGGGTATTGCTGAACAAACTAACTTGTTAGCACTGAATGCGGCAATTGAGGCGGCGCGAGCCGGTGAGCAAGGGCGAGGTTTTGCGGTGGTGGCTGACGAGGTACGTAGCCTGGCAAACCGTACTCAGGAATCAACCCAGGAAATACAGACCATGATTGAGCGTTTACAAAAAGGCGCCCGAAATGCAGTTTCAGGAATGGATAATAGCCAGAAACAAGCAACAATGACCGTTGAAAAAGCAGCCGAAGCGGATAGCTCGCTTAACCAGATATCGGCATCCATTACGGATGTTTCTAATATGAATATACAAATTGCTGAGGCAGTACGCCAGCAAGGGATGGTAACCGAAGAGATTAATGCGAATATTACAACACTCTCGGCGGTTGCGCATGAAACCGAGGCAGGCTCCCAGCAGGTTTCGTCTTCAAGTGAAGAGTTATCGAGTTTAGCGTATCAGTTACAATCTATTATCGGGAAATTTAAAGTTTAATTAGCGTAGAATTTACCCTTCAGGCCAGCTTTTGCTGGCCTGTTGTTTGTCTGGTTACTGGCTTTTCAGGAATATATTTGCTAATTCCCATGCTTATGGCTATTAACCTAGATCAAAATATAATAAGATTTAGTCGTTTTAATAGCAGCGTATAAGAAACCCTATGGCAACAAAATCATACAATGCCGGTGATATTGAAGTATTAACCGGTTTAGAGCCCGTGCGTAAACGTCCGGGGATGTACACCCAAACAGAACGCCCCAACCATTTAGCACAGGAAGTCATCGATAACAGTGTCGATGAAGCGATGTCAGGGTATGCTAAATCCATTTATGTCATGCTGTATAAAGACGGTTCGCTGGAAGTAACCGATGACGGACGCGGTATGCCGGTTGACAAACACCCCGAAGAAAAAGTACCCGGTGTGGAGGTTATTCTTACCCGACTTCATTCAGGCGGTAAATTCTCAAACGATAATTATCAATTTTCGGGCGGGTTGCATGGTGTGGGTGTGTCGGTTGTGAATGCCTTGTCGAAAAAACTGCAAGTGGTTATTCGCCGTGATGGTAAAGAACATAAAATGGGTTTTGCCAATGGTGATAAAAAAACCAGCTTAAAGGTGGTTGGTAAAGTTGCGAAAAAAGAAACTGGAACCAGCCTGCGTTTCTGGCCCGATGGTCAATTTTTTGATTCGATTAATTTTTCAGTACCACGATTACGTCATGTATTACGTGCCAAGGCAGTACTGTGTCCTGGATTAACCGTTACTTTTTATGAAGAAAAAACCAATGAAGAAGAAACCTGGTTTTATGAGGATGGCTTACAGGATTATTTAATCGATGAGATAGACGGTGCCGCTACCTTACCGGATGAACCTTTTATGGGGAGCCTGGAAGGTAATGACGAAATGGTGGATTGGGCGGTTGTCTGGTTGCCTGAGTCAGGCGTTTTAATTAATGAAAGTTATGTTAACCTCGTACCAACCGCTCAAGGTGGCACGCATGTTAATGGCTTACGCACAGGTTTAAGTGATGCCGTTCGTGAATTTTGTGAGTTAAGGAATTTATTACCGCGTGGTTTAAAGCTTAGTCCTGATGATGTCTGGGACAAAGTTAATTTTATTTTATCGGTTAAATTAGCCGACCCACAGTTCAGCGGTCAAACAAAAGAAAGATTATCTTCTCGTGAATGTGCTGCTTTTGTATCCGGTGTCGTAAAAGATGCCTTTGCTGTCTGGTTAAGTAAGCATATTGAAATGGGCGAGAAAATTGCCGAGCTTGCTATTGCTAATGCGCAAAGTCGCGTTAAGGCCGGTAAAAAGGTTGTTCGTAAAAAGGTGACTCAAGGGCCGGCTTTACCCGGCAAGTTAGCGGATTGCAGTGGCCAGGATTCTGATCGTAGTGAATTGTTTTTAGTGGAAGGGGATTCAGCGGGAGGCTCAGCAAAGCAAGGCCGTGACCGCGAGTTTCAGGCGATTATGCCGTTGCGTGGTAAAATCTTAAATACCTGGGAAGTGGAATCAACTCAGGTGTTGGCTTCGCAAGAGGTGCACGATATTTCCGTTGCCATTGGCGTTGATCCTGGAACGGATAATTTGAAAGGCTTACGCTATGATAAAGTGATTATTCTTGCCGATGCTGATTCCGATGGTTTACACATTGCAACCTTATTATGCGCGTTATTTTTAAGGCACTTTGGCAGTCTGGTGGCCGAAGGGCATGTGTATGTGGCCATGCCACCATTGTATCGAGTCGATGTGGGGAAGGATATGTTTTATGCATTAGACGATGCTGAGCGCCAGGGCATATTGGACCGAATCGAAGCAGAAAAGAAAAAAGGTAAAGTGAGTGTGACGCGTTTTAAAGGTTTAGGTGAAATGAACCCGTTACAGTTGCGCGAAACAACAATGTCGCCTGATACGCGCCGATTAGTGCAGCTAACGATTGATTCGGTTGATGATGCACATCAAATGTTAGATATGTTACTTGCCAAAAAACGTTCGGCAGATAGACGCGCGTGGTTAGAATCTAAGGGTGATATGGCAGAGGTTTAATGCCAGGCTGAAATTTTAAATTAAAGAAAAGTTAATAGAGAAACGGTATAGATTGAATGGCTGCAAAAAAGAAAAAACAAACAAGATCGAAAAAGAAGAAGCAACAGAAAGATCTTGGGTTCAATGCGGGTTTTGATGCGGGAGTAGAACAACTTTCGATTAAAGACTTTACCGAGCAAGCTTATCTTAATTATTCCATGTACGTTATTTTAGACCGTGCATTGCCTCATGTGGGTGATGGTTTAAAACCTGTGCAACGTCGCATTATTTATGCTATGTCGGAGCTTGGCTTAAAAGCAAGTTCCAAGTTTAAAAAATCAGCAAGAACGGTTGGCGATGTGCTTGGTAAGTTTCATCCGCATGGTGATAGTGCCTGTTATGAAGCCATGGTATTAATGGCGCAACCTTTTTCTTATCGTTACACCTTGTTGGAAGGGCAGGGTAACTGGGGGTCACCTGATGATCCTAAATCGTTTGCAGCGATGCGCTATACCGAATCGCGTCTTTCCCAATATGCTGACTTATTACTAGGTGAGTTAGGGCAAGGCACAGTCGATTGGGCGCCTAATTTTGATGGTTCACTTGACGAACCCGTTATCCTTCCCGCACAAGTACCCAATGTTTTAATGAATGGTACTACCGGTATTGCTGTGGGCATGGCAACCGATATTCCTCCGCATAACTTAACTGAAGTTTTAAAAGCAACTATTCACTTAATTGATAATCCTAAAGCCAGAGTGAGTGACTTGTGCAAGTTTATAAAAGGCCCGGATTATCCGACCGATGCAGAAATTATTACACCGCGTAAAGATATTAATGCGATGTACAAAAAAGGTGGTGGTAGTATTCGTATGCGTGCCGTGTATGAAAAAGACGGTGAAGATATAATTATTAATGCGCTACCGCACCAGGCATCACCTGCGAAAATTCTAGAGCAAATCGCAAGTCAAATGCAGGCGAAAAAATTACCGATGGTCGTTGATTTGCGTGATGAATCTGATCATGAAAACCCAACACGCTTAGTGGTTGTGCGTAAAAATAAAGACGTTGATGCCGATGAATTAATGACTCATTTATTTGCAACCACGGATTTAGAACGTAGTTATCGCGTCAATATGAATTTGATCGACCTGAATGGTCGGCCGGGTACCATGAATCTACTCGACATTCTCCAAAACTGGTTAACGTTTAGAAGTGCAACGGTTACGCGCCGATTAGAGTATCGGTTGGGTAAAGTTAACAGGCGTTTACATTTATTAGATGCATCTTTAATTGCCTTCTTGAATTTAGACGAAGTGATTCGTATCATTCGTAAAGAAGAAAAACCAAAAGAAAAATTAATAAAACGCTTTAAGTTAGATGAAGTCCAGGCAGACTATATTTTAGATACACGCTTACGCCAGTTAGCCCGCCTTGAAGAAATGAAAATTAAGGCTGAACAAAAAGAATTACGTGCAGAGGGTAAGGAATTAGACGCAGTATTAGGTTCAAAAGCGCGATTAAAAACAATGATTAAGAGTGAATTAAAAGCTGTTTTAGAAAATTATGGTGACAAGCGACGCTGTAAAATTGTTGCTCGTGATGCGGCAACGGCAATGGATGAGTCCGATCTTGTTAGTGCCGATCCCATTACCATTATTTTATCGCAAAAAGGTTTAGCGCGGGCAGCAAAAGGCCATGATATTGATGCTTTTGAGCTTAATTACAAAGCAGGCGATACCTGTCAGGCAAGTGCGTTTGGTATGAGCAATAAACCGGTTGTGTTTATTGATTCATCGGGGCGTACTTACACAACGCCTGGTCATACTTTACCCTCTGCGCGTGGCCAGGGTGAGCCATTAACCGGTCGCTTTACGCCACCACCAGGTGCAAGTTTTTGTGGCATGATGACAGGCGATCCGGAACAACTGTTTTTACTGGCAACGGATGCCGGTTTTGGTTTTATTATTTCACTGGAAGAAATGATTACAAAGAACAAAAAAGGTAAGTCGATAATAAAAGTACCTGAGGGTTCAACGGTGTTACCACCTGTACCAGTAACTGATATGGAAACAAACTGGGTAGTGGCTGCAACTAACGATGGTAATATGCTTATCCATCATATAGCTGAATTACCTCTGTTGCCGAAAGGTAAAGGTATTAAGATGTTGAATATTCCACCGGCAAAGTCGAAGAATCATTCAGAATACCTGGCTGCGGTGACGGTGATTAATGAAGATGATACTCTGTCTGTTTATTCAGGTAAACGACATAAAGTTTTTGATGCCGCCGACATGGAACCGTTTGAAGGTGAGCGTGCGCAACGTGGTCGCAAGTTACCGCAAGGCTATCGAAATGTCTGGCGTTTGGCACCGGTTGTTGAAATTGAAGAAGAGTAGTTATTCTTGTTGATGGGGATGCTTTTATTAATTAGCTGCTTTTGGAAGAGAAATATTGTTAGGGTTATCACTTAAACTCTGTAATTTTTTTAGTACTTTTTTAGCCCGGTGTATATAGTCATTTAACTTCTGGTTAGACGGTGCTAGCTGTTGTAGTTCATTCCATAAATTAAGTGCGGGCTGTATTCGCCCCTGGCTGTATAATTCCTGTCCTTGTTTTATGCCGGTCTTTAATGCATTGTAAATATGAATATCCAGTTGTTTCTTTAAGCGAATAATCTTTTTATTTAATTTATCCTGATGGTATAAAGCCAGTATTTCTTTACGATAGCGGATGAGTTGGGTATTTGTTTTAACATGTGCGAGTTGCTTGCTGATTGTCTGAATTGATTTTTTGTTTGATTTTGTGCGTTTTTTTCGTACTTTATTGAGTTTTTTGTGTAATGAGGCAATTTTTTTATTGGTTTCTTTTGTTGCCGATAAATTTCCTGCAAGTGTTAAGCATTCTTCGGCCAGTTGAATGTCTTTATTTTTAATCCCGTCTTCTGCGCAAGTTATCAGTTTTTCTGTCGTCAGTTCGATTTCACGAATATGTGACCGTAGTACTTTTTTTGCTTTGCTATCGTCTGGGTTAACCTGTGCTATTTCTTTGGTGGTCGCTGTTTTTTTACTGAGTGTTTTAGCTTTGGATACAAGTAATTTATTTCGTAACTGGCTTAAGTATTTATCCCGTTTAATAATAAATTGTTGACGTGCTTTTTTAAGCTTTTTGCTCTTCGGTAGTTTATCAAGGGCTGAGTCGTAAGTTTTCATCGCTTCCGCCCAGTGTTTGTTTTTTTCCTGTACATTGGCCAGGGTTAATGATTTTTCTTCAAACTGATTAGCTAAAATTAGTACTCGCTTCTTTTCGGTCATTAAGTAAACGTAGTTAAAATGATCAGGCTGAATAAATTCCAGGGTATCCAGAGCAAGGCCGTATTTTTCTTCACTGACGAGTGCTTCTATACGTGTAGAAACATTATCACTTTTTGAATAAATGTATGCACAACTGGATAAGCCAAGTTGAATTGCAACCAGCGCAATAAGAATTAGAGTTTTCATGCAACGAATTTTTTAGCAAGTACGGTTGTTATATGTTGGTCAATTTGTTCTGTATAAGGTGATTTGAGATCGGTTACTATATAGGTTGTGACCGGTTCAGCAATCCCTCGTAGTTCAATTGATTTATGCCGGTGGGCAATAATGCGCCACTGGATATTGGTGGATTTAACCAGTGTGTCGGTAATAACAATTTGTCCACTTTCGGCTGCGGTATGTAGTCGAGCTGCAAGGTTAACGGCTTCGCCAACAACGGTGTATTGCATACGGTCATTTGAACCCATATTACCGGCAAGCATTTCACCACTGTTAATGCCAATTCTAAAATGAACCGCCTGTTTCCCCTGTTGTTCGCGCAAGGTATTAAGTCGTTGAATTAAACGTTGAATCATAATGGCACAACTGATGGCATTAAACTGGTGATCGGGATCGGCTTGAGGCACACCAAACACAACCATTGCGCAGTCACCCATGTATTTATCTATGGTGCCGTTGTACAGTTCACAGGCCATCGAGATATAGGTAAAGTATTCGTTTAGTAACGTTGCCACTTCTCTTGGTGGCAGTTTTTCCGACATGCTGGTAAAGCCGACAATATCTGCAAACAATGCGGTGGCATGAACATGCTGGCCGCCCAGTTGAATGCTATCGAGATTGTCCATGATTTGTTTTGCAACATTGGTGGATACGAATCGGGAAAATGCATTTTCAACCTGAGATTTTTCTAACAGGCCTTTGGCCATACTATTAAAACCATCAATAAGTGAACCAATTTCATCATTACGCCGTTCATGAATACGGTAAGAGTAGTCACCATTGTCGATGGCTTTGCTTGCATCGAGCAGATTATGAATGGGACGTGACAGGCGTTGCCCGAGTGCGTAAGCGGTAAAAATCCCCAGAATAATCATGAAAATAGTAGCCGCAATGATCGCGTTAACCGTTTCGTTAAGGGAGCGGGACAATGATGCTTTGCTGAAAGTGACAAGTGCATGGCCGGCAATTAAATCCTGAAAGCGGATGGGTGTAATAAATGAGATGACGTTGAGCTGTTCCTGGCTGTTTGGCACGGCAGTTTGCCACTCAAATGAATAACCTTTACTCTGATTATTTTTTGACTGAGCATACAGGCTTATAATATCTATTTTTGGCATTACCCCCGCAGAAGCTAATTTCTTACCTTTTTCAGAATACACAACCGCACCGAGAATACCCTTATGTGCACCAAGATTTTTTACCGATACCATAAGACTGAGTACGTCATCGGACAAAATGAGTTCTTTGGACGAGTTAGCCAGCTGCCCTGCAACGGTCTGGCCAAAATCAGTCATTTGCCCACGTAATAGCTGAGTTTGGTTTGAAACAATAACGAGCCCGAGTAAAATCATGCCGGAGCTAATCAGCATAGTAATGATAATGGCGAGTTTGTAGGCGATAGGGAATTGCTTTAAAACCCGCTTTTGGCGGAATTGCTGTAATTTACTCAGTATCATTGATAGGCTGTTTTCCCTGTCACGGTTCCATTTTGGAGACGTCGCTCCCTTCCTTTTATTTCGGCATGCTTGCCAGAATGTTTAGGCTTTATTCTGTCTTTTTCCGTGTTAAATTTGCCGTGAATCATAGCATGTTTTTGTGTCTTATTTATGAAATGATTATACACGGCTAATTATGTGATATAGTTCTCAATAGTGGGTAAATTAAGGCTAATCGCGGTGAAGTTGGCGTATAAAATGCGTTGATTATTCATTCTCCGATGGTATCTGACGACGTGGGTATTTATGATAAATCAACACTATCATTTCAGATTATTAGCGATACTTAAGGCGTATTTTCTGGTCGTATTGATACCGCTTGTTATGCTGCTCCAGCTATATCTGGTTAGTACGCTTTTTCATTTTAATACGTTATCCAGTTTTCTGTCGAATACCTTCCTTTATTTTCACCATCAGCCTGATTTACTGGCTTTGTATTTGCTTGCCGGCTTTAGCCTGTGCTGTGCGATTTGGTATGTGTCGCGCTTGTTTGTCCTATGCTGGTTGTATTTAAAGAACCGTAAATATTGCCCTGATTTTTCAGCCTGGTTTGTTACTAGCACACCAAAGCAGGCCAAAAGGTTCCCGTTATCTGCTAGTCAACATTACTGGATTTATCGTTTCGCCAGTAAAATGGCCAGAAAATTAAATATTGCCACGCCCGATATTGCTGTGGATGGTTCTTTCAGCGTGAATGCGAAAGTATTACCTGATTTTATGCAGCCATCGCTTATTGTTTTGACTCAGGGCTTACTCAATAAATTAACCCCAGATGAGGTTGAAGCGGTTGTTGCTCATGAACTGGCACATGTTGCAATGCGAGATACCCTGAGCATGAGCATTCTTGATTTTTTGATTTTGCTGAGTGTCTGGTTCCCTGTTTATCTGGGACATCTAATTATTGATCATGTTTTCTTATATAAATGGCGAGATAAGAACATCGGGTTTATTGCCGGCTCTGTTTTTGTGTTGCTTGGTTACGGTTTGTTTTCGCTGTTTATTTTAAACAGCATTAATCGTCGTTGCGAATTACGTGCCGATAAAATTGCAATGACCTGTGTTAACCCACAGAGTTTTGTGAGTGCATTAAAAGCCGTTCATGCATCTGAGAGTCAGGTGCCTGGCACACTGGACTGGTGCTTGCAGTCGATGCCTGAACCTGTACGAAACTTTGCTTTACGTATGTTCCTGAGCCATCCTCCTATCCCCTCGCGTATCGAGGCTGTGCAGCAAGCCTGATTTTATTTCTGTTCAGGAAAAACTTCTGATTGAACAAGAACGCTGGGCGAAAGCAGCATAATCGTTTAAAATAACTATTTCCATCCATATTTAAATAGCAGGTAGAGATATGCCGTTGATTACACCGTTTGCCGGGTTACGTCCAAAACAGGAATGTGCTGAAGATGTTGTTGCGCCTCCTTATGATGTTTTAAACACAGAAGAAGCACGCGAGCGGGTTAAAGGGCGTCCACGCAGTTTTTTGCATATATCCAAACCTGAGATTGACTTACCTGTGGGAACAGATCCGTTTGATGCTGCTGTTTATGCGAAAGGCGCAGATAATTTAAACGCGCTGGTTTCTGAAGGGGTTTTATTCCGTGATAGCGCACCTTGCTATTATGTTTATAAGCTGGTGATGGGGGAACACAAGCAATATGGCCTGGTTGCTGCGGCATCGGTTGCGGACTATAACACTAACCGTATTCGTAAACATGAATTTACCCGCCCGGTAAAAGAAGATGACCGAGTTCGCCAGATTGATGCACTCAATGCACAAACTGGCCCGGTGTTTTTAACCTATCGGCACAATAAAGTGATTGATGGCATCGTCAAAGAGGTTTGCAAAACAACGCCTGAGTATGACTTAACTGCAGATGATGGTGTGCAACATACTATTTGGGTTGTTAATGATAACAGCTTGATTGAAAAGATTACTGCCACCTTTGATGCAATGGACTGTTTATATATTGCCGACGGACATCACCGTTCTGCCGCAGCATCAAGGGTTGCTGCACAACGCAATAACAATAATGCTACAGATGAAGCAACACACGATTATTTTTTAAGTGTTATTTTCCCGGACAACCAAATGCAAATTCTGGATTATAATCGTGTTATGACGGATTTAAATGGTTTAAGCACGTCTGAATTTTTAGAAAAAGTGGCAGCGAACTTTGATGTCAAAGAATCAGCAGTGGAAGTTAAACCGGGTTGTGCAAAAACATTTGGTATGTTTTTAGCGGGTAAATGGTATGCACTTACTTTGAATGATAATTTATACCCGGCGAATGATCCGGTTGCACGCTTAGATGTAAGCTTGTTACAGAACCATTTGATTACACCTGTTCTGGGTATTGATGACCCACGCCGCGATAAACGCATTGATTTTGTTGGTGGTATTCGAGGATTAAAAGAACTGGAAAAACGGGTTAACTCAGGTGAAATGGCGGTTGCTTTCGCGTTGTATCCAACGAGTATGGATGCGTTAATGTCCGTTGCTGATGCTGACGAAGTAATGCCACCAAAATCAACCTGGTTTGAGCCTAAGTTGGCGGATGGTTTAGTCTCGCTGGTGCTTGATTAATAGTTAGATGGATATCTTTTTTTACCACGAAGAACACAAAGAAAAGACAGTACTTTTTTGTTGGTTAAAGATTACCTCTAACTAACAACTTATGGTTGTTCATTATAAGTACTTGATAGAATTGGTTAATATTATTTTTCTTTGTGCCCTTCGTGGTTAAAAAAATTAAAAAGACTCTTCAAAGTCATATTCTAAAACCACATCCGGTTCCTGCAAGAAGTAACCCTGAATAAAGTCCACGCTGCATTGCCAGAGTAGAGCCAGGCAATTTGCATCTTCAACAAAAGCGGCAATGGTTTGAATATTCTTTTTAGAAACTTCTTCAGAAATTTGTCGAACCCGCTCCTGCATTTCCACATTGGTGGCAAGCTTACTGATTAAGTCCTTGTGAATTCTTACGTAGTTAACATCAAAGTGCTTAATAGACTGGAATGTGTCTTCTTCTATGCCAAAATTATCAAGTGCAATACGACAATGCAGGGCTTTTAAACCTTCAAATGTTGCTTTTGTTGCTTTTAAATAGTTAAGCGCGGTTTCTTCTTTTACCTGAAAAGTAATATGGTCTGCATTTAACCGCAGTGCTTTTAATCGTTCACTTACCCAGGTTATAAACTCGGGGTCAACGATAGTGCTGCTTGATATTTTTATAAACAAGCGCATTTGTTCTTTCTTTTTCAGCTTGTCGGCAAGTACCAGGAATGAATTAGCGATAACCCAGCGGTCAATAAAACCCATTAGTTGGGCTCGCTCGGCTGCATGAATAAAGATGTCAGGGGATATTTCCTGTTGTTCTTCATCCAGCATTCTTACGAAAACTTCATAATGCGCACCGGGTTCACCATGTAAACTGACTATGGGTTGGAATAATAAACGGAACTGATTATTTTTTAGCGCAAACTTAATTTGTTTTTCCCAGTGAGAGTGCTTTTCATGTTCTTCAATGTCATGGATAGACGGGTTGTAAGTGTGCTGCTGGTTACCACCATTTTCATTCGCGGTTGCGGCACCTTTTTCGGCGCGGTTAATACAATCGTGAATATTTCCAATGGTTTCATTGATTAAGGTAATGCCAATGCTGGCGGTGGTAGAAGCTGTTTTATGGTTAATATCTGAAGTATGTTTGCTAATGATTTGGCAGATCCCATCGGCAATTTTTTCGGTTTTATTGCTGTCTGCATCTTTTATCAGTAAGCAAAAAGCGGAGCCTTCCATACGGGCAAAAATCCCCAATGGTTCCAGTTTATCTTTGAGCGTGTTGGCAAGATCAATAAACAATATATCCAGACCGGCGATGCCGAAACTTTCTCTTAAGTCTTCGTAGTTATCAAGGGTGATATAAAGTAAAGCACCTCTTGCATGGCCTTCGAGTGCGGCCGATATAAATTTATCCAACTGCCGTATAAGATAGGTTTTGTTGTACAGGCCGGTAATAAGATCCTGTTTGCTAAGTACCTTGAGTTTTTCTTCGAGTTCCTTGTTGTCAGCCTGGTCACGTATAATAATTTGTGTGCAGGATTCACCTTCCATACTGGCGGGCGAGAATTCCATGGTAATTTCAAATGCGCTGCCATCGGTATGCTGGCCATGTAAATTTAAGCTATCGTCTTCAGATTGTTGTTTTGAATAGGCACGTAAAAAGTCTTTTAATTGTGCATGGTCATCAGTGCTGACCATGTCAAGAATTGGCATGCCTTCAACGTCATCAATAGTTTCGTAGCCAAACATCATTAAGTAGGCATTGTTAACATAGATATGCATGCCTTCATGGACATAGGCGATAGCATCGCGTGAACTGTCAATGAGTGAGCGGGAACGTTTTTCTGTTTCGTGTAGCATTTTTTCGCAGTGGCGGTGTGCCCGGCGGTTTTTCAGGTCATTAAGTTCCCGGCTTAAGACGTGTTTCAGTTGCTGGCTACTCTCAAAACTGACGACATCACGGGCACCAAACTCCAGACACTCCTGTACGAGCTCATTGCTGTATTTGGGGGTAATCACGATAAGCGGCAGGTCTCGGCCGGATTTTGTAATAATTTCTGCAGCGGCGGCGGCACTAAAAATGGGTAAACTGTGTTTGCAGAGGATGATGTCGATTGGATTATCTTCCAGTGCGGTGAGCATATCTTCGTCGTCTTCCACGCGTACATCACGAACAATAAAGCCTGCATTGCGGAGGGAATTAATAAGGACTTCAGCTTCTTCAGAGATATCAAATATTGTAAGTAAGCGGAGTAAATTTTCACTGCTCAATGATAATGTCCCTCTTTATTGTATTGCAAATTGCATTATTGAATAAAGTATACACTATGATTGTATAAATTGGCGCAAGTCCGGCAGCTCTTTCTTTATATAATTGACCAAACCTGAGTAAAGTCGGACTCTTCCTGCCAGTCATCATCATCATCAGGGCGATCCGAGTCCATCATATTATACTGGTATTGTGCGAATAAGCCGGTGTTTTGTAATTGCTTACTGAGTTTAATGATCACTTCTTTGCCGACAATTTTTAGTTTAAGCTGCTGGCCAACCCGGAAAGGAACTGGACTGGTCACGATGGTGCCAGGCTGATTGATGGCATTTAGCTCTGGTAGCATCAGTGTTCGCTGGTAATCCACATCCGCATCGTCAATGGCGGCTTTAATACCCACGGCAGCGGCATCGGGGGTGAGCATTTCAACACCCAGGGTTACACCGCTGTTTTCCGAATATTTCATCCAGCGAATAACACCAATACCCCATTTCCAGGTATGGCCGTCACCATTGCGGCGAATACTGACAAGCTCGCCGACCTGTACGTTGGTCTGGGTGTCTGATTTATTTTGTATGCAATAGCCACTGGCACTTTCATTAACGATAGCCCAGCTTTCGGCATGGTAAAGTAAGTCTTCTTTTTTATTGGCAACTTTGGTGACTTTATCAGCGTCAAGTGGTGTGTAGCCTTTCGTTAGCTGGGTGGGATAAACTAAATTCCAAACATCTGGTTGTTTCATATTGACACTGTTCACATCGGCGATGTCATAGTTTGCTTTACCGCTAAAGGGGTTGGGCTTGTCTTTGGTGCGGTTTCTGTTTTTCGGTGAGCGGCGTCTTGCTGAGTCACAGATAATCTGGTGTGATGCACTTAAGCCAATGCCCACCAGCACCCGCTCATGCTTTTCTGAACGTGGAAAGTTACGCTTGGCGATAACGGCCCAGGCGGTGAGTAAGCGGCGTAATAAATCATGTGATAATTCAGGGGAAGACATTTCTATCCCTGTGATCGTTGTTTGCCCGGCATCTTTGGTATTTTGAATTTCATCACGAATGGTATCCGCCAGAATTTCAGTGTCGAGAGTGCGACAATCGATTGAATTGCAGTCCTGATGTACCAGTGCAATATTGCGTGGTGGGTTGTCCATTGTTAAATTAACGGCAAAGTAACCCTGTGCAACTTCATTTTGTTTTATCTGGAATAAATGGCTTTTTACCGTCCAGCGTTCCAGAGTGTTATGGACTTTGTGTACTTCACCCTGGCGCAAACGGTAGGGTGAAGCGAGTGATAGCAATAAAATGCGGCTATATTCTTCCGATACGGTCGACTTTTTTATAAATATACGTTGGTTGTCACTAACTTCGATACGCAACAGTTTATGCTCTTCTGCGTAAGCATAGAGCGTGTGTATTTTAATCCATATTTTTGCCGGGTAGGGTGAGTAGACCTGATACGAGGTTAATAATACGCGGCTTAAACAGCTCATTGCTCGGTGAATAAGGGTAACGAGCAGTTTTTTATCGGTAAACAGAATGCTTTTTTCAAGCAAATCTTCAATACAAATAATATAGCCCATGGCCAGCTGAGAATAGATTTCACGTGTTGCGGCAGCTACGCGCTGGCTTTTTTTTGGCAGGGGAAAACTGGTGCCCACAAAGTGTTTGCGCATGGCCGCGGTCACAAATTGCGTGGTTGGGCGTAATTCTTCTAAAAAGCGGACACGATCTTTGTGTGCGTATTTAAGGCGATTGGTTTCGACTAGCGCCTGAAAAACGAGCTTTGCTGTTTCGCCGACATTTGCTTTTGGAAGTTCTGCCAGCCATTTTGCCACTTTTTTATGACGAATATTAAAAGCGCCTTTGGGTGGTTTTTGTCGGTCTGCAATCTCTAGGCCGAGCGTATTACTCACGAATAAATCCTCTTTTCTTCACAACAGTGATTTAAATTTGTAACTAATACTAAAAAAACCATTTTAACTCTCTGAATTATGACACATTTACTTGACTGACTGTAGCAAATAGGATGCCAGTTAACCCGTTTGGGGGATAGCAGACGTTTTGGGTTAACCCAAAATATGGCAGGTTAACCCGATATAGGTTGTTTGGCAGAATCGCCGCTGTTTTCGCGGACTAATTTGGGGACTAAATAACCGGGAAGTTGGTCGCGTAGCGCCTTTATCAGGGCTTTTGCTTGCGTATCGCTGACAGCAAAATGTTGTGCACCTTGTACTTTATCGAGCTGATGCAGGTAATAGGGTAGTACGTTGCAGGTGAATAACTGCTCGCTTAACTCGCTTAATGTGTCGGCGCTGTCATTTACCCCAGCCAGTAAAACACTTTGGTTTAAGAGCGTAATACCATTATCATTCAATAACTTAAGTGAATCTCTAACCTGGTCTTCCAGTTCGTTAGGGTGGTTGGAATGAACCACCGTCACTATTTTACAGCGGTGTTGATGTAAGTAATCACTTAGTTCAAGATCGATTCTGTCGGGCAGAATAATGGGGTAACGCGTGTGAATGCGGATACGTTTAATGTGACTGATGGGCTCAAGCAAGTCCATTAGCCTGAATAGTTTGCTGTTGCTCAGGCTTAGGGGGTCGCCACCACTGAGAATAACCTCGTGGATAGAGGGATCTTTTTGAATATATTCAATGGCTTGCCGCCAATTATTTGACGATTTATGGTTTGAATAAGGAAAATGGCGTCGGAAACAGTAGCGGCAGTGGATCCCGCAGCTTGCAGTGGCCAGTAACAGGGCGCGGCCACGG
Source organism: Gammaproteobacteria bacterium (assembly GCA_024275115.1). GTDB lineage: Bacteria > Pseudomonadota > Gammaproteobacteria > UBA6429 > Thiohalophilaceae > SZUA-37. The sequence continues at coordinate 105,359 of JAJRZT010000082.1, forward strand.
TACTTATGGATAAGCCCAGGCACGGGCGTTGCGTCCAGGTCGCCGACCGGATCGGTGTAATAGTCAGGGTGAGGGCACTGTTCGTCAATTAACGGCAATATCTGACGTAACAGGGGATCATTGATGTTGCCTTTTTCAATGCGTGCCAGATAACTGTGGGTGACTTTTAGCGGGAACAGTCGGGCAGATTCCTTTGCCGCTGCAAGCAGGCTGTTGGGTAGCTTAAGTTGTCTGAGTAATTCAGTCGGGCAACGAATGGCATTGTTAAGCTGTTTTTGCCATGAAGGGGTCTGACAGAAGGGGGCTATTCGCGGTATCATAGGCTTTTATTATTTGAAATCAAAACTCTTGATTAATACATTTGGCAGGATGGCACATGGCTAACTATAGCACCAATGAATTTCGCAGTGGCTTAAAAATAATGCTGGATAACGACCCTTGCAGCATTATTGAAAATGAATTTGTAAAACCGGGTAAAGGCCAGGCATTTAACCGGGTTAAAATCCGTAATTTAAAAACCGGCCGGGTACTCGAACGTACTTTTAAATCGGGCGAGTCGGTTGAAGCCGCCGATGTGCTTGAGACCGAAATGGAATACTCCTATACCGACGGCAGCACCTGGACATTTATGGACACAGAAACCTACGAACAGGTTTCTGCAGACGAAACCGCCGTTGGCGATGCGATGAAATGGCTGGTTGAACAGGAAACCTATACGATTACCTTGTGGAATGATAACCCTATCGGTGTGTCGGCTCCGAATCATGTTGTGTTAACCATTACAGACACCGACCCCGGCGTACGAGGCGATACGTCCGGTGGTGGTGGCAAACCGGCAACCTGTAATACTGGTGCTGTGGTACGTGTGCCTTTGTTTATTGATATTGGTGAAAAAATTAAAGTCGATACACGCACCAGTGAGTATGTTGGGCGTGTTAAAGAATAAGCACTTAAAGTAACTGCCGTGAGTCATTGGAAGCCGAACACTACGCTTGAAACATTAAAATGTCGGGCTAAGCTATTAGCCATCGCCCGTCAGTTTTTTCACGATAACAACTATCTGGAAGTTGATACCCCCAGCTTATCGCAATCCACCACCCCCGATCCCAATATCGAAAGTTTTGTTACCGAATTTAATAACACACGCTATTTTTTACATACCTCGCCTGAATTTTCAATGAAACGTTTACTCGCTGCAGGCAGTGGTGCGATATACCAAATCTGTAAAGTATTCCGTCAGGGTGAAGCCGGGCGCAACCACAATCCTGAGTTTACATTAATAGAATGGTACCAGCCCGGTATGCATTACCGGGCGTTAATAGAACAGGTTGATAAGCTTGTTCGGTTGTTACTAAAAGATAACCTGCCATTAAATGAAACCGTTTTATTAACCTACAGGCAAGCCTTTGAACAGTTTGCAGGTTTTAACCCGCTAACGGCAAGTACCGAACAATTACAAACCATTCTTTCAGAAAATAAAATCCAATTACAGCAGCAAACATTAACGCAGAACGCTTATCTGGATTTAATCATGAGCATTATCGTTCAGCCCAACCTGCCAAAAGATAAACCGGTTTTTATTTACGACTATCCAGCATCACAGGCTGCCTTAGCCAATATTCGTAAAGATAAAACGCATGTTGCTGAGCGTTTTGAGCTATTTATTAATGGGATAGAACTGGCAAATGGTTACCAGGAGTTGTTAGATGCCCGCGAGCAACAGCAGCGTTTTGAAAATGAAAATAAACAAAGGTTAGCAGCTGGGCAACAAACTATCCCCACTGATGCGCACTTAATTGCAGCTCTACAACAGGGGTTGCCGATGGTGTCAGGTGTTGCACTAGGGTTCGAGCGTATACTGATGTTGGCAACAGATAAAAATAGCATTTGGGATGTTATTGCTTTTACGGCGGACAAGGCGTAAGGCGATTTCTCGGTAGGGGGGGCTGATTTGCGAGTTAGTGCTTTGCCAATGCAATTTTTGGCAGAATAGGGTAACATTCCTGCCTTAATTAATGTCGTAATCACTTGCGAACCAGATGCGGCATTAAAACCATTAACCATCTGATTTATATGTACTTTATGAGGCCGAAATGTTTAAAAAAGATATGACAATTGCAAGTTTTGACGACGAACTCTGGCAGTCGATGGAAAAAGAGCGGGTGCGTCAGGAAGAGCATATCGAGCTCATTGCCTCTGAAAATTACACCAGCCCACGGGTTATGGAAGCCCAAGGTTCGGTGCTTACTAATAAGTATGCTGAAGGCTACCCGGCCAAACGTTATTATGGTGGTTGTGAATACGTGGATGCAGCCGAGCAGCTGGCGATAGACCGGGTTAAAGAATTGTTTGGTGCTGATTATGCCAATGTGCAACCACATTCCGGCTCGCAAGCCAATGCCGCTGTTTATATGGCGCTGTGCCAACCGGGTGATACGGTACTCGGGATGAGCCTGGCCGATGGCGGGCATTTAACTCACGGTTCAAAAGTGAGTTTTTCTGGCAAAATATATAATGCCGTACAGTATGGTTTAAATAATGACAGCGGCGAAATTGATTATGAACAGGTCGAAGCTTTAGCCAAAGAACACAAACCCAAAATGATCGTGGCCGGTTTTAGCGCCTATTCACGGATTGTTGACTGGCAGCGTTTTCGTGATATTGCCGACAGTGTGGGCGCGTATTTAATGGTGGACATGGCACATGTGGCCGGTTTGGTTGCTGCGGGCGTTTACCCGAATCCAGTTGGCATTGCCGATGTGACCACATCAACCACCCACAAAACATTGCGCGGCCCTCGCGGTGGTATTATTTTAGCTAAGCGCAACGAAGAACTTGAAAAGAAGTTTAACTCGGCTATTTTCCCCGGTATTCAGGGTGGCCCGTTAATGCATGTCATTGCAGCAAAAGCTGTTGCCTTTAAAGAAGCGCTTGAGCCTGAGTTTGCAACCTACCAGAAACAGGTTGTGGTTAATGCACAAGCGATGGCAAAAGTACTGATTGAGCGGGGTTACAATATTGTTTCCAATGGCACCGACAACCATTTATTTCTTGTCGACTTGATAAACAAAGGCATGACCGGCAAAGAAGCCGATGCTGCGTTAGGCGCAGCCAACATTACGGTAAATAAAAACTCCGTACCAAATGATCCACAGTCACCTTTTGTCACCAGTGGTTTGCGTATTGGTACACCAGCCATTACCACCCGTGGTTTTAACGAAGCCGATGCTACTGAACTGGCGGGCTGGATTTGTGATGTGCTGGATAATTTGGGTGACCAGTCGGTGGCGGATTCGGTTAAACAAAAAGTATTGGAAATTTGTAAGCGGTTACCGGTTTATGGGTAATTTTTATTAACCACAACGGACACGACGAGCACAACGAAAACATTTATATAAGTCATTGCTAGAAACAAAGTGACGCGGCAATCTTGTTGTTTCGAGATACACACAACAAGATTGCTTCGCTAGCGCTAGCAATAACAATGACTTACTTTTCTTTTTTCGTTGTGCTCGTCGTGTCCGTTGTGGTTAAAAGCTTTTGACTTTATTAATTAAACACGAGTCCGAATGTACTGTCCATTTTGTAACGCAGAAGACACCCGAGTCATTGATTCACGCTTAACCAATGACGGTTCCAGCGTGCGCCGTCGGCGTGAATGTACAGAATGTAGCGAGCGCTTTACCACCTTTGAAACTGCCGAGCTGGTGATGCCTAAAGTGATTAAAAATAGCGGTCGCCGCGAACCCTTTAACGAAGAAAAATTAGTGGCCGGTATTTCACGCTCACTGGAAAAACGGCCGGTGGACACCAATAAAATTGAAGCCAGCGTGAGTCGTATTTTAAAACGCATACGTGCAACCGGTGAACGTGAATTGCATTCGTCGTTAATCGGCAACTGGATTATGGACGAACTGCGCGATTTAGATCAGGTAGCTTTTGTGCGCTTTGCTTCTGTTTACCGCAGCTTTGAAGATGTCAGTGCCTTTCAGGATGAGATCGAGAAATTAAAAAATGTGCCGTCCCCTGAAGATAAACGTAAACAGCAATCGTTGTTACCGGATGATGATAAGTAGCGAGTGATAAGATGACCACCTTTAATGCTTATGACCATGAATTTATGTCACGTGCCATCCGGCTGGCAAAAAAAGGTTTAAACACCACCCAGCCCAATCCGCGAGTGGGTTGCGTCATCACGCAGAATAATATGATTGTTGGCGAAGGCTGGCATAAAAAAGCGGGTGAAGCCCATGCAGAAATTAATGCCTTACTGCATGCTGGTAGCCAGGCGAAAGGGGCAACCGTTTACGTCACCCTTGAACCGTGTTGCCACACCGGTAAAACACCACCATGTACTGACAGTTTAATCAAAGCGGGCGTGGCTCGTGTGGTTGCAGCGATGCAAGATCCGCACGACAAGGTTGCCGGGCAGGGTTTTGAAAAACTAAAACAAGCAGGTGTTGAAGTACAAGTTGGTTTATTGGAAGAACAAGCTCGTTTACTGAACTTGGGTTTTATCAAACGAATGCAGCAGGGCTTGCCGTTTGTGCGAGTGAAAATGGCCATGAGTGTCGATGGCCGAACGGCAATGGCATCAGGTGAAAGCAAGTGGATAACAGGCGAAGCCGCACGTCATGATGTGCAATACTGGCGGGCGCGCAGCTCGGCCATGCTAACCGGCATTGGGACTATTTTACATGACGACCCTTCGCTGACCGTGCGCTTAGGTAATGCAGTGCTGAAACAGTCCGGTATGCAAGTCGGTAGCTTGCAACCGGTGCGTGTTATTTTAGACAGTGACCTTAAATTATCACCCACGGCAAAAGTCATCCAGCAAGGTGGTGATGTTTTAGTTTTTAGTAATAACATCGATGAACAAAAGATAACGGCGCTAGAAGAAGCGGGCGTTAAGGTGATGTATATTGAAAAAGGGGACGATGGTCTGGATTTATTAGCTATTCTCAAATATCTTGCCTCTTTACAAATAAATGAAGTGATGGTTGAAGCGGGAGCAAACCTTGCTGGGAGCTTTATTGCAGCAGGTTTAGTGGACGAGCTGATTATTTATATGGCACCTGTTTTAATGGGGAATAATGCCCGTGGGCTGTTTAATTTGCCACTCATTCAGCAAATGGGCGATAAAATTCAGTTAAATATCAAAGAAATACGGCAATTTGGCGAAGATATCCGAATTATCGCAACACTCTCCTAATATACCTTATATAATAGCGCGCTATGTTTACCGGAATCATCGAGGCCAAAGGCCATATTGAAGCAATCGTTCCAAGCGGTAATGATATGCGCGTACGCATTACTACCGGCAAGCTGGACTTAAGCGATGTAAAGCTGGGCGATAGTATTGCTGTTAACGGTGTTTGCTTAACAGCAGTGGATTTACCGGGCGATGGATTCTGGGCGGACGTGTCCGCTGAAACACTGGCGCATACCACTTTCAAAACACTGGCCGTTGCAACGGTAGTGAATTTAGAAAAGGCACTTACACCGACAACGCGTTTGGGTGGGCATTTAGTGAGTGGCCACGTGGACGGTGTGGGGGAGATTATTTCGCGCAAGGTCGTTGGCCATTCAGAGCAATTTAAAATTAGAGCACCGGATAGCCTGGCAAAATACATTGCCAAAAAAGGTTCGATTTGCATCGAAGGGATTAGCTTAACCGTTAATGAAGTAAAAGGTGCGGAGTTTGATTTAAACATTGTGCCGCATACCCTGGAACAAACCAGCTTGCAGCAGTTAACAAGTGGCTCGCAAGTAAATCTGGAAGTGGATTTAATTGCCCGCTATTTAGAACGGCTGGTGTTAGGTGAACAGGCGGCTAATGCCGAACTGGATACAGGCAATATTAATTTAGAATTTTTAGCACAACATGGGTTTATGAAGTAAGTACATATGGCATTGAATACAACAAAAGAACTGATAGACGATTTTCGTCAAGGTAAAATGATTATCCTGATGGACGATGAAGATCGTGAAAATGAAGGTGATCTTATTATCGCTGCTGAAGTGGTCAAGCCGGAAGATATTAATTTTATGGCACGTTATGGTAGGGGATTAATCTGTTTAACCTTAACCGAGGCACGTTGCACGCAACTGCGCTTGCCATTAATGGTAACGGAAAATACTGAATCACAAGGAACAAACTTTACCGTTACGATTGAAGCCGCAGAAGGTGTTACCACAGGTATTTCAGCCGCTGATCGTGCTGTCACCGTTCAAGCTGCGGTGGCTGTCGATGCAATGCCGGCTGATTTAGTTCAACCCGGGCATATCTTCCCGTTAATGGCGCAACCCGGTGGCGTGTTAACCCGAGCTGGTCACACCGAAGCGGGTTGTGATTTAGCAAGGCTTGCCGGTAAAGAGCCGGCCTCGGTGATCGTTGAAATCCTCAACGAAGATGGCTCAATGGCACGGCGCGCAGATTTAGAAGTATTTGCCAAAGAACATAATATTAAAATGGGTACCATTGCCGATTTAATCGAATACCGTTTACATAATGAAAAAAGTGTTGAGCATATTGCTGAATCCAGCTTGCCTACAGAATTTGGTGAATTTAAACTACATGCTTTTCGTAATGCCCATGATGGCAGCGCACATTTAGCTTTAGTAAAGGGTGAAATCGATTCTGAGCAACCAGTGCTTGTGCGTGTGCACGTTGAAAATAGTATTTGTGATTTTTTTGCTAGCAAGCGCGCAGATTGCGGCTGGCCATTACACGATGCTATGAAACGTATTGCCGATGAGGGTGCAGGTATTGTTGTTATACTGCGCCCTGGTAATCTAGCCGATACTGTTTTAAGCCAGGTTAAACGTTACAGCAAAGAAGACAACGGTGAAGATCCTGTTTCAGCCGACCATAAAGAAGACTTACGAACCTTTGGTATTGGTGCGCAAATTTTATCGGAGTTAGGTGTTCGTCATATGCGCGTACTGAGCGCACCGAAAAAAATGCATGCCTTGTCAGGTTTTGGCCTGGACGTAGTCGAGTATGTTCACGACTAGGTTTATTTAATCAAGCGTAGGGTGGGTGCAACCCGCCAGCAGAGGTGAGTTGTTATCCAGGTTACGTAAATGGTAACAAATTTATTCAGAAATAGTTTAAGGAACAGAAGCATGAGTACAAAAATAGTAGAAGGTGATTTAATTGTAAAAGGCGCACGCTTTGGTATAGCCGTTGCACGTTTTAACAGTTTTGTAGTAGAAAGCCTGTTAGAAGGTGCACTTGATACCTTAAAGCGTCATGGTGCAAATGAAACGGATATCGAAGTGGTTCGAGTGCCCGGTGCCTTTGAATTACCGTTGGCCATTCAACGCATGGCGAACAATAAAAAATACGATGCGATTATTGCATTGGGTGCAGTCATTCGCGGAGGAACACCGCATTTTGATTTTGTTGCCGGCGAATGTGTTAAAGGTATGTCAACTGTTTCGTTACAGGCAGATATTCCCGTTTCATTCGGTGTGCTAACGGTCGATACCATTGAGCAAGCCATTGAGCGTTCAGGCACAAAAGCAGGCAATAAAGGTGCAGAAGCGACCTTGTCTGCTATTGAAATGGTTAATTTACTAAAAGAAATTGGTTGAATGAAAGTAAGTGCTCGCAGTCGCGCAAGGCAACTCGCCGTTCAGGGTTTGTATGAATGGCATCTTAGTGGCAACAAAATCGATGATATTGCTGAGCAATGTTTAGATGCCAAACGTGGTAAAAACATTGATGAGACGTATTTCGAAGAGTTGATTTTTAAAGTATCAGCAATGGCGGAAGGCTTGAATGAAACTTTGGTTCCTTTTTTAAGTCGGAGTATTAATGAAATTGATCCTGTTGAACGTGCGATTTTACAGTTAAGCACCTATGAATTAACGCAGAAAATCGATATTCCATATAAAGTTGTTATTAATGAAGCCATTGAGCTAGCTAAAACATTTGGTGCCGAACAAAGCCATAAGTTTGTCAATGGAATTTTAGATAAAGTGGCAAAGCAAAGTCGCGCGGTAGAGTTTAAGGCTAATAAAAAATAATAATAAATACTTATGGTCATTGTCGCGCTATCGCTCACAATGACAGCTTTGCCCAGAACTGAGGCAGATTATGTCGTTATCAGAATTTAATATTATTAAACAATATTTCTCTAGTATTTCTACCAAAGAAAACAGTCCCAACATTCACCTTGGTGTCGGTGATGATGCAGCGATTGTTTCTACCCCTGAAAATAAAAAACTGGTTGTTTGTACCGACACATTGAATGAAGGTATTCACTTCCCTTTGAATACCTCTGCTTATGATATAGCTTATAAAGCATTGGCTGTTAATTTAAGTGATTTAGCGGCAATGGGTGCAACACCAAAGTGGTTTGCTTTAAATTTATCGATGCCAGGTATTAACGAAGACTGGCTGACAGGTTTTTCAACAGGTTTAAAGCAACTTGCCGGTGAGTATCAACTTGACTTAATTGGTGGTGATACAACCCGTGGGCCACTGAGTGTAAGTATTACGTTGGCGGGGCACATAGAAGGGGTTACGGCTTTAATGCGTTCATCTGCAAAAGTTGGCGACAAGGTTTACTTAAGTGGTTGTACAGGTGAGGCGGCTTATGGCTTAGCTTGTTTGTCTAGCGCAGCGACTATCAATGACAGTGATAAATATTTTGTTTCCAGATTGAATCAGCCTACAGCTAGAGTGTCGTTAGGTTTAAGTTTGCTCGGTATTGCGAATGCCTGTATTGATATTTCAGATGGGCTGGTTGCCGATATTGCACATATTGCTGAAGCAAGCCAGTGTGGCATTGAACTCGATTCTAATATAATACCTTTGCCTGCGATTGCAGATAAAGAACAGGCTCGTCAGCATGCCTTAAGTGGTGGCGATGATTATGAACTTGTATTTACCGTTGCGCCAGCGAGACAAGCAGCATTAAAACAATTAATCAGTCAAACAGATTTACCCATAACCTGCATTGGTGAAGTGGTCGCGGCACCCGGTGTGTTATTGTTGGATAATGGTCGGTCTGTTGGTTTGTCTCGAACAGGTTATGAACACTTTAATAATAAATAGTCAGAGGAATAGTAGAAAATGACCGCTGTAAAAAAAGCAACAGCAAAAATGTTATTAAACCCTGTGCACGCCATTAGTATGTGGCTTGGGTCGGGCTTGTCGCCGTTTGCATCGGGCACGGTAGGTACGTTAGCAGCCATTCCGCTATACATTGTTGTTGCGCATTATGTTGATTGGTCAGTATCTCAACCTGAAAATTTTTTAATTTTAATTGCGATTCTTTTTATCCCCGGTTGTGTTTGTGCGCATTATACCGGCAAGGCATTAGGTGTTGCTGATCATGGTGCGATAGTCTGGGATGAAGTGGTTGGTTTTTTTGTGACAATGTTTGCTGTGCCGTATGCCTCGTTAAGCGTATTTGAGTTGGCTATCTGGATTACGGCCGGGTTCTTTATTTTTCGATTCTTTGATATTTTTAAACCCTGGCCGGCAAGCTGGGTAGACAAAAATGTAAAAAACGGTTTTGGCGTGATGTTTGACGATGTAATTGCCGGTGTCTTTGCTGCCGTTGTGTTGTATTTTGGTATGATGTTTTTTGGGGTTTAGCTTTTTGATATTCAGGTTTTGGAGATTAATATGTTTCGTATAATAAAATTCACAAGCCTGCTGGTTTTATTATCGCAGCTGGTGATTTTTTCTTTACCCTTGCAGGCGGGTGAAGTTGAAATTATAAAAGTTGACTTAAGATCGAACAATAGTGCTAAGAGCTGGACTTTTCATGTGACCTTAAAACACAATGATACCGGTTGGAACCATTATGCCGATGCGTGGCAAGTGGTTGATTCGGATGGGAAAGTACTTGGTAAACGTATTTTGCATCATCCACATGAGCATGAACAACCTTTTACTCGCAGTTTGTCCGGTGTGACTTTGCCAGAAAATGCTATTATTTATGTTCAGGCTCATGACAAAGTCCATGGTTGGAGTAAGGATCGGGTAAAGATTGATTTTGATTTTCCAGCAGGTGATCGTTATACCATTGGTGAATATACAACGCGATATTAAATGTTTCACGGTATGTACGGCTAGCCTGCCGAGTAACTTAAAGATAAGGAATCAGGGAACTTAAACAATGCATAAGAGCCATTATTATAAAAAAACAATCCTGTTTGTTTTAACAGTATTGTTGAGCTTAATGATTAATATTCGTTTTGTACTGGCAAGCGATGTCATTATAATGGCTATTTTTGGTGAGATGGTTATTTTAAAGGTGGATGGCACCAAACATAAATTAAGAGTCGGTGATAAAACACCAGAAGGTATTACCCTTGCTGAAATTGATTATGATACGGTTATTTTAAGGCACGGGAATAAAGAAAGCAGGCATACGCTTGGTGGGCATGTAAGCTTTGGTCTTGAAGGTGGCAGGGGGAAAGGGCCGAAGAAAGAACAGATTGCAAAAATCTGGCCGAGGAATGATATGTACGTTACGCACGGCTATATTAATAAATTTGCGGTTACCTTTATGGTGGATACCGGCGCAACCTGGATAGCATTGAGTGAATCGATGGCCAGACGTATGGGGATTAATTATTTTCGGGGCGAACGTGGCTATGCGGGAACCGCAAGTGGTGTTACTTCAATTCATAAAATTAAACTGGACAGTGTGCGCGTGGGTGATATTGTCTTATATAATGTTGAAGCAGCAGTAATCCCTAAATTGTCAGGGCATGTTTTACTCGGGAATTCGTTTTTAAAATACACTGAAATGACACGAACCAAGCAGGTTATGATTTTAAAGAGAAAATAATGTGACCTGTCATTGCGAGCGATAGCGTGGCAATGACAAGTTGGTTTTTTACTTAACTTTCTCAATCAACGCATAAGCCGAATGGTTATGAATGGATTCAAAGTTTTCTGATTCAACCACATAAGCCGAAATACGATCTTCTTTATTAAGCTGGGCGGCGACATCGCGTACCATGTCTTCAACAAACTTTGGATTATCGTAGGCGCGTTCGGTTACGATTTTCTCATCGGGGCGTTTCAGTAAACCATAAAGCTCACAGGAAGCCTGTTTTTCAACCATATCGATAAGCTCTTCTACCCAGATAAATTCTTTAATCGTTGCGGTAACGGTAACGTGTGAGCGTTGGTTATGTGCACCGTAGGCTGATATTTTTTTAGAGCAAGGGCAAAGGCTGGTAACCGGCACAACAATTTTAACTTTTAATTCAGTGGCACCATCATGGACTTCACCGATAAAAGTCACGTCATAATCGAGTAAACTTTGTACGCCCGATGCAGGCGCTGTTTTGTTAACAAAGTAAGGGAAAGACATTTCGATATGGCCTGAATTAGCCTCCAGGCGTTCAGCCATTTCAACTAACATTTCTTTAAAAGACTGAACTGAAATTTCGCGTTCATGATTATTTAAAATTTCGACAAAGCGCGACATATGCGTGCCTTTAAAGTCATGAGGCAGGTTAACGTACATATTGAAGTTGGCAATAGTATGTTGTTCGCCTTCGGTGCGGTCGCGGACTTTAACGGGGTGGCGAATATCTTTAATACCGACCTTGTTAATGGGGATATGGCGGGTATCTTTTGTATTTTGCACGTCTGCAATGGGTGCATTGCTCATGATTAGTCTTCCTCAGTATAACTGACGCAGGCACGGTCGGTTTCCCAAATGCTGATATTCTTTACTGCCACGCGTGCGTCGTTTAATTCATTGCTTAATTGTTTATAAAAATAGGCCGCCAGATTTTCTGCGGTGGGATTGAGTTTATCAAATGGCGGAATGTCGTTTAAATTCCGGTGATCCAGTTTTTCAATCAGTGTTCTGGTTGCTGCTTTAATATCGCTAAAGTCGATCCCCATGCCTATTTCATTCAGTTCTCTACAGCTGATATTCACTTCCACTTTCCAGTTATGGCCATGCAGGCGGCTGCAGGGGCCTTTATATTCTCGTAGAAAATGGGCTGCGGAAAAATCCGTTAAGATTTTCATAGTGTAACAGGAAGTCATAATAATTACTTGAGTGTTTTGCTTGGGTATAGGGTTGAATGAATATGTGTGCTGGGAATGCCTTTATTTGGCAAGACTTAAATGCTTTTCATAGTGTTGATGCTTAAAAAAATGTTCAATTTGGGCGATTATATCAGAGCTAGAGAGTTTTGCCTCGCTTAATACTTCATCGCGGCTGCCATGAGCCTGAAATTTATCGGGTAGTCCCAGATTTAGTACCGGAATATTGCGGTGGTGGGCGAGTAAACATTCATTAACCGCGCTGCCTGCGCCGCCCATAACGGTGTTGTCTTCAATGGTCACGAGTAGCTGATGGGAATCGGCCAGTTTTAGAATCATTTTTTCATCGAGTGGTTTGATAAAACGCATATTGGTTAGGCTGGCGTTTAATACATCGGCCGCCGCGGTGGCTGAACTTAAAAGGGAACCGAACGACAAAATAGCGATGGATTCCCCTTTGCGTACGGCCTGAGCTTTACCCATAGGTATGGCCGCCATTTGTTGCTTAACCTTGATGCCCAGGCCAGTGCCACGCGGATACCGCACGGCGCAAGGACCATTGTGTTGATAGCCGGTGTAGAGCATTTGTCGGCATTCATTTTCATCGGCTGCTGCCATAATGACCATATTGGGAATGCAGCGCAGATAGCTTAAATCAAACGTGCCGGCGTGGGTGGCGCCATCGGGCCCAACGATACCGGCGCGGTCAATGGCAAATAGCACAGGCAGATTTTGCAGCGCAACATCGTGTATTAGCTGGTCATAGCCACGCTGTAAAAAGGTGGAATAGATGGCCACAACCGGGTGCACGCCTTCGCAGGCTAAACCGGCCGCAAAAGTTACCGCATGTTGTTCGGCAATGCCCACATCAAAGTAACGTTCAGGGAAGCGTTTAGCAAAGTCGACCAGACCGGAGCCTTCGCGCATGGCCGGTGTAACGGCGGCCAGTTTTGGGTCTTGTTCGGCCATATCGCAGATCCAGTCGCTGAATATTTGTGTGTAACTGGGACTGCTGGTGGGTTTGCTGGCGAGCTTGCCGGATTTGATGTCAAATTGCCCAACCCCATGATAAGTACAGGGATTTTCTTCTGCGGGCAAGTAGCCTTTGCCTTTTTTAGTGACAATGTGCAGAAATTGGGGGCCTTTTAAGTTGCGCAGATTTGTTAATGTGGCAACAAGGGTATCAATGTCATGGCCGTCAATCGGGCCAATGTAATTAAAGCCAAGTTCTTCGAATAAGGTACCGGGCACCACCATGCCTTTCACATGCTCCTCGGTTCGGCGCGCCAATTCCCATACGCTAGGCATGGCACTGAGGACTTTTTTACTGCCTTCTTTCATCCCTGCGTAAACTTTGCTGGACAGAACCCGCGCAAAGTAATTCGACATAGCGCCGACATTGGGTGAAATCGACATATCGTTGTCGTTTAAAATAACCAGTAAATTGGCATCTAAATCACCGGCGTGGTTTAGCGCTTCGAAGGCCATACCGGCGGTAAGCGCACCATCACCGATAATGGCGGCCACATGGCGCTCATCGCCAGTTTGTTTGGCGGCAACGGCCATGCCGAGGGCGGCGCTGATAGACGTGCTGGAATGACCAACACCAAAGGTGTCATACGCACTTTCTCCGCGATTGGGAAAGCCGCTTAAGCCCCCTTTTTGGCGCAGGCTGGGCATTTGATTGCGGCGACCGGTGAGAATTTTATGTGGGTAGCTTTGGTGACCAACGTCCCAGACCAGGCGGTCGTTAGGGGTATCAAAAACGTAATGCAGGGCAACGGTGAGTTCAACTGTACCGAGGCCAGAAGATAAATGTCCACCGGTTTCACTGACGCTCTGGATGACACAATTTCTAAGTTCATCAGACACCTGGCGCAGTTTATCGGCTTTTAGCGCGCGCAAATCCTGGGGATACTGAATGGTATCGAGCAGGGGAGTGGATGTTTTTGAAGTCATTTATGCGTCGCTGGTCTTTGTCTTTAATTCATAATCCTGTACCAAACCGATCATGCGTTGTTTGGGCTGTTTATGCAAGGTGAACTTGGGTTTAACGGGGTGACAAATCAGCCATTTTATTGTTTGCAGGGTGGCTGTTAAGCGTTCATTTGAAAGATCAACAGACCCTGATATCCCCTAGTATTCCCGGCCAATAATATAAGCGGATAAGTCACGTAAAGTTTGTGCTTTGTCGTCAAACATATCTAAATGGGAAATCGCATCTTCGTGCAGCTCTAATGCAAGTTCTTTTGATTCGCTGAGCCCCAATATAGCAGGGTAGGTCGGTTTGTTGAGTGCGGCATCAGCACCCTGAGGTTTGCCGAGTGTTTCGGTGGGGGCTTCAATATCCAGAATATCATCATGCACCTGAAAGGCCAGCCCAACGCATTTACCATAATGATCCAGTGCCTGTAGCTGGGCATCGCTTACATCCGGCTGACAAAGTGCACCCAGTTGCACACTGGCGCGGATCAAGGCACCGGTTTTATGAATATGCATGTTTTCAAGTTCTGCAATATTGAGTTTTTTGCCGACCGATTCCAAATCAATGGCCTGCCCTCCTGCCATGCCATGCGAGCCACTGGCGGCGGCCAGGATTTCCGTCATTTTAAGGACGTTTTCGGCGGGTAAGAATTTTTTTGAGCGGGTAAGTATTTGAAAAGCCAGAGGCTGCAAGGCATCCCCGGCCAGAATGGCCATCGCCTCGCCATAGCGGATATGGCAGGTCGGCTGGCCACGGCGCAAATCATCGTCGTCCATTGCGGGTAAGTCGTCATGTATTAGCGAATAAGCATGGATCATTTCGACTGCGCAGGCGGGGTTGTCCAGTACGTTCTTGTCAGCATTAAGGCATTGGCCAACGGCATAAACCAGCACGGGGCGAATGCGTTTGCCGCCCAAAAGAACCGAGCTGCGCATGGCCTGGTGCAAGGTTGCCGGTTGAATTTTAGCTTTTGGTAAACGCTTTTCTAATGCACTGTTGACACGCTGCTGCCAGTCAGACATGGATTCTTTTAACGACATTACTTTCTCGGCTGTTTCTGGTTTAGAGGGCATAGGGCTAGTCTTGATTTTCTTCAAATACTTCAAGTTTCGCTTGTTCAGATTTGCCGATTAAAATTTGTACTTTTTGCTCCGCTTCCTTCAGTGCGCTCTGGCACTGGCGGGTGAGTTCTACGCCACGCTCAAATTGTTTTAAAGAGTCTTCAAGGGACATATCGCCTTGCTCCATTGTTTCAACCAGCGTTTCCAGCTCATTTAAGGCTTTTTCAAAATCAAGCGGCTTTGTTTTATTAGTGGTTGTTTTTTTTGATGTTTTTTTAGGCATTGGGCTAATTCTGGGTACGTTAAGTCATTTAGTTTCAAGCGGCTATCTTAACGCTAAATGCTATTTATTCATAATTTTTGGCGATGTTCAAAATGGATGCTCTATAATTCTACCGTGAGGAATGAATTTAATGATGCTTAAAAGAAGTTTTATTTTGTATTCACTGGTTTTGTATTCAGTGGCCGCCAGCCTGTTTTTTGTGGGTGGGGCGTTTGCTCAGCCACAGCAGTTTACTCAATCCAGTCAAAACCATGCGACAGTTTCAGATTACCAGTACACCTTTAGAAATTTATCGGGGCAGCGGGAGGTATTAAAGTTCACGCTGGATAAACATTATATTCAGCGATCTAAAAACCGCTTTAGCGACAGTAAACGGCGTGCATTATTTAAAAAAGCAAAAAAAGTCTCTGATACTATTTATGGAGAACTACAGGCTAAATACAATGATCGTTTAAAGGCTGAGTACAGCCGCTATTTGACAGCAGAAGGAAAACAACTGCCTGATGGATTTAAACTTGAAATCAAAAAGGCACAGGCGGGTTGGCAACTTTCATATAAGGGTTATTTTTCACAAAAACAGGTAAAGCGCATTATTACTGCATTTAGAAAGGGTGCAGACAGCCAGTGGGCGCACTTGAGTCAGGCGAATAAAAAGGCGTATCAGCAGGAAAGCCAGCAATTAATCACTGATACTGTGCCGCAACTGTATAAGCAACATTTTTATATTGCCAGGCGAAATAAAGCAAATCAAAGTATTCTTGAAGTTAGAATTGACTTTGCACAGGTTATTGTTGAAGAAACGCTGGCTATTCGCCCGCTGGCAAAGGCTATCGCTGATAAAACGCGAGGGCTGTCTGATAGAGAGGTGATTGCGTATGCGTTGCGTTTTTTGCAACGGATACCGTATGATAATTTAAAATCACGAAATGCGATGGGCTCAATAGGTTTTGTTGCGCCGTTAACGCTTATTGATATTAATAAAGGCGATTGCGATACAAAATCAGCGGCGCTGGCGGCCTTAATCAGAAATCTGTTACCCAATGTTGGCATGGCGATGGTACTGGTGCCTGGTCATGCTTTTCTGGCGCTGGATATCCCGGCTAAAAACAGTGATTCGACTATCACTGTTAATGGGCGGAACTATGTTGTTGTTGAACCTACTGGGCCGGCACTTTCACCGGTTGGGCGGGCGCATTCCAATTCACACCCGTATTTGACGGTAGATACGGACCAGATTAAATATTTGCTTAATATTCCAGGGGGTAATGAAAACAATATTGCGAGTGTGTTTTAAGGTTGAATATAATTCCTGTGCTATGTGCCGTCTGATAAAATATTAAGCAGTTGAGTAAGCCCTGTTTCGAACAGTAATCCTAAATCTCTTTCTTTTAATAACAGGTCATTTACTTATTGTATGAATTCAGGCTTTAAATATGTCAGAATAGGCGTAAATAATAAAAAGGTTATATGTTATTTCTCAGTCAGGCCCTAACATCATTGCTCGCCCAGAGCATAATATCTCGCGCAAGGATATATCGAAAAGCGCGCTGAAGGTTTTGTATACCCTGAAAGATGCGAATTACGAAGGCTATCTAGTGGGTGGGTGTGTGCGTGACTTATTGCTAGGGCACCACCCCAAAGATTTTGATGTGGCAACCAATGCAACGCCTGAACAGGTTAAGGCCTTATTTCGCAATAGCCGTATTATTGGCCGTCGTTTCCAGATTGTGCATGTGCGTTTTGGTCGTGAAATTATCGAAGTGACCACCTTCAGGGGGCCGCATGATGGTGAAAACACGCAGCATGTGTCGGATGAAGGCATGTTATTGCGGGATAATGTATACGGTACCTTAGAACAGGATGCCTGGCGGCGGGATTTTACCATTAATGCCCTGTATTACACGGTTAAAGACTTTTCGCTGGTTGATTACACCCACGGCATGGATGATTTGCGCTCTAAAACCATTCGTATGATTGGTGACCCGGAGGTGCGTTTTAAGGAAGATCCGGTTCGAATGCTGCGAGCCATTCGTTTTGCCGGTAAATTGAATTTTAAAATACAGCACGATGATGAGGTTTCCATAAAAAAAGCACTGGATGAAAATATTCATTTGCTTGAAGCGGTTTCGTCAGCTCGTTTGTTCGATGAAGTACTTAAGTTATTTATGAGCGGGTATGCAAAGGCCGTTTATGAGTTACTGCTTAAAGAAGATATTTACCGTCGGTTGTTCCCTTTTGAGCAGGCTGTTGATACTGAATTTTATGTTGAATTTGTAAAGCAAGGTCTGGTGAATACCGATATACGTATTCAGCAGGAGAAACCCGTTACACCGGCCTTTTTATTCGCTGTTTTATTATGGCCGGAGGTAGAGGTTTTAAGTAAAAAACTTGAATCACAGGATATGCCTGTTATTCAGGCGATTAACATTGCCGGGCAGGAAGTAATAGAAAAAGTGAATGCACGGATCACCATCCCAAAACGCTTTCGCTATATGATGCGGGATATATGGGCACTTCAGGTTCGTTTGCCTAACCGTGCTGGTCGGCGTGCGTATAAACTGCTGGAACAGAAACGCTTCCGTGCGGGTTATGACTTTTTACTATTGCGCAGTCAGGTGCTTAACA
This sequence comes from Gammaproteobacteria bacterium, assembly GCA_024275115.1. Taxonomy (GTDB): domain Bacteria; phylum Pseudomonadota; class Gammaproteobacteria; order UBA6429; family Thiohalophilaceae; genus SZUA-37. Next base: position 123,349 of record JAJRZT010000082.1, read on the forward strand.
AGGCAGTCAATGAATCCGATATTACCTGCTCAACGGCAACTGCGCTGGCAGAACTTGCAGAGTGGTGGACGCAATTTCAGGCAGAGCCTGAAGCGGGTCGGAAGTCAATGCTCAATGCATTACCACAGGCAAAACCAAAGCGTAGAAAAAAAACAAAAAAACACGCTTAAGCTATGTGTAAGAAAAAAGAAAAAAGAACTTTATTATGCAAGTAAGTGCGTACATTGGGCTTGGCAGCAATATCGATAACCCATTATCACAGGTAAAGTCTGCGATTAAGGAATTGAATGCATACAAAGATATTGGCGTGGATGCCGCGTCCAATATTTACAGGAGCAAGCCGTTAAAAATAATAACGGCAGAAGAAACGCAACAGCCCGATTATATTAATGCTGTGGTACGTATACATACCAGCCTGCCTCCCATTGAATTACTCGATATATTACAGGCGATAGAAAAGAAACATAAGCGTGTAAAGGAATATCACTGGGGGCCTCGCAGCCTGGATCTGGATATTTTGTTGTACTCTGATTTAATTTTAACATCCGAACGTCTGACTATTCCTCATAAAGAATTAACACAACGCGACTTTGTGGTTTATCCTTTAAATGATATTGCCCCCGAGCTGGATATTCCTATGCATGGTAAGCTTGAAAATATACTGCTCAGCATTTCAAAAGATAATCTGGTTTTTATCGAGCGATATGTGGATGTTGGGGGAGTAATACTATGAGGGTAAAGCATCTTAAATACGTTGTCATTGATGGCCCGATTGGTGTCGGTAAAACAACACTGGCTAAAAAATTAGCAACCAGCTTTGGTTCAGATTTAATTCTGGAAGGGCCCGAAGATAACCCATTTCTTGAGCGTTTTTACCGTGACCCGAAAGGGGCGGCATTTCAGACGCAATTATTTTTTTTGTTCCAGCGTGCAAAACAATTACAGGACATTAATCAAGGCGATATGTTTCAGCCTGTGCGTGTTGCCGATTATTTAATGGAAAAGGACAGGTTGTTTGCCGAGCTTACGCTGGATGCGGAAGAATATAAATTATATTTACAGGTGTATGAACATGTAACAGTAAATATGCCCGTACCGGATTTAGTTATCTACCTTCAGGCGCCAGTTTCGATTTTAAAAAAACGTATTGCACATCGTGGCCGCCATTATGAAAAGACCATGAGCCTGGCTTATTTGAGAAAATTAGGTGAAGGTTACGCGCGTTTTTTCCATGACTATAATGAGTCACCATTATTAATTGTTAATGCCGAAGATATGAATTTTGCTGAAAATGAGCTGGATTACCAGCAATTACTGGCACAAATATCAAAACCACAACGCGGTAGGCAGTATTTTAACCCTCTACCAAACAGTCTTTAATTTTCTATGCGCTTAAAAAATGCTAAAATTGCTTGTCAATTTATATAGCGGAGATAGCCATCAGTTATTCAAGCTCTACCCCCTTAGCTCGTATTCGCAGCATGAAATCACAAGGCGAAAAGATTGCAATGCTAACCTCATATGATGCGAGTTTTACAACGCGTATTGAGCAAGCCGGTGCCGACGTGATTTTAGTCGGGGATTCGCTTGGTGCCGTTATTCATGGTCAGGCTACAACTTTGTCTGTCACTATGGACGACATGCTGTACCACATGCACCATGTCGCACATGCACGGCAACAAACTTTATTGATAGGTGATATGCCCTATCATAGCTATGAAGATAAACACACGGCATTAGAAAATGCAAAACGTTTGATGGATGCCGGTGCGGATATGGTTAAACTCGAAGGCGCGGGTTTAGGTGCCGGTTCTATTTCAGAATCGATTGAACACATTATCAATAACCGTATTCCTGTTTGTGGGCACCTGGGTTTATTGCCTCAGTCGGTCGAAGAATTAGGCGGTTATAAAGTACAGGGGCGTGAACAGTCTGCCGCAGAACAAATGCTGGCCGATGCAAAACACCTTGAGTCAATCGGTGTGGATATGGTTGTACTGGAATGTATACCCGCTGCATTGGGTAAAGCAATATCAAACGCCATTAACATTCCAACGATTGGTATTGGTGCGGGTGTGGACTGTGATGGGCAGGTGCTGGTGCTTTATGATTTACTCGGGATCACACCGGGCAAGTTACCGAAGTTTGTAAAAGATTTTCTGGCAACAGCAACGGCAGGCAACAAAGAAAATTTAATTGTGAATGCGATTAAGGATTTTATTGTTGCGGTAAAAGAAAATCGTTTCCCAACAGCAGAACAGAGTTATTAATGACCGGCCGTGTTGCTTTTTCAATATGACGAACATAATTAAAAGCATCAGTGCCATGCAGGCATGGAGTAATGCCTGTCGTGCTAAAGGTGAAAGCCTGTCTTTTGTTCCTACCATGGGAAATTTGCACGAAGGGCATTTAGCTCTTGTTGAGGCAGCAAAAAAAATGGCCGATAAGGTCGTTGTAAGCATTTATGTGAACCCAATGCAGTTTGGCGAAAACGAAGACTTCGATAAATACCCGCGCACCGAGCAACAAGATCTTGAACAGCTACAGCAAAAGCAGGTAGATGTAGTTTTTATGCCCGATTCGGCTGAAATGTACCCGCCCGATCAAACCATTGACTATATAGCCGTACCTGATTTTGCCACCGAGCTGGAAGGGCAGACTCGCCCGGATCATTTTCGTGGTGTGGCAACTATTGTTAAGAAGTTATTTGATGCGGTGCAGCCTGACCATGCTATTTTTGGAGAAAAAGATTTTCAGCAGTGCATGGTGGTAAAGAATATGGTGGCAGAGCATGGGCTGAATATCGAGATACATGCCGCGCCCATTGTGCGAGATGAGGACGGTCTGGCAAAAAGCTCACGTAACCAGTATTTAACCCCAGAGCAGCGAAAGCAAGCACCTGTTTTATACCAGTCGCTACTGGCTGCGCGGCAGAAAGTACTGGCCGAGACGTTAAATTATTCTGAAATCGAATCTCAATCCATTGATTTTATTGCTAAAAATTCGTTTGAGGTGGATTATTTTGTTATTCGAGATGCAACCACGTTGGGTGCCCCGCGTGAGCAAAACAGGGTGATTCTGGTGGCCGCAAAGTTGGGTATACCTCGGCTGCTGGATAATTTGCGGGTGGATTAGGGTGACTTTTGCAGTGTAGAGGCTAGGCTTGTCTACTATCAGCATGTTAAAATGAGAAGCTAATCCTGATTATATAAGTTGGACTGTTCGTTAATGCAAATTACAATGCTAAAAACCAAGCTACACCGCGCCCACGTTACCCATGTTGAACTGGAATACGAAGGCTCCTGTGCAATTGACAGTAGTTTATTAGAGGCCTCGGGCATTCGTGAATATGAGCAGATTGAAATTTATAATGTGACCAATGGCGAGCGCTTTACTACCTATGCCATTCGCGCAGAAGCGGGCAGCGGTATTATTTCAATCAATGGTGCGGCTGCGCATAAAGCCAATGTGGATGATATTGTCATTATTTGTGCTTATGCCGGTTTAGACGAAAAAGAGTTAGTGAGCTTCAAACCTAAGTTAATTTATTTGAACGATAATAACGAAATTACTCACACTCGGAATACCATTCCTGTTCAGGTTGCCTGATTTTTATTTTAAAAATCATTTAACCACAACGGAGAGCCTGCCCCGCAAAGCGTTTTGGGTGCACAGCACAAAGACCAAATCTATATTTTAAATATCTTTTCGTTGTGGTTAATAAAATATAAAAACAAACTACCCCGTATTCCGCATCCCTGCCGCAATCGCATTAATAGACCGCAACAACGGATCCAGCCAGGCTTGTCGGGCTTCTTCGCTTAGTGATTCATCACGGAAAAGACGCAACAGTTTAAACTGAATGTAACTGAGAGGGTCTAAATAAGGATCGCGACGTTTAAGCGAGAGTGCCAGCATCGGTGTTTCGGCTAACAGCTCATCAATATTGGCTACCTTTAAAACATTGTCACAGGTGCGCTGGTACTCGGTTGCAATTTTATTGTAAACACCTTGTGCGGTTGTTTGGTTCACGCACAGTGATTTGTATTCATTGGCAATATTCATATCACCTTTAAATAGTGCCATTTGTGTGTTGCTGAGTAAGGCGTGGAAGAACGGCCAGTTCTGGTACATTTCTCGCAGCGTGTCTAAATTTTTCGGATCTTTTTTCAGCCAGTTGTTTAACGCCAGCCCGATGCCATACCATGCTGGCAGTGTGTGGCGGGATTGCGCCCAGCCAAAAACCCAGCCAATGGCGCGTACTGATGATTTGGAACGGTTGCCTTTTTTGCGATGGGTTGGCCGGGAACCAATATTCATTAAACCAATTTCAGACACAGGTGTGGCCTCGTAAAAATAATCGAGAAAGCCTTCGGTATCTTCCGTTAAGCTACGATAATGCTGCTCACCGGTACTGGCCAGCTCCGCCATAATTTGGGCGTATTCGGGCTTGTCTTTTTGTGGTTTAGCGACCAGATGGTTACTTGCTTTTAATAAGCCGGTGATGCCCATGGTGAGTTCATAAATGGCCGTTTCAGGGTGGCTGTATTTATAAGAAAGCACTTCACCTTGTTCGGTAAATTTAATTCCGCCATGTACCGTACCATCCGGCTGCGACAGGATAGACTCATGTGTTGGGCCACCGCCTCGGCCAATGGTGCCACCACGGCCATGGAATAAATTTAAGCGAATATTACGTTTTGTGGTAATCGCTGATATTTGCTGCTGTGCCTGATATAAATTCCAGACCGATGCGAGAATGCCACCGTCTTTACAGGAGTCGGAATAACCTAACATGACTTCCTGAGTATTGCCGGACGCTTTTAATAACTCAGCATAGACGCTGTTATCGAGCAGCCGGTTCATAACCGGATCAATATGTTTTAAATCTTCGATGGTTTCAAATAAAGGTGAAACTTTAACCTGACAAAAGGCTTTGCCATCCTTAAAGCCGCTTAAGTTATTAAGCCAGGCCAGGTACATTACTTCCATAATGTGGCTGGCTTCATGTGTCATCGAAATAACATAGCTGCCGAGCACATTGGGGCTGACCTTCTCGCGCATTTCAAAGATAACCGCAAACACTTGTAAGGTTTCTGCTGACATAGCGGTTAGTTTTGTTGCATCAACGGCAGGTGGTGTTGATGTTGATATAATATTCGCGAGTGTACTGATACGTTCATCTTCACCTAAAGATTTGTAATCAATGTTGGTTGTTTGTTTTAATATTTCCACAACAGTTTGGCTATGAATGGTCGATTCCTGACGTATATCCAGATGGCTCAGATAAAATCCGAATGTTTCAACCAGGCGAATTAAATCTTTTAAACGACCCTCTGCAACAATGTTGTCACCGTGGCTAATTAATGAGTCACGAATAAGGTACAAGTCATTAAGGAATTCAGATTCATTTTTATAGCCGTAAAAATCCTTATCGGCATCGCACTCATCTAAATTGGCTTCAATTTTGTTCAGGTTTGAGTTTAAACGGAAAAACATAAACCAGAGTTTACGGCGGTAAGGTTCTTTATTATAACGTTGGGGCTTATCTGCAAAGGCACCACTGTAGTGCTTTTCGTCTTGCTCAAGGCTGGTGGTGAATGCCGCACTGGGAGTGCACAGTTGGTACGAATGTGTGATGACGTGGGTTAATTTTGTTATACGGGTTATATATTCTTTCAGTACCTGCCGGTTCTGTAAATAAATCGCATTGCGTGTGGTTTCAGGTTTTACAAACGGGTTACCATCGCGGTCGCCGCCAATCCAGGAGCCGAACTGGAAAAAACTGGGCACTTTAATGGTGTTGTTTTCGTACTGGCGTTCCAGTGCATGTTCAAATTGTCGATATACTTCAGGAATGGCATCAAACAAACATTCGCGGTAATAAAACAAACCATTTTTAACTTCATCAATCACTGTTGGTTTGTCAGTGCGTACTTCATTGGTTTTATATAATATTTGTATTTCACGTTTAAGCTGCTGGTTGATTTCATTATGATGAAATTCGTCCAGGTTTTCATTATTGAGTTGTTCACTAACGGCAAAAATACGTTGCAATGCTTCCTGAATGGTACGGCGTTTTGATTCGGTTGGGTGAGCGGTAAAAACAGGGGTATAAGTTAACTGGTTAAGTAATTCCTGAACTTTTTCGGCTGCAAGGTTTTGCTGCTTTAATTCGCAAATAGTGGTATCGAAAGACCCTTGCCACTGGAAACCCTGTTCATCGACTAATGTTTTGCGGTATTTATGCTGAAAATCTTCTTCGGCAATGTTCACTAAACTAAAGTAAAGGCTAAAAGCACGCACAACATGGGTTACCGTTTGCTCGTCAAGCGATTCAATAAGTTTGACCAGTGCCTGACGTTGGTTGGAGTTTTCCTGTTGGCGCAAACTAATGTGGCCCTGGCGCAAAGCTTCTACGGCAGAGAAAACATTATCGCCGGCATGGCTTTTTAATATATCACCTAGAATATTGCCAAATAATTTTACGCGTGAACGTAACGCTTCGTCATTAACGCCGTTTGATGGCTTGAGTGCGTTCGATTTTACTGCTGTATTCATAGGGTCTCTTTTTTCGCAAAATAAATCAGTCGCGCATTATACCCAAATTTAGGTAGGGGATTCGCGGCTAAAAGCTGAAAATAGCCAAATTAGCTAAAAATAGTGAAATTACTTCCTGAAAAAGACAATTTTTGTTTATTTGAGACGCTTTGCTGCTGGATAGCCGCAATAAGGCGGGGCGGGCGACCTGGTTGAATATTCCATGCAATAGGCTTGCATGTTATTATTTTATATCTGTTTTTTTAAAACGTAAGGATTCGTAATGGCATTATTAGACTTACCGGCCTGGAAGGCACTGTCGGGGCATTGGCTTGATGTTCGTGACATGCATATGCGTGATTTATTTGATGCTGATCCGACACGATTTGAAAAATTCTCGATTAAATTCAACGATATTCTGCTCGATTTCTCCAAAAACCGAATTACACAGAAAACCGTGGACTTACTGGCAGAGCTGGCGCGGGAATCTAAATTAGAGCAATGGATTGAAAAGATGTTCAGTGGTGAATTAATCAACCACACTGAAAACGTGCCGCGTTGCACACGGCTTTGCGTAACACCAAGGGTAGGGCGGTCAAAGTTGAAGGTCGGGATGTGATGCCGGATATTCATCGCGTGCTGGCCAGGATGCAGTCTATTAGTGATACCGTACGTAACGGTGAATGGCAGGGTTTTAGCGGGCGCAATATTATTGATGTTGTGAATCTTGGCGTAGGGGGGTCGGATTTAGGGCCGGTGATGGTGACAGAAGCGTTGCATCCTTACGGCAAGTCGGGTTTGCGGGTGCACTTTGTATCCAATGTTGACCCCAGCCATATTTGCGACACGTTAAGAAATTTAAATCCTGAAACGACCCTGTTTATTGTGTCATCCAAAAGTTTTACCACGCAAGACACCATTGCCAATGCAAAAACAGCGCGTGACTGGTTACTGGAAGCCGCGCGTGATGAAGATGCAGTACAAAAACATTTTATTGCGGTCGCGGCGAATATCGAAGCGGCGATGGCGTTTGGTATTGCAGAAGAAAATATTCTTGAAATGTGGGACTGGGTGGGTGGTCGCTATTCGCTGTGGTCATCTATTGGCATTTCGATTGCCATTTATATAGGTATGGATCGATTTAAAGCCTTACTTGAAGGCGCCTCTGAAATGGATGAGCATTTTCGCACGGCCCCGTTTGAAAAAAATATTCCCGTTATTATGGCGATGTTGGGCATCTGGTATAACAATTTTTTTGCTGCCGACACGTATGCCGTTTTACCATACGACCAGCACTTACATCGCTTTCCGGCTTTTTTGCAACAGGTGGACATGGAAAGTAATGGCAAAAGCGTAACCCGTGCAGGCAAACCGACGGACTATTCCACTGGCCCGATCATCTGGGGAGAACTAGGCATTACCGGCCAACATGCATTTTACCAGTCTCTACATCAGGGGACAAAATTAGTCCCCACCGATTTTATTGTGCCAATAGAAAGCCTTAATCCGGTCGGGCAGCACCATACTATTTTACTTGCAAATTTCTTTGCACAAACACAGGCGCTCACTCGTGGCCGCACTGAGGAGGAAGCAAGAATAGAATTAAAAGCCTAAGGCCTGAGCGAAGAGGATATTAACCGCCTGGCACCGTATAAAGTTTTTAAAGGCAATAAGCCGAGCAATACTATTTTATTTCGTGCACTTACACCACGAACATTAGGTTCATTGATTGCCATGTATGAACATAAAATATTTGTGCAGGGCGTAATATGGGAAATTAACTCGTTTGACCAATGGGGTGTTGAACTTGGCAAGCAACTTGCCGATACTATTTTCAAACAGTTACGAGAAAGAAAACCGGTGAGTAACCACGATGTATCAACCAATGGTTTGATTAATTATTATATGAAAATGTCGGGTGGGTAGTTTTTAGGAGCAGAATTAAAGAATATTGTAGCTCGGGGGGGAATCGAACCCCCACTCTGTCACCAGAACCGGATTTTGAATCCGGCGCGTCTACCAGTTCCGCCACCGAGCCAACAAGCTGAGCATTATATGTAATCTTTGCATGCTTTGTAAAAGTAATTTCTGTAATATCCGCGTTTATGCTAAACAATCCTTCAAATTCACAACAATCCTCGTCAGAAAAAAATTGGCAGCGAAGCGATTTTTATTTTGATTTGCCTGAAAGTCTTATTGCGCAGCAGCCAACTGCCGAGCGTCATGCCAGTCGGTTACTGGTTTTGTCACCGCATATAAATCAGGGCTTTAAAGTAGAAGATAAGCAGTTTAATGATTTCATTGGCTACTTAAATCCTAATGATCTTTTAATTATGAACGACACACGAGTGATACCGGCGCGTCTGCTTGGTAATAAAGATACGGGTGGTAAGGTTGAAGTGCTGGTTGAACGGGTGTTGGATAAAAAAATGGTATTGGCTCATGTTCGCTCAAGTAAATCACCTAAAGCGGGTGTTGAACTTATTTTGGAAGACTCACTGTATGCAACAGTATTGGGGCGTGAAGGTGATTTATTTCTGCTTGAGTTTAAATTATTAGAAGATGAAACGGTTTTAGGTGCTTTAGATAAATACGGTCATATTCCCTTGCCTCCTTATATAGAGCGTCATGATAATCTGGATGACCGCGAACGCTATCAAACTGTTTATGCGAACAAACCGGGGGCTGCTGCAGCACCTACTGCGGGTTTACATTTTACGCGGGATATTCTGGACAAAATATCCGCAAAAGGTGTGGCGACTGCAACAGTGACCTTGCATGTGGGTGCAGGTACTTTTCAACCAGTACGAGTTGATAAGCTGCAAGATCATAAGATGCATTCAGAGTGGATAAATCTGAATGATTCTGTTGTAAGGAAAATAAATGAGACTAAAAAGAACGGTGGTCGGGTAGTTGCGGTGGGTACAACCTCGGTTCGTTGTCTGGAATCGGCTTTCGCTAAACACGGAGAACTTCAGGCTTATACCGGTGAAACGGATATTTTTATTACTCCAGGTGTTAAATTTAATGTTGTTGATGCCTTGCTTACCAATTTTCATTTGTCAGAATCAACTTTAATCATGTTAGTGAGTGCTTTTGCCGGTTATGACAATACGATGGCGGCATATCAGCATGCTATTGATCAAAAATATCGCTTCTTTAGTTATGGTGATGCGATGTTTATTACGAATAAACAAGAATAATTTACGTATAATGCTTCTTTTCTAACGAGTCCCCAAGCAGTGAAATTTAACTTACTTAACACCGATGGCGCCGCACGCCGGGCGCAATTACAATTCAGGCGTGGCAATATTGAAACCCCGGTTTTTATGCCGGTGGGAACCTATGGTACGGTCAAGGCCATGACACCGGACGAGCTTAAGTCCATCGGTGCCGAAATTATTTTAGGCAATACCTTTCACTTAATGCTGCGCCCCGGAACCGAGGTAATTGAAGCACACGGTGACCTGCATGATTTTATGCACTGGGATAAGCCAATTTTAACTGACTCAGGTGGTTTTCAGGTTTGGAGTTTAGGCGCGGGTAGCGAAAAACGAAAAGCTGAATCGGCTAAGGCTAAAACACCAAAAAGTAACATGAAGGCCGCAAAAATAACCGAGCAGGGCGTACATTTTCAGTCGCCGGTGGATGGCCGTAAAATATTTATGGGGCCGGAAGAATCTATGCAAATTCAGCAATCACTGGGCTCCGATATTGTGATGATTTTTGATGAGTGTACGCCGTACCCAGCCACAGAGCCTCAGGCAAAAGACTCGATGGAACTCTCATTACGTTGGGCTGAGCGTAGCAAAGTGGAGTTTAATCGCTTATTAGCGCAGAGCCAGCCTGCCCGGAACGAAGCACTGTTTGGGATTGTGCAGGGGGGGATGTACCCTGAATTACGTAAGCAGTCGATAGAAGGGCTGAAAAAAATAGGTTTTGATGGTTATGCCATTGGTGGTTTGTCGGTGGGGGAGCCAAAAGATGAAATGATGGCGACGCTGGATAATTTAACCCCACATATGCCGGAAGACGCACCGCGCTATTTAATGGGCGTGGGCACGCCGGAAGATTTGGTTGAATCGGTGCGCCGGGGGGTGGATATGTTTGATTGCGTAATGCCAACACGTAATGCCCGCAATGGTTACCTGTTTACCAGTAAAGGGATGGTACGTATCCGTAATGGCCAGTACCAAATGGACACTAATCCGGTGGATTCGGAGTGTGGCTGTTACACTTGCCAAAACTACAGCCGTTCTTATTTACGGCATTTGGATAAAACCGGTGAAATTCTGGGGGCACGTTTAAATACCATTCATAACTTGCATTATTATGTACATTTAATGGCGGACATGCGCTTAGCGCTTGAAAAGAGTCTATTTTCAGATTTTCTGACAGAATTTTATGTAAAAAGGGAAAAAAGCGTGCCGGCTATGGCATAATACAGCGCATAATTTTGATACTTGTTTTTAATTTAAGGGGAAATCATGAGTTTTTTCATTTCAGATGCAATGGCAGAAGGCACACAAGCTGCTTCCGGACCGGGTGGTGAGCAGTTTATTTTATTAATTGGTATGGTGGTTTTGTTTTACTTCATTCTTATCCGCCCACAACAAAAGCGTGCCAAAGAACATAAGAAAATGGTGGCAGCCATTGGCAAAGGTGATGAAGTGGTTACCAATGGTGGTGTTTTAGGTAAAGTGACCGAGGTCGGTGAACAATACCTGACGCTTGAAATTGCGGATAATGTTGAAATTAAAATGCAAATTCAGGCTATTGGAACAGTGCTGCCCAAGGGCTCGATTAAGGCAGCTAAAAAAGATTAAGCCTTCTTGATGGGTTAAAGCAGCAGAGTTCATTCTTAAAAAATAACAAACCAATATACAAACCACCTTCATTGATGAAAGTGGTTTGTATTTCGTAAGCAGGTTATATCATGTTAAATAAATACGCACTCTGGAAAAACGTCCTTATTTTAGTGACGGTTTTAATTGGTGCCCTGTACGCATTACCCAATATCTATGGTAGTAATCCAGCTATTCAGATTACGGCAACGCGCGCAGCAACGGTTGATGAGAATTTAGTAAAGCGGGTTACTGCTGAGTTAAATAATCTGGGTGCAGAATTTTCGAATGTAAAAATTGACGATGATATTCTTGTTATTCGCTTTAAAAATGTAGAAGAGCAGCTTAAAGCCAATGACATGTTGCGAGAGTCTTTGGGGGACGCGTATTCTGTTGCACAAAATATTATCACTGCTTCACCTGAGTGGTTGTTAAACCTGGGTGCAAAACCAATGTATCTTGGGCTGGACTTGCGTGGTGGTTTACACTTTCTGATGGAAGTGGACATGGATACTGTTCTAAAACAAGGCTACGAAACATTTACTTCCGATGTTCGACGGGTGTTGAGACAGGAAAAAATTCGTTATTTAACGGTTAAGCAGCTTAAAGACAGTATTGAAGTTAAATTTCGTGACAGTGCAACACGGGACGAGGCAGAAGCCCCTATTCGCAAAGAGTTAGAAGAATTAGAGGTTGAAAAGAATGATCGCGATGGCGCTTTTTATCTTTCAGTAAAAATGACCGAAGCGTCATTAGTTGAACGCAAAAAATCCGCGTTGAAAAAGAACATTACCACTTTGCGTAAGCGGGTGAATGAATACGGTGTTTCGGAGCCGGTTATCCAGCAGCAGGGCGACGATCGTATTGTTTTACAATTACCCGGTGTGCAGTGTAGCTCCTGTGTCAAGAAAACACTCAGTGCGGTTGCTTCACTGGAGTTCAGGCTGGTTGACTGGAAAAACAGTGTTGAAGATGCATTAAAAGGTCGGGTTCCTGTGGGGTCACGTTTATACTACGACCGACAAGGCCAGCCTTATCTGTTAAAGAAACGCGTTATTATGAATGGCCAGCATATTTCGAGTGCGGCATCGGGAATGGATTCAGAATCAGCTTCAGCTGCAGTATATATTAATACCAATGGCGTGGGTGCCAAGCGTTTATCAAACGTGACGCGTAAAAATATTGGTAAACCGATGGCGGTTGTTTTTATTGAGCAAAAGCCAGTGGTGCGTGAAGTTAATGGTAAGGAAGTGGTTACCTACAAGAAAACTGAAGAAGTTATTAACGTTGCAACCATTCAGGATGTACTCAGCCGGCGTTTTCAAATAACCGGATTAGACAGCCCTAAAGAAGCTCATGAACTGGCATTGCTCATTCGTGCTGGTGCGTTAGTTGCGCCTATTCGAATTATAGAAGAACGTACCATTGGCCCAAGCCTGGGGCAGGATAATATCGACAAAGGTACGCTTTCGGTTATTGTTGGTTTGATACTGGTGGTTATTTTTATGGCTGCCTGGTACAGAGGTTTTGGTCTGGTTGCCAATGTGGCTTTATCAGTTAACATGATTTTAATCATTGCCATTTTATCGTTATTACAGGCAACCCTGACCTTGCCGGGTATTGCCGGTATTGTTTTAACCGTTGGTATGGCGGTGGATGCGAACGTACTTATTTTTGAGCGTATCCGTGAAGAACTTCGAAACGGCAATAGCCCGCAAATGAGTATTCATGCAGGTTATGAAAAAGCGCTCTCAACCATTGCCGATGCTAATATCACCACGTTGATTGCGGCGGTTGTGCTGTTTATTTTTGGTACGGGTGCAATAAAAGGTTTTGCGATTACTTTATCCATTGGTATTTTAACATCCATGTTCACCGCCATTATGGGCACACGCGCGATTGTTAATTTATTTGTCAGTGGTAAAACAATCAAGACGCTCTCGATATAAGCTAATTGAAAGCACACTCTGTTTAAGGTTTAAATAATAAAATGCAAATATTCAAAACACTTCCAACTTTTGATTTTATGGGTAAGCGCAAGTTGGCTCTGGTTTTTTCAATGTCACTGATTATCTTTTCACTGTATTCGCTGTTTGATAAAGGTTTAAATTTTGGTCTGGACTTTACTGGTGGTGTCTTAATTGAAGTAAATTATCCGGAGTCGGTTAACCTTGAAGGTATCCGGGCAACTTTAAACGAAACGGGTTACCCCGAAGCCAGTGTGCTGCATTATGGTACCAGCCGTGATGTGCAGATCCGAATTGCTGCGCCTGAAAAAATAGATGGCAAGGACGATAAAAGTGATGCGATTAGTGATGTTATTCTAAAAGCATTAAAAGAAGACAATAGTAATGTAGAAATGCGTCGCCAGGAATTTGTTGGCCCGCAAGTTGGTGACGAGCTGCGCGACGATGGTGGCCTTGCAATGATATATGCCCTGGCTGCGATTCTTATTTACGTTATGTTGCGCTTTCAGTGGCGTTTTGCTTTTGGCTCTATTTTTGCGTTAATACATGACGTTATTATTACCCTGGGTGTGTTTTCTGTTTTCCAGTTTAACTTTGATTTAACCGTGCTTGCCGCTGTGCTTGCTATTATTGGTTATTCACTTAACGATACCATTGTGGTGTTTGATCGTATTCGTGAAAATTTTCGTAAGCTGCGTAAAAATACACCACTAGAAGTGATTAATATATCATTAAATCAAACACTCTCTCGCACAATGATGACATCCATCACGACCTTTTTCGTTGTGGCGGCCATGTTTGCGTTAGGCGGGGAGATGATCCATGCTTTCTCAATTGCCTTACTGATTGGCATTGTGGTGGGCACCTATTCATCCATTTATGTTGCCAGTTCCGCTATTCTTAGCTTAAAGGTGAGCCATGCTGATTTAATTCAGGTTGAGAAAGAGGGTGCTGATCAGGAAAGTGTTGAATAAAAAAATGATTTTGCTTTGTTGTTTGTCGGCAGATTGGTAGAAAAACAACATAAGTGTTCGTAAAGGTAAAGAAACGAACACTAAAAAAAAGGCACTTGATTCAAGTGCCTTTTTTATTGGGTTGATGTACAGCAATTAAAGGTATTTGTTTACTTCATCCAGCGGATCAATGTCATTATTGTTGGAAGAGACAACATTACATAAAGTGCTAATTTTACCGTTGCACTTTGGATCTTTCAAATCATCGCTTACACCTTTTATGACTGTTTCAGCCCAGGCGACGGCGATTGCCCATTAAATAATACCCAAAGCCAGTGTTCCCCAACTGAAACCATCGAGTTCGGCGGGGCCACCAAAAAAAGCATAAATAACACTGCCGACACTGGCGAGCCAAAAAACAAAGATGGGGGCAATGCAGCAACTTGTACAGCCATAGCGGCAAACTGCGATGGGCGGTGTGATAAGCGCTAAAATTTTGCGACGCATACTTTTTCCTGACAACGTTTGAAATCGAAGTTCTATTGTTATCATGGTTGCTTAATAAGGTCAATAAGCTTGTTAAATTTATGGGTAGACTTTCTTTGAAATCAAGCAGTTAATAGTGTGCTGCGTTTTTTTTCCCGTTCGAAAAGAAAGCTAACGATATCCTTGCTGCGATGCAGTGGTGGGGTACTAACAGAGTAGATATTGGTAATCTGACATGGTTTGTCGGGCATATCAGTTTTTGGTTGTTCCATTTTTGCTTCTTCTATAGACAGGATCTGCACAGTACTGTACTCAGACTGATACAGGCTGTAATTTACAGCTTCTTCGAGGCCGTCGAGCACATCGCGCATTGATATTTCCAGTGCTTTCGAGCCACGTTTCACGGTTAACTTATTTTTACGCATAATCCAGCTTCAATCATCCATTTAGGTTTGAGCGTTCATGTTTTACTAATTGCTTCAAGGCTATTAGCGTACGCAAGTGCAGATTCTGAAGGGCACGGGGTAAAAAAAAGTGACTAATTTAGTACTAAAGGCCGAAGACCGTCCTATTATAACTTTCCTTGTTATTCAAACGGTTAGAGTTATTATAAGTCTTGGGGGACGTGTTTCTTAATTTTTTGTAACATTGCTTTGAATATTCTAGGGTTGCCTGCAACGATATGGCCTTTGTCGAGAAAATCAGGTTCACCGCGTATTCCACCGACCATGCCACCGGCTTCTTCGATTAATAATACACCTGCGGCGATGTCCCATATATTCAGGTTTAATTCCCAGAAGCCGTCAAACCGGCCAGCGGCAAGGTAGGCTAAATCCAGCGCAGCAGAGCCTGCGCGACGAATGCCTGCGGTGCCGGGGATTAGATCTTTCATCATATTAAAATAGCTATCCATGTATTTATATTGGTCTTCGGTATAGGGGATACCAGTTCCGAGCAAGGCTCCATCGAGACTGCGACGATCTGTTACGCGGATACGTTTACCATTTAACTGCGCGCCACCGCCACGCGTGGCAGTGAAAAGTTCCTGACTGAGTGGGTCGTAAACAACGCCCACTTCCAACCGGCCTTTAATCCGCAGTGCAATGGACACGGCAAAATGGGGAATACCGTAGAGAAAATTGGTTGTACCATCGAGTGGGTCAATGACCCATTCGTATTCACTGCCTGCTTTTTTACCACTTTCTTCGGCCAGAAAACTGTGGTCGGGGTAGGCCTTCTTAATGGTATTAATAATTTCTTCTTCAGCCTGAAGGTCAATTTCACTGACAAAATCATTTTCTTTCTTTGTCTTGATTTTTAGCCGGTCAATACGGTCAACCGAGCGGGCAATAATATCACCGGCATTACGTGCGGCGCGGACGGCAGTGTTTAGCATGGGATGCTGCATAAATAGACCTTAAAATTAGTTGCTTCAGAATGATAAGAAAGAGTATAGGTGTAACAGGACTGAATTATACCATTGTTTGTTTAAATAACCACAGCGGGAATGAGCCATGTAAAGTGGTGGGGTTTGTTACGCCAGCTAGTGGGTTCGGCGTTATACCGCCGGTTTTATTAAAGACTATTTTATGGTTTACTGCCGGGCTAAGGTATAATGCCTGCTTTTAATATATTCGTGTGTTGAAGTTATGGCAGTTAAAATTGATAATGTGCGCATTGTGCTGGTGGAAACCAGCCACCCAGGAAACATAGGGGCTACCGCACGTGCAATGAAAAATATGACCTTGTCGGATTTGGCCTTAGTCTCGCCAAAGCATTATACCGAATCTGACGGCGAGGGGAGAGGGCAAGGTAAAGCCTATGCGCGTGCATCGGGGGCAACCGATGTGCTTTATGGTGCAGGAATTTACACTAGTTTAGCCGAAGCCATTGCCGATTGTGATTTAGTGGTTGGGGCAAGTGCACGTTTACGGGCAGTGACCTGGCCTGAGCTAAACCCGCGTGAGATGGCAGAAAAGATCTTTTCAGTTGCTCATTCAGAGAGTTGCAGCTCAGGCAAGATTGAAACATTTAATAAAGCCGCTATTGTATTTGGCCGCGAAGATTCTGGCTTAAGTAATGAGGAAATGGATTTATGTCAGTTTTTAGTCCATATTCCAGCCAATTCAGAATATACTTCACTTAATATTGCCGCTGCGGTACAGGTGATTTGCTATGAATTGCATATGACTGCTTTGCTTCATCAGGGCAAGATTGAAAAAGCCGCCAATGAGCACCCGCTGGCAACGTCACAGGACATTGAATACTTTTATGAACATCTGGAGCAAACACTTGTCGATATACAATTTTTAAACCGGGACAATCCGATGCAATTGATGCGCCGTTTAAGAAAATTATTTAACCGTAGTGGCATGGATAAAGTAGAAGTGAATATTCTGCGTGGTATTTTAACTGCCGTATCAAGGAGCCTTGCTAAAAGTGAGTAATGCATATGTTTAAATTAATTAAACAAGACATTCAGTGTGTTTTTGAACGTGACCCAGCTGCACGTAATATGCTTGAAGTGATTACCTCTTACTCTGGTGTGCATGCAATGTTGTTTCATCGTATGAATCACCAACTCTGGCTTTGGGGTTTAAAATGGCCAGCCCGTTTTTTGGCACATTTAGCGCGCTGGTTAACCGGTGTTGAAATTCATCCTGCCGCAGATATTGGCAGGCGGTTTTTTATTGATCATGGTATGGGTGTCGTGATTGGTGAAACAGCGGTAATAGGTAATGACTGTACTTTATATCATGGTGTTACCTTAGGCGGTACTTCGTGGAAAAAAGGTAAACGTCACCCAACACTGGGCGACAATGTGGTGGTGGGTGCCGGTGCAAAAGTACTGGGCCCGATTGAACTCGGTGATGGCGTGCGGGTAGGTTCCAACGCGGTGGTGGTTAAAGATGTGGCTAAAAATTTAACCGTGGTGGGCATCCCTGGGCGAGTCGTTGCACAAGCGGCCGAAGCAACGGAAGATAATTCTAAGCGGAAGGAATTTGCTAAAAAAATTGGTTTTGACGCATACGGTATGCACAATGATATGCCCGATCCGGTGGTCAATGCGATTGATGCGATGCTCGATCATATCCATGCGATGGATGAGCATATGCAACAAATGTGCACCGCCATTAAAACGCTGGGTGCGGAAATTGATTATGCAGAATTACCTGATTTAGGACCTTGCGAAATCGAAAAAACCGCACAAGCGGAAGCAAAAGAGCCAAAAACTGAATAATTCTTATGGAGATAGATTACGGCGCTGAGGGGGTAGAAGTTGTCAAGTGCAAAGAAGTAGATAAAATACTTGACTAATTTACTAGGTCTTGTACACTTCGTATATCAGTAATTACTAATAATACATCAATGTCTGGTGTAGGACAAGGTAGGTATTCCATGAGATTAACAACAAAAGGCCGATATGCAGTCACAGCCATGCTAGACTTAGCACTCCATTATGATAACGGGCCGATTACATTAGCTGATATTTCACACCGTCAGGGTATTTCGCTCTCTTATTTAGAACAACTTTTTTCCAAATTGCGTAAAAATGAACTGGTTGATAGCACCCGAGGGCCGGGTGGCGGCTACCGTTTAAGCCGTAACGCCAATGAGATTAAGGTTGCACAGGTCATAACGGCTGTTGATGAAACGCTTGAATCGACTCGCTGTGGCGGGCTGGGTAATTGTCAGGACGATCATCAATGTTTAACCCATGAATTGTGGACAGAACTCAGTGCCCAAATTTATGGTTTCCTGATGGGCATTAGCCTTGGGCAACTTGTTGAACAGCAAGGTGTGCAAGACGTTGCGCTTATTCAGGAAAACAAACAAAATAATCCAGTTGAAGTTGAAAGTTTAACGGCTTCGCAGTAAGTTTGAAGGTTAATATATGAAAACCCCCATTTATTTTGATTACTCCGCAACAACGCCGGTCGATAAGCGCGTTGCCGAAAAAATGTGTGACTGTCTCACACTTGAAGGTAACTTCGGCAACCCGTCTTCACGCTCGCATCCTTTTGGTTGGGCAGCCGATGAAGTGGTTGAGCAGGCACGCAAAGATGTTGCTGCGTTAATTAATGCTAATCCGAAAGAAATTGTCTGGACTTCAGGTGCAACGGAATCAGACAACTTGGCAATTAAAGGGGTGGCGCATTTTTATCATAAGAAGGGTAAACATATTATTACCTCTAAAACAGAGCACAAAGCTGTTTTAGATTCTTGCCGTCAACTCGAACGTGAAGGCTATGAAGTCACTTATCTGGACCCACAAACAAACGGTTTAATTGATATAGATCAGCTAAAAGCGGCCATGCGTGACGATACAATTCTTGTTTCGATTATGCATGTGAACAACGAAATTGGTGTGATTAACGATATTACCGCCATCGGTGAAATTACCCGTGAACGCGGTATTATTTTCCATGTTGATGCGGCGCAAAGTGCCGGTAAAGTTAAACTTGATATGGAAAAAATGAAAGTGGATTTACTTTCATTATCGGCACATAAAATTTACGGGCCAAAAGGCGTTGGTGCACTTTTTGTACGGCGTAAACCCCGTATTCGTGTTGAAGCACAAATGCACGGTGGTGGCCATGAACGTGGCATGCGTTCCGGTACATTAGCAACACACCAGCTTGTGGGCATGGGTGAAGCCTTCCGCATTGCTAAACAAGAAATGCAACAGGACAACGAACGTATTATTAAGTTACGCGATCGTTTGTTTGATGGCCTCAAAGATATTGAAGAAGTTTATATTAATGGCGATATGGAACACCGTGTTCCACATAATGTAAATATCAGTTTTAACTACGTTGAAGGCGAGTCATTGATGATGGCGTTGAAAGATCTGGCTGTTTCATCCGGTTCGGCCTGTACATCGTCAAGTTTAGAGCCGTCCTATGTTTTACGTGCTATTGGCCGTAATGATGAGCTGGCGCATAGTTCTATTCGCTTCACTTTAGGTCGCTTTACTACCGAAGAAGAAATTGACTACGCGATTAAGCAAATTATAGAAAATATTACCAAGTTACGTGAACTGTCTCCCTTATGGGAAATGTACAAAGATGGCATTGATATTAGTGCTATTAAGTGGGCAGCACATTAAGTTTGCAGTTAATTTAATTATTTAGCAGTTTTAGGAGATTAATCATGGCATACAGTGAAAAAGTAATCGATCATTATGAAAATCCACGTAATGTTGGCGTTTTGGACAAAGATGAAAGTGATGTCGGTACTGGTATGGTCGGTGCACCTGCTTGTGGTGATGTTATGCGTTTACAGATTAAAGTCGGTAAAGATGGCGTGATAGAAGATGCTAAATTTAAAACCTATGGCTGTGGTTCGGCTATTGCGTCAAGTTCGTTATTAACCGAATGGGTTAAAGGTAAAACGCTGGACGAAGCATCAGAAATTAAAAATTCTGAAATTGCGGAAGAACTGGAATTGCCTCCGGTTAAAGTACATTGCTCTGTTTTAGCAGAAGATGCGATTAAAGCCGCCGTGCAGGATTATAAATCAAAGCAAGCCAGATAAGTTTTTAGACGATGAGTATTACATTAACCGAAAAAGCGGCTGAACACGTAAAAGCATTTATTGCTAACAGGGGTAAAGGTGTTGCTTTACGTTTAGGCGTTAAAACCACGGGTTGTTCGGGCATGGCTTATGTAATGGAATTTGCAGACACAATTGAAGACAGCGATGAAGTTTTTGAGTCCAATGGCGTAAAAGTGATTGTTGACAAAAAAAGCCTGATTTATTTAGCCGGCACTGAGCTGGACTATGCGAAAGAAGGCTTAAATGAAGGCTTTCAGTTCAATAACCCCAATGTAAAAGACAGTTGTGGCTGCGGCGAAAGTTTTACCGTTTAAGCTACGCCTGATTGCATTCATAAATGACCTCGTTAGCGGGAAACGCAGCATTAACTCAGAATCATTTTGAGCTTTTTTCTTTACCGGTCTTTTTTGATGTTGATTTGCACCAACTGTCTGCAAATTTCCGAGCATTGCAGCAAAGTGTGCATCCGGATCGTTTTGCCAATGCCTCTGCACAGGAAAAACGTTTATCCGTTCAGCGTGCCGCACAAATCAATGAAGCCCATCAGGTATTAAAATCACCACAACGTCGGGCGCGTTATATTCTGGAATTACAGGGCGTGGTCTTTGATGATCAGAGCAACCCTGTGATGGATCCAATGTTTTTAATGCAGCAAATGGAATTACGCGAGGCGTTAGCCGATGTAAAGTCAAAATCGGACCCTGAATCTGAGCTGGATAAAATACTTGTATCATTAAAAATAGCTAAAAAAGATATTCTGGATAAGCTTGCTGAACAACTGAATACGCCTGCAACGGCCGATTTAGATAAGGCCAGCCAGTTAATGCATGAATTACAGTTTCTGGATAAATTGCAGTCCGAATCTGAAATTATTGAAGAAGAGTTAATGGACAGTTTGTAGTAAAATATCTTTTTATGTCATTGTCGCGCTATCGTTCGCAATGACTACGTTTAAATATTAGTGACACAACGTGGTTTTATTAAATAAATACAATTCCTTATGGCCTTAATACAAATAAGTGAACCGGGTCAATCCACTAAGCCGCATGAACGCAAGCTTGCTGTTGGCATTGATTTAGGTACAACCAACTCCTTAGTTGCCACTGTTCGCAGCGGGCAGACAACAACGCTTGCTAATGAAAACGGTGAGCATTTATTGCCTTCCGTTGTTTATTATGCCAAAGACAAAACCAGGCTCGTAGGCAGTGAAGCCAAACAATATAAAATCACTGATCCATTAAATACCATAAGCTCAGTCAAGCGTTATATGGGGCGTTCGCTGGAAGACATTAAAGCCAAAGAGTCGCCACTGCATTATGATTTTATACAAACTAATTCAACCGTTCCAAGAATTAAAACGCAGGCTGGTGAGGTTAGTGCCATTGAAGTGTCTGCCGAAATACTGTCTGTTTTAAAAAAACGTGCAGAGCTAAGTTTAGGTGATGAACTAAGCGGTGTGGTGATTACTGTCCCCGCCTATTTTGACGACGCACAGCGTCAGGCAACAAAAGATGCCGGTAGGCTTGCAGGTTTAAATGTACTGCGTTTAATTAATGAACCTACTGCTGCGGCTGTTGCTTATGGGTTGGATAAAGCCTCGGATGGTGTAATTGCCGTTTATGATTTGGGTGGTGGCACTTTTGATATTTCAATTCTGCGTGTCACTCAGGGTGTTTTCGAAGTACTGGCAACAGCCGGTGATTCCGCACTTGGTGGTGATGACTTTGATTATGTCATTGCAAGTTGGATTCAACAACAACTTGAATTAGGTGACGACATTGATAAGTCACTGCGTAACCAGATTATTCATGCCGCCTGTCAGGCAAAACAAACATTAACCACCGAACGATTGGCAAGCATAAATATTGCCAGCACCACACTGGAATTAAGTCGAGAGCAGTTAAATAATTTAATTGACCCCTTAATCAAAAAAACACTCATGCCTTGCCGTCGCGCATTACGCGATGCACAAGTTGAACTTGAAGAAATAAAAGCAGTGGTAATGGTCGGTGGCTCGACTCGCATACTCCGTGTTCGTGACAAGGTGGGAGAGTATTTTGACCAACCGCCGATGGTTGATATTAATCCTGATACCGTTGTTGCCATTGGTGCCGCGATTCAGGCCGATGTCTTAGTCGGCAACAAAGCCGACAGTGACTTGTTACTATTGGACGTTGTGCCTTTGTCACTCGGCCTGGAAACCATGGGTAATTTAGTCGAAAAAATTATTCCGCGCAACACCACGATACCTGCTACCCGAGCACAGGATTTTACTACGTATAAAGATGGCCAGACGGCTATGTCGATTCATGTGGTGCAAGGTGAACGTGAGCTTGTTCCAGACTGCCGATCTCTGGGGCGTTTTTCCTTAAAAGGTATTCCACCGTTAGTTGCCGGTTCGGCAAGAATACGCGTCACCTTTGAAGTGGATGCCGATGGCTTACTGCATGTGTCGGCCCGTGAAGAAACAACCGGCATTGAAAGTGGCATTGAAGTAAAACCTTCTTATGGCTTAACCGATAGTGAAATTGAAAAAATGTTACTGGACTCCATGGAGCATGCTGATGAAGATATTGCTGCACGTATGCTACATGAGCAACAAGTGGAAGCTGACCGAGTACTTGAAGCGTTAGCCGCTGCGCTGGACGATGATGGTGATATGCTGTCAGCAGAAGAAAGACAAAGTATTGATGAAGCTGCCGGGAATTTGGCAAAACTTAAAACCGGCAATGATGACCGTGCCATAAAACAGGCCATGCAGGCTTTGGATAGAGTCGCCGAAGTATTTGTGTCGCGGCGCATGGATTCCAATATTCGCAAAGCGATGGCTGGCCACAATGTAGATGAATTTAACGCGTAGGATTAGGATTAAACAATGACAAAATTAATTTTTTTACCCCATGAAGAAATATGCCCGGAAGGTGCTGTGTTTGACGTTGAACCCGGTGTCACTATTTGCGATGCAGCGCTGGAAAATGGTATTGAAATAGAACATGCCTGCGAAAAATCCTGCGCCTGCACCACTTGTCATATTTATATTCGTGAAGGCTTCAATGCATTAGAAGAATCGGGCGAGTTAGAAGATGATTTGTTAGATAAAGCCTGGGGTTTAGAGCCCGATTCACGCTTAAGTTGTCAGGCGGTGGTTGGGGATACTGATCTTGTCATCGAAATACCAAAATACACCATTAACATGGTATCTGAAAATCACTAACGGCGTTGGGAGCAAAATATGTCACTAAAGTGGACTGATACACTGGATATTGCCATTGAGCTGGATGAAACATACCCTGATATTGAGCCCAAAACGATTCGTTTCACCGATCTGCATAACTGGGTGCTTGAGCTAAAAGATTTTGACGATGATCCAGCGCATTCCGGCGAAAAGATCCTCGAAGCGATCCAGATGGCCTGGATTGACGAGAAATACTGATCGTGGTGTGGTGTGCTTAGAATCGTGCCGGGAAACAGCCCGAAATACTGTTAATTGAGCGTGCTTTTTAGCGCTCCTGTTTGTTACTATAAACCTCAATAAAGCCACGCTTTTGTTGGCTAGATCCTCTCTAAAAGGTTAAAATCCAAGCTATTTTATGTGGATTTACGCCATATTCGTGGTATATCTCTTAAATGCACTTTTTTGCACGGCAGAAATGCCATAAATGGCTGAATTTAAGCAAAAAATAGCTGATTTTGCAGAACATTAACGGTTTTTAGAGCTCTATTTAACGCATGATATATAATAGAGCGATTTTAAGGAACATTGTTTGTCTGACCCACTTGTTAATTTACTGAATTTCGACCGTAAAGGGATGGAAGCATTTTTCGCCGAGCTTGGCGAGAAGCCTTTTCGCGCGACACAAATGCTCAAGTGGATTTATCAGTTTGGAGTCAGTGATTTTGGGCAGATGACGAATCTTAGCAAGGCGATGCGTGAAAAATTAACATCGATGGCAAAAATAAGTGTCCCCGATATTATTGAACAACAGGAATCTGGCGATGGCACCATTAAATGGCTTTTTAGTCTGGAAAATGGCAACGCAATCGAAACAGTCTTTATTCCGGAAAATGAACGCGGCACCTTATGCGTATCATCACAAATTGGTTGTGCGCTGGAATGCAGTTTCTGTTCAACGGCACAACAGGGCTTCAACCGTAATTTGAGTACCGCCGAAATTATTGGTCAGGTCTGGGCCGCAAATCAGGCAATGAAGGTTATGCCGCGCAATCAGCGTGTTATTAGTAATGTTGTATTAATGGGCATGGGTGAACCACTACTTAATTTTAATAATGTCGTTGCTGCCATGAATATTATGATGGATGACAATGCCTATGGTTTATCCAGGCGCCGGGTTACCATCAGCACTTCAGGTGTGGTGCCCGCACTTGAAAGGTTAAAAGCGGTCAGTGATGTCGCACTCGCTGTTTCACTGCATGCCACCAACGATGAACTACGCAATGAACTAGTGCCGATTAATAAAAAATACCCGATTAAACAATTACTGAATGCCTGTAAGTATTATGTAAAAGGTGAACATAAACGCAAGGTAACATTTGAATATGTGATGTTAGATGGCATTAATGACAAGCCGCAACATGCCCGCGAGCTTGTTGCACTGATAAAAGATATTCCATCGAAAGTAAATTTAATTCCGTTTAACCCTTTTCCAAATTCAGAGTATCGGTGCTCATCGAATGCGACGATTGATAAGTTTCGAAATATTTTAATGAAGTCAGGTATTATCGCAACCACACGGAAAACGCGCGGCGATGATATAGATGCAGCCTGCGGCCAGCTTGCAGGCAAGGTAATGGATAAAACAAAACGACGCTTTCGCCGTGAAGAAATTAAAGTCAGCACCAACAATATTAATAACAATGAATCTGCTTCAGGGAGAATACTTTAATGTTGCGAATAAGTTTTTTACTTAGCGTTGTTCTAATACTTACAAGTTGCACAACAACCCGTGTTCAGGATTTAGAACAGGCATCAAAATTAAATGCGCAATTAGGTTTGGCCTACTTAATGAAAGGGTGGAATGAACAGGCACTGTCAAAACTTAAAAAGGCAGTTAAACAAAACCCGGATAATGGTAAAGCTTATCTTTATATAGCGGAGTTATATCGTCGTATTGATGAAAGAGAGAGAGCTGATCGTTATTTCCAGCAAGCGCTGGACGTCGCGCCGGACGATTCATCTATTAGTAATAATTACGGTGCGTTTTTATGTACAGATAAAAAATATAAAGAAGCGTTTAAGTATTTTGACAAAGCATTGGAAAACCCAGTTTATACTGACAGAAGCAAGGTATTTGAAAATATAGGTGTGTGTGCAGAAGAGCAGGGGAATATAAAAATTGCTCGTGATAATTATATCCAGGCAATTAAAATTAATCCTAATTTATCGACATCATTACTTGCGGTTGCATTGCTGGATTTTGATGCGGGGAATATTGGTTCGGCAGCTAAATATCTAAAGTTTTATAATCGGGTAGGGCATGATAGCGCTACGAGTTTATGGTTAGGCGTTTTAATTGCAAAAAAACAAGGTGAGGTTAGAACGCTCAGAAATTTATCCTGGTCACTTGCAAATAAATTCCCACAATCTAAAGAAGCAAAGCTGCTAAAAAGGCTTAAAAGCTCGGGAGCACTTTAATGATGGATAATGAAATAACGGAAAGTGAAAAAGAAAAAACAGAGAAGGAGAGTGTGCCAGCTTGTCTTGTAGGTGGAACACTTAAAAGCCAGCGCACAAAATTAAATATGACGCAAGACGAAGTTGCATCAAAGCTGAATCTGGATGTGAGTTATATTGCAGCCATTGAGGAAGATGATTTTTCGCAGATATCGAGTATGTCGTATGTTAATGGTTATATCCGCAGTTATGCACGATTGTTAAATATTCCTGAGCAACAAATTGTGGAAATGTGCCAGCAGAAGAATGATAAAGAGTCGAATTTGGTACCAAATTATATGGATAAAAAAAATCCATTGTTAGAATCTCCTCGTCAGAATATAAACTGGGTAGTGTTGTTTATTCTTGTGGCGGCTTTATTGTTGGCTGGCTGGTGGTTTATCAGCCAATAAGTGTTGATATAGATTAAGATTAAATTATTGTTGTAGAGATTTGAATTGTGTCAAAAATATTGCAAGCTATTAGAGGAATGAATGACTTATTGCCGGAGAATATTGCAACATGGCAATTTATTGAAGCCTCTTTTCGAAAGTTAATGACTCAATATGCATACGCTGAAATTCGTATGCCGATTGTTGAAAAGACAGAGTTATTTAAACGCTCAATCGGCGAAGTAACTGACATTGTCGAAAAGGAAATGTACACTTTTGATGACCGTAATGGTGACAGTTTGACCCTGCGCCCGGAAGGTACAGCAAGTTGTGTGCGTGCCTGTTTGCAAAATGGCTTGTTATATAATCAGCAGCAACGGTTATGGTATATGGGGCCTATGTTTCGCCATGAACGACCACAAAAAGGTCGCTATCGTCAGTTTCAGCAAATGGGAGTAGAGGCCTTTGGCATGTCGGGGCCGGATATTGATGTTGAGCTGATTGCCATGATTGCACGTTTCTGGAAAATGATAGGCATTGAAAATGATGTACGTCTGGAAATTAATTCTCTTGGTACAAGTGCATCACGTACAGCTTATAAAAGTTTACTGGTTGAATACTTAAAGCAGCACATAGATAAACTGGATAACGACAGCTTGCGGCGTTTGGAAACGAATCCGTTAAGAGTGCTAGACAGTAAAAACCCTGAATTAACAGCGATCATATTGGCTGCACCTAAGTTGCTTGATCATCTTGACGAAGTATCGGCGCAATACTTTAAAAATATTTGCATGCAACTCGAAGCATTGAATATTGAATATGTTGTTAATACTTCGCTAGTTCGAGGGTTGGACTATTATTCACAGACGGTGTTTGAATGGGTCACTGATACTTTAGGCGCACAAGGTACGGTGTGTGCCGGTGGACGTTATGATGGTCTTGTAGAGCAGCTCGGTGGCAAAGAAACAACCGCTATTGGTTTTGCAATGGGGGTAGAGCGTTTAGCCTTAATGGTTGAACAGTCAGATAACCATATTAAACCGAATAACCCGGATATTTATGTGATTATTGCCGGTGACAAGGCTCGGCAGTTTATGTTTCCACTAATTGAATCTGTGCGTGGTACTCAACCCGATATTTCAATTTTAGTAAACTGTGATGGTGGCAGCTTTAAAAGCCAGATGAAAAGAGCCGATAAGAGTGGGGCGACTTATGTTTTTATTGCGGGTGATGACGAAGTGGCAGAGAATAAAGTGTGTGTTAAAAATTTAAGAGAAAATGAAAAGCAGCAGAAAATAAATAAAGATGAATTAATTGAATTTATAAAAAATAATTTTACAAATTAGAGTGAAGAGTTGTTATGAGTGATGAATATCAAACAGAAGAAGAACAAATTGAAAAAATTAAAGCTTGGTGGAAGGAAAATGGTAAATCCATCATTTTAGGTCTTGTTCTAGGTATAGGTGGTATTGGTGGCTACCGTTTCTGGCAAAGTAATACAGCAGAGCAAGCCATACTTGCATCGATGCAGTTTGAAGAAGTGGTTTCCTTGTCGGCAAAAGATAAGAATAAGCTTATCTCGAAGTTAGACGAAGTTGAATCAGAGTATGCAGGTAATAGTTATGCTGATTTGGCTGCTTTTGTTGCCATAAAAAGGTTAGTTGAAGAAAAAGACTATCAAAAGGCAAAAGAACAACTGGAATGGGTTATTGCAAATAGTAAACAGGAAAGTTTTGTTCACCTTGCACGGATCAGGCTGGCGAGAGTATTATTGCAAATGAAAAAGCCAGATGTTGCACTTACTCTGATTAAAGACAAATCAAGTGCCTTTAATTCAACCTATGCAGAAATTCGTGGTGATATTTATACAGCATTAAATACATTTACAAAGGCTAAGGCTGAATACCAGCTTGCATTGTCCAGTTTGAATTCGGGTGATCGACGACGTTCAATAATTGAAATGAAGTCAAATAATCTTCCAGCTTCTGATATACCACTGACAAATATCACGCAGGAGTAGTTAAATGTACCGTTCTTTATTTTTAGTTCCACTGGTCATTGCCAGTGTTGTTTTAGCGGCATGTACCTCGTCACCTTCGCCCGTGCTGCCGCCTGCTAAATTAGCGCCCTTTAAGAAAGAGTTGATTGTTAATGATGACTGGCATCGGCAAATTGGCGAGGGGGTGAGCGATCATTACTATTTATTGTCACCACTTGTAGATAATAATAACCTGTACACAATTGATTACAAAGGACTTTTATCGGTTACCAATGTGATGACGGGGGATACTTTGTGGGATAAGGCATTGCACATACCTGTTTCTGCCGGCCTGAGTAAAATTGACGATATGCTGCTTCTGGCTACTAGTGAAGGTGTGGTCATTGCACTGGATATTAAAACCGGTTCTGAATTATGGCAAACAACCGTTACAAGTGAAGTTTTTGCACGGCCGGTTAAGGCGGGTAGTAACGTTATAGTTAAGTCTGTTGATGGAAAGATTGTTGCACTGGATATTAAAAGCGGACAGGAAAAGTGGGTTTATGATCGTGCGGTACCTGCATTAACCCTGCGAGGAAATAGCGCACCGGTTATTTATGACAATACCATTATCAGTGGCCTTGATAATGGCAAGTTAGTGGGTTTGTCGGTTGAGACCGGCCAGGTTATCTGGAACTTAACGATTGCGGTATCAAGTGGACGAACTGAAATTGAGCGTATGATTGATATTGATGCGGATCCGGTTATTTTTGGCGAGAATTTATATGTTGTGGCTTATCAGGGGCGCATTGCAAATATTCATATTCCTTCTGGCCGGTTGGAATGGACTCGAGATTTTTCTGCGTATCAAGGCATCGAAGTGGATGACCAACGACTGTATATTTCGGATAGTGAAGGTTATGTCTGGGCGCTTGACAGAAAAACAGGTGCAACAATCTGGAAACAGGATAAACTGCTGCGCCGGTCTTTGACCAAACCGGTTTTATATAAAGACTCAATTATGGTTGCCGACTTTAATGGTTTTGTACATTGGCTGGACAGCGAAAACGGCCATTTAAAAGCCCGTTATCGTCAGGAAGGTGATGATGATTACGTTGAAAACGAGTATGACTTTATGTTTACCAAGTCCAATAGTATTTTAATCGCACCGCTGGTATTTAAAGATAATGTATTTGTATTTGATCGTCATGGAAATGTTTCCAGCCTTGTTATACGTGCCAACTAGATTATTGGTGGCAAACTAAAATGAAACCTGTACTTGTTCTGGTTGGTCGCCCTAATGTGGGTAAGTCAACTTTATTCAATCGTTTAACCAAATCACGTGATGCACTGGTTGCAGACCAACCAGGCCTAACACGTGACCGACAATATGGTGAAGGCCTGGTGGGTTCTCTGCCTTATATCGTCGTTGATACCGGTGGCTTAAGCGGTGAAGGCGAAGGTATTGACGAACTTATGGCGCAGCAGTCATGGGAAGCAACACTGGAAGCAGACGAAATTCTATTTCTTGTTCATGCAACCGCAGGTATGACACCACAGGATGAAAAAATTGCTAAACGACTACGTAATACAGAGAAAAAAATATCGATAGTAGTTAATAAAATTGATGGTCGTGATCCCGATATTGTCAGTGCCGAGTTTTATGCTTTAGGTTTTGAACATCTTTATACTATTTCATCCAGTCACGGTCGTGGCGTTGAGAAGATGATGCACTCTGTACTAGACACCTATCAGTTTAATAATATCGAAGATCAAGACGAAGAAGATAAAGGTATCAAGGTTGCCATCATCGGTCGGCCAAATGTCGGTAAGTCAACACTGGTTAATCGAATACTCGGGGAAGAACGTGTTGTGAGTTTCGACTTGCCGGGCACAACACGCGATAGTATTTATTTACCTTTCGAACGGGATGGCCAACGTTATACTTTAATTGACACTGCGGGTGTTCGTCGTCGTAGTCGGGTTAAAGAAGTCATTGAAAAATTCAGCGTCATTAAAACATTAAAAGCCATTGAAGATGCACACGTTGTTGTTATGTTACTCGATGCTCATGAGGGTATTACCGAGCAGGATGCAAGCATTCTTGGTTTTGTACTGGATGCCGGTCGTGGGCTTGTTTTAGCTATTAATAAATGGGATGGTCTGGATCAGGACGACAAAACAACCATTCAACGTGAACTGGATTTAAAACTTCCATTCATCACGTTTGCGAAGTTACACCGTATCTCAGCTCTATATGGAACCGGAGTGGGCGAACTCTATGCTTCCATAAACCAGTCTTACCAAAGCGCAACCAGAGATTTTGCAACACCACTGCTAACCCGACTGTTAACCAATATTGTAGAAGCACACCCGCCACCACTGGTGCGTGGTCGGCGAATTAAGCTTCGCTATGCACATCAGGGTGGACAAAATCCACCCCTTATCATTATCCATGGTAACCAGACTAATGATGTTCCGCTTCAATATAAGCGCTACCTTATTAATGCGTTCAGCAAAAAATTAAAACTCGTAGGTACTCCTTTGCAGGTTGTTTTTCGTACCGGCAACAACCCTTTTAAAAATAAGAAAAATACACTCACCAAACATCAAATCGATAAAAAACGCCGCTTAATGAAGCATGTAAAACGATAATTAACCCGCTTGTTTGTACCAAAATAACTCATTTGGCACGGGGTAAACACCACCTTGCTATTCTATTTTAAGTGTCTACTATTAATGCACTAGCAGATGCCGTCTTTAACTATAATAATATTTTGGTGTGAGAACGATTTATGGATAAACAATCGGTGGTTAAACCTGAAGCGCTTGCTAATGTGGTTAAGGATGAGCGTAAAGATTCACTTCCCCCCCAAAGATCAGATCCACTGAATACACTGGGGCATACGCTCAGTATGCTATCGGCGCTAGATAGCATCCAGGATGTTGTTATTATCTGCAATCTTCGTAGTCAGATAACTTATCTTAATAAAAAAGCAGAACAATTATTAAAGATAAAAAAGGATCATATTCTAGGCAAAGATTTTGACCATGTCATTACTATTTACAATGAACTTAATATGCCAAGTTATTTAAGCCCGATACAAGTTTGTCTAAATGAAAAAAGAATTATTAAGCAACAATTAGACGCAAAATTACTAACATCCGATGGCAAGCAGATATCAATCAACTATCGCGTAACCCCCGTTTTTGAGAACAGCACACTTCAATCCGTTGTTCTTGTTTTGCAGGACAAAACCAATGACCATATTGCACGTCGTCAGCTTGAATACATTGTTCAGCACGATTTGTTAACCAATTTATATAACCGTAATTACTTCGAACAGCAGCTTACCCATGCGGTGAGTATTTCAAAACGCGGTTTGCGTATGCATGCAATGCTTTATATCGATATTAACCAGTTTAAAGTAATTAATGATACTGCCGGACATATGGTGGGTGATGAGTTGCTCTGTGAAGTTTCTGCTGTATTGCAACAAAGAATTAGAGAATGTGATTTGTTAGCAAGGCTGGGCAGTGATGAATTTGGTATTTTACTAAACGATGTTGATTCGCTTGGTGCGGTTCATATGGCCGATGATTTAATAAATGCAATGTCAATCCTCACTTTTATACGTGCGGGAAATTATTATGACATTAATATCAGTATTGGAATAACGCTGGTTGATAATCAGGCCATCAATACGGAGGATATATTGCGTCAGGCCGATATTGCCTGCACGGTTGCTAAACAGTATGATCAGAATGGTTGCCATTTGTATTCTGATCTGGATAGTGATGATATTATGGTGCGTGACGAGCTACGCCTGGTTAATGAATTACAAACTATTATTTCCGAAGATCGGTTTAAAATGTTCTTTCAACCGATCATTGACCCACGGTCAGGTCAGGTTTTATTACATGAAACTTTATTGCGAATTGTAGATAAAGATAACAGTATCCGTCCTTCGTCTTCTTTTATTGAAACGGCAGAACGTTTTTCAATGATGCATAAGATTGACAGGCGTGTTATAGAAGCTACCTTGAATAATATAAAATATTTATCCAGTAAATATGGTGATATCACAATTTCTATGAACTTATCAGCCGTGTCATTAGGTAATCCGGATTTATTGAAAGATATTAAACATTTAATTATCTCATCAGGTATTAACCCGGCGCAAATAGTGTTTGAGATCACCGAGTCATCAGCAGTATCGCAAATTGAAAGCGCCCGGTTTTTTATTAAAGGCCTGAAGGAAATAGGCTGCCAGTTTGCATTGGATGATTTTGGTACAGGATTCAGTTCTTTTGCCTACCTAAAATATTTACCCGTTGACTACCTTAAAATTGATGGTACTTTTATTCGGGATATTATTAATGACAAAGTTGATCAGGCAATGGTGAAGTCCATACACCATATTGCAAAGTCATTAAATATCAAGACGATTGCTGAATATGTTGAAAATAAAGCGACATTGAAGCTACTGGCAGCAATGGGAATTGACTACGTGCAGGGTAATTATATTGGTGTGGCGGCAGCCAAACTAAATTTTGGTTAGTTTTTTATTCGGTGTAAACTGTGTTGCCAGTTCTTGTTCGGTTCTGTTTTTTTTAACAGAATGTAGTTCCCGACTTCATTCTCATACCAGCCTTGGTCATATTGTAAGGGCTCGACACTAAAACCCCACCAGCTACCGCTTTCATCCTGAGCTACCCAGTTAACCCAGGCAGGATAATGACAGCCAGATTCAGTTGACAGAATGGGTGTCATTGTTCGGGTAAAAATAGCATTGGCTCTACCCGTGTATTATTCAGGTTAACACTCCAGTGCAAGTGGGCACCGGTAACGCGGCCGGTCATGCCAACTTCACCTATAATGTCGCCTTGTTTAACTTGTTGTCCGGTTTTTATTATTATTTTACTTAAATGGAAGTACATGGTTATTAATCCCTGACCATGGTCGATAAAAATAGAATTACCATTAAAAAAGTAATCACCGGTGTTGGATATAATACCTGTTGCTGCTGCACGTACCGACGTGCCTGTTGCTGCTGCAATATCAAGCCCACTATGGGGGCGACGTGGCTGCTTGTTAAAAAATCGTCGCAATCCAAAGGGGCTACTAAATGGGCCATTAACCGGAATAATAAAGTCAGTATTCACATTAGGTACGTTACGCCATTTGTTAAATACAGTTTTAATGATTTTCTTTTCTTTTATGATCCGCTCGATATCTTTTTTAGTCGGGTTAACTTTACGTTTATTCTTAATGGTTAAGTATTGGGTTTTATATTTTTTTTGTTTTACTTTGAAAGGGTATTTTTTCCCCTTTGCAACTTTAATGAAGTATCTTCCGGCTTTTGTGTTAAGTGGAATGCCAACGATAGCATGCCAGGTTCTATTTTTTTCTTTTAGCATAACGCGGCGATTTTTAAATGTTGCCTGTGGCACGGGTTTATCACTGTCAATATTAAGGTTAATAATTGCAATGCCTCCAGGCACAGTGTCATTCTTTGGTAGTGAGTTGGCAAAACTATTCTGGCTAAGTAAATAAAAAGTGACAATAAAGACAGAGAATAATTTCGACCTTAAGTTGAGTAAAGCATTTTCTTTATGAGCCATTGGGTTAATCTTTAATCCATTTTTTTGTGACGGTTGAGGAAAATGAGCCTTTCGCTAATGTTATTACAACTTCATCTCCAGTTTCTACCTGTTTAATATCTTTAATTATAACATTGGAACTAACGTGATTAACATAAGCATAACCACGGTTAAGTGTTGCTAGAGGGCTAACTGCTTCGAGTATTGATGTCTGGCGAATAAAACGTTGTTTTAATATATCAAGCTGGTGTGTTTGCACGGCTTTGAGTTTTTGAAAGAACTGGCTGACTGTTCGTTCGTGCATCTGAATTTTAAATGTTGGGTTCTGCGCATGGCAACGTGTGCTCAAGCTATTTAATTGCAATGTCTCGGCAGTTATCTGTGTCTTTATTTTGCTTTGCAACCGAGATAATAGCTCGTCCACTCGTTGGCTGGTTTCTTCAATATAATGTTGGGGGTGAATGATATTTTTTGCAAGTAATTCAATGCGAGCTTGTTTCTGGTTTAGAGTATTTTTTATAAGCTGCACTAATCTTTTTTGTAATGCACTGAATTGCTGTGACCAATGTTTTGTGTCGGGGCTGACAAGTTCGGCTGCTGCTGTGGGAGTGGCGGCTCTTACATCGGCTACAAAGTCGGCAATGGTAAAATCAATGTCATGGCCAATAGCCGATATGAGTGGAATCGTGCAATTAAAAATGGCTTGTGCCACCACTTCTTCGTTAAAAGACCACAGGTCTTCTAGCGAGCCACCACCACGGGTTAACA
Source organism: Gammaproteobacteria bacterium (assembly GCA_024275115.1). GTDB lineage: Bacteria > Pseudomonadota > Gammaproteobacteria > UBA6429 > Thiohalophilaceae > SZUA-37. The sequence continues at coordinate 158,111 of JAJRZT010000082.1, forward strand.
ATAATACATCGCATTCCTTTCTTTTTTCAGCGAGTTGGATAGTTTTGGCAATATCCGCTGCCGCTGTTTTACCCTGGACACTGACTGGGTAAATAATAACTTCGAGTGAGGCAAAGCGGCGTTTTAGAGTGGTGAGTACATCATGTATGGCTGCGCCCGAAGGAGAGGTGATAACGCCAATTCTTTTAGGGACGACCGGTAAGTTTTTTTTTGTTTCAGCAGCAAACAGTCCCTGCGCATTGAGTTTGTTTTTAAGTTGCTCAAATTGTTGCCGCAGTGCACCTTCACCCGCTTCTTCAAGGTGTTCAATGACTAGCTGAAACTCGCCGCGAGGTTCATAGAGCCCAACTTTTGCGCGTGCTATTACCTGCATGCCGTTGCGAGGTACAAATCGGAGTAGTCGGTTGCGAGTTCTAAACATTGCGCAACGCACTTGTGCATGGTCATCTTTTAAAGAGAAGTACCAGTGCCCGGAAGCGGGGCAGGCCAGATTGGATAATTCACCTTCAAGCCAGATAAGTGGAAAACCCGTTTCAAGAATTGTGCGTACTTCACGGTTTAAACGTGTGACGTTATATATATCGCGCAGTGGTTTAGAATTCATTGTCATAGTATATCGTGTTAGACAGAAAATTTAGACAAAAAAAAGCCGAGTTACCACTCGGCTTTTTCTATCTGGGTACAAGTTTGTTTAGAATTGTGGACCAGCGCCGGCTTGTTGTTTTGCCTGTATTAAAGCCATTGTGCTTTGTGATTTTGCTTTACCTGCGAGTTTAACCGCTTTGTCATAGTCACCGGCTTTAAGTGCTTTTTTTGCTTTTTTGATAATTTTTTTGGTATCGCGCCATTCATATAATTTTTTGGCAGCACGTTTTGTTTCATGCTCTGCTGCTGCAATAGCGGCTTTTGCATCATTTGAGGTGTGTTTAGGGCCTGCTGCACAAGCTGTTAGTGTTAGGGCAATAGCCGCCACCAGGGTTATCATTAACTTTCTCATTTATTCCTCCAAAATCGTCAAAATTTTATAGTTGTTTTACTATTTTTTTATGCGTTTTCAATAGATTAAAATTTTTTTAAGTATTGAAACATTATAAATTCGGGGGGGTGGTAAGCCCGGACTTGGTTAGATTATGCGTGGTTATATACTGAATGGCAATAGTTGATTGGCTAATCTTTTAAGATTATTTTGCTAATTTACCCTTTATATTGAGTCTTCATATTGGCTAAATAGTGAAAATTCTTTATAATTCACGGTTTTACCCAGCCTTGGAATCCCAATTATGCTGCGAATAGCTGAAGATGCTCTTACTTTTGACGATGTTTTATTATTACCCGCTCACTCGACTGTACTGCCGCGTGACGTTTCTCTAACAACCCAACTTACCCAGTCTATTTCACTGAATATTCCGCTGATGGCCGCGGCAATGGACACCGTAACCGAAGCCCGTTTGGCCATTGCCATTGCTCAGGAGGGCGGTATAGGGATTGTGCATAAGAACATGACGGCTGCTGAGCAAGCAAAAGAAATTCGCAAGGTGAAGAAGTTTGAAAGTGGGGTGATTAAAGACCCTTTCACGGTTTCACCTACCACTAGTATTAGAGAAGTCTTATCTTTAACCCAGAAAAAGAATATTTCCGGTGTGCCGGTAGTTGATGGTGAAGATTTAGTGGGGATTGTGACCAGCCGTGATATGCGCTTTGAAACACGTTTTGATGATCCGGTGTCTAATATTATGACGCGTAAAGACCGTCTGGTGACGGTGAAAGAGGGAGCCAGCAAGGACGAAGTTAAACGCTTATTACATGAGCACCGCATCGAAAAAGTGCTGGTGGTGAATGATGATTTTAAATTACGTGGCCTGATCACGGTCAAAGATATTCAAAAAGCCACCGAAAACCCTAATGCCTGTAAAGATGACCAGGCGCAGTTGCGTGTCGGTGCGGCTGTGGGCGTGGGAGCCGGCACTGATGAGCGCGTTGAAGGCCTGGTGAAAGCGGGCGTGGATGTGATTGTTGTTGATACTGCGCATGGCCATTCTCAAGGCGTGCTTGACCGGGTTCAATGGGTTAAAAAGAACTTCCCTGATGTACAGGTTATTGGCGGTAATATTGCCACGGCAGACGCTGCCATTGCATTGGCCAAAGCCGGTGCCGATGCGGTTAAAGTGGGCATTGGCCCCGGTTCAATTTGTACCACCCGTATCGTTTCCGGTGTTGGCGTTCCACAAATATCAGCTATTGCTAATGTTACTGAAGTTCTCAAATCAAAAGGTATTCCGGTGATTGCTGATGGTGGTATCCGCTATTCCGGTGATATTTGTAAAGCACTGGTTGCTGGTGCGCACGCGGTCATGCTAGGCAGTATGTTTGCCGGTACCGAAGAAGCGCCGGGTGAAGTTGAGCTGTATCAAGGCCGTTCGTATAAATCCTACCGTGGCATGGGTTCATTAGGTGCGATGACCGAGCAATCCGGTTCCAGTGACCGTTACTTCCAGGAAGGCAGCGAAGCCGAAAAACTAGTGCCCGAAGGCATTGAAGGCCGTGTGCCTTATAAAGGGCCACTATCGCCGGTTATTAACCAGCTAACAGGCGGTGTGCGTGCGAGCATGGGGTATACCGGTTGTGCCTCAATTAACGAAATGCGCACTAAGCCGCAATTTGTCAGGGTGACCAATGCGGGTATGGCCGAAAGCCATGTGCATGATGTGTCGATTACCAAAGAAGCGCCGAACTATCGCGTTTAATCTTTCTTTTATTCAGGGAAACCATTGTGACGACGGCTAATATCCATGCGGATCGTATACTTATTCTCGATTTCGGTTCTCAATATACCCAGCTAATTGCGCGTCGCGTACGTGAAGCCGGTGTATACAGCGAAATATATCCTTATGATATTGAAGAATCGGCAATTACCGATTTTAATCCAAAGGGAATTATTCTTTCTGGTGGCCCCGAAACCGTCACAGAAGGTGAATCGCCGCGAGCCTCCGACTGTGTTTTTCAAATGGGTATTCCTGTTTTAGGTATTTGCTATGGCATGCAAACCATGGCAGCGCAATTAGGCGGGCGAGTTGAATCCGCTGACACACACGAATACGGCTATGCGCAAGTGCGCGCGCGCGGCCATACCGAATTACTAAAAGACATTGAAGACCACCAAACCAAAGAAGGTTATGGCCTGCTAGACGTCTGGATGAGTCACGGCGATAAGGTTGCTGAGCTGCCGGATGGTTTTGTTTTAATGGCTTCGACGGATAGTGCTCCAATAGCGGGGATGGCCGATGAGTCACGGCGTTTTTATGGCCTGCAATTCCATCCTGAAGTCACCCACACCCATCAGGGCGAACGGATTATCAATCGCTTTGTGCATGATATTTGTGGCTGCGCTAATTTGTGGACAGCCGATAACATTGTAAACGACAGCATTGAAACCGTACGCAAACTGGTCGGGAAAGACGAGGTGATTTTAGGTTTGTCTGGCGGGGTTGACTCCTCCGTGGTGGCCGCCTTATTACACAAAGCCATCGGCAAAAACCTAACGTGTGTGTTTGTCGATAACGGTTTGTTACGTTTAAACGAAGGCGATCAGGTAATGGCGACCTTTGCTGAACACATGGGTGTAAAAGTAATTCGTGTCGATGCCGAGCAACGTTTTTTAGATGCCTTAAAAGGCGAAAATGATCCAGAGAAAAAACGTAAAATTATTGGCAATTTGTTTGTTGATATTTTTGAAGAAGAGTCTAATAAGCTGGCAAATGCAAAATGGTTAGCGCAAGGCACCATTTACCCGGACGTAATTGAATCGGCTGGCGCAAAAACCGGTAAGGCACATTTAATTAAGTCACACCATAATGTTGGTGGTTTACCCGACTACATGAAGTTAAAACTTTGCGAGCCCTTACGTGAATTGTTTAAAGATGAAGTACGCAAGCTTGGTGTTGAATTAGGCTTGCCTTACGACATGGTGTACCGCCATCCCTTCCCTGGCCCTGGTTTAGGCGTGCGTATACTGGGTGAAGTGAAAAAAGAATACGCGGATATTTTACGTCTTGCCGATAATATTTTTATAGAAGAGCTACACGCGCATGACCTGTATCAAAAAGTCAGTCAGGCCTTTACCGTGTTCTTACCGGTTAAATCAGTCGGTGTAACCGGTGACGGACGACGTTATCAATATGTTGTATCACTGCGTGCCGTTGAAACAATCGACTTTATGACCGCACGCTGGGCACATTTACCTTATGAGTTTTTAGAAATAGTGTCGAGCCGTATTATTAATGAAGTGGCCGGTATTTCGCGTGTGGCTTATGACATATCCAGTAAACCACCGGCTACGATAGAGTGGGAATAGCCGAAAGCATTTGTGAACATCACCTTTAATAATGATAAGCCAGGCAACACAAGTATTTTCCACAGACGATATTAAGTGGATGCAACATGCGATTAAGCTCGCAAAGCATGCAGAGTCTGTCGATGAAGTGCCGGTGGGTGCGGTACTCGTTAAAGACAACCAACTGATTGCCGAGGGCTGGAACCAGCCTATTACGGGGAATGACCCCACTGCGCATGCGGAAGTGGTTGCGCTTAGGGCTGCCGCTCAAATACTTAATAATTACCGTTTAGTTGATACCACTTTGTACATTACTTTAGAGCCGTGTGCGATGTGTGCGGGTGCTTTAATGCATGCGCGAGTAAAACGGGTTGTTTTTGGTGCACATGATCCGCGCACGGGGGCGGCCGGTAGTGTGTTTAATATTTTAAACTCAACCGAACTAAATCATACCATTGATATTGAGCAGGGTGTACTGCAACAGGAGTGCGGCACGTTGTTAACCAATTTTTTCAGGAACAAACGAAAGTAAAAGCAAAGAAGCCTGTGAAGGATAGGATAAGCGCGGCAAGCTTCTTTATAATATTGGTGACGAGTAAGCTAAAATGGATTCGGGTACAGAATCATTCAGGCCTTTTTCCAGTTGCCAGCGAAGAATGTCGTAATAACTGCGGATGTTTTCTACGTACTTAACGGGTTCAAGTCCGCGAGCATAACCATAGCGTGTATTTTTGTACCATTTCTTTTGTCGAAGTAATGGCAAGCTTTTTTTCAGGTCTTCCCATTTATAGGGGTTGCCACCAAGTTGCTCGGTAATAAGTTGTGCATCTTTTACATGCCCGTAACCTACATTATAAGAAGCAAGCGCCAGCCAGGTGCGATCAGGTTCGGTAATTTCAGCGGGTAAGCGGTCGATTAATGAACGCAAGTAGCGGGCCCCACCATTAATACTTTCTTCTGGATCGGTACGAACAACCACACCGAGTTGTTTTGCGGTGACTTTGGTTAACATCATCATGCCACGCACGCCCGTGGGTGACCTGGCTTGTGGGTTCCAGTGTGACTCCTGATACGCCGTTGCGGCTAACAGGCGCCAGTCAAGATTAGTTACTTGCGCAGCATCGGCTAACATAACCTGATACTTGGGTAGGCGGTTATTGACATGGTACATGTAAGTATAGGTGCCGGCATAATCGTAGCGGTTAATATGCCCATAGTGGCGTTCAATTAAGTTATCGAGTTCACCACTGTTTTTTAGATTGTTAAAGAAAGTAACGGCCTTATTGTACAGTGAACGATCTTCGCTGTTATTAAAGGCCCAGGCTAATTGTTGTGGTTCAGAAATATCAAAGGCAACACTCAGTTGCGGGTGATAGCGACGATTAATTGAAAATTCATTTGAGTCGGCAATGGTAAAGTCGAGGGCTTTCTCTGCAACCAGGTTGACCAGTTCACTGGTGCCGGCCGTTTTGTTTTCATCCCAGCTTAAATTTTTCCAGGTTTGTTTAATTTCGATTAAGCGTTCAACATGGCTGCTATTGGCGATAACTTCAATTTTACCGCTTTGCAAATCAACCAGGCTGCGAGGGCGTCGCTGGTTTTTACGGTTATAAATAAGTTGCTCGGTTATCGATTGATAGGCTGGGGCAAAGAGTACTTTCTGTTTACGTTCTTCGGTTACGGTTAAACCGGCAGCGGCAACGTGTGCATCGCCATCTTCAACCTGGTCGAGAATGTCTTTTATGTCATCGGAGGTAATTAAAGTCAGTTTTACATTGAGAGAGGTAGCAAAACGCTGCAACAAGTCGTATTCCATGCCTGTTGGGCCATGCGGGCCTTCGTAAAAAGTGGTGGCTGCATTGCGTGTGAGTGCGCGTAACTCGCCAGTGGATAAAACTTGTTCAAGCAAGTTTTTTTGTGGCGTGCATGCATTTAAAACAACACTCGACAAAATAGCGAGACCAACAACACCTGCAAAAATACGACTATGCATAATATTCCCCAAACCCTGTACATTGTATAGCGGCAGCTCGGGTAATAACTGAAGTATTGGTATTCATAATTAACCCTGGAATTTATACCCGGTGCAGCATAGCGGTATATTATAACACACTAATATTTGTGCCTGTGATCATTATATATAAGGTATAGTGTGTCATTATAGTAAATAGTTCATTATTTTTATGTTAATTTTCAACATGTTACTGTTAAAATAGGGTGGTTATCCACTTATTTGCTCTATGTTGTTGTATTATATCGATTTTTATTAAATTTATTGAAATCAAATAGTTACATTTTTATTTATATTTCTGATTAAAATTTATCAGCTTCTTCGTTAAGGTTTATTTTTATGCAAGACAGTTTACCCAAAGTCGGTTTTATCAGTTTAGGTTGCCCCAAAGCACTGGTCGATTCGGAGCGTATTCTTACCCAGTTACGCGCCGAAGGTTATGAGGTGGTACCAAGTTATCAGGATGCTAATCTGGTGGTAGTGAACACCTGCGGTTTTATTGATGATGCGGTGGCGGAATCGTTAGATACCATTGGTGAAGCACTGGCTGAAAATGGCAAGGTGATTGTAACGGGGTGCCTGGGTGCAAAAGGCGACATTGTAAAACAAACTCACCCGAATGTGCTCGCCGTGACCGGGCCACATGCCACCGAAGAAGTGATGCAGGCCATTCATACCCATTTACCTAAACCGCATGATCCGTTTACTGATCTTGTACCATCTGGTGGCGTTAAGCTAACCCCGCGGCATTATGCTTATCTTAAAATTTCAGAGGGCTGCAATCACCACTGTCGCTTTTGTATTATTCCCGATCTGCGAGGGGGGTTAGTTAGCAGGCCGGTTGGCGAAGTAATGACCGAAGCCGAGAATCTGGTGCAAGTGGGCGTAAAGGAATTACTGGTTGTGTCGCAGGACACCAGTGCTTATGGAGTCGATGTTAAATACAAGCCCGATTTCTGGAAAGGCCGGCCACTCAATACGCGTATGCTCGATCTTGCAACCGCTTTAGGTGATTTAGGTGCCTGGGTGCGGTTGCATTATGTGTACCCTTATCCGCATGTGGATGATGTCATCCCACTGATGGCGGCAGGTAAAATTTTGCCGTATCTGGATATTCCATTGCAGCATGCCAGCCCATCCATTTTAAAATCAATGAAACGCCCGGCGAACACAGAAAATACATTAAAACGTATTGCACAATGGCGCAGTATTTGCCCGGACATTACCTTGCGTAGCACGTTTATTGTTGGCTTCCCTGGTGAGACGGAGGATGATTTTGAGCAGCTATTAGACTTTTTAGATGATGCGCAACTTGATCGTGTTGGTTGTTTTGCGTATTCACCCGTTGACGGTGCCACGGCGAATGCCTTGCCCAATCAAATAGATGAGGATGTTAAACAACAACGCCTGGAAATTTTTATGCAAAAACAGGCGACCATAAGTGCCAGTAAACTGCAACAGCGTGTAGGACAAAGCCTACAGGTTATGGTCGATGGTATTTCTGAAGACGGCCACGCACTCGCACGTTCAAAGGCCGAAGCCCCGGAAGTCGATGGTTGGGTGATTATTAAAAATCAGCCGCAACTGGTTTCTGGTGAGTTTGCCAGTGTTAAAATAATGGACGCCGATGAGCATGATCTGTGGGCGGAGTTAGTATAAAAACGGTCATATATATGTTATTTTACAGAGTAACACCACTACTATAAATATAAAAAATAATTCAGGGTTGAATCTGCGGCTGTAATATATGGCTCCCCCTTTCATATCGTAAACGTGATTAAGCAGGAATGTTGTAAAACTTTTGTGTTGTTATAAAACAGTTCGTTTTATTCGTTGCGCCAGACATTTAAATATCCAGACCCTGAAGTTGCCAATATGAATTTATGAATATGAATTTACAGAGCCAGTCAAATACATTGCCAACGGGCACCCGGATTGAGTGCTATCAAATTGAAAATGTTTTAGGGGTGGGTGGTTTTGGTATTACCTATAAGGCTAAAGATCTAAATTTAGGTTGTCATGTTGCGATTAAAGAATATTTCCCTGCCAGTTTTGCTGTACGTGCCGCAAACACATGCACCGTTAACTCAAAGTCCAGCAATGATAATGAAATTTATACGACCGGCCTGCACCGTTTTTTAGATGAAGCACGCGTGCTCGCGCAATTTAAATCCAGAAGTATTATTCATGTTAACCGCTTTATCGAAGCAAATGGTACGGCTTATATTATTATGGACTATGAAGAGGGCGTTCCTTTAAGCCGCTATTTACTAAAGTCTAAACGCCTAACGGAACATGAAATTGCGATGGTCGTGGTGCCCATTATGGAAGGGCTGCGTATTATCCACCAAAGCAAATATTTGCACCGTGATATTAAGCCGTCGAACATTTACTTACGCAAACAGGGTAGGCCAGTACTCATTGATTTTGGTTCGGCTCGGCAGTCTATTGATAACGATGGTGAGGCAGTTACTGGTTTTGTAACTCATGGTTATGCACCTTTCGAGCAATACAATACACACGATGAACAAGGTCCATGGACAGACTTATATGGCCTGGGGGCAACACTGTATCGTTGTATTAATGGGAAGTCACCTGTTGATGCTCTGGACCGATTAGCTTCAATACAAGCAGGCGAACCGGATCCATTAAAACCTTTATTGTTAGAAAAACCGGATAATTATGGAAGTGAAGTGCTGTCCTGTATTGACTGGATGCTAAGTTTTCGTATTGAAAACCGCCCACAATCAGTGGATGAAATTATTCACCGTTTTAAATCGATTCGGAATAAACGCCCACAATTGGAAACACCAAAAACAGTGTTGAGCCAGAAAGATATTGACTGGGATGCAGAATTTATTGCAGTGATTGAATCAGAGTTAGCAACCTACATTGGGCCACTTGCACCTATTATGGTAAAAAAAGCATTGCATGAATCCACTAATCTGGATGAGTTGCATCAGTCTTTGGCTGTTAATATTGATAGTCCATCTCATCGTGAACAATTTATGCAGCTTTTTTCTGTACACGCTTCAACGTCACAACAGTCGGTAACAGTAAATAAAACCACAACCCATCATAATGCCTTACTGCATTTAAGCGATAAGCAAAAAGCAGACGATAAATTTAAGAGCGAGGCAGAGCAGGCGCTGGCGAAATTTATTGGCCCAATTGCGGGTGTTCTTGTTGCTGACGCGATATCGAGTTCAAGCTCACGAGATGAGGTTGTCCGTAAATTATTAAAAGAAATTCAGAATGAAGCAGATAAAAATATTTTCCTGAATGAAATAAATAAAAATTAACCAAGGAAGCGTAAATAATGAAGCTGACAACAAAATTCAATTTAATTCTGATACTGGTTTTATCCGTAAGTTTTATTGTTTGCGCCTATTTTTCATATAATATTTTACAAAAAAATGCAAAGCGTGAAGTGGTTAATAATGCAGGTATGATGTTAGAAGCTGCGCTGGCGATTCGCGGCTATACCGTTTCTGAGATTCGTCCGTTACTTGCAGAGCAAATGCAAAGTGTCTTTTTGCCGCAGTCTGTTCCTGCTTACGCGGCGACCCAGAGTTTTAACAGCTTAAGAAAAAAACACCCACAATATTCTTATAAAGAAGCGACATTAAACCCGACCAATCTGCGAAACAGAGCGACAGACTGGGAAGCTGATCTTGTGCAGGAGTTTTCGAATAACAGAGAAAGAAAAGAAGTGACGGGTGTACGGCAAACACCGACTGGCCCTGTTCTATATCTTGCACGACCTATTCAAATAAAAAAACCGGGTTGTTTAACTTGTCATAGCACTGCAAGCATTGCACCCGCCACTTTGATTGAAAAATATGGCAGTGTAAGCGGTTTTGGCTGGAAGTTGAATGAAATTGTTGGCGCACAAATTGTGACTGTACCGATGTCTCTCCCTGTGCAAAGGGCAAATGAAGTTTTTGTTACCTTTATGTTGCTATTAATAGGTGTGTTTTTATTTATAATCATTGTTTTAAATGTCATGTTAAAACAAATTATTATTAAGCCCGTAATGCGCATGGCAGTGGCTGCAAATAAAATTAGTGTGGGTAAATTTGACACACCTGAATTTGATGAAAGCGGCAAAGACGAAGTAGCAATACTCTCTGCATCCTTTAACCGCATGCGGCGTAGTTTGCAAAAAGCGATAAAGATGTTACAGCAGCGTTCGGCAGGGTGATTACCCCTTTATATTTCAAGATAAGTTGAAGGTGAACGTTTTTTAGTATACCCTTCGCGTTGTTCTGGAGAAGTGTCCGAGTGGCTGAAGGAGCACGCCTGGAAAGTGTGTATAGGTTTATCCCTATCGAGGGTTCGAATCCCTCCTTCTCCGCCATTTTCATTCATGGAAGATTAAATCAAATTAACGAATTGCATGCTTGCGGCATTCGAACCCTCGATGAAAATATATCAGCGGGTTTGACGAGCGGCTTTGCCGCGAAGAACATCCTTCTCCGCCAGATAAATAAAAATGCCCGGTCTTTTTTCGGGCGTTTTTTATTCGGTAAGCAGTACTTGTTCTATAATCCGTTTCATTTTTTCTCGATTAAAATCTTTTTCTATGGCGGCATCAAAGCCATGTTGTTGGCAGTTTGTCATTTCAGGACTAGCGAGATTACCACTTGATACAATAAGCTTTGCATGTGGATCGATTTCTCGTATCTTCTGTGCTATTTCTTTCCCGTTTATGCTACCGGGAATAGATAAGTCCATTATAACAGCAGCAAAAGGGCAGTTGTTTTCAAGTGATTGTTGGTAGAGTGTTATTGCTTCATCTCCGTCACAGGAGGAGACAGCTTGATAACCCAGCTTTTCTAAATTAAGTTTAAATAATTCACGTATATCTTCTTCATCATCCACGAGTAATATAGTTTGCATATCGGGTATTTCTTCTGTTTCCTGTTTGTTGGTTTGACGTAACAGATGGTGAACACGGGTAAGTAAGGTGTCCGATGTATAGGGTTTAAAAAGTATATTTTTTTCCAGTATTGGGTCGGCTTCTATATGGTGTCGGTTATCTGCAAAACCACTGACCATTTGAATTTTAACCTGAGGGTAATGCTGCTGTACATAAGACGCGAGCTGGTAACCATCCATGTTAGGCATAATAACGTCTGTTATAATTAAATCAACAGATTCTTTATTGAGTAATTTAATCGCTTGTTGCCCATCACTGGCAGTGAACACGTTAAAGCCAAATGAAACCAGTATAGTGTGTGCAAGTTTTCTTATTGTTTCTTCATCATCTACGACGAGCAAGGTTGCATTGACTGGCGTTTCTTTATGATTTGTATAGCTGTCAGGTATTTCTGATTTAGTGACAACCTGTGTGCTTTTTGGAAAATAAAGAACAAACCGGCTACCATGCTCAAGTTCGGAGTAGACGTGGATTGCACCATTGCTGCGCTGCATAAATCCATATACCTGGCTTAAGCCCAGTCCGGTGCCTCGGTGGCCTTTGGTGGTGAAGAAAGGATCAAATATTTTCTGCTTTGTTTCATCGCTCATACCATGACCTGTATCAGAAAAACTAAGTGATATGTATTCCCCTGGCTTTAGTTTTAGCAGGTGTGCATCGACAGGTTTGATCTGTTCATTGTGTGTTTTTATTGTCAGTTGGCCGCTACCTTCAATCGCATGCATCGCATTAATACAAATATTAAGAATGGTGTCTTCCAGTTCATCTTCATCAATTGATATTGGCCATAAATCTTCTGCAAGTTCATATTTAAGTTTGATTCGCGCGGTAAGACTCTTCTTGAGTATATTTATTTCATCTTCTAATAAAGTATTTACATTGACAACTTTTGTGTCGGCCGGTTTTTGCCGGGCAAAGGATAAAAGTTTCTTAGTGAGTTTGCTGCCACGTTCACCTGCACGATGAATCTCATTTGCATATTTTGCCAGTTTTGGTTGCTCGCTTAGCTTGTCTTCTAATAAATCCGCGTAGCCAAGAATAACACCCAGCATATTGTTATAGTCGTGTGCGATACCGCCAGTGAGTTTACCTAGTGCATCCATTTTCTGGCTGCGGCGCAGTGTTTCTTCTATCTGGATTTGTTGCGTAATATCCTGAATAGTGCCTGTTGAGCGTATTGGGCCACCTTCATTATTATAAAATGTTCGACCTCGTTCCTCGACATGCTTGATTCTTCCATCCGGCATGCGTAAGCGGTGAATTATTGTATATGGTATTTTGTTTTGTATGGATTCGTTGTAAGTTGCAGTGACTTTTTCACGGTCATCGGGATGGATTGTGTTAATAAATGTTTCGTAGGTTGCTGTAAATTTATCGGGGTCAATTTCAAAAATACGGTAGGTTTCATCTGACCATTTTAGAACGTTGTTTATTAAATCCAGTTCCCAATTACCAATGTGTGTCATACGTTGTGCTTCGGCGAGTTGCTGTTCGCTAATGCGCACGGCGGCTTCTGCTTCTTTGCGTTCTGTTATGTCGGTTATACTGCCTATATACCCAATAATTTCGCCGCTTTCATTTTTATTTGCTTGTGCTATGCCTAATACCCAGTAATCATTGTCGCCTTGTTGAAAGCGATATTCACATTTAAAGGGGATACCTTCGGTTATTAATTTCTCCCAGGCACTAAAAACACGTTGCCGATCATCAGGGTGCAATGTTTTTGTCCAGCCATCATTACTCGCATCTTCCACTGCAACACCGGTAATTTCACTCCATTTGGCATTAACATATAAACACCGCCCCTCTTCATTAGTATAATAAATGCCAACCGGTGCGATGGTTGCAAGTGCCTGATATTTTTGTTCGCTAATATTGGCGGCTTGGCGTAATTTATATTGCTCTGTTACATCATTAAATACGAGAACCATACCTAATATAGTATTGCCATCTTTTATTGGTGCTGCTGAATCGGCAATTTTATACTGCGTGCCGTCTTTGGCTATTAATGTGGTGTGATTACTCAGGTACACCGTTTCGCCATTCGCCATGACTTTATCAATGGGGTTCTTAATGGGCTCATGTGTTATGGCATTAATAACGGTGAAGATTTTTTTTACAGATAGCCCATGAGCTTCGTTAATTGACCAGCCTGTGAGTCGCTCCGCGACTGGATTCATGCGGGTGACATTTCCTTCTTTATCAGTTGTGATCACGGCATCGCCAATACTGTCCAGTGTTTGAGCAAGGTATTGTCGTTGTTGATTGACTTCGTTAACTTGCTCTCGGAAACGGATATGCATTTCATTAATAGAATCGACAAGGGTATCGAATTCATCAGCTTTTTTGGGTGCTCTGTCGAGATGCAGCGGCTTGCGGGTTAATAGCAGGTTATGTGTTTTTATAAATTCTGAAATACGTGTCAGGTGTCGTGTAATTAAATGATAAAACAGAAAATAGATAAAAATAGCTACCAGTGATGTCTTTACGGCATTGGATACAAGGATAATCCAGACCTTGTCATAGAGTCGTTGATAGACTCCGTTTAGACTGACTATAGCGGTAAGCTGGCCTATATCCAGATTACGGTTGAGGTGTTGGTAGTGTATCGGGTAGCTGCGCTGGATGATGTTACCATTGGTTTTGTTGCCGGCTTGTGCCCAAATTTGTTCGCCATCTCTTACTTCAACATATTGCATATCCCGTATTTTAAGAATACCTTCAATATTTGTTGTTAATAGTTTTCTGTTTGAAGCCCATAATGCTGCTGTAATACTGTTTAAATGGACAGTTTCAATCTGTTCCAGTTCAGAATGAATGAGATCAATATCCGTATTGTAGTCGCGGTAAAGTTGTAGCACCGTTATTAACAGTGTAATAACGGTACTGAACAATACCGTATATACAATCAGACGGCGCGCAAGGGGGGATTTTGCGAGTTGAATGTTAAACATAGTATTCAGGGTATAAGTGGTTTTAATATTTCATTAAACATTTTTTCTATCGTGCCATCATGTTTCATATTTTTAATTTTGGCAGCCAGTAATGGAACCAGCTTTTGATGTTTTTTGTGCAAGTAAGTGTATAAAGGGGTGCTCATTAGCGGTGGTTCCAGTAGCTTGATATCGGTTATCCTGGATTTTTTCAAGTAGCCTAGCCCGGCCCAACGCTCATAACCCACAAAGTCAGCACGATTTTTTTTCAGCATCGTGAACATTTGTTCTACATTGTCAGTTTTAATCAGGTTCGCTTTTTTGTTTAAATTTATTTCAAATACTTTCCATCCTGTAATAATAGACACTGAGTGCGAGCCAATACTGTTCCAGCCCCGCACTTTAAATGATTTTAAATTTTTGGCAAATAGCACCACATCCATATCCATTATTTTTTCTGGCACCTGAATCAGGTTGGGATATTTTTTCTGTAAACCATTAATGCGCAGCAGGTCACCATCGTCAAGGCCTTTGTTGGCATTAATCAGGGCTCGTTCTGCGGGTAGGCGAACAGTTTCCAGTTTGTAACCAATGCGCCTGAACGCTTCCCCCAGAACTTTATCACCAAAGCCGGTTTGGGCGTCGTTGCTAATGGGGTGACTAAAGCCGGTATTAATCACAATGCGTTGTTGGGCAAAAGCAGCGGTGTCTGCAAAGTAAAACACCAGGCTGAGTGTTAATTGAATAAAGAGACTTGCAGATATTAAATTATTTTTAAGAGTATTCATTTTTTATTACCGATTGTTTATTTTTGTTTATCCATTGAATAAGTGCATCGTCATGCATGGGTTTTGCTATTAGATAACCTTGTGCAATATCACAACCCAGTGTTTGCAGTTCGTTCCATATTTCCTGGGTTTCAACGCCTTCGGCAACCAGTTTCATTCCCAGCATCTGGCCGAGCATAATGCATATTTTTACAATAACCATTGCTTCACTGTCTTCCAGCATTTGCATAATAAAACTTTGATCAATTTTAAGTTCTGTAAAGGGCATTTTATACAAATGTGTCAGGGATGAATAACCCGTGCCAAAGTCATCAATGGATAAAGCAAAGCCTTTCATTCTTAAGCGATTAAGCACATCCAGTGACGAAGTAAGATCGCCCATAACGGCATTTTCTGTGATTTCCAGAGTGATTTTTTTGGGATCAATCGCGTGTTTATCGGTAAGTTCTTTTAATTGTTCAGGCAAGCTTAAACTGGTAATGTTTTCTGCGGAGACATTAATAGAAACATTAATATTAATAGCTTCAGCCTGCCAGTGCCGGGATTGCTCAACGGCTAACCGAATTACTTCTTCTGTTAAGGGTTCAATTAAACCACTTTGTTCAGCGAGGCCAATAAATTGATCCGGATAAATAATGCCATCTTCAGGACTTTGCCAGCGTACCAGGGCTTCTACGCCATGTAAGTCCCCTGTTTTCATATTAATTTGTGGCTGGTAATAAAGTACTAGCTGGTGTTGGTGAATGGCTTGTTCCAGTTCAAGAGCAGAAACCGAATTTTTTGTAAGCGCTGGTTGCTGTATTTGTTCAGATTGTGGTTTTATATTAGTGAGTGTTGTAGCAAATTCCTGAATGGACATGGGCTTTGTTAAACTGGCTAAAACCTTAAAGCGATGAGCTTCGGCCAGTTGTTGTGCTGAATGCAATACGCGTGAATCAAAACCACTGACCAGGATGAGTAACAGGTTGATTTTTCTTTTAGCCAGCGCTCGGATAACTTCAATGCCATCCATTTCCGGCATATTAAGATCCAGAACTAAAACACTGCCCTGTAATATATCATCTTGCAGAAAGGTGATGGGATTTTGCTCGGCCGTGACTTCCCAGCCAATATTGGATGCTACTTCGGCGAGCAATGTTGCATATTGCTCATCGTCATCGAGAATATAAAGTTTTAGTGCCATAAGCCATTAAGTTTTAATTCTTTTGTTTAAGCCTAACATGAATGTTCTGTTTAGGCAGAACGTAGGGAGTTTAATAAAGGGGAATTTTTCTTTATTGTTACTATTTTAGCATATCTGGATTTAAGGGGTAGAATGTAGTTAGTCCAGGGACTTTTTGTGGTATTCTACGCGCGATAAAACTCAGGTATATACTCCCTGATTTTGTTATTTGCCACTATTTATATTAATGGTATAACCAGTTTATGGTAGTTTGTATGGGTTCCCTCGCGACGATAAACCGCAAACCCCGCCAGGCCCGGAAGGGAGCAACGGTAGTGGTGGATTCGGGTGCCGAGGTGTAGCTCGTACAGACTGCCACCCAATATCCTTTTAAAACAATTACTTATACAGTAATGCTGTGTGCTGGACTGGGTAATGGTGGCATTAATGACTGGGATCGGAGCCAAGAAGTCGCTAGAATGGGGCTTTGAGTTTGTTGCTTAACCTTCATAGCGAGTTTTAGAGTCTATATGAGTTATCTGGCCTTAGCGCGTAAATGGCGCCCAAAAAAATTCAGTGAAATGGTCGGGCAGGAGCATGTTTTACGTGCCTTAATTAATGCACTTGATGCCGACAGATTGCACCATGCTTTTTTATTTACCGGCACACGCGGTGTGGGTAAAACAACCATTGCGCGTATTTTAGCAAAGTCGATTAATTGTGAGCAGGGTATTAGTTCGACACCGTGTGGTGTATGTTCCACTTGTAAAGAAGTGGATGAAGGTCGTTTTGTTGATTTAATTGAAGTGGATGCGGCTTCGCGCACAAAAGTGGAAGACACCCGTGATCTGCTCGACAACGTTCAGTATGCGCCTACCCGTGGCCGTTATAAAGTCTATTTAATTGACGAAGTGCATATGCTCTCTGCGAGTAGTTTTAATGCCTTGTTGAAAACACTAGAAGAACCCCCCCCTCACGTCAAATTTCTATTCGCAACAACCGATCCACAAAAATTACCGGTCACCATTTTATCGCGTTGCCTGCAATTTAATTTACGCCGCCTTTCGGTTGAACGTATTTCTGATTATTTACACAGCCTGCTGGACAAAGAAAACATTCCGTATGAAGACGGGGCATGTAAACAACTGGCTATTGCCGCTGATGGCAGTATGCGGGATGGCTTAAGCTTACTTGATCAGTCTATCGCTTACGGTGCGGGTACCATTAAACTTGATGATGTGGCGGCCATGTTAGGCAGTTTTGATCGCCACCTTGTTATTAATCTGGTAGAAAAACTGCTTGCGCAGGATGCCCTCGCTGTAATGACCTTACTGGCTAAAATAAATGAGCAAGTACCGGATTTAAACGGGGTGCTGGATGCGATTTTAAACTTATTACATGGTATTGCCCTGTACCAGCAAGTACCGGATGCCTGTGATGCAATGTTAGATGAACAAGGCCTTGCTTTAGCAACCATCGAAGCCCTGGCAATAACAGCCAGTGCTGAAGAAATACAGCTTTTTTATCAGATTGGTTTAACCGGTCAACGGGATTTAAAACTGGCACCGAGCATACGCAGTGGTCTGGAAATGGTGTTATTACGGATGTTGGCATTTAGACCCGCATCGGCTTCTGATACAGGCATTTCGAAAACAATAAATCAGCCTATTGCACAGCAACAGCAAGTGACTGAAAATAAAACCAGAGAAGCGGTTACCGAGAAAAAAGAATCGCCTGTGACGGTAGAGCCGACTACTCTGGATACGGAAGCGATTAAAGAAGTTATAGCGCCACTATATAACAAAACTGCGCAACAGGGTTCCCTTAGTATGAACTCTCCCTGGCATGAAATTGTTGCAGCGATGAATATTGAGGGTATGGATAAGCAGGTTGCTGAGCAATGTGTAGTTATTCAGGTAAACAACACAGCCATTGACCTGGCTTTAGCACCGGCAAACGCCCCATTTTTTAACAAAGATCGTGAACTGCGAATACAGCAGTCATTACAAAATTTATTAGGTGCCGATGTATCGCTAAGCATTAAGATGGAAGAAGCGGCAGGAGAATCACCTTCTGCAAGAGCGCAGCGTATAGAGAAGGAAAAAGTGGCCTCGGCTGAAGCGATTATCGAAGAAGATGCCGATGTCAAATCACTGCTTGATGCCTTTGGTGGGCATCTTGAACCTGACTCAGTACAACCCCGTGAATAAATACCCTATTAAAAAATGAGGAATGAATAAATGAAAGGCGGAATTGGAAATTTAATGAAGCAAGCGCAAAAAATGCAGGAAGATATGCAAAAAGCGCAGGAAGAAATGGGCAATATCGAAGTCACTGGCCAATCCGGTGGCGGGCTGGTTAAAGTAACAATGACGTGTAAACATGATGTTAAACGTATTGAAATTGATGACAGCCTGGTCGGTGACGATAAAGATATGCTCGAAGATTTAGTTGCAGCGGCCATGAACGATGCGGTGCGTAATGTTGAAAAAACAACGCAGGATAAATTCTCCGGCTTAACCGCCGGGATGAACTTACCTGCAGGTTTTAAAATGCCATTTTAAAAAATGGTATTTTAGATCTATGTCGTACAGCCCACTTATTGGCCAGCTTATTAGTGCGTTAAAACGCTTGCCGGGTGTCGGCCAGAAATCTGCCCAGCGTATGGCGTTTTATTTATTACAACATGACAAGCAAGGCGCAATGCAGATTTCACAATCGTTAGCCTCGGCCATTGAGTTAGTGGGTGAATGCTCTCAATGCCGGGTGTTATCCGAGTCTGAGTTGTGTGAAGTTTGCAATAATCCCAAACGCAGCCAACAGCAGGTTTGTGTTGTTGAATCACCTTCTGATGTGCAGGCATTTGAACAGTCGACACATTATGCTGGCCGTTATTTTGTTTTAATGGGGCATTTATCTCCCCTCGATGGTGTCGGCCCCCATGAAATTGGCCTGGATATTTTCGCTAAACAATTAGACGATGGTGAAATTACTGAAGTGATTCTGGCAACTAACCCCACGGTCGAAGGTGAAGCAACCGCCCATTATATTTCTGAAATGACAAACAAACGAAATATAAAAACAACACGTATTGCACACGGTGTGCCTATCGGCGGTGAGTTGGAATATGTTAATGGTTCAACTTTGTCGCATGCGCTGGATGGGCGCAGTGTTGTTTCGGTTGATTAACCCCGAAATACTATTCCCGAAGATGTAATGAGTCAAGTTGCTCCATTGCTGCAATGGCACTGGTACAAAGCGATTTAAATAAACGATAACTGATATCGTCTACCTGGCAATCAACCGTGTGCCGGTCGGCATAAAAAAGTCCAATTTCTTCACCCTTTACAAAAATTGACATAGCAAGAAATGAGTTGGTCACGACGAGTTGTTTAAAGTCTTTGGGTATTAATTCCCAGAAGGTGCTGCGTGTTTTATTATTGATAACAATGGCCTGTGTTTTTTGCATGAGACGACCAAATAAATTTTCTTTACGCAGCTTTATAGTAAATCGATTAAACACCGGATCGTTGTCAGCTCCCTTAATAGAGTAAGGGATCATCGTTTGTTTTTCGGTATTTCTTGTTGCAAAAACAACCCGGTTTAACCCAATGCCATCGTGCATGCCTTGTAGAGTAAGATGAATAAGTTCTTTTAGTGTGCGTTTAGTTTCTGAGTTTTCTATATTAGCTATTATATTTGTAAGGACATCTCTTTGTGGTATAAGGCAAATATCGGCATGTTCGTTCGGGTTTTTTGCCTGAATGGTTTCTTCTTCCAGTGGATCATCTAACATAGGCAACAAGGCGGCGGCAGATAATACGCCGTAAAAATTTGTCTGGCGGGCTACGTCAACGGCAAGTTTGTGGTTTGCAGTGGCTATTTCTGCAATGGGAATATCTAAAAAATCAGCAATTTGGTTTTGAATGACCTGCGTTTTGCCACCATGCCAGTCAACGGCAGCACTGCGTGCAAGCTGAACGGCCAGCATCACGCTGTAAGCACGCGGGTATTTCGCATTTTCGGGCTTGAGTGCTTCCAGTGCCAGACTGGGCAATTCCCATTTTCTTGCGAGCTCATAGCTAAGTTGGTTAATGGCAAAGCCAAGTACAAGGTACTGGGCTTCTTCACTCGCAATTTGTCGTCGCCTTCTTAAGCGGTCAATTTCTGCAAGTTTATCCGGGTAAATCATTGCCAGCGCCATTTCACCAATAAAGTGTATTTGCGTCGCCACAAATATTTCATCCGTGTTCATATCACGGCGATAGCGCGCCCATTCTGTGGCCTGCTCGGCAGCATGATAGGCGCGGCTAAAGGTTGTGAGTAAACGGTGTTTGGCGGGATCTTTTAATGTTTTATCTAAATTGGGTAATTTAGCCGGGAGCAGGCTCACCTGCTCGATACCAAGCATCATTAAAGCCTGAGAAGTAGAGGTAATTTCACTTCGTAAACTGCTATTCGATTTGGTATTGCAAACGCGTAATAAATAGAGGGTCAGGCCTGGGTCACGATTTACGATATGTGTTATTTCTTCTGTTTTTGTATCATCTTTCGTGCAAGCTCTTTTTAAGGCAATAATCGTCCTTTCCATGACCGGGAAATGGTGGTTTCCAATCTTTGCCAGAATATCCTGCAAAACATCGGCTGTACGGGTTTGTTGTAACATTTGTTATTTCTAAAAATAATGAATCACCTATTATATATCGGACAGATACCTGAATTACTTTAGTTTAAAACCGGGATATCGAAAAATTGCTATTAGTTATAAATATTTCCTCAAGTTTTAGCGGATAAGGTCGATATTTAAGGGAGAAATATCTGGAAAGAAGAATCGAAGGATAAAATAAATGAAGTTTTTATTTGGCTTGGTCATGGTGTCTGCTTGTGTGCTTGGGGGTTATCTGGCAGCGGGTGGTGCTTTGTTAGCCTTGTGGCAGCCTTTTGAATTAGTCATTATTCTAGGCGGCTCTATCGGTGCCTTTATTATTGCAAATACACCCAAGGTGATTAAAGAATCTGTTGCGGGTGTTCTGGGGTTATTTAAAGGTGCAAAATATAAAAAGCAAATGTATGTGGATTTGCTGGGTTTAATGTATGCCTTGTTTTCCAAATCACGCAAGGAAGGTTTAATGGCTCTGGAAAATGATATTGAAGAGCCAGATCAAAGCGAAATTTTTAAAACCTATCCCAAGTTAGCGGCCAACCATCATTTAATTGATTTTATTTGTGACTATTTACGCCTGATGGTGGGTGGCAATATGAATGCTTTCGAATTAGAAAATTTGATGGATATTGAATTAGACACACACCATGCCGAAAGTCATAAGTCGTGTGCAGCGATTATAGGCATGGGTGATGGTCTGCCCGCCTTTGGTATTGTTGCTGCGGTAATGGGGGTGGTTATTACCATGGGGTATATTAATGAGCCACCCGATGTACTTGGGCACCATGTGGGTGCCGCATTGGTGGGAACTTTCCTGGGTATTTTGATGGCTTATGGCTTTGTAAGCCCAATGGGCACGGCCATGGAATCACGAGCGGAAGAAGATACTAAATTATTTGAAGTGGCAAAAGTATGTATCATGGCAACATTAAATGGTTATACGCCACAAATTGCGGTCGAGTTTGGTCGTAAAGCTTTGTATAGCGATATGCGTCCGGGTTTTGTTGAATTAGAAGAATTTGTTAAAGGTAGCTAAGTTAAGGAATAACACGTGGCAGGGGATGATAAAAAACAACCGATAGTCATTAAGAAGATTGTCGCAGGTGGTCATGGCCATCATGGTGGTGCATGGAAAGTGGCCTATGCTGATTTTGTAACAGCGATGATGGCGTTTTTTTTATTGCTCTGGTTGTTAGGCATTACTGATGATGCTAAACGTGATGGAATTTCTGATTATTTCAAAAATCCGGCGGGAATAAAGGGTATTGGTGGTGCCAGCACCAGCATGATTAAACTCGGTGGTGCAAAAGAAATGCCCCGTGGAGACAGAACAAGAACCCAGGATGTAAGTCAGACAACCGAGCAACCTGAGCGCAAAAAAGGTGAAGCCGATTTACAGGTGGACGGCAATAGAGCAAGCGAATCAGCCGAAGAACAGGCAAAACGCAAAGCAGACAAAAAGACTTTAGATAATTTACTGCAAGTATTAAAGAAAGCCATCGAACAAAGCGCATCGTTAAGAAAATTCAAAGAGCAGCTTTATCTGGATATTACCCCTGATGGATTACGTATTCAGATTTTTGACAAAAAGAACCGGCCGATGTTTGACTTAGGCAGTGCTAAATTAAAACCGTACACAAAGAAAATATTATATGAAATAGCAAAAATAATTCGTACTGTTCCAAACCGAATTAGTATTAGTGGGCATACCGATGCAACTCGTTTTCACAAAGGTTACGTCATCTATGAAAACGATTATGGTGAAGAGATTAAGTTACCTTATACTAACTGGGAGTTATCTGCAGACAGAGCCAATGCTGCGCGTCGAACCCTGTTGAAAGGGGGCGTTAAAGTAAAACAAATTGGCCGGGTTGTCGGGTTTTCATCGTCTGTTTTATATAACAAAAAGAATAAAACCGACCCAAGTAACCGGCGTATTACTATTATTGTTATGAACAGGGAGTCCGAGTTTGATATGAAGTTAACCGAAGGTGCGGATACGGTTAAACAGGAACTGACTCACTAAGCAGTTGTTCAGTTTTCATCAATAGATTCAAATATCGACAAATAACTTTCATAACGCTGTTTGCTAATCGCCCCTTTGTTAACAGCAGCAACAACCGCACAACCTGGTTCGGCATGGTGCAGGCAGTTTCTGAATTTACATTGTTCACCGTGTTGTTGTATTTCTCTAAAGCCACGTGCAAGTTCGTTTTTTTCTATATTCCATAACCCAAATTCACGTATGCCGGGTGAGTCGATCAGTTTCCCATTGTTAGGAATAGTATATAGGTAGGCGGTGGTGGTTGTGTGTTTGCCTTTATTGGTGCTATCTGATATTTCTTTTGTTCGTGCCGGTTGTTCAGGCAGGATGGCATTAACGATAGACGATTTACCCACGCCAGACTGGCCAACAACAATATTTGTTTTGTTTGCCATTGTATTGAGCAAAGCATCAATTCCTTCGTTACTTTTAGCACTAATATAAAAAAGAGGGATGTTTATATCTGAATAGTTTTGCAGGTTACTTTTAAGCTGTTCGCCGTTATCTTTGCCAAGCAAATCGACTTTATTTAAAACAATAACGGGAGTAAAGTTAGAGAACGTTGCCGCAATCAGGTAACGGTCAATCAGGCCATATTTAATGGCATCATTCAGACTGATAACAATGACCATTTGATCAATATTAGTCGCAATTTGTTTGGGCTTGGGGTTTAAGTTATTGCGTCGAGACAGAACACTACGGCGTGGTAAAATTTCTGTAATAACTATTTCATTGTTTTGTTCGATTTTATATTTTATTTTATCGCCACATAAGGGTTTACCGACACTCTTTAATGATTTTGCAGTGAGTAGCTTCTGGTCGGTTGTTTCTATTTTGCATTGGTTACCATAACTGGCGATAACGGTTGCCTGCTGTGTATTTTTATTATCTTTTGACATGGCGTGTTATAGGCAATCTTTATTCTTTAAAATGATAAAAAGTGGAATTTAAGTAGTGTTGTAGATCCAGTATTTGATCTTCAGGCCAGTTTGTTCCCAGGCTGTTTTTACAACGCTTTAGTTGGGCGTCCAGTTCACTTAATGAGTTTATCTTGCGATTTTCTCGAGTATATATTTCATTCCCTTTGTCACTATAGATGGCTGCATGACAACTGGTGCAGTTACTGTCATGCAATTCCTGACCGCGCTCAATATCAAGTGCAAAGCCACTGGCTGGCCATGTAAACAAGGAGATAATGAATGGAGTCAATAAACTTTTCATTTTATAATCTAGCTAAATGGGCAACTCTGACCGGTGCGGGTGGATGGGAATCATAAAAAGCTGAATACAGCGGGTCGGGTGTGAGCGTATTGGAGTTTTCTTCATAGAGTTTAACCAGCGCAGTAATCAGATTATTGGCATCGGTATTTTCTGCAGCAAACTCATCGGCCTCGAATTCATGTTTACGACTCATGAGTGAAAAAATCGGGGTGAGAAAAATACTGATTAAAGGTGTTACCAGCATAAACAGAATTAAGGCCATATGTGAAGAAACCTGACTTACACCTAAGCCCTCATAGATAAAAGTTTGATCAATTAGCCAGGCTAATAAGGCTAAACCGCCCAGGCTCATCAACGCCATTGTGAAAATACGTTTTTTAATATGGTTACGTTTAAAATGCCCCAGCTCATGTGCAAGCACAGCTTCAATTTCATTATGTTGCAAAGAATTGAGCAAGGTGTCAAAAAAGACGATGCGTTTGTTGCTACCAAAACCGGTAAAATAGGCATTACCGTGGCTTGAACGTTTGGAACCATCCATAATAAATACGCCGTTACTGGTAAAACCACAACGCTCGAGTAGTTGAGTAATTTTAGATTTAAGTTCCGGCTCGTCCAGTGGCGTAAATTTGTTAAAGATGGGCGCAATAAATGCAGGGTAGAGCCACATCATTAGCATACTAAAACCAAACCAGCTTCCCCATACATAGAGCCACCAGTAAGGGCTGACATCACGTAAGTCCATTAACCAAAGCACAAAGTATAAAAACGGCAGGCCAATAACGAGCATGATGGCTGTTGATTTTAGTGTATCGGTGATAAACATTTTAAGTGTCAGGCGGTTAAAGCCAAATTTTTCTTCAATAACAAATGTTTTGTATAAGGTGAAGGGAAGATCCAGAAAGCCGGAGATTAAGCCTAAACCAAAAATGACGGCGATACCGGTGAGAATTGGGCTAAACTCAAATGAGCGCATAAAGTCATCCAGTAATTGCAAACCGCCCCCGAGAGTCCAGATTACAAGTAAAATGCTAGCAAAGCTGAGTTCGAGCATACCAAATTTGCTTCGTGTCATTGTGTAATCGGCTGCTTTTTGGTGAGCTTCAAGTGATATTTTATTTGCAAAAGCAGCGGGTACCGCGGCACGATGATCCTGAATATGCTTAATATGGCGGCGTGATAACCACAGTTGTAAGGTGTAAGAGGCAATAAGTAAAAAGATAAAACTGGTCTGGATATCGCTGGCTGTCATAGGAATACAATCACTTTGAATATTTATTTTATAAATACGGGCACTTATGCTAGCGCAAAAATGCTAAACTTTATTAATTATATCGAGTTCGCTCATTGATAGCTATTATATAAGGAATAACCATGGGACAAAATGCAAATAATCTAATCTGGATTGATTTGGAAATGACCGGTTTAGACACCCAGAATGATGTCATTATTGAAATTGCTACCATTGTGACCGATGCAGAATTAAATATTCTTGCAGAAGGCCCGATGATTGCGATACACCAGCCTGATTCAGTGATGGCGGGTATGGATGACTGGAATACCAAACAGCATGGTGGCTCAGGCCTGACCGAAAGGGTGAAGCAAAGCCAGCATAACGAAAAACAGGCCGAGCAAGAGACCATTGATTTTCTACGACAGTATGTGCCAGCAAAAATGTCGCCTATGTGTGGTAATAGTATTTGCCAGGATAGACGTTTTTTAGCACGCTGTATGCCTGAACTAGAAGTGTTTTTTCATTATCGTAATCTTGATGTTAGCAGCATTAAAGAACTGGTTAAACGCTGGAAACCTGAAATTGCCAGTGGTTTAACGAAACAG
This sequence comes from Gammaproteobacteria bacterium, assembly GCA_024275115.1. Lineage (GTDB taxonomy): Bacteria > Pseudomonadota > Gammaproteobacteria > UBA6429 > Thiohalophilaceae > SZUA-37. The sequence goes on from JAJRZT010000082.1 coordinate 184,044, forward strand.
TCATCACACCTTGCTATGGACGATGTAAAGGATTCTATTAATGAATTAATTTATTATCGTAGCCACTTTTTTAATCTGAACAAATAACTAAAATTAGTCCTGCCCTAAAATGATTTACTCGAGTCAGTAACTCGACAAGCCTTCCTTAATCTCGCGCCAATGGATTGACGTGTAGACTTTCTTATTTCCTAATCTATTGATTTAATTCTAAATTAAAAATTAATCCAGCGTGGCATGTGTTTTGCACTTTAGCTAATACAAGCACAGGTGCTTACTATTTATAATTTTAATAAGGGTTACTTTCTTAAGGAAAAGTCATGGCGAAAGAAGAAAAAGAAAAAGATCTTGATCTTGACGTAGAACAAAAAGGCAAAAGCAAAACTAAACTGCTGATTATTGTTTTAATTGTTGTGGTATTGGCTGTTGGTGGTGGTGTAGCGGCTCTGCTTTTATTAGGTGGCGACAGCGAAGGCGCAAAGGACGGGGGGGGGAATGAAGAGGCCGCAGCGGCCGTACCAGCAGATGCGATTTATTCAGAACTACGTCCTACCTTTATCATTAATTTTGAAGATACAAGCAAGGCACGCTATGTTCAGCTGGACTTAACCGTAATGGCGCATACGCAAAAATCGATTGATTTAGTACAGGAGCATTCTCCTGTTATCCGCAACAATATTATTGCAATACTAAGTGGTCAGAAATACGAAGTACTCAGCACCTATGAAGGCAAGCAAAAACTGCGGGCTGAATTATTAAACTCAATTAACCAGACAATTTCCACGGAAGTAAATAATATGCCGCCGGCTGATCCCAAAGCGGACGATGGTGCTGCTCCTTTACCGCCAGGGAGCAATTATATTAAAGCCATTTATTTTACCAGCCTGGTTATGCAGTAAGGGATAGCGTATGTCGGTTAATGAACTTTTATCCCAGGATGAGATTGATGCGCTACTACATGGTGTTGATAATGGTGATGTTGAAACAGATGATGCTGAACTGACTGATGGTGTTGCTCGGCAATTTGATTTTGCCTCACATGATCGAATTGTTCGTGGCCGGATGCCAACCCTTGAGATGATAAACGAACGTTTTGCTCGCCAGTTCAGAATTAGCATTTTTAATTTATTAAGACGCTCAGCAGAAATTTCAGTCAGTGGCGTACAAATGCTAAAGTTTTCTGAATATCTGCACAGTATGTTTGTTCCCACCAGTTTAAATATTGTAAAACTCAAACCTTTGCGTGGTCCAGCTTTATGTGTCTTTGATCCTAAACTGGTTTTTATTTTGGTGGATAATTTTTTTGGCGGTACCGGGCGGCATGCAAAAATTGAAGGGCGCGAATTTACGCCAACTGAACAACGCGTCATCAGCCTCGTACTTGAGCTTGCATTTAAAGATTTGCAGGAAGCATGGAAGCCAGTACTTCCTGTTGAATTTGAATTTTTAAGCCGGGAAGTTAATCCACAATTTGCCAATATTGTTAGCCCGAATGAAGTGGTTGTACTTAGCACCTTTCATGTTGAGCTTGATGGTGGTGGTGGTGACTTTCAGGTGACCCTTCCGTATTCGATGCTGGAACCTATTCGTGAATTGCTGGATGCAGGTTTGCAAAGTGACACGGCAGAAAAAGATGATCGTTGGACAGTCTCGTTGTTAGAAGAAATAAAACTGGCTGAAATTCCATTGTATTCTGAATTGACGGAAGTTGATTTATCACTGCGTGATGTACTGAATTTTAAAGAAGGTGATGTTATTCCAATTGATTTACCGGATGAAGTGACCTTGTTGAGTGAGGAAATACCGTTATTTCGCTGTGAGTACGGTATTTCGGAAGGGATGATGGCAGTAAAAATTAAGCGCCCGATTAACAAAGGGTTGCCAGCCGCTGATTCGATGTTGATGTTAGAAGGAGAAAATAATGAGTGATTCAGATAATGAATCGGATGTAATGGATGAATGGGCAGAGGCTCTGGAAGAGTCCGGTGATGCCAGCTCGGACGATTCCAGTTCAGGCGATTCAAGTTTAGATGCCGTTGCCGCTGATGCAGGTGTGACGGCAGCTGGGTTTGACAACCTGGAAGATAATTCAAAAGCTTCCGGTGATGATATTAATATGGATGTTATTTTAGACATTCCGGTAAAACTATCAATGGAGATAGGGCGCACCAGTGTCAATATTCGTAGTTTGTTGCAACTTAATCAGGGTTCGGTTATTGAGCTAGACAGAATGGCGGGGGAACCGTTAGATGTTTTAGTCAATGGAACGCTTATTGCGCATGATGAAGTGGTGGTTGTTAACGAAAAATTTGGTATTCGTTTAACCGACGTAGTGAGCCCAGCTGAACGTGTTAAGAAACTACGTTAACTGCATATTGCTATGGACTTAACCCGCAGTAATGCTGTTGTAAAAAAAGTTATATTTAGTATAAGTTTTTTATTTCTGGTTAATATACCTTATGCCACTGCAGCTGCTTCTGAAAATAAAGATGTTATTGAAGCACAGGAAATAACATCTGCCCCATTGAATCCCAAACTAAAATCCAGTTTAGAACCAAATACTAATGCAGACGCAAAGATAGGCGATGCTCTGGAAAGCGCTTCGCATATTGGTGTGTCTAATTATCTACAGATGATTTTGGGTTTGTTCGGCGTTGTTGCCTTTATTTTTGCTATCGCATGGCTTGCTAAACGTATGGGGGCTTTAAATGCGTCTTATTCATCTAGTTTAAAGGTTGTGGCTGGTTTAAATGTTGGACATCGTGAAAAAATTATTGTTGTACAGGTAATGGATAAGCAATTATTGGTTGGTGTTACACAAACTAATATTCAGTTGTTATCTGAGTTAGACGAACCTATATCTGAATCTGCCCCCTCATCTTTTGGCGGCTTCCAGGAAAAGTTGCAGGCTGCGATTGTTGGCCAAAAGGATAAATTCCAGAAAGGAAAAAGTGCAGTCAATAAATCATCAGCGAATGAGTTTAGAAAGGATGACGATAAATGAAGCGCTTTTTCTGGCTGGTATTATTATTTTTACCTGCTTCAGGGATGGCGGCAGAAGCTTTTGAGGCTTTTTCAGTAAAAACACAAGCCAGTGGTGATCAGGTTTATTCAGTCAGTATTCAAACTCTGGCCTTAATGACCGTATTAAGCCTGTTGCCTGCGGCATTAATGATGATGACATCGTTTACCCGTATTATTATTGTTCTATCCATTCTTCGTCAGGCATTGGGTTTAATGCAAACGCCGTCTTCTCAAACCCTAATAGGCTTGGCCCTGTTTTTAACCTTCTTTGTTATGGCGCCGGTATTTAACCAGATTAATACATCAGCACTGCAGCCCTATTTAAACGATTCAATTTCTTTTCAAACGGCGACTGAAAAGGGTGGCGAGCCATTACGTGAGTTTATGCTAGGCCAAACACGCGAATCGGATATTAGCATGTTTATGAAGATATCAGGTGATAAGGATTACGTCTCGAAAAAAGATATTCCTTTTACTATTTTAGTGCCGGCTTTTGTAACAAGTGAATTAAAAACAGCTTTTCAGATTGGGTTTTTATTGTTTATACCTTTTCTGATTATTGATTTAGTTATTGCCAGTGTCTTGATGTCTATGGGTATGGTGATGTTATCCCCGATGATTGTATCTTTACCCTTTAAAATAATGTTGTTTGTTCTAGTCGATGGCTGGACATTAATTATGGGAACGTTGGCGTCCAGTTTTTATGTTTAATATTTTTTATTGCGGTTTATAAATCGAGGTTATGTATGACACCTGAAAGTGTTTTATCTATATTTCAACACGCACTTGAAATTATTCTTTTGTTGATCGTGGTGATTTTGGTGCCAGCATTAATGGTTGGTTTGTTAGTGAGTATGTTTCAGGCAGCAACGCAGATCAATGAGCAAACTTTAAGTTTTATTCCAAAATTAATTGTAACACTTGGTGTTTTGATGGCAGCGGGTCCCTGGATGTTGCGTATTCTGGTTGAGTATACAACCAAATTGATACAAGACATTCCCTATTTAATAAGGTGAATAATGGTTATTACCGGCTCAGAACTAACCGCGCTAGTGGGTTCCTTTCTCTGGCCTTTATTCAGAGTGAGTGCGGTGGTAATGACAGCACCAATATTTGGCGCAAAAACAGTGCCGATGCGAATAAAATTATTTATTAGTCTGGTACTAACGAGTGTTGTTGTTCCTTTATTGCCACCGATGCCGGCAGTGGAAGTGTTTAGTTTGCAGGGCTTGTATATTACCGCAAACCAGATACTTATTGGTGTTGCTATTGGGTTTACCACACAACTGGTGTTCGCTGCCATTATTACTGCTGGTCAGATTGTTGCGATGCAAATGGGGCTTGGTTTTTCGTTGATGGTAGACCCGCAAAATGGTACGCAGGCGCCGGTATTAAGCCAGTTTTATATTATTTTTGTGGTGCTTATATTCTTAAGTCTAAATGGGCATCTGGTTTTGGTTCAGGTAATGGTTGATGGTTTTGAAACACTGCCGATTGCGTTAACTGGCTTATCAACCGATAGTCTGTGGGGGATTGTAACCTGGGGCGCTTATATTTTTTCAGGTGCATTAGGTATTGCGATACCGACTATTGCATCATTACTTGTTGTTAATTTGTCATTTGGCATTATGACGCGAGCTGCACCACAATTAAATATTTTTGCAATTGGCTTTCCTATAACAATGATTCTCGGGTTTTCGCTTGTGTTACTAACTATTTCAAATGTTTCGCCAAAGTCGAATGAGTTGTTTTTAAATGTATATCAGTTAATTCGAGGTTTCCATTAATAATGGCTGAAGATACTGGACAAGAACGCACCGAAGAGGCGACCCCCCGACGTAAACAACAAGCGCGGGAAAAGGGGCAGGTTCCTTCGTCCCGGGAATTAAATACTATGGTCATGATGCTGGCGGCTGCCGGTTCGATGGCACTGCTTGGGTCTGGAATAGTACAGGGAATAAAAGAGCTAGCTGTGTGGAATTTACAGGTTAGTCGTGAACAAATATTTGATGTGAGTACCATGTTTTCATTGTTGGAAGAATCGTTATTGCATGCAGTGTTGAGTTTAGCGCCTTTTTTTCTGGTTATGCTTCTTGCTGCATTAGTTGGGCCGATTGTGATTGGTGGCGTAAATTTTAGTATGCAGGCTATGGTGTTTAAATTTGACAAGCTTGATCCGGTTAAAGGCCTGGGGCGGGTTTTTTCAATCAAAGGACTGGTTGAACTTATTAAGGCGCTGATTAAATTCCTTGTTATCGGTACAGTTGCGGTTGTGTTTTTATACCATCAATTTGAAAATTACCTTGGTCTGGGTAATGAGCCTATCAGCCTTGCTTTACCTCATACCACGCAGTTGTTGATTGCCGCTTTTATTACCATTGCGGCGTCTTTAATACTTATTGCACTGGTTGATGTGCCATTCCAGATTTGGGATTACAAAAAACAATTGAAGATGACCTTTCAGGAAGTTAAGGATGAGAACAAGGACACAGAAGGTAATCCAGAAGTTCGGAGCCGGGTAAAACGTGTACAGAATGAAATAGCACAGCGGCGAATGATGTCCGAAGTGCCTGAAGCCGATGTTATTATCACCAACCCGGAACATTATTCTATTGCCTTAAAATACGACCCGAAAACAATGGCGGCTCCCTTGCTGGTTGCAAAAGGGGTGGACATTATTGCTATGCAGATACGTCGTATTGCCAATGAAAACAATGTACCTATTCTGGAAGCCCCCCCTTTGGCGCGTTCTTTGTACCATACCACCGAAATTAACGCAGCTATTCCTGCTGGTTTATATCTGGCGGTGGCGCAGGTGCTGGCTTATATATTTAAATTACGAAAAACATCATCCAGTCAATATTCAGATCATAAAATGCAGGATTTAGATATTCCTGACGATTTGCAATTTGATAGTTAACGTTACATAAGGTGTAAAAATGGCAGGGCAAGCAGTTTCATTTGGGTGGTTTAAAAGAATAAATTATCAGGGGTTGGGTGCGCCAGTACTGCTTCTTGTGATGATAGCAATGATTATTGTGCCGCTGGCACCGATTGCGCTGGATGTTCTGTTTAGTTTTAACATTTCGTTGTCACTGATTGTGTTGCTGGTAACCGTTTACTCATTGCGGCCACTTGATTTTGCTTTATTCCCAACCATTTTGCTGATTACAACACTGTTGCGCCTGGCTTTAAATGTTGCTTCGACACGTATTGTGTTATTAGAAGGCCATACCGGGCCGGATGCTGCCGGGCAGGTTATTAAAGCCTTTGGTGAGTTTGTTATTGGTGGTAACTATGCGGTAGGTATTATTGTTTTCTCTATTTTAGTAATTATCAACTTTGTTGTTATTACCAAGGGTGCTACACGTATATCAGAAGTGAGTGCGCGTTTCACTTTGGATGCGATGCCAGGCAAACAAATGGCAATCGATGCGGATTTAAATGCCGGCTTGATTGACCAGGATGAAGCGCGCACCCGTCGCCAGGAAATTTCAGATGAAGCAGAATTTTACGGTTCTATGGATGGTGCCAGTAAGTTTGTTCGTGGTGATGCGATTGCCGGTATTTTAATTTTATTTATAAATATTTTAGGTGGCTTATTAATTGGCGTGGGCCAGCATGACTTATCTTTTTCAGAGGCGGCAAGAAACTATACCTTGTTAACCATTGGTGATGGCCTGGTTGCACAAATTCCAGCATTACTTTTATCAACAGCGGCGGGTATTATTACTACCCGTGTTTCAAGCTCACAGGATATGGGTAAGCAGGTTTTAAATCAGCTTTTTGCTAATCCGCGGTCGTTGGGTGTTACTGCTGGTATTTTAGGTTTAATGGGGGTGATCCCCGGTATGCCTAATTTTGCTTTTTTAACGCTGGCGGTTATTTGTGGTACAGGGGCTTACTTTATTGCGCGCAAGAAACGCCTGAACGTTGCCGAAAAAACGCAACAGCAGCAACAGCAGGTGTCTAGCGATAAAGATGTTAAAGAACTCAGTTGGGATGATGTTACCCCGCTTGATGCGATTGGGTTGGAAGTGGGCTACCGACTTATCCCCATGGTTGACAAAGCACAGGGCGGCCAGTTGATGAGTCGCATTAAAGGAGTGCGAAAAAAATTGTCACAGGAACTGGGTTTTCTGATTCCCGCAGTGCATATTCGTGACAATTTGGAACTTACCCCGACCGGTTATCGAATTACATTGCTCGGCGTCACCGTTGGTGAAGCAGAAATACAACCGGATAAAGAACTGGCGATTAATCCTGGGCAGGTCTTTGGTAGCTTGCAGGGGATTGAAACGACCGATCCGGCGTTTGGCCTGGATGCGATATGGATTGCAAACAATCAGCGCGACCAGGCACAAACACTGGGCTATACCGTGGTCGATCCCAATACGGTTATTGCCACTCATCTGAGCCAGTTGTTGCAGACCCATGCACATGAATTATTAGGCCATGAAGAAGTACAACAGCTACTGGATTTACTGGCCAAGTCGGCACCTAAACTGGTTGAAAATTTAATTCCCGATACCCTGTCGCTAGGGGTGGTGGTTCGCGTATTACAAAACTTGCTCGAAGAAAATGTGCCTATTCGAGATATTCGTACTATTGCCGAGACCTTGGCGGAGCATGCCGTGAAGAGTCAAGATGCTGACATTCTGACCGGAATGGTCAGAATTGCGCTAGGGCGGCTAATTGTCCAACAAATCAATGGGATGGAACGCGAATTACCGGTCATCACACTCGACCCAACATTGGAACAGTTGTTGCATCAGTCTATACAGTCCACTGAAGGACTAGGCGGAGGTGTTGAGCCTGGTTTGGCAGAGCGCCTGCACAGTGCATTGGAAGAGTCGGCGCAGAAGCAGGAATTAGCAGGTCAACCCGCAATATTGCTGGTATCAGCGGCGCTTCGAACCATGCTGGCAAGGTTTGTAAAACATACGATTTCAGGTTTGCATGTATTGTCTTACAACGAAATACCAACGGATAAGCAAATAAAAATTATTGCAACGGTTGGTCAAACTAACGAAATACCTGGCTAATGAATAAATAACTAGTGAAAAAATAAAGGGTGAGTGAATTAAAATGTTTTACCTGGAGGCAACAGCAAAATGAAAATAAAACGTTTCCATGCTGAGGATGTACGTACAACAATACGTAAAGTAAGAGACGCTTTAGGACCGGACGCAGTTATTTTGTCTAATAAACGAGTTGCTGATGGTGTCGAAATTGTTGCCGCGATTGATTACGATGAATCTTTAGTCGGGGGGATGGTTGCTCAAACAGATTCTATAACAGCCACATCAGCAACAAAAGAGAGCCAACACAAAGAGAGCCAACACAAAGAGAGCCAACACAAAGAGAGCCAACACAAAGAGAGCCAACACAAAGAGAGCCAACACAAAGAGAGCCAACACAAAGAGAGCCGTCCGTCATCCGAAAAATCTTTAAGACAGCAGGCATCTGATGATGTGCGTTATAGCCGTAATATTCCAGCTTCTCAACCGGCTGCACGAACCGAAGCCCCCGTTGTTAATAAAGCTCCCGTTGTTAATAAAACCCCCATTGTCAATAAAAACAGTTCTGCTCAACCGGCTTCGAAAGCGCAGGATTTATCAGACGTTCAAAATGAAATAAAATCACTGCGTGGTTTACTTCTCAACCAGTTGTCCGGTATGGCGTGGGAATCAGAATCTAAATATCACCCAACACGTACCCGTTTATTGCAGCGTTTGATTGCACTGGGTTTAAGCCCTGTACTATCTAAGAAGCTTTGTGAAGAAGTGGATGAAACAAAAGAATTTGATGTTATGTGGCGACATGCCCTGGGTATTTTGTCGCATAAGTTACCGGTAATTGATAACGGTGTTCTAAAAACAGGTGGGGTGATGGCCCTGGTCGGGCCAACGGGTGTTGGTAAAACAACAACCATTGCAAAACTGGCAGCGCGCTATGTTTTACAGCATGGCAAAGACAGTGTTGGCCTGATTACAACGGATAATTTCAGAGTTGCGGCGCATGAGCAGTTAAGAAGTTATGCACGTATTTTAGGGGTGCCATTACGGGTTGCCATTGATAAAGATGAACTGAATGATGCACTTTACGATTTACGGCATAAAAAATTAGTATTAATTGATACAGCCGGCGTGAGTTTGCAGGACTCGCAGTTACGTGAACAACTTGACTTATTAAACAGCGGCGCAAAAACCATCCATATGTTTTTGGCATTGGCAGCAAATACACAACGTAGCGTGTTGAATGATGTTGTTACCACCTTTAAACAATCGAAACTTGATGGCTGTATCCTGACTAAAGTGGACGAAACAACCAGCCTGGGTGGTGTTATTTCAGTTGCTGCGGAACATGATTTAGCTATTTCTTATTTTTGTGATGGTCAAAAGGTACCTGACGATTTGCATATTGCGCGTGCACACAATCTGGTGAGTAAAAGTGTTGCCATTATGCAAAGAATTACCATGGCTGCTCAGCAAGGTTTATCCAGTGAACATTCAATGACATTAACGGTTAATGGGATGGTTGCTCATGCTCATGGCTGAAGCACAAAACATGTATCAGACAGCTGGGATCCAGACAATGCAAAAATCGCACCCTGTACGTGTTATTACAGTAACAAGTGGAAAAGGCGGTGTGGGTAAAACAAATGTATCGGCTAATTTGGCCATTGCATTATCAAATTTGGGAAAGAAAGTACTCATCATGGATGCCGATTTAGGTTTGGGTAATATTGATGTGTTGCTTGGCTTGCACCCAAAATATACATTAGAAAGTGTTATTCAAGGTGAACATACTTTAGATGAAGTCATGATTAATGGCCCAAGTGGTTTAAAGGTGATACCAGCAGCATCCGGTATAAAAAATATGGCCGAGCTCAGTTCGAATCAGCATGCCGGTATTATTCAGGCTTTTAGTCAGATTAATCAGGACATTGATGTTCTTATTATTGATACTGCCGCAGGTATTGCCGACAGTGTGGTGAGTTTTGCCTGTGCCGCACAGGAAGTGCTGGTTGTGGTTTGTGATGAGCCTGCATCTATTACTGATGCCTACGCACTGATTAAATTGTTGCATAAAGAATACGGGCTGTTTCGATTCAGAATTTTAGCTAACATGGTTAAAAGCGTGCAAAAAGGTCGGGAAGTTTACGATAAATTAGTAAAAGTAACGGATCGCTTTTTAGACGTTGCGCTGGAATTCAGCGGCTCGGTACCATATGACGAATCAGTACTTAAAGCGATAAGAAAACAACGCGCGGTGGTTGAAGCGTTTCCACGCAGTCAGGCTGCCGTATCGTATAAACAGATTGCAGAAAAAACAATCCGTTGGCCCATACCTAAAACAGCAAATGGTCATCTGGAATTTTTTGTAGAACGACTTATTCAGGGAAATACATTAAAAGCGGGGATAAATTCATGAATGGACTAGCAATGTATGCAGCGACACAGCCAACCGTTGAGCCTAATGATCTTGTTACACAGCATGCTTCATTAGTAAAAAGAATTGGCTGTCATTTAATAAATCGCCTGCCAGCCAGTGTGCAGTTAGAAGATTTAATTCAGGCCGGTATGATTGGTTTACTAGAAGCCTCGCGCAATTATGATGCAGGCCAGGGTGCCAGTTTTGAAACTTATGCCGGTATTCGAATTCGCGGCTCCATGCTAGATGAAATACGCAAAAATGACTGGGCTCCCCGTTCTGTTCACCGTAAAGCACGCGAGGTTGCAGCGGCTGTACGTAACATTGAGCATGAATTTGGACGTGACGCGCGGGACACAGAAATTGCTGAAACATTGGGTATGTCTTTAAAAGAATATTACAAAATTCTTCAGGATAACAGTTACCATAAGATTTTAAGCTTTGAAGACATGGGCAGCGGTGAAGATTCCATGTTGGATAATGTGAGCAACTATGATCCCAGTATCCTCGACGGATTACAGCGTGATGATGTTCGTCGTATTGTATCCGGTGCCATAGCTGGGTTGCCAGAACGTGAGCGTTTAGTGATGGCACTTTATTATGATGAAGAGCTTAATTTACGTGAAATTGGTGCTGTTATGGGTGTGAGTGAGTCGCGTGTTAGTCAAATTCACAGCCAGGCCGTTATTCGTTTGCAGGCGCGTATGTCAAACAGAGGGGAAGCAGAAAAATTATAGATTGCGGAATACACGTTGAAACTGTGATTTATTCCCAACTATAAAATACGCCTTCCCCTAAATCTCTTGAGTCTTTTCCTCCCTTTTTTGCGCATATAGCTGTAAAGCCTTTTGTAGCATGCTGAATGTTCAAAATGCATCAGAAAACCATCGCAACTAAATAATAATTCCTAAAATTACAATTTATTCTCACTTTCTGCTTAAGTTCTTCCTGGTTCTGGCCGATAAAGGTAACGAATATCACTGGAATTAATTGTGTAATTTCAGTGAATAAGCCAAAGAAAAGAAGATCTTTTCTATATAGCTCATTTGGAGGGACGCTGTGGCTATTGATAAAAAAATGAAAATATTAATTGTTGATGATTTTTCAACAATGCGCCGTATTATTAAAAATTTACTCCGTGATTTAGGCTTTACCAATACGGAAGAAGCCGATGATGGTACGACTGCCTTACCGATGTTGCAAACCGGAAAATTTGATTTTTTGGTCACGGATTGGAATATGCCCGGTATGCAGGGTATTGACCTGCTAAAACATGTACGTGCTGATGAAAAATTATCGTCGATGCCGGTGTTAATGGTAACCGCAGAGCAAAAGCGTGAACAAATTGTTGAAGCAGCTCAGGCGGGTGTCAATGGTTACATTGTAAAACCGTTTACTGCGCAAACACTAAAAGAAAAACTCGACAAGATATTTGAACGTATAGAAGGGTAGGGGTTGTTTATGGAGCAACAACAGAATTTGCTATCCACAGAGAATATCGCAAAAGTTAAAAATCTTTTAGCGAGTATGGAAGCAGGTGATCTTGAAAAATCACAGGAATGTTTTGATGAGCTGGCAGAAATGCGTGAAAGTGAGTTATACCAGGAAATTGGTAAATTAACGCGTGAACTGCATGACTCAATCAATACTTTTGGGTTGGATGATCGCTTGACCGATATTGCAGAAGACGAAATTCCAGATGCACGGCAGCGTTTAGCGCATGTTATTACCATGACGGATGAAGCCGCGAATAATACACTGACGGCTGTTGAAGAGTCCATGCCGCTATGTGAGCAGGTTATAAGTGTAACACGCAGCGTGGAAAACGAGTGGCAGCGGTTTTCAAATAGAGAACTTAATGTCGATGAATTTAAAAAACTGAGTAAAGAACTAAAAAGTTACTTTGAAATAAATTCAAGCAGTGCGATAAAGATTAATGAACACTTGAATAATGTGCTAATGGCACAGGGTTTTCAGGACTTAACCAGTCAAATTATAAAGCGAGTGATTTCTTTAGTTGAAGAAGTTGAGATAAGCATGGTCAGTATTATTCAACTTGCGGGTTCTCGGCCAAATAGTAATAAAGAAACTAAAGACAAAGAGAACAGTAAACTGGAAGGGCCTGTTATTCCAGGCCTGGAAGCATCTGGTACTGTGTCAGGCCAGGATGAAGTTGATGATTTACTTTCAAGTTTAGGATTTTAAGGACGGCAGTCGTGGATGATGAACTACTAGAAGATTTTTTAATTGAAGCGGGTGAAATTCTCGAACGCTTAAATGAAGAACTTGTTGAGCTTGAGAACTCACCTGATGATATGGAATTGTTAAATTCTATATTTCGTGGCTTTCATACAATAAAAGGCGGCGCAGGGTTTTTAGCCATTGATCCTATGGTAGCCGTTTGCCATCGTGCTGAAGATGTTTTTAATATGGTGCGTAATGGTGAGAGGGAAATTAATACTCGTTTAATGGATACCATTTTACCGGTGCTCGATGTACTTAATGACCAATTTGATGCATTGCGCGCAGGTAATGAAACGGAAGCGGTCGAGCCGGAGTTACTTGCAGCATTAGATAGCATTATTAAAGGGGAGGCAGCCGCTGAGCCCGCAGCAGAGGAAGCCAGTGACACCAGTAATGCACAAAGTGATGACGCACTCGTTGGTGGTGCTGAAGATATTACCGACGATGAATTTAATGTTTTATTAGATGCGTTAGATGGAAAAGAAGCACCCGCAGTGGCGGTAGAAAATTCAGCCGATGAAGACGACGATGACTTGTTTGGTATGGATGATGATACCAGTAGTGCTAATTCAGATGAAATCAGTGGAGACGAATTTGAGGCGTTATTAGATCAAATCCATGGCGATGGTTCAATCAATGCTAGCAGTGTTGAAAAGCCAGAAACAAAACCGGAATCTGCTGCACCTGGAAACGATGCTGTCAGTGATTCCATGAAGCCGACGAATGATGAGATCAGTGATGATGAATTTGAATCACTTTTAGACGACTTGCACGGTGCCGGTAAAATTAACACCACAAACGCGGTAGAAAAAAACACAGCCGATAAACTGGCACCGGCACCTAAAGCTGAAAAGCCAGCTGCAAAAAAAGCCAGTGCGCCTAAGCCAGAGGCAAAACCCAAGCCAGAGGCTAAATCCAAACCAGCAGAAAAGCCAAAAGCAGCCGATAAGCCTAAACCAGCGGCAGCAAAAGATACAAAACAGCCTGTTGAAACATCGGTGCGCGTCGATACTGCCCGCCTGGATGAAATTATGAATATGGTTGGTGAACTGGTGCTTGTGCGTAATCGGTTAACGAGACTTGGTTCCATGATTGGTGGCGAAGAAATGTCGAAGGCCGTAGCCAACCTGGATTTGGTAACAGCGGATCTGCAACTGTCGGTTATGAAAACTCGAATGCAGCCAATTAAAAAAGTATTTGGGCGCTTCCCACGAGTGGTAAGAGATTTAGCACGTACTCTGAAAAAAGAAATTCGTCTGGAAATGATGGGCGAAGATACCGACCTGGATAAGAATTTGGTTGAAGCTCTGGCCGATCCTTTAGTGCATCTTGTACGTAACTCAGTTGACCATGGTATTGAAATGCCTGATGACCGGGTTGCGGCCGGTAAAGAGAGACAGGGTGCAGTTATTTTATCCGCATCACAGGAAGGTGATCACATTTTATTATCAATCGAAGATGATGGCAAAGGGATGGATGCCGATGTACTGCGTAATATTGCGGTTGAACGCGGTATGTTTGACAAAGATGCTGCAGCAAGAATTGATGACCATGAAGCCTATAACCTGATTTTTGAACCGGGTTTTTCAACGAAAAAAGAAATTTCTGATATTTCCGGTCGTGGTGTGGGAATGGACGTTGTTAAAACCAGTATTACCCAGCTTAATGGTTCGGTTGAAGTGCATTCTCAATGGGGTAAAGGTAGTCGAATAGAAATTAAAGTACCGCTTACCCTCGCTATTATGTCGACCTTAATGGTAAGGCTAGGCGAGCAAATGTTTGCCTTGCCTTTAGTTAATGTTAATGAAATTTTTCATCTTGACTTGACTAAAACAAATATTATGGATGGTCAGTTGGTCACCATTGTTCGGGAAAGGACACTGCCTTTATTCTATTTAAAGCGCTGGTTAGTCAAAGATGAAGCGGGAGCCGAACTTCCAAAAGACGGCCATGTTGTTGTTGTGTCGATTGGTACACAAAAAGTTTGTTTTCTGGTGGATGAGTTAATTGGTCAGGAAGAAGTTGTGATTAAACCACTGGGAGCCCTTTTACAGGGGCTTTCTGGACTTGCCGGAGCAACAATAACCGGTGATGGTGGCATTGCCATTATTCTTGATGTGCCCGGTTTAATGAAACGTTATGTGTAACGGGCTGTTGTTATGCAAAATACTTTTTGCATGTTAATACAGTCAGTTGTTTTAATCAGAATTATGGAATAAATGAGTGGTGAGGGTATTAAATGGCAATTCGTGTTTTAGTCGTTGATGATTCAGGTTTTTTTAGACGTCGTGTAAAAGAAATACTTGAGTCGGACCCAATGCTTGATGTCGTTGGGCTTGCTGAAAATGGTGAGCAGGCGATAGAAGCCGTTAAAAATTTAAAACCCGATGTAGTGACAATGGATATAGAAATGCCGATTATGGATGGCATCACTGCAACACGTAAAATAATGCAGGCAACTCCCACGCCGATTATTATGTTTTCTTCATTAACAACCGATGGTGCCAAAGCGACTTTAGACGCTTTAGATGCAGGTGCGATTGATTTTCTTCCTAAGCGTTTTGAAGATATTTCAAAAGATAAAGAGGAAGCAAAAAAATTACTTTGCCAGCGTGTTAAAGACCTGGGGAGTGGTCGCCCCGTTGCTAAAAATAATTCGAGCGCGTCTGCTGTGGTTAGCAGAACAGCTATTGTTGGTAGTAAACAAAAAAGCGAAAGCGCAGCGGTATCTACTCCACGATTAACAGTAAAAGAGAACCTGTCAACAAAAATAAAACTGGTTGCTATTGGCACATCCACCGGTGGGCCGGTGGCATTGCAAAAAGTACTGATAGAATTGCCGGCAAATTTTCCTGTGCCAGTGGTTGTTATTCAGCATATGCCGGGTAGTTTTACAGGGGCTTTTTCTGAACGGCTGGATCAGCAATGTAAGATACATGTAAAGGAAGCGGAATCCGGCGACAAGTTGCAAGCCGGTGTGGCTTATATTGCCCCGGGTGGCAAGCAAATGATTGTGGAAAAAATCGCTGGTCAGTTGTCATTGAGAATTGTTGATGAAATTCCAAATCAGACTTACAAACCTTCTGTTGATGTGACTTATGCATCAATTAATAAAGTTGTGCCAGCGAATACCTTAGCCGTTATCTTAACAGGAATGGGTGCGGATGGTTGTAAAGGTGCAACACTATTGCATCAGTCAGGTTCGATTATATGGGCACAAGATGAAAATAGTTGTGTTGTTTATGGTATGCCCGCAGCCATAGTGGATGCCGGGATTGCGGAAAAAATTATGGATGTCAGTAAAGTAGGTGCAAGTATCGTCAAGCGAGTGTGAAGATGGATTTTTTAAGCATAATTGGGTTAATTGTTGGCATCAGTGCCATCCTTCTTGGTCAGTACCTGGAAGGTGGTAACATATCTACTTTAGTCAATGGTCCAGCCATGCTTATTGTATTAGGCGGTACGCTCGGTGCGGTTATGCTGCAATCCCCCTTTGCTGTTTTTATGCGGTCGGTGCGTATGTCGACCTGGGTTTTTGTTGCACCCAAACATCAGGTGGAAAAAACCATTGATAAAATTGTTTCCTGGAGCAATATTGCGCGCAAAGAAGGCCTGTTAGGGCTGGAGAATATTGAAGAGCGAGAGCAAAATTTATTTGCACGAAAAGGGCTGCAGTTGCTTATTGATGGAAGTGAACCTGAAAACATTCGCACTATTTTAGATGTCGAAATTGAAACAAAAGAACGTCTTGATATGCAGGCGGCCAAAATTTTTGAAAGTATGGGCGGCTATAGCCCAACCATTGGTATTATTGGTGCAGTCTTAGGTTTAATTCAGGTGATGGGAAATTTATCTGATCCCAGCAAGTTAGGTAGCGGTATTGCGGTTGCTTTTGTGGCAACGATTTATGGTGTTGCGGCGGCTAATTTATTATTTATACCGGTAGCCAATAAATTAAAAGCATTGGTTGCTGAACAGGTACAGTACAGAGACATGATAGTAGAAGGTATGGTTTCAATTGCAGAAGGGGATAACCCGCGGAATATTGAAACTAAATTATTAGGTTATCTTTTGTGAGTATTGGCGAAATATGTTATGCGGCGTAGAAAAAGACAGTATGAGGAAGAAAACCTGGATCGGTGGTTAGTTTCTTATGCCGATTTTATAACATTACTGTTTGCATTTTTTGTTGTGATGTATTCAATGTCATCTATCAATGAAGGCAAGTACCGTGTTTTATCCGATACCATGGTGGCAGCATTTAAAACACCACCGAAGTCAGTCGAGCCTATTCAGATAGGTGAAGAACCTAAAACAATTATAAAAGAAGAAAAAGTTCTGCAAAAAATAAAGCCGATTGATCTTCTGCAGAAAAAACAAGACTTAGAAAATAAAGAAATGGAGATCATTGCAGACAGAGTAATTAACTCTTTAAAGCCCCTGATTAATAAAGGGCTGGTTAATGTGAATCATAATAAACTTTGGGTCGAAGTTGAACTAAATAATAGTTTGCTATTTGATATTGGTAGTGCAGATTTAGAGTCCGAATCCAGAAGTGTCATTTCTGAACTGGCTAAAATACTTGCGCCACTGCCTAATCAGGTTGATGTGGAAGGGCATACGGACGATATTCCCATTCGCAATGAAATTTATCCAACAAACTGGGAATTGTCGGCAGCACGTTCAGCCAGTTTAGTGCGTGCATTGAGTCGGCGGGGCGTAAAACCATCGCGGTTAACGGCAATTGGTTATGGACAGTATCGGCCTAAAGCCAGTAACAAAACCTACCAGGGACGGCAAACAAACCGGCGTGTTGCAATAGTGATATTAGCGGATAAAAATGCCCGTCGTATGGTTGCCATTGAAGGCAATAAATAAAGTCAGTGGTGAAATTTTGAAAGTTTGGGCTGTTGCAAATCAGAAAGGTGGGGTCGCAAAAACGACAACCGTGGTATCGCTTGCCGGGCATCTGGTTAAACGTGGCATGCGTTGCCTGTTAATCGATCTGGATCCTCATGGTTCGTTAACATCGTATTTTAAACAAGATCCTGACTCACTTGAAAAAAGTGTTTATAACCTGTTTCAAATGTATCAGTTTTCAATCAAGCATGAAATTAAAGATTTAATTATCCATTCTGAAGTTGATGGGATTGATTTTATCCCGGCCTCTATATCAATGGCAACGTTAGACAGGCAACTGGGTACCCAGGAAGGTAAGGGGCTGGTTATAAAAAAAGTGGTTGATTTACTTAGCAATGAATACGACTATATTTTAATTGATTGCCCTCCAGTACTCGGAGTTTTAATGGTTAATGCGCTTGCAGCTTGCACGCATGTACTTGTGCCGGTGCAAACAGAATTTTTAGCTTTAAAAGGCCTGGAGCGAATGCATCATACTCTAAATATGATTATCCAGGCTCGCCGGCATGATGTTTCTTTTACAATAGTGCCGGTTATGTTTGACCGGCGTACTCGTGCGTCAACCGATAGCTTGCGTGCTTTAAGAAAAAAGTACGGGGCGGAATTATGGCCGAGCGTTATTCCAGTGGATACGGCATTTAGAAACGCAAGCCAGGAAGGCTTGCCATTACCTATAATGTTACCATCCTCGCGTGGTTCAAAAGCCTACGCTGAGCTACTCGACAGTTTATTGAATGCAAGCAAGCAAGCTGATTTAAAGTTGGTGACGAATGAGTCGTGATAACAATACCATCGTTGATTCAAAAGTGGCTTTGTCTGTTTTTTTAGATTCATTATTGAAAGAAACTGAGCTTGCCGAGCCCGTTGTTAGCGTAGATATTGTTGCAGAATCGGTAGTGGCTAAAGTCGAAGCCGAGCCGATTGTTAATCTGGTTGTTGAAGAAAAAATACAACCGAAGGTTATTTCTATACCGCAAATAGAACCGGTTCAGGAGCTTGTTGAAGCCCCCCCAGAAACAGACACAAGTGCATCAACAGATATTGACGCTCAACTTAATGAATCTGAGATTGTCGATACTTATGATATTCCCGCAGAGCCTTTTCAAGTTTTACTTTTTAAAGTGGCGGGTTTAAGCCTTGCGGTGCGTTTAATCGAACTGAACGGCGTTGTCGAATGGGATGAAACAAAAATAACCGAAATGCCGGGGCATTCTGATTTTTATTTAGGCTTGTTGCAGTATCTAGGCAATAGCACACCCATTATTGATACGGCAAAATTAGTTTTTCCTGCCGATAAACTTGTGTCGCTTTCTGCCGATAAACCGTATGAACGGGTAAAACGTATCGTGCTGATTGATGACAGCAAATGGGGGCTTGCCTGTGATGAGATTGATGAAGTGATTGAGCTGGTAAGTGATGCAGTGAAATGGCGCCAGGACAGAAGTAAACGCAAATGGATGGCGGGTACGGTGATTGAGCATATGTGCGCACTGATTGATGCAAGTGGATTTGCCGAAATGCTGGCCGATGGCTCACATAATCGAAAATAAAATGCATATAAGGCATTGATTTTATATGAAATTTATAGACTTTGGCATAAATTATGCTTTACTTAATTAAAGCCGTCTATTTAGACAATATTTTGACGGTTTTCAGGATAACAGAGGGCAACAACAATGAGTCAGGCTGCAGAAAAGAACAATGATGAAATTATCCAGTGGGTTACCTTTCGACTGGATGATGAAAAATACGGTATTCGGGTAATGCAGGTACAGGAAGTACTGCGGATGACCGAGATTGCACCCGTACCGGGAGCACCCGATTATGTACTGGGTATTATTAATTTACGCGGTAATGTTGTGACCGTCATTGATTCCAGAAAACGCTTTGGTTTGGGTGAAGCCGACGTTGATGACTCAACACGTATTGTGATTATTGAAGCTGATAAACATGTGGTCGGTATTCTGGTTGACAGTGTGGCCGAAGTAGTGGATTTACAAACATCGGAAATTGATGCTGCGCCGAATGTAGGTAATGATGACAGTTCTAAATATATTCAGGGTGTTTCCAGCAAAGATAAAGAATTGCTTATTTTAGTGGACGTGAACAAGCTATTATCTGACGATGAATGGGATGACGTGGCTGCATTGTAAGCCATGCAGCCCTTGTAAGAAGATGGCCGAAATAGGAACAAGTACATCAAGCACAACATGGACGCCCGCGTCTACCGTTCACTCTACAACTGATGCGAAGCAACCAGCCAAACGGGACCAAAAAAAAGATAATCAGCAAAAAAATCAGCAACGAGATAAAACAAAACAAAATATAAAAAAGCAGCCACCTGGCAGTGGTATAAATTCACATATCGATGAGTATGCATAATGGAAGATATTCAATTAGTTGTAAATAATTTAGATCAAAGCGCCTTACCTCTTTTTGTTTTTATTGGCAATGTGATTTTCTTGCTGGTAACGGCTATTTTACTGCACCGGATGACACAAAAATTAAGACGTGAGTATGCCCAGGTTAAAACCATGCGTGACGATTTAAAAGCTTTTTCAGTCGCAGCAATTGGAATGGGGAAAAAAGTATTGCAGCTTGAGCATCAACAACGGCGTGCCGCAGAAAACAAACCAATTGAAAAAGCAGTGAGCTATGTTGAACCGGCTAATCAAACCTATGATGAAGCAGCACATATGGCGCGGCAGGGTAAAAATGTCGAGTCAATTATGCATCAGTGTGGCTTGAGTCATTCTGAAGCGGAGCTTATTTTTCTGATGAACCGGCTGGATAAGGCCGGTTAAGGAAAGGCAAAAAACAAGCCCCCGTGGGTGGAAACTGTTCCAGATAATTAACCTGAACTCGGGATAAGAGAAACTAGCCATTAAAATCTACCAACCCGATGACAGGAAGCCGGGATTATCCAATAAAGACCGTCTGCCGCAAGGACGCGGCAGTCGAGTCGCCATGGATGGCATGTTTTACGTGTCTTTATTGGATAATCCCGGCTTCCTGTCTGGTGTATAACCACTGAACATCTTATCCTGAGTTCAGGTTAATTAGCGTGTATGGAACCTCGTATGTTTGGCCCCGCTGTTTTGCAGGTGACGATAGGTCTGCACTTTGACAACATCGGTTAACATCGCAGAACAAATGGAATAGCCCCAGATAAGGGCAATTTCTGGCCATGTAATTGGCGTAATAAGACCAAAGCCGTAAGCAGCCAGTACCGTAGCGGCTATCTTGGTAATTAACGCCGACCAGATCATAACCGGTGCAGGCCAGGGCCGTTTCCAAACGTAATCTTTGGTTCGTGCAACAAATAACACCAGGTGACCGGCCACCGCCATTTTAAGGAAAATATAGGTCTGAATTTGTGCAACATCTAGTTGCAACCAGCCCATGGCAATCAGTAGCATGCCAAAACTACCCAGCACACCAACGGCCCCCATGGCGGTCGCCACAATGATAACCTGCCGCATATTCCAGCGCACCGGTTGCTTTTCCATCCCTGTTTGATCATAGGCAATGGTCATGATGGGTACATCATTAAAAAAGGCGAGTAGAATAATCATAATCGCTGTAATGGGATAGAATTCGAAAAAAACCATTGTCAACACAACAAAGACCATGATGCGAATGGTTTCGCTGATACGGTAAATGGCATAGGCATTCATCCGTTCAAAGATACGCCGCGCCTCCTCGATGGCGGTAATTATCACCGATAGCCCAGGAGCTGTAAGCACAAGATCTGCAGCGGCTCGCGCTGCATCCGTGGCCCCGCTAACCGCAATACCCACATCGGCCTGCTTTAGAGCCGGGGCATCGTTAACACCATCACCGGTCATACCAACAATGTGGTTACGCTTCTGGAGCAACTGAACAATACTAAATTTGTGCTCAGGAAAGACTTCAGCAAAACCATCAGTTTGCTCCACACATTCACCGTCGCTGCCATCACGACGGCCATCGTCATCCAGTGACAGTGCGCTGGCAAGTTGAATATTTTCACCCAGCCCCAGCTTGCCTGCAATTTGTTTAGCAATAGACTGGTTGTCACCCGTGAGCATTTTTACCGCAACACCATACTCCTGGGCACTGGCTATGATCTGTGCTGAATCTTGCCGTGGTGGGTCAAACAACGACAGAATGCCGAGGAATTGCCACTGATGCATACCCTGCACCTTACGTGCAACAGCCAAAGCACGATATCCCTGCTCGGCAAAAGCATCAACCACCTGCTGTGCCCGTAGCCTTTCCTTATCGGACAGATCTGATAGCGCCATGATCACCTGCGGTGCACCCTTGGTCACCTGAAAGGTCTTGCTATCAGGATTAATAATGGTCGCTTCGGTGCGTTTATGTATCGGATCAAAAGGAATAAAATTTATTTGTCGACTGGCTTTTAAAAACGTCTGATTTGCCAGCCCTTCCAGTACCGCCTGATCGATAGCATCATTGTCTTCTGCCCTGCAGGCCAGTGCCGCCGCCTGCAATACGGCTTGCTCATCGCGGGCCTGAAACAGCTCAATTTTACCCAGTGTTAAACGGTTTTGGGTCAGCGTGCCGGTCTTGTCCGAGCACAATACGTCCATACTGGCAATTTCTTCAATGGATTCCAGACGGGTAACGATAGCTTTACGCCGCGAAAGCGCCATGGCTCCGACCGCCATTGTCATGGAAAGTACTGCCGGCATGGCGACGGGAATCGATGCCACGGTAAGAATCAGCGCAAACTGCACCAGCTCTAACCAGTCTGTACCACGGTGTAATTGAAACAACACCAAACTGACCACCAACGTTAAACTGACATAAATCAGGTAATTGCCAATGGTCAGAACTGCCTTCTGAAAATGGGAAACGGTTTTTGCCTGCCCCACCAGGCTGGCGGTTTTTCCAAATCGGGTCTCACCACCGGTTGCACTCACCTCGGCCACCACTTCGCCCTGTTTCACTGCCGTACCGGAAAATGCCTCGTCTCCTTTCTGCTTGGTAACCGGCAATGATTCACCTGTGAGCGCAGACTGATCGACACTGAGATAGTTGCCATCAACCACTTTAACATCTGCCGGAACCACATCACCAAGGCGAATGCGTACAATATCGCCGGGAACCAGTTGCTGTGCGTTGATTTCCCGCCAGCGACCATCGCGCAGCACCCGTGCCGTCAGCGCCAGTTGCTTTTTCAGCGCAGCAACGGCATTGCCTGCAGTAAATTCCTGCCAGAAGCCCACCCCAGCATTAAAAATTAACAACGCCATAATAATGCCAAAATCAGCCCAATGCTGCACCAGGGCAGAAAGAATCGCCGCCACTTCAATCATCCATGGGATCGGCCCCCAGAAATAACCCAGCAAACGCCACAGTATAGAAACGTCCTTCTCCTGTAGCGCATTAAGACCATACTGCTTCAACCGCTGTTCCGCCTCGATAGAGGTCAACCCCTGAAGCGAAGTATCAATCTCAGTATCAGATACGCTCATCATTAGCTCCTTGCGGTATTCACAAAAGTACTGCCTGCCCTTATTCAGAGTATAGTCCGGCTCAGCCTGTAACGAGCCTGATAAGTCGACTATGCCGTAACCGCACTCATCTACCCGTTAAGGTGACACCTTGCTGCTTGTTATCGCTGCCAGAGAATCATTTCTGCCTCAAGAGGAACCTGGGCCAGAGGATGGAAAGGAATAATGCGTGGCGTGTAGTCCCCCGCTGGGCGATCGGCAGGTACACGGCCAGTATAAAGATAAGCGTTGGCGGCACCCGCCAGTGCTTCACCGCGCGTCAGACACTGCCGCACCCCATTATCACCCGCCAGCGGGGCTACATATAACTCCACATTGACACTGTCCACCGATATGTCATCAAGATAAACTTGAACCGCAAAGTGATGCTCTGCTCCTTCCTGCCCGACACTGACATTACCAAAGTGAATCCATTGCCAGTGTTGTTTGAGCTGGCTATGCCATGCCTCCATCCGGGTAGCCATATCGGGGTTAATAGCACGTTGCCGATAAGCTTCGGCCAATGGCAAGTAATAATCCTCCGTGTACTCTCGTAACATACGGTTTGAAGAGTATTGCGCGGTTAGCGCACCCATGCTTTCACGCATTCGGCTCACCCAGTCAACAGGTAAACCCTGATCATTCCGGTGGTAAAAACAAGGAACCACCTGTTCTTCCAGCAGCCTGTAAAGTTGCTGAGCCTCCATTGCATCCAGGGCGGCAATATCCGCATGCTCACGGCCATCACCCAGTGCCCAGCCCAATTCCGGCGCGTAGGCCTCAGCCCACCAGCCGTCCAGTTCTGACAAATTAAGTCCACCATTGACTAACACCTTCATACCACTGGTGCCGCTGGCCTCCCACGGACGACGCGGGGTGTTTATCCAGACATCAACCCCCTGGGTCAGTTGTTCTGCAACCCCCAGGTCGTAATCCTCAACGAACACCACCCGTTCATGCATACCATTGTTTTTAATAAAATCCTGCCATTGGCGCAGCATGCGTTTACCCACCTTATCCTTTGGGTGAGCCTTACCGGCAATAACCAGTTGCACCGGCCTGTTGCGCCCAGTGAGCAGTTGCATCAGGCGTTGTGGATTGTTTAGCAGCAGATTAGGTCGTTTATACTCGGCAAAACGCCGGGCAAACCCCAGTGTCAACACATCCGGGTCCAGGATGTCCCCCCACGGGCGCTTTTTTACCCCGGCCACATCACGTTCACGGTGCTGGCGTACCAGACGTCGGCGTAAAAACTTAATCAAACGTTGACGTTGCTCGGTACGAAAACGCCATAACTTTTCATCCGACAACTGACGCAAATCTGTCTCCACAGAGTCTAACGTGCCACGCCAGCGTGACTTACCACAAGCATCAGTCCACAATTTATCGGCAGGGGCTGAATCCCAACTCGGTACATGAATACCATTAGTTACATAACCTACTGGTACCTCATTCTGCGGCCAGCGGGGAAACAACGGCTGAAAAATACCGCGGCTGACCTTACCGTGTAAACGACTAACACCGTTAACCGCCCCGGCACCACGTAAGGCCAGATACGCCATATTGAAAGGTTCATTGCTATCGTCTGAATTCAATCGCCCTAACCGCAGCAGCTCGTCCAGCTCCAGCTTACAGTTTAGCGCCATCTCACGAAAATAGAGGGCAAACAAATCGGGGTTAAAGCTATCAAAACCCGCTGCCACTGGCGTATGGGTAGTAAACAGATTACCCGCCCGTGTAGCCCGCAACGCTGCATTAAAAGAAAGCTTGTTGTGCTGCATAAAGCACCGGGCACGCTCAATAATAGCAAATGCTGCATGGCCTTCGTTAAGATGGCATACCGGGCAATCAATACCCAGTAACACCAGTAACCGCCAGCCACCTATGCCTAGCACTAACTCCTGCTGCAAGCGCATCTCTTCACCACCACCGTAGAGTTCACTGGTAATGGCACGATCACCGGGATCATTAAGAGGATCATTGCTGTCCAGCAATAATAAGGTGCGGCGGCCCACTTGACCACGCCAGGTGCGCAAACGTAAGAGTCGGCCGGGTAGCTCAAGATTAACTCGTACCCACTCGCCGCTGTCATCACGCAAGGGCACCACTGGTAGCATGGTTGGATCGTTGTAAGGGTAAAACTCGATCTGCTCACCCTCATGGCTCAACACCTGACGGAAGTAGCCCTGCTGATAGAGCAGGCCAACCCCGATTAAAGGCACGTTTAGATCGCAGGCGGTCTTAAGATAATCACCTGCCAGCACCCCTAGACCACCCGAGTAAATAGGCAAAGACTCACAAATACCAAACTCCATGCTGAAATAAGCGATATGCCCAGAAAAAGAGCGGCCTATCGTCTCAGAAAACCAGGATTTTTCATTAAAATGAGCCTCGCGCAGATCAAGTTGTTGCTGAAGCTTTTCAACAAAGGCATCATCTCTTGCCAGCGTTTCCAGGCGCTGGTCAGAAACTGTTTCAAGAATCAACCAGGGGTTAGCGGTTGCCTCCCATAGTTTAGGGGCAACTTGACGCCACAAGGTATCGGCACCATGGTGCCAGCTCCAACGCAAATCCAGCGCTAACGTTGCCAGGCCTTGCAGATGTTCAGGCAAGGCACGCGGCAAATAATGGTTGGTTTGCATCTTCACTCCAGGTGATTGTTTTGCATCCTGTGGAGATAACAACTAAAAAAATAGCTGGCTTGTATTAAATAATTACCCTAAAACTTTGCGATGTCAACCAGAAGTAAAGCTTTCTCTACCGGTGTTTTTCAAGGTAGTTGTCGCTTTTTTTAGTCAAGCTGCTATATTTTTTATCACATCATCACGTTCAGGATTTAACGCAACAGCACCAACCGGTGACCAGTTACGTATTTCTCCACTCCAGCGGCTCGGGTTTTTCT
>JAJRZT010000083.1 GCA_024275115.1 Gammaproteobacteria bacterium
TAAAAACGATCAAAGTGCGCAGCAGAGGTTTCCGTAACAAGAAACGATTTGCCAATGCTATCTACTTTCACCTTGGTGGACTTGATCTCTATCCTGAGGGTGTAAGATGAAATCTACCCACCCGATCAGGGGAAGAGCCAATTTATCAAAGGCTGAAAAAAAGCCCCTATTGCAAAGGACGGGCTTTATTAATACCTGGCTCAGGCTTCGTTTACTTTACGTTCACCATATCCTGCCCGCAACACATTGGTGATTTTACTTTGCCGTGCCCGTCCGGGCATTCTGAAACATGCACGTCATGTCCATCATCGGCCGCAATCGTGCCATGCACCAGTTCCTTGTCACACTGGCCACAGGTCATCGAGCCAATCGTCATTCCACATTTTTCACATTTGTAAGCTGCCATTTTATTCTCCAGTTAATCGGTTGTATTTTACTTCTGAGTATAGGCGATTACTTCCGGCAGCAGCAGAATCTCCGTTACTAAAACCACCTATTTTGCAGCTATATTAAAGCAGCAAAGCCACCGCTATTTATTGCTGCTTTTTTATACAAAGCCGCCTATACTTTGGTGTCACTTGTCTATGAAAGGGATTTTTCTACGCATAGCCCCGTTACACATATTGGTGGAAGTTATTTTGGAGTTAAACATTTTAAACCCTCGCTCACTTACCCTGGCACTGCTATTTACCGCTATGCAAACGACAGGGTTTGCCCAACCCCAGGCGTTTATTCAACCCAAACAGGCGGTGCCTGCACCCGCCAAAGATTTGAGTTCAGTCTTTATTGTTGACTGTAAAACAAAAGGAGAATACGGCCTTTATTCCTACTTCCTCTTTCCACGACAACCCGTTTTTAACGCGCACACCCGTGCCATCGAACAAACCGAACAGTTGCTACGTAAAATCCATAAACTAAAACAACGCTACATTAATACCGCTGCAAACAAGCAACAGACTTTTTATATACCGGTTTCTTTTGAACCACAGAGCTGGGTAATACAACCGGCAGAAGATGATTACAATGCTGCTGCACGCTGGGTAGTACGCAATTTTGACCATCGGTGCGCTAAGGAATTGCTCGCTGCTTTTCCCCAAATAAACAATGCCGGTCCCTATATCCTGTCCAGCACCCGAAAGCTCCGGCAGAAATCACCCTGGCGAATGCCGGTACTCACGCAAGATTTTTCTAATATCGAACTCAGTGAGTCAAACTACTGGGTTGACACTTTCTTTAAAAAAAGCTGGCAAACCCGCTCGTGGGGAAACAGAGATCTGCTGAATTTGCGCAAAAATATGCAGGCACTTTTGTTTAACTACAACCAGCAACAACAAAATAATGCACCTCTTTCTGACGATCAAAAGGTATCAGCAAAGCCGGTAAAAATAGAGCCTGGCGTAAGCTACCCCGTTAATAAAACAACAACCCGAACTGAAATTAACCCCTACCTTGATAAAATAACCATTCAACTCAAAAGGGATAAACACGTTAAAAACTAGCACCTATTTGGGACTACAAAACTTCCCCCATATACAGCCTTAAAATCCGGTTTGTAAACGTAGCGGCAAAATAACGAAAATCGCTTTTAACAAATTGAAAATGAAATACAAGCGCTTTATTGTGTTTTTTTTGAATGTTATTCACAGCTAATATAGATTTATTTTTAAGCCACTACTTTTGCCTGCGCACAGCGACATATAAACAATAAAAGCCTATAAAAACAATGCAACCATTTGATTATAATGAATATATTTTAAGATGGTCAATTTTTAACCATTGTAACAAAAGTGTAGCACTGACGCGGACTTTGCTTCTATTACCCCATTTCATCCACAAAGTTATCCACAGGAATTGTGGATAAGGCGGGGCATTACCAAACAACAATACCTTAGCCAGTTTATCCTAGAATTTACCTTAAAATAATATTATAACTTACTTTTAAATGGCGAAATTATGGCCTGTTTTGTACCATTACTCAGTAAAACCAGACAAAGCTGTTCAGCATTGCAAAACTTCGTTAACGTAACGCTCCATGCAAGACTCTCTTTTTAGCTCAGATCAGGGATCTCAGAACCCACACCCCAAAAAACCGGCCAGGAATGTACTCACAATCCAGGTTGCGGTTCCCAAACCACTACGCTCACTTTTTGATTATCGGGTAACACCGCAACAACTCGCTAAACTGCAAGCCGGTATGCGGGTAAAAGTTCCCTTTGGCCGACAGCAGCTCGTTGGTGTTGTTATCCATACCGATAAAACCAGTCACTATGCTGGGCATAAATTAAAGCCCATCGTCGATATTATCGATGACTCTCCTTGTTTAGCCTGCAACATTTTAGAATTATTACAATGGGTAAGCCGCTACTACCAGCACCCCATCGGTGAGGTGTTCTCGCATGCTTTGCCCGCATTACTGCGGCAGGGAAAGCCCCTGTTACCGGTAACGGAAAATGCATGGCAGCTAACCGAACAAGGCCGTAACACCGAGCCAGAAACTCTGGGTCGCGCAATCAAACAACGCCAGCTCCTGGACTTTCTAAAGCAGGCAACTAACAACAATAATGCCATGCAAACAACCACCCAGCTAAACCAGCAATGGGGCAACTGGCGCGATGCAATGCGCCGTCTGGAAGAAAAGGGCTTGGTAACACAAACCCGGCAAACATCCATTTTTTCTAATGTATTAAAACCAACAGCAAGCGCATTGCATACATTAAATGCAGAACAGCAGCAGGCCGCCGACACCATTAGCGCAACGCCTGGCCAGCACAACGCTTTTTTGCTCGAAGGCATTACTGGCAGCGGTAAAACCGAAGTCTATATGCAGGTCATCATTGATGTGCTCAAGCGAGGGCAACAAGTATTAGTGCTGGTGCCTGAAATTGGCCTTACCCCGCAACTGGTTGAACGCTTTGAACGCCATCTCCATACCCATGTTGCCGTTTTGCATTCGTCAATGAATGACACCGAGCGGTTAAATAACTGGCTAGCCGTGCAAGATGCGAATGATGACAGCCGCGCCCGTGTGCTAATCGGCACTCGCTCAGCCGTGTTCACGCCATTTAAAAATTTAGGTTTAATTTTAATTGACGAAGAACACGATCTGTCTTTAAAACAACAGGACGGCCTGCGTTATTCTGCACGTGACGTGGCCATTATGCGCGCCCACAGTGCCAATATACCTATTATACTAGGCTCGGCAACACCCAGCCTCGAAACCTTATACAATGCACAGCAACAGCGATACACCCACCTGCAATTAAAGCAACGAGCCGGTGATGCCATTCTGCCGGACATTTATTTACTCGATGTACGCAGCCAGAAGCTGGAACACGGTTTATCGGCACAACTCATTCAACGTATACGCGCGCATCTGGAACAAGGTAATCAGGCCTTGTTGTTTTTAAACCGGCGCGGCTTTGCGCCAGTGTTAATGTGCTACGAATGCGGTTGGCTATCGCATTGCCCCCGCTGTGATGCCTACCTGACCCTGCATCAACGCGCCCAACAATTACGTTGCCACCACTGCGGTACAGAAACACGTATTCCCCATGCCTGCCCCGACTGCCAAAGTAACGGCAACCAGAGCGAGCTGAACCCCGTTGGTCTCGGCACTGAGCGCGTTGAAGAGGCACTGGCCGATTTATTTCCTGATAAAACCATCTTACGAATCGACCGCGACAGCACCCGCAAAAAAGGCGAGCTGGAAGACAAGCTGCAACAAGCTAAAGATGGCAATATTGATATTCTGCTGGGCACCCAAATGCTGGCCAAAGGCCATCACTTTCCGCGCGTCACACTGGTGGGGATTTTAAGTGCCGACCAGGGTTTATACAGCGCCGACTTCCGCGCCAGCGAACGCATGGGGCAACTGATATTACAGGTTGCAGGCAGAGCAGGGCGTGAACAACAAAAAGGCGAAGTGCTTATCCAGACCTGCCACCCCGAAAATCCCTTGCTGCAAGACCTACAACACCACAGCTACCCGGATTTTTGTAAAGACTTATTCAGTGAACGCGAACAGGCCATGTTGCCGCCCTACACTTACCACGTACTGATCCGTGCCGAAGCAATGGATGAAAATGCCCCCATTGAATTTTTAACAGCCGCTAAAAATAGCCGCCCGGCGATTGCCAATAAAGATCCAGACAGTGTTGAAATTTTTGGCCCCTTCCCCGCCCCCATGACCCGTCGTGCCGGGCGTTATCGTTACCAAATGTTGTGTCAGTCAACTAACCGAAATGACTTGCAACAACTTCTGTACCACTGGTTACCACTTATCGAAAAATCACCCAACCGTAATAAAGTAAGGTGGTCGGTAGATGTGGATCCGCAGGAGATGTTTTAAACACCCTAAAAAGTGACAAATATACGTACATGTACTATAATAAGTACCTATATTCACATCGATAAGAGATTTTTATAATGGATACAATGAGTTATTCAGCATTTCGAAATAAGCTAGCCTCAATAATAGATAAAGTAAACGAAGATCATCAACCAGTTTTAATTACTCGCCAAAATGGCAAACCCGCCATTTTGATGTCTGTTGAGGATTTTAAATCGTATGAAGAAACCGCTTATTTAATGGCAAGCCCTAAAAATGCTGAACGTTTAAACCGTGCAATTGATGAGCTGGAATCTGGCCGTAGCCAGCAAAAGGAGCTCATTGACGAATGACTATTTCATGGGCAAAGGACGCCTGGGACGACTACCTGTACTGGCAACAAACCGACAAAAAAATTCTTAAGCGTATCAATAAACTTATAAAAGAAATTGCTCGTCAGCCTTTTATTGGCATCGGCGATCCCGAACCATTAAAACACAACTGGACAGGCTACTGGTCCAGGCGTATTAACCGAGAACATCGGCTTGTATATAAAGTGAAGGATAAACAAATTCTAATCGCACAGTGTCGCTATCACTATTAAACCCTCGAGGCCAGCCATATCCTGCTGCCTGACACTAAATGACATTGTGATACATGGATAACTATACGTATGTGAATTTTAATTAAAGCTTAAATTATTCGTGAACAGAAAATAGGTTCCAGAGAGCTATTAATTCTAATATTAGAGGATATTGCTCTCTGGAACCTGTTTTACTTTAATCAAAAAAACCAAAATGACTTAATAATATAAGAGCAAACATCAACAAAACAGAAAAAACCCACGTGACATAAAATATAACCGCCAAAGCTCTGTCAAACATTGTTGTATGCTTATAAAGTAAATCTGCATTGGCATACAAACCACCAAGCAAGTTATTACGAAATTTTCTGTTTAACCAACGGGGAAAAGCCAAAGCACCTGCCACGTTAAGAATATCCCAGCCACTCATAAACTCAGTTCCTAATTCATCTTTCGTTTGTGGATTTTTCCTTAACTTTCGTACTGTAACCTGGCCAAGTACAACATAGAGCAGCATCGCAACAAATATTCCTGACAAGGAAATTGCAAAGAGTATTAATTCTGTATTCATAACCCTATTAATTTTTCCATCACTTTATCATACAACTCTCCTGCATTATTTTTAGTATAGTTATTAAAGCCTATAGATGTAACAGCAGCTGTACCAGCAACAAAAAGCCCACCCACTATCAGGCCGCTCCAACCAAAGGGCGTCGCAAAAACGAGTAATGCCAGCCCACCTTTAACTGTAAGGAGACCTGCTGTAGCACTCGCCGCAAAACTACTCGACTCAATAAACAAATCCCGCTCCCAGAAAGCGAAAAGGGGTCAAGTAACTTGTTTAAGAATACTTTCAATCAAACTATCCATTTTTCTCGAAAATCGACTATCGTCATGTTTCTTTTCTCGGATCTGATGGGTAATGTATTTTACTTCCTCCTTAAAGTAATCATTTTAGGTTCAAAAAGGCAAAGTCATGGCATCTGACAAGAAACTATTACTACTCTGCAAAAACACCCGCTAAATCTAACAACATCAACACAAGAACAGATAAACCCGTTCCCATAAAAAGCCAATAAAACACTGCACCTAAAATATGGTCAAGCTTGTTGGTGTTTTCCCTAATAATGCGGGAGTCCGCTTCCATAAACGCAAGTGGGCTGTTTTCAATTCGCTTAAGCCATGAACGTGGTAAGGCCAATGCACTGGCAACATTCAAAATATCCCAGCCACTCACAAGCTCACCACCCAGCGCATCTTTTGTTACAGGGTTTTTACGGAGTTTACGAACCGTAACTTGACCAAAAATAACAAATAAAATACAAGCTATAAAACCAAAAACAGCAAAAACTGCCAGCAACATCGAAAATAAGCTCATCGAGCACCCAATGATTTCATTATTGAATCATACCAGCCACCAGCATTATTTTTTATTCCACTATTCACTCCAGATGCTGCATAAGCCGCTGACCCTGCTACTGCCAGCCCTCCTACAATCAACCCCGCCCAGCCAAGGGGCGTTGCAAAAACGAGCAACTTCAGGCCACCCGTAACAATAGATGTAGCCATCAATGCACTCGCCGCAAAACTACTCGACTCAATAAACAAATCCCGCTCCCAGTGCCGGCCTGCTTGATAGCTATTATGAATACATCCAACACGGCCACCGAAGTCATGTCATCTGACAAGAAACTTTGTTACTCAAAAAACCCAATAGAACTTGCTAATGCTAATAGAGGAGCAGCAAGTCCAGTCGTCATTAAAAGCCAATAAAATATGGCTCCTAAAATGTGATCAAACTTATTCGTGTTTTCTCTAATAACTCTAGAGTTTGCTTCCATAAAAGCAAGCGGGCTATTTTCGATTCGCTTAAGCCATGAACTCGGAAGTGCTAAGGCTTGCGCAACATTAATAATATCCCAGCCACTAGCAAACTCAATACCTAAATCTTCTTTTGTCTTTGGATTTTTTCGCAATTTGCGCACAGTAATTTGGCCAAACAAAATGAACAATACCATCGTTAAAAATGCACAAAACAGGATCCATGCAAAAATAACCCCTTCTATATTCATAATCTACTAATTTCCTTCATAATATTATCGTAAAGACTGCCACTATTATTTTTGGCATAGTTGTTTACATACGACGATGATACAGCCGCTGTCCCTGCTATTGCCAATCCACCCACAATCAACCCGGCCCAACCAAAAGGTGTTGCAAAAACAAGTAGAGCCAAGCCGCCCTTAACAATAGATGTAGCCGTCAATGCACTTAACGCAAAACGACTCGACTCAATAAACAAATCCCGCTCCCAGTGCCGGCCTGCGCGATAGCTATTATGAATACGCCCCACCCGGCTGCCAAAGTCGATAACGGCAACACCATTACCCAGTACTTTTGCATGTTTGGAGAATTTAACAATATTGTTAAGCTGAACCTGGCTGACGACATCCAGTTTTGCGATATTACGGCTGCTTCTTGCGATATTAAGGCCTCTGTTCACATTGGTAAGCGGGTGCCGGCGCATTTTTACTTTTTGGGTTGCGGTTTTAATTTCGTTGCTGAATTTCTTTTGCATTTCATCAAAGGCCATTTTAGCCTGCTGACGTGCCGCCACTTTGGAGCGTGCATTATTTTGTATGGCATCACGATAACGCAATAACGCGGCCTGGTATTTTTTTACCGAGCCAGTAAACCCGTCCATGCGCCCTGCGTAAATGCTTGCAACCGTGCCGATAGCGCCTTTATTTCGTAAAGCAGCGGAGCGAGAGCCTGTGATGCCGCTGAAAGGGTCTCGCCACCCTGTGATACCGATAATGCGGTTAAGTCGCGCCTGATATGTGGGTTGGAAAGTTGTGCAAGGGCTGTTTTATCAAAAACAGAGGGTTGACTGGACAGTAAATACGGTCTGTTTGCCATAATGCGAGTAGGTTGTGGGCCGTCACATGACGATACGCTTCCCATATCCATACCATAAAGATTCTGGAATGTCCGTGGCTCTAATGTTCTGCTGCTTAAAATGAGTTCACTCATTTTTGAAAATTCCTTATTTCGGCTATGTAGGTTATTTTGTGATAATAACACTCACACGCTAACGTGTTTGCTGCATAAATGCTCAGTTGCCGCTGTTAGGCTATTTTTTGTGATATGGCTCACCTTTTGTAATCACAGCCTTGCTGTGTCGGGACTAAAAATGCTTTTTACCCTTGCCGACAAGATCATAATCAAGGGAGATGCATGGGGCGAAACACACTGTTCGTCCGCCCGTAGTAAGGCTATAATGCACGCCTTTATCAATAACCTGACTCCTTATAACATATACCGTATATGAAACCCGAAATTAGCCAATTATTGCAACAAGCCGTTGAACAATTACAAGCGCAGGGTACGTTACCTGCTGATTTAAGCATTACTATTCGTCTGGAAAATACCCGCGACCCATCACACGGCGATCTGGCCTGTAATATTGCGATGATGCTGGCCAAGCCTGCCAGGGCTAAACCGCGTGATATTGCTGAGGCGATTGTGGCGGCCTTGCCAGCATCCGATTTGGTGAATAAAGTTGAAATTGCCGGCCCCGGTTTTATTAATTTTTATTTAAACGCACAAGCCACTGCCTCTGTCATTAAGCAAATTCTGCAAGCAGGTGAAGCTTACGGCCAGTGTGAACAAGGTGAAGGCAAAAAAATACAAATCGAATTTGTATCTGCCAACCCCACCGGCCCATTGCATGTCGGGCATGGCCGTGGCGCGGCTTATGGTGCCACCCTGTCCAACCTTTTAGCTACCGTGGGTTACAATGTTCACCGTGAATATTACGTCAACGATGCTGGGCGGCAAATGGATATTTTATGTGCCAGTGTCTGGTTACGTTATTTAGAGCTCTGCGGCGAAGAATTTGAATTCCCAACCAACGGTTATAAAGGCGACTACATCTGGGATATTGCCGCAACCTTACACCGCGAAAATACCGATAAGTTTAAACACAGTTGGCCCATAGCCGAAAAGCTACCTAAAGATGAACCGGATGGTGGTGATAAAGAAGAATATATCGACGCGATTATCGAGCATGCTAAAACACTATTAGGCGGTGACTACCGTTTTGTTTTTGATCTGGGGTTAAATTATATCCTTGCCGATATTAAAGATGACTTACAGCATTTTGGTGTTGAATTTGATGAATGGTTTTCTGAGCGCAGTTTAATGGATAGCGCTGCGGTACAAACTGCGCTCGACTTATTGCAAAAAAACGATGTGATCTATGAAAAAGGTGGCGCACTGTGGTTTCGCTCAACCCATTTTGATGATGAAAAAGATCGCGTGGTGGTACGCGACAATGGCCAGACCACCTACTTTGCCTCCGACATTGCTTACCATTTAAATAAATTCGAACGCGGCTTTGAAACAGTGATTGATATATGGGGTGCTGACCACCACGGCTATGTACCCCGGGTAAAAGCCGGCATTACCGCAATGGGGCAGGATAAAAACAAATTAAACGTGTTGCTGGTTCAATTTGCCGTGTTGTACCGTAATGGCAAAAAAGCACCCATGTCGACCCGCTCCGGGCAGTTCGTTACCTTACGTGAACTGCGCAAAGAAGTAGGCAGCGATGCGGCTCGATTCTTTTATGTGATGCGCAAGTGTGAACAGCACCTGGACTTTGATCTTGATCTGGCTAAATCACAAAGCAATGACAACCCGGTTTATTATATTCAATACGCCCATGCACGTGTTTGCAGTGTGTTCCGCCAGCTCGATGAAAAGAACATGCTCTACGATGAAACGATTGGGCTTGAGAATATCCATTTACTCACAGAGCCGCATGAGCAAGCCTTAATAACAAAACTAGGCCGTTATGCTGAAATAATTCAAAACGCGGCAAATAATTATGAGCCACATCAAATTGCCTATTACCTGCGTGAACTGGCGAATGACTTCCACAGTTATTACAACGCCCATCAGTTTATCGTTGATGATAACAAAATACGTCAGGCGCGCTTTGCTTTAATCAGCGCGACTCGTCAGGTGATTGCCAATGGCTTAAAAATATTGGGTGTGTCAGCGCCGGATAAAATGTAACCCTCGTATAATTTATTAATCTCACTTTTAATTTAATGTTACTCTAAATACTATGTCACGTGATTACGCCAAAACGCCCCGCCCTAAACACCCTAACAGTACCCCCGGCTGGGCCTGGTTGCTGGCCGGTTTAGCCATTGGCTTGTTTGTTGCCTTGCTTGTTTATATTAATGACTTTACTGCCAGCAGCAACAAAACCGCGGTTAAAGATGCCTTTAGTGAAATTGTGAATACCACGACCGATAATGTAAAACAGTTAAAGAAACAATCGGCCACCATAACCGAGCAAAGCGACTCAAAAAGTAGCAAACCACGTTTTGATTTTTATACCATTCTTCCTGAACTTGAAGTAACCGTGCCAGACGAAGAATTACAACAAACCACTGCCACAATGGGTAATAAACAAAAGCAACCGATTGCACCACTGATGCTGCAAGCCGGTTCATTCCGAAAGTTTGAATCTGCGGATAAACTTAAAGCCACGCTGGCATTGCAGGGTATTAGTGCCAGGATCCAGACCATTACCAAAACCAACGGTGACAAATGGCACCGTGTTCAGGTTGGCCCTATTGGTGACCTGAATATCTTAAATACAACCCGCCACCGTCTACGCAAAATGGGTATTGCCAGCATTGTCATTAAGCAAAAAACATAAACTATGCTTTACGCGACTGCCCTTGTTTTTATTATTATCCTTTTATATAGCTCACAATGGTGGGTTAAATACACACTGAATCGTTACGCCACAACACTTGATCATTTACAGGGAACAGGCGGCGAACTGGCGCGTCATCTGCTCGACCGCTTTGATATGCAGGATGTTAAGGTTGAAATTGATGATCGTGGCGACCACTATGATCCAGCCGAAAGAGCCGTGCGACTCAGCACAAATAACTTTAATACAAAGTCACTCACTGCCATTGCCGTTGCCGCCCACGAAGTTGGCCATGCCATCCAGCACCATCGCAAAGAACCACTGCTTGCATGGCGCGGCCGATTAGTAAAAGTAGCCGCCGTTAGCGAAAAGCTGGGGTCGCTTGCTTTTATTCTAATGCCCATCGTGGTCGGCATTACCCGCGTACCACAGTTAAGTTTTATATTGATCGGCGCAGTGATATTAAGCATGCTAGTTGCAGTTGTCGTGCACTTTGTTACCTTACCAGTGGAATGGGATGCCAGCTTTGGCAAGGCATTACCAATACTTGAAGAAGGCTATGTACAAACCGATGAACTGGTTGCCGTTAGAAAAGTATTGCGTGCCGCCGCGCTGACTTATGTAGCTGCATCGTTAGCTGGTGTACTTAATTTATGGCGCTGGTTAGCCCTGCTGCGACGCTAAAACTCATAACCATCCTGCATGATTATTCTGGCGCAATAAATGTAAGCTTGTCTTTGTCCAGATAAGCATCAAGCCCACCCATAAACTGGATTACATTACTATCTGACATAATCCCTTGCATAGCAACTTTACCTAAAATTGAAAAACTTGTTTGAATAGCCAGTTTATTTTCGTAGCGAATCGCTTTTTCTGCTTCCTCTTTACATCGATTTGTTAACAGATCCATAAACAAATTGGCTGTGTCTTTATTTAATTTCACACCAACTTCAGAAGGGATATTACTTAAGTTTTTTACGATAGGGTGAGCAGACATTGCACCATATACCCACCTGATTAATTTGTTTTTATCGTCCGTCGTGGTTTTTTCAACTAAACAAATAGACAGCTTGTCAGTAAATGGGCCAGCAAAACCTGTTGTGCAGATTAAGAATAGTAATGTGATAATACTCAGTTTCAATTTCATAATTTTTCCTTATTTAAAAAACTTAACTGATGTTACTGCCTACACCAGTAACTTATTCGCCGCTGCACCCCTGCTGCTGCTTTTTTACGTTCATCATCTGATAAAATGTGCCGCTGGCCATCTTTTTCTTTCTTGTAAACGATACGTGAATTCTGCACGCCGCTTAGATCTTTTTTGCTGCTTCACAATTTTTCCTGACTTTATTTTGATGTTGTTCCAGCTGCTTACGCTTTTTTTCTTTATCTTCCCTTTCCCGTTTAGATACCTCTAAAAATTCTTTTTCTTTTTTTACCTTTTCTGCTTGCATCTGTTTTCTGGATTTTTTAGTGCCATCTTTATTAAACTCAATTTTTCTAACAGGTCGTTTTATGGCAGCAGATTCCTCCCCACAGGGAATAGATGTAAAATTAATAACACCATCTTTACCTTTGCACTTATATATTTTTGCCTGCACAGATACTACGCCTGCAAAGAAATAACTTGTTAAAAATAGAAGTGTGAGTAAAAAAAATTTCATTGTCATTAAATATTCTGTTTTTGTATTTAGCGCTCAGCGTGCAGATGTTGTATTGATAAACGCTGACGTTCATCAAATAAG
Source organism: Gammaproteobacteria bacterium (assembly GCA_024275115.1). Taxonomy (GTDB): domain Bacteria; phylum Pseudomonadota; class Gammaproteobacteria; order UBA6429; family Thiohalophilaceae; genus SZUA-37. The sequence continues at coordinate 12,393 of JAJRZT010000083.1, forward strand.
TGGCGCGCTCCCAGCCACACCGCTATAAGTGTAGCAAACCCTGAGGCCGCTGTTATCATAAACATGATTAGAATTTGATATTTGACCGCTTCGGCAGGGGGCGTACCACCCAGGATCTGGCCACTCATCATCCCCGGTAACGTGACCAGCCCGGCAGCAGCCATTGCATTGATAATAGGGAATAAGCCAATCCGAATACTTTGCCTTGCAATATCGCTTATCGACTGCCGCCACGTTTGCCCCAGTGCCAGCCTTGCCTCGATTATCATCCGTTGCTGCCATGCTGTTTTAGTCAGGCTTTCCAGAGATAAAGCCGCCGCCGTCATGGTATTACCAATAATCATGCCCATTAACGGAATGGCGTATTGCGGTGTATACCAGGGTGTATTATCCACTACCAGGGTTAAAACAAAAATGCCGACAACAAAAGATGAAATAAAGACCGAGACAGTTCCAACGCCATAGCCCCAGACACCTTTAAAACGCCGTGTTTGCCGCGCCATAATCTCACGCCCGGCCACCAGTAACATCACCAGCCACATGATGCCAATCCAGAAAAAATCCTCCTGGGCAAACAACCATTTTAGAATAAGACCAATTAATAATAGTTGCACAACCGTTCGCAGAGCTGCAACTAAAATCGTCTGGGTCATTTTAAGCTGCATGAAGTAGGACAGTGATGCCATAACAAGCACCAGCGCAGCGGCAAGGCTTAAATCAAATAGACTTAAACTTACAACATTCATACCTGCACCTCGATTAATTCTGCATGCCTGATTTCAAACTTTCGCTGTGCCACTCGCTGGATCTGCTCTTGATTATGCGCAACCCATATAATGCTGCATTGAGTTTGCTGCTGATATTGCCAAAACAGTTTTTCAACTTGCAGGCTATTGCCTGTATCCAGATTGGCGGTGGGTTCATCCAGCAATAAAACATGAGGGCTGCTTGCTAAGGCTCGTATTATTCCCAGTCGCTGCCGTTCACCCGTTGAGCAACGCATTACATCCCAGTTGAGTGTTTCCAGACTAAAGCCAATCGTTTTCAGATAACTTGCAGTCTGTTCGCTTAAGGGTAAATCAAAATGCTCACCAATACTATCAAACCACCATTGACTTTCTGATGCTAAATAAGCCACCTGCCTGCGCCACTGCTGTGGTGCAAAGGTATTCATTTCCTGTGTTTTAAAAAAGCACTGCCCCTGGTGAGGAATTAAATCCGCTATTGCACGCAACAGTAAAGATTTCCCGGCACCAGATTCCCCTGAAATACTAATGGTTTCGCCCGATTCTAATTGCAGGTTAATCGGTTTAAGATTATGGCAACTAAAATTAGCCAGCTTTAATTGAGTTTGTACGGTCATGCAACAGCCTGTTAGATCAACATCGTATTTAAAATAGAGTAAGCTACACTTTATATTATTTAGCATTATTAATCAGGAGATACCACGCATGAGTCAACCCGACTGCCCACAAAAATATCCTTACATTGAAAACCTCGATCCCGGTGACTACTACTGGTGCAGTTGTGGCAAGTCCAACAACCAGCCTTTTTGTGATGGCGCACATAAAGGCAGCGACTTTACGCCAGTTAAGTTTACTATTACAGAAAATAAAGATTGCTATCTTTGTGGTTGTAAACAAACGGCGGATGCACCATTTTGTGATGGGGCGCATAATAAGCTTTAACCTGAAATGTAATAATTTGGGTTAAATAAAAATCAATTATATAGCGCTTTTAAGTTCCACGCCCCCCAAACGCCTCGGATTAGCGCATGGACAAATAATATGTATAAGGAAATACAATGAAAATACGTAAACTAATTGTTCACCACTCGGCCAGCAATAGTGTTACAACAAAAAAAGTTGACATAGAAATGTGGCATAAACAAAGAGGCTTCTCTCAAATAGGTTACCGTAAAATCATTGAGGGAAAGGGAAATATTGTTGATGGAAGACCCGAGACAACACAAGGTGCTCATACCAGAGGTGCCAATCAAGCATCGTTAGGTGTATGCGTTATTGGTGACTTTGAAAGGAACGTGCCATCTTCCAGGCAAATAGCAGCACTTATTTCCGTATTAACTGATTGGTGCAAAAAATATAAAATAGATACAACCAATATTTATGGGCATTATAATACTCCTGGAGGCAACACCAAAACTAGCTGTCCAGGTAAAAATATTATTAACCGGTTACCGATAGTCAAACAGAAAGTTGCTTTTAATTTAAAATAGAAGCAATGATTACAAGGAGCTCTATGTATGAAGCTAGCCCCAATATATTTTATTTTAGTGTTGATATCGAACTCTTGCCATGCCAATCCAGACGAACCATCTAGAATTATTAAATCATGGGAGGCTATCGATACAAATACCCTAAATGGAACAATACAGAAAGCTTACAAAAAAGGATTGAAGTGGCCAATAAAGCCTGAGCTTTATATTTTTCATCTTTTTGAATTATCTGATTTAAAAACAACTTCATATAATTACAGTGCTGACACAATTGAATCACCTGAAAATATAAGCATTAACCTTACCCGAGATGGTTTTCTTGATGACTCAGTTCGTGGAGATATTCACCATTTAGAACTCAAAAAAAATAAAAATGGAACATGGAAAGTAATATCACTAAAAAGAGCGATGAGTTGCTGGCGAAATAAAGGGTTAATATACTCTTCAAAGGTATGCCCATAAAATAAAGAAGGGCAGCCAATTGGCTGCCCTTCTTTCTGTTATTAGCCAAAGCCAATTACATATACCAAAGCTTACATACCTGAACCACGTGAACCGGTGAATTCTGGGTAGGCTTCCATACCACATTCGCCGATGTCACAGCCTTCGTATTCTTCTTCTTCACTAACACGAATACCCATAACGGCTTTGATAGCAACCCAAACAATCAGGCTGGTTACAAATACCCAAACAAGTATTGTTAACAGGCCGGCAATCTGAGCACCATAGGTTGCGTCACTGTTGGTGAGCGGCACGGCCAGCAAGCCCCACATACCCACAACACCGTGAACCGAAATAGCACCCACTGGATCATCAATTTTCATTTTATCTAAAGTGATAATTGAGAATACAACAATGATACCACCGGCAGCACCAATTAAGGTTGCACCTAAGGCAGTTGGTGTGTCAGGCCCAGCAGTAATAGCAACCAGACCGGCTAAAGCGCCGTTAAGTGCCATCGTTAAATCGGCTTTACCGAATAACATACGCGCAACAATTAATGCGGCAATCACACCACCCGCAGCGGCAGCATTGGTATTTAAGAACACCACGGCAACCGAGTTAGCGCTGGCCATATCACCCAGTTTTAGAACCGAGCCACCATTAAAACCGAACCAGCCCATCCACAAAATAAATGTACCCAGTGTTGCTAAAGGTAAGTTAGCACCGGGGATAGCATTGATTTGACCGTTAGGACCGTATTTGCCCTTACGTGCACCGAGCACAATAACACCGGCTAATGCCGCAGCCGCACCGGCTAAATGCACAATGCCTGAACCTGCGAAATCAAGGAAGCCCATATCGCCTAAGCTATACATGCCAAACACAGAACCACCGCCCCATGTCCATGAACCTTCCATTGGGTAGATAAAGCCGGTCATCACAACCGCAAAAACCATAAAGGCCCAAAGCTTCATGCGCTCAGCAACCGCGCCGGATACAATCGACATGGCTGTTGCGACAAATACAACCTGGAAGAAGAAGTCGGAGGCATTCGAGTAGACTGAACCACCACCAAAGCCTGCTTCAGCTGATTCTTTCAAGGCTGCCACTGTCATAGCTTCTGCGCTTCCAGCACCTTCATACATAATCCCTTCGAGGAAGATACCGCCACCGTACATCAGCTCATAACCAACAATCATATACATGGTGCAAGCAATCGCATAAAGCACCACATTCTTGGTTAAAATTTCAGTGGTATTTTTAGCGCGCACTAAACCTGCTTCGAGCATGGCAAAACCGGCTGCCATCCACATTACCAGAGCACCCATTACTAAAAAGTAAAAAGTGTCCATGGCATATTGTAATTCAAAAATTTGATTTTCCATTTATATAATCCCCACCCTTATAATGCTTCTTCGCCAGATTCACCCGTACGAATACGAATAACCTGTTCGACAGTTGAGACAAAGATTTTGCCATCGCCAATTTTTCCGGAGTTGGCTGCTTTTTGAATCGACTCCAGAACTTGATCGAGCATGTCATCTTTAATAACCGCTTCGATTTTTACTTTTGGTAAAAAATCCACCACGTATTCTGCGCCACGGTATAACTCCGTGTGCCCTTTTTGACGGCCAAACCCTTTGACTTCTGTTACCGTGATACCTTGCACTCCAATTTCGGATAAAGCTTCACGTACATCGTCGAGTTTGAACGGTTTTATTATTGCTGAAACCAGTTTCATCGCTATGTAACTCCCCTAGGTTGATATAAATAAATATTGTTCAAAAGCAATATTGACTATTATATATTGCATGGGGTGTGCCAGATTAGAAATAGCCTTATAAAACAATAGCTAAGCATAAATAGCAGCCTGTGCGCACCATTTTAGCGCACAAATAAAGTGCGTAATATCCTACGCTGCACACTCATAATGCACAAATATGGTGCAAATTAGAACACCAACAAATGCTTGAAACATAAAAAAACCTGTGACGCACGCTGCGCACAGGTTTTTCACTGGTTCCCCAGCAGGGTATGACTTATAAGTCGAAGGTCTTTTTAACCGTCACGAATAGCTCGGTATCTTTACTCGTTGTTGCGTTATACGAATTAATACTCGTACCATCTTCATATGTAACCGCCAGGCTCACATCAAAATCCAGAATGTTTTTAGATGCCTGCACTTTAAAATCATTAGAGCTACTACCTGTATCGGGCGAGAAGCGGCCATAATGAAAACTCAACAAAACATCATCAACTAATTCAATATCCAGACCAACATCAACGTAATTATAGTCACTCGCACTAGTGTTATCATCTGACCCATTATAATAGGTTAAACTTGCCGGCCCCCAATCAAAACCAACATAAAATTCCTGTCTGCCGGCAGAAAAATTGCTATCAGTGTACTCATAGATGATATAGCCAATATCCACACCAAAATCATCCCAGTTATGCGCCCAGCCACCATACGCATCAATCTCAAAGCCACTACCGGTATTTGTACCCGTGCCATTAACAGAGGATGCCCACGCACCCGCATAAAATTCGGTTTCGTGCGTAAAATCGATACCGCCTTGTGCCGCAATGCCACTGTCACTTTGCGTTTGGCCACGAAAAACATAGTTGCTGGTAATGGCGGCATTCGCCGTAAAGGATGGCTCAGCAGCGGCCATCGGTAATGCGCTAAAATAAGTGGCAGCACTGGCCACTGCAATCGCAGATAAGGGGGAAATAAAGGGTTTGCGCATGGCTATTCTCCAGTGGGGTTTTATTATCAATTCGTAGTCCGCCATACTAACAAAAGAAAAGCCCGGCAGAGAATACTTTTTTAGAAAAGTTTCCCTAAAACAGGCTTTTAAATAGCGTGTCGAACAGACAACTTACCGGTACCACTTAAATGAATCCCAGGCTAAACTTAAAATGTTTTATTCCAGCTTATATTTACCCGCATATTGTCACTTTGGCCTTGCGCCAGGTTTTCTGACGTATCGCTCAGGCTAAAACTTAACTCACCTTTGCTAACGGTAACGCTGTAATCGTTATAGTCTGTTCTGCCTGCCTGATCAAAGCTATAAATACCAACGTGGGCGGTTAACACATATTTGTCAGGTAATTCGAAGTCTGCCGCACCTTCGAGGTAAATATTGGTTTCATTAATATCCACCGATACTTTGGCGCTGTAGTTTTTATACACAGCACCGGCGTAGACTTCAGTGAAATCATCGGTGCCGCTATCCCCCAGGTACTGATACGTAACCACCCCGGCATCAAAATCAAATGCACCAAATTTATTGGTGTAACCGCCATATATGTCCAGCTCAGTATCGCCCGCTATATTCGACGTCCATGCGCCCGCATAGAAGTTTTTATTAATTGTATAATCAGCACCGCCCTGAATCGCAGCAGCATCATTTGTTTGAGTAACCCCACGCCAGATGTAATTCGATGTTGCGGTCAAATTGGTTGAAAGCTGGGCTGCCCAGGTTGCTGTGGCGCCTAACGACAAGGCTGCCAACAGCCCGGTTTTAATAGCTAAAGTCCTTAATTTCATGATTTTCCCCTTTTACACACCGTATTTTATGTTTAAACTCTAATTTCTAAATGATTTTAACAAATTTGCCGCGCTTATCGTGTGACCTGGCACTGATTACGCACACAAAGAGTGCGCAGCATATTTAAGGAGCACCCTATGTCTTTTGCTTTTAATCCCTTTTCCAAAGCCGTGTTAGACAGCCTGCAGGAAAAAATGCCCGATGGGGTAACTGCCGGCCTGCAAGGTTTACAATCCGATTTTGAACATAATTTTCGTGCCGCCATTGAGGCGAATCTAAAAAAACTGAACCTGGTTACTCGGGAAGAATTTAATATTCAGCAACAGGTGTTACTGCGCACGCGAGAAAAACTGGAAGCACTGGAAAAGAAACTGGCTGAAATGGAAAATAGTGACGCTTAAGAAGCCTCGCCAGCTACGTTCTTTTATACGGTTAAATACTGTTGCACCAGCTTGTCGGACAAGTCACTCATCTCGCCCTGCGCTACGTTTCGCCCTCGGTCCATTATCACAAAGTTTTTACCCACCCGACGGGCAAAGGGTAACTTTTGCTCGACCAGCAATATGGTAATATTCTGCTCTTCATTTAATTTAATAATGATATCACCAATTTGCTGCACAATATTCGGTTGAATACCTTCGGTAGGCTCATCGAGTAATAAAATTTTCGGGTTGAGTGTTAATGCTCGGCCTATCGCAAGTTGCTGTTGCTGGCCGCCCGATAAATCGCCACCACGGCGATGCAGCATGTCTTTTAATACCGGGAACAGTTCAAAGATTTGCTCAGGAATAGCGCGCGTATGCCGACCGGTAACAGACAAGCCAACACGCAAATTTTCTTCAACGGTAAGTTGCCCGAAAATATCACGCCCCTGCGGTACATAGCCAATGCCGAGCTTGGCACGAACTTCAGCCGCCTTGCCACTGATGGTTGTACCATTAAATTCAATACTGCCAGACTTAATAGGCAACAAACCCATTATAGATTGCAACAGGGTTGTTTTGCCCACACCGTTGCGCCCCATCAAGCAAATGCAACTGCCTTGAGAGATATCAACTGACACATCCCATAAGGTATGGCTCTCACCATAAAATTGATTTAGCTCTTTAATCGAAAGCATTCTGTTTACCGTTTTTATCTTTTGCTTTATGCAACATGCTATTCACCAAGATACACTTCGATTACTTTTGGATTATTCTGCACTTCGTCCATTGTGCCTTCAGCTAAAACAGACCCTTCATGTAACACGGTAACGGTACTGGCAATGGAACGTACAAAATCCATATCATGTTCAACTACCACCACCGAGTGCTTACCCGCCAGGCTTTTTAGTAATTCGGCTGTTTTGTCCATTTCCTGATGCGTCATACCGGCTACCGGCTCATCCACCAGTAATACACGCGGGTTTTGCATCAGTAACATACCAATTTCCAGCCATTGTTTCTGGCCATGCGATAATTGCGCAGCGCGCTCATAACATAATTCAGTCAGGCCAATGGTATCCATTACTTCAATAATTTTTTCATGCTGCGCGGTATTTATTTTTGCAAATAATGTGGGCCAGACACGTTTATCGGCTGCCATTGCCAGTTCCAGATTTTCAAAAATAGTATGCTGTGGAAAGATAGTTGGCTTTTGAAACTTACGCCCAATGCCAGCATGGGCTATCTGGTATTCACTCATACGTGTTAAGTCCATGGTTTGACCAAAATACGCACTGCCCGTGTCGGGCCGGGTTTTACCCGTGATGACATCCATCATTGTGGTTTTACCGGCACCGTTCGGCCCGATAATACAACGTAATTCACCATCATTAATATAAAGCGTTAAATCGTTGAGTGCTTTAAAGCCGTCAAAGCTGACACTAATATTTTCCAGATAAAGAATAGGCCCATGCGTTACATCGATCTCACCGGGGATAACAGTACGCCGCCCGGAAAAAGGCAGACGTTTTTGCTCAACAAAGTCGAACACCTTGTCACGCCGCATTATTTCCCTGATGTTATCGAGTCCACTCATTCGATTTTATTCTCTGCTATAGGCTGTTTCTTTCCCTGCAACTTCAAACGCATTTGATTCCATAAACCAATAACACCTTTTGGCATAAAAATGGTCACCAATAAGAATAAACCACCCAAAGCAAATAACCACACTTCAGGAAATGCGGCGGTCAAATAGGATTTGGAATAATTGACAATAACGGCACCCAGTGCTGCACCATACAATGTTGCACGGCCACCAATGGCCACCCAAACAACCAGTTCAATCGAGTTTAACGGTGAAAACTCACCGGGGTTTATAATCCCCACCTGCGGCACAAATAAAGCACCGGCAACGCCTGCAATCATGGCAGACAAAACAAAAATCCATAGTTTGAAACTTTCAACCTTATAACCAATAAAGCGGGTACGATCTTCTGCATCACGAATTGCAACAACCACACGCCCAAGTTTTGAAGTGATAATAAAACGACAGAGAAAATAAGTAAGAATTAAAAATAACGCACTCAGAAAAAATAAGCTGACCCGTGTTGTATCGGCCTGCAAGTCATACCCTAAAATATCTTTAAAATCGGTTAAACCATTATTACCACCAAAGCCAAGCTCATTCATAAAGAAGGCCAGTAGCAAGGCATACGTGAGTGCCTGCGTTATAATAGACAGGTACACACCCGTTACCCGCGCACGAAACGCAAGCCAACCAAAAACCAGCGCCAACAAACCCGGCACCAGAATAACCATGATCATGGCAAACCAGAACATATCGAAACCCTGCCAATACCAGGGGAGTTCAGTCCAGTTCAGAAACACCATAAAATCAGGCAACTCGGTATTACCGTAAACACCACGGTCACCTATCTGACGCATTAAATACATCCCCATGGCGTAGCCACCAAGCGCAAAAAATGCCGCATGCCCTAAACTTAGAATACCGCAATAGCCCCAAACCAAATCAAGTGCAATCGCAAGCATGGCATAGCTTAAGTACTTACCTAATAACGTAACCGTGTAAGTAGGCACATGAAAAAATGAATCGGCTGGAACAAGTAAATTTAATGCCGGCACAACAAACATGGTAACAAGCAAAATACTGACAAAGATTTTGCCACCTTTATCATTTTTTAAAAAATCAACTATAAAAGGTTGTCTGGCCATTGTATTAATCTTCTACCCCGCGACCTTTCTTCGGGAATAATCCACGCGGACGTTTTTGTATAAACAGGATAATAAAAACCAGTACCAGTATTTTGGCCAGCACCGCCCCCGACCAGGGTTCGAGGAATTTATTAAATACTCCCAGTGACATTGCACCCACGAACGTGCCCAATAAATTACCCACGCCACCAAAGACCACCACCATAAAGGAGTCGATTATATAAGCCTGCCCGAGGTTTGGCCCCACATTGGTTAACTGGCTTAAAGCCACACCGGCTACACCAGCGATACCAGAACCTAGACCAAACGTCATAGCATCAACCCATTCAGACTTCACGCCCATTGCTTTTGCCATGGTTCTGTTTTGCGAAACAGCGCGTACCTGCAATCCTAAACGTGTCTTCTTTAAAATAAGCATCAACAACAAAAGAACCACAATGGCAAATATAAAAATATATAAACGGTTATAGGTGATTGCAAAAATACTATTAATTTCCAGCGAGCCGCTCATAAAGGCAGGGGTTTGAACTGCCTGATTAGTTGGCCCGAAGACTGAACGCACTAACTGTTGCAAAATTAAACTAATGCCAAAAGTTGCCAGCAATGTTTCCAGTGGTCGCCCATATAAATAGCGAATAACAAACCGCTCTATCGCAACGCCGAAAGCACCCGCAACTAAAAAGGCAAGCGGTATAGATATAAAAATAGACGCGGTAATATGATTAGGCAGCATTTGCTGAACAACAAAGGTGGTATAAGCACCCAGCATCATCAGCTCGCCATGCGCCATGTTAATAACACCCATAACACCAAAAGTAATAGCAAGGCCAACTGCAATTAATAATAAAACAGAACCTAAACTTAAACCAAAAACCAGATTTTCCAGAAACCCAAAGATGCTGATTTTAGAGTCTATCTTTTTCAGTGAGCTTATTGCCGCTTTTTTAATGGTTGCATCTTCCGTGTCTTCAATAATTTCCTGCAACTTGAGCTTTACTTCTGGAACCAGACTCTTTGACAGAGCTTTAATGGATGCCAACTGGGTTGCTTTATCGTTCGAGCTCAAGTTCCATATTGAAACACCGGCAGCAACCAGTTCTTTTATACTGCTGTTGGTTTCTTTTTTGTCCAACACCTGAAGGACTGCGATCGTCTCTGCATTAATGTTTTTCAACAACTGCTTAACGGCTGCTTTGCGCACTGCATCATCGGTGCTTTTTAAACCAAGCTGTGCGATATAGCCACGCAACAAGCGACGTAATTTATTATTCACTTTTACTTTCTTTAGTTTGTTTTTTTCAAACAAACCTGCATCTTCATTATTTAATATCGACGTTGTTTTATAGGAGCCATCTATTTTTTTAATAAAAACCAGCTGCTTTGTTTTTTTAATATAGTAGAGCTTACTTTTTAACATTTGCTGCAAGACAGGTAAGACTCGCTCATCATCAACAGTATATAATTTTTTTATTACCTGCTCACGGTCAGAATAACTGCCAGCCGTTAAACTTGCAGTAGCCACTTCAAATGAAATAACTATTGCAACTGACGTTTCTGTTTTTGGTTCTATTGAATCAGCTAAAGCTGCCGCCGAATAGCCAGCACTCAGCATGGCTATAAATATAAGGCTCAATAGTATTTGAATATTTTTTCGGCTTGAAAGTGTCATTGTTATTTTTTTAATACAGGGATTTTTACGGCTCAAATCATAACCCGAGCCCGTTAAACTTGATAGCTTTTTAATCCGGAATTATACATATTATGTCGTTACTTAAAAACAAATCCCGACTAACAGCCGTTAGTCGGGATTATAACTTCACTTACATTTTTACTTAAAGTTCTGACCAGAACATTTTTTGGTTTTAGTATTGTAGTTACCGCACTTGAGTTTAACCCAATCCGATACCACATCTTTACTACCAGGCAAATGATCAGACCATGCATCACCCGGAACCAGACCTTCAGTTTCCCATACCACATCAAACTGACCATCTTCCTGAATTTCACCGATAAGAACAGGTTTGGTTAAGTGATGGTTTGGCAACATTTCAGCCATACCACCGGTTAAGTTTGGCGTTTTAATACCAATCATTGCTTTTTCAACGGCATCTACATCGGTAGTTTTTGCTTTTTGAACCGCTTTAACCCACATATTAAAGCCAATATAGGTAGCTTCCATTGGATCGTTGGTAACACGGTTTTTGTCTTTAATAAATGTTTTCCATTTTTTAATGAAAGCGGCATTTTCTTTATTATCAACACTCATGAAATAGTTCCATGCTGCTAAATGGCCAACGAGTGGCTTTGTGTCGATACCGGAAAGCTCTTCTTCACCCACCGAGAAGGCAACCACTGGAATATTTTCAGCAGAAACGCCCTGATTACCTAACTCTTTATAGAAAGGTACGTTTGCATCACCATTAATGGTTGAAACAACGGCGGTCTTTTTACCTTTAGAGCCAAACTTTTTAATATCTGAAACAATACTTTGCCAGTCAGAATGGCCGAAAGGGGTGTAGTTAATCATAATATCTTTAGCTTTAACACCTTTGTGTTTTAAGTAAGCTTCTAAAATTTTATTGGTTGTACGAGGGTAAACATAATCGGTACCGGCTAATACCCAACGCTTAACACCAATTTCATTCATTAAGTAATCTACCGCAGGAATTGCCTGTTGATTTGGCGCAGCACCGGTATAGAAAACATTTTTAGATGACTCTTCACCTTCGTATTGCACAGGGTAAAACAACAAACCATTTAATTCTTCAAAAACCGGAAGAACCGATTTACGGGACACTGATGTCCAGCAACCGAAGACAACGTCTACTTTATTTTTTTGTAATAATTCACGTGCTTTTTCTGCAAATAAAGGCCAGTTTGAAGCTGGGTCAACCACAACGGCTTCCAGTTTTTTGCCTAACAGGCCACCTTTTTTATTTTGTTCTTCAATCATCATTAACACCGTGTCTTTCAGTGTTGTTTCACTGATTGCCATGGTGCCTGATAGTGAATGTAATACGCCTACTTTAATGGTATTACCCGCTTGTACGGAAAGAGAAAGTCCAAGCATTGCTGTAATCACCAATGCAGAACTTGCAATTTTTTTGATCCAGTTACTCATTGTGTTTTCCTTATAATTATATTCGACAGGAATTTATAGTAGCCGGCATTCCGAATGGACTACCGGCCTTGTTGCTATGCTTCTAATACTAAAGCCTAGAAGCCGTATGTAATACCAACAACCATCGAGTCATTGTATTCTACACCCGCACGATCTTCGCCAGCGAAAGTGTATTGAACATACGCGTCAGCACCCGTCTTACCAATTGGTTTAGATGCCGTTACATTCAAGTGACGGAAACCGCTAGTACTTGACGTTGCAGTACCCAGCTTGGAGTTATCGGTATTGTCATAAGTGTAATAACCTAAATCCAGTGACAAAGTAACATCCTTTGGTAAGCTTGTAGACCAACCTGCTTTCCAGTAGATATCACCGGCATTACCCCACCAGCCATCAGTCATCAGGTATTGCATACCAACATACGCATCACCAAAAGTTAGTTTACCGGTTGCCTCTAACAGGTTGGAGTTGTCAACATTAATATAAAAATACTGAATTACGCCAACGTCCCAGCCCATACCATTACTGAATTTACCGGCATAGCCACCGTATAAATCATTCTCAAAACCTCTTTCGTTGGTTTTAGCATCAACCGGCGACTCATAAGAATAGCTTAAGTTAGAGAACCACCATCCAGCATACCAGCCAGAAGTATCACTACTCCAGTCCGCACCACCCTGAACTGCCGTACCTGTGTTCTCTTCAAAAATACCACGTAATAAGTACTTAGAGTGAACGCCTACGTTGTAAGAAACTTCTGCCTGAGCCGCAGTTGTTACACCAAACACGCCTCCAAAAGCGATTGCGCTGGCCATTGCCATTGACGCCAGGTTTAATTTTTTCATTGTTGTTACTCTCCACTACAGTTAGTTTATAATTTTCTCCCACAAGCTCAGGCCTCAACTCACACCCCAAACTCACGAAATAACGCAAATACTTTAATTACTGAGGTGTTTATTCAGCAAACAGTATGCCAACAGAAAAAAACGAATATAAACAGATAGTTAAGAAAATTTTAGACCGAAATATTACTGCAATGAACTCTATCGGTGCGAACGCACCAATGGAGCGCACCATAAAGGTGCGCATATTAGGAGGGATTTATTACAACATTCCCTCTTGTTTTATAAATTTAATTATAGCCTCCAGACCTTCGCCGGTTTTCATATTACTGAAGATAAAGGGGCGTGACCCGCGCATTTTTTTGGCATCCCGCTCCATTACTTCAAGCGAAGCACCGACATGGGGTGCCAGGTCGATTTTATTAATCACCAGCAAATCAGACTTGGTAATGCCGGGCCCGCCTTTGCGCGGGATTTTGTCACCCGCCGAAACATCGATAACGTACAAGGTTAAATCCGATAGTTCAGGGCTAAAAGTGGCACTTAAATTGTCGCCTCCACTTTCGATAATCACTAAATCAAGCAAGCCTAAGCGTTGTGTTAATGTGTTTATCGCGGCTAAATTCATTGAAGCATCTTCACGAATGGCAGTATGCGGGCAACCGCCTGTTTCGACACCCATAATGCGGTCTTCAGACAGTGCTTCTCTGCTGGTTAAAAATTTTGCGTCTTCCTGGGTATAAATGTCATTGGTGACAACGGCTATCTGGTATTCGTCCCGCATTTTTTTGCACAGGGCTTCAACCAATGCCGTTTTACCAGAACCAACCGGACCACCCACGCCCATTCTTAATGTTTTTGTGTTCACATCTTTTCCTTAATTTTATTCAAATATTTTTACCACAACGAACACGAAGGACACAACGAAAAGATAAAATTTTATGTCATACTGATTTTGAATTTATAGATTCAAATATTTATTACGAGATTAAATGAAGATTTAATATACTCTTTTACGTTGTGTTCGTTGTGGTTAAATCTTTTTTATATTTTATGAACGAAACAACCTGGAATATTGCTGCTCATGTAAACTACTTGCCATAACTTGCCCTGGGCAAACTCGACCAAGCTCATCATCTTCCAGATTCATTGCGATTAAAACGGCTTCATTCATTTTGGTATCAGTGATTGAATTAATTTTTGCCCATCCGTTTGTCCCAACGGGATGACTTTCATGGCAACCGCAATCTGGTTTTCGCACCAGGCCCAGGCGTAACCCAATAGTAAATCCGCCAACGGGATATGCCAGTGCTTTCCGGCCAAAGCAAACATTAAAGGGTAACTGCAGCATGTATTATCTTGCCAGCTTGCAGCCTGCTTTACTTCTAAACTGGCTAACAAACGCGCCAACGACTCGCCGACCTGTTTGTCTTCAAGTAATAACTCTTTTGTTTCGCGTGATGCTTTTAGATAGGCTAACCAATAGTTAATCGCCTCTTTGTCCTGTGTTTGCCATGCACTATAAAAACGTTTTACCAGCGGCAGATCAAGATAGGCCAGGTTATTAACAAGTATGCCGCTTATCCATTCAAAACAGTCTTTATCATTCGTGACCCATTCGCAATCAATAGCATATTCAAACCCTTGCGAATAGGCATAGGCTCCAACAGGCAATGACGGGCTAATCAAACGCCATAATTGCATCATCGATATTTGTGTTGACTGGCTCATTTAAATTTATACATTAGTGATGATGGCCGTGAGCATGTGAATGACCATGACCTTTATGATACGCCCCTATTTCAGGTTCAAAGGGTGCCGATTTATAGTTTACGGTTAAACCAAAACCCTTAACCATTTCGTCCAGCACATGATCGTGCAAATAACGCAACCATGTACTTCCAACTTGTAGTGGTACATGGCGATTACCCAAATGATAAGCTGCACGCGCTAAATCAAATGCAGTATCACAATGCACTGTGCTGACTTCTTCGTCGGCAGAAATAATTTTAACCGTCGTGCCATCTTTTGATTTTAAGCAATCATCATTTCGCAAAACAGAACCACGTTCAATCATAACACCGACCTCTTCACCCGTATTTAATTGCGCACGGAAGCGACTTTTTTGCCTTTTTTCAAAAGGAAGCGTCAAGGTCAATTCAGTATTGATAAATTCAGGTTTATGGCTGTGTTTAATAACTTCTTCAAATAGTAAAATATCAGGCATAAATGGTTCCTTAATTTAATCTAGATTCCCCCGTCTGCTTGCGGCGGGCGCATACCCAGTTGACAATATATAATTGATTTTTAAAACAAAAAATACCGCTGCGCTAACGGCAATTCTTCTGCCGGTTCACAGGTTAATAATTCGCCGTCTGCTTTTACTTCATAGGTTTGTGGGTCAACACTGATATCAGGCATATAATCATTCAGCAGCATATCGCTTTTAGTAATGTTACGGGTATTTCTAACCGCAACCACTTTTTTATTTAAACCCAGCTGTTCTTTAACGCCCGCTTCCACCGCGGCTTGCGACATAAAGCTTACACAGGTGTTACTTAACGCCTTACCGTAAGCACCAAACATGGGGCGGTAATGTACAGGTTGAGGGGTTGGAATAGATGCATTCGGGTCGCCCATGGGTGCAGCCGCGATCATTCCGCCTTTCATTATCAATGCAGGCTTGGCAGCAAAAAAGGCCGGTTTCCAGAAAACTAGATCGGCCAGTTTGCCTACCGCAATCGAACCAACGGTATCAGCAACACCATGTGCAATAGCCGGGTTAATCGTGTACTTGGCGATATAACGTTTGGCTCGATTATTATCATTACGATTTGGGTCACCGGCTAAAGCACCGCGCTGAACTTTCATTTTATGCGCGGTTTGCCAGGTGCGTGTAATGACTTCACCGACACGTCCCATAGCTTGTGAGTCGGATGCAATCATACTGAAAGCACCGAGGTCATGTAAAATATCTTCGGCAGCGATTGTTTCGCGGCGAATGCGGGATTCGGCAAAAGCAACATCTTCCGGAATACTGCTATCGAGATGATGGCAAACCATTAACATATCCAGATGCTCATCAATCGTATTAACCGTGTACGGGCGTGTTGGATTTGTCGATGACGGTAGAATATTAGGTTCACCACAAGCCTTGATAATATCCGGCGCATGGCCGCCACCCGCGCCTTCGGTATGGTAGGTGTGAATAGTACGGCCTTTAAAGGCTTTAATGGTGTCTTCAACAAAACCCGATTCATTTAAGGTGTCAGTGTGAATAGCAACCTGTACATCCATTGCTTCGGCCACACTCAGGCAGTTGTCAATGGATGCAGGCGTGGTGCCCCAGTCTTCATGTAATTTTAAACCCATTACGCCAGCTGCAACCTGTTCTTCCAACGCTTCGGGCAAACTCGCATTGCCTTTACCCAAAAAACCAATATTCATTGGCAGCACATCGGCAGCTTCATACATGCGGTGAATATTCCATGGACCTGGTGTACAGGTGGTTGCATTGGTGCCGGTTGCCGGGCCGGTGCCGCCGCCAATCATCGTAGTAATGCCCGACATCAATGCTTCTTCAATTTGTTGCGGGCAAATAAAATGAATATGGGCGTCGATACCACCGGCAGTAATAATTTGGCCTTCACCCGCAATAACTTCGGTACCGGGGCCAATGATAATATCGACATTTGGCTGTACGTCAGGATTACCTGCTTTCCCAATACCACTAATTAAACCATTTTTAATTCCAATATCGGCTTTAATAATGCCCCAGTGATCCAGTATTAATGCATTGGTAATAACAACATCGGCAACATCTTTTGCCGTTCGTTGGCTTTGCCCCATGCCGTCACGAATAACTTTACCACCGCCAAACTTTACTTCGTCACCATAAAAGGTTTTATCTTCTTCAACTTCAATAATAATTTCAGTATCGCCCAGCCGCACCCGGTCGCCTTTGGTTGGGCCAAACATTTCAGCATAGGCACGTTTATCGATACTGCTCATGATAAACCTCCCATGACTTCGGCATTAAAACCATAAATGATTTTATCACCAGCGTATTCGACTAACTCTACTTCACGCATTTGCCCTGGTTCAAAACGGACTGCTGTTCCTGCGGCAATATTCAGGCGATAACCTTTGCTCGCATCACGCTTAAAGTCCAGTGCTGAATTCACTTCATAGAAATGATAATGTGAGCCTACCTGTATGGGCCGGTCACCGGTATTCGATACCTGCACTGTTTGTGTTGCGCGCCCCTCGTTTAAATTAATCTCACCTTCATCAATAAAATATTCTCCGGGTATCATCTTAAGGCTCCTTATTGAATCGGGTTATGGACAGTGACTAATTTGGTGCCATCGGGAAAGGTGGCTTCTACCTGTACGTCATGGATCATATCGGCAATTCCTTCCATCACCTCATCAACACTTAGCAAGGTGGTTCCATACGACATTAACTCGGCAACGGTTCGCCCATCACGTGCGCCTTCCATAATAGCAGCCGAAATATAAGCAACCGACTCAGGATAGTTTAACTTCAAGCCCCGGTCTTTGCGCCGCTCTGCAAGTAATGCAGCGGTAAATAACAGGAGTTTGTCTTTTTCGCGTGGTGATAGCTCCATAACAATGCCTTTTTATTTTTCTGTTAACTTTTATCAAGTTGCCCATATTCGTGGAGGGCAAACTGTCTTCTGTATAAGTTGTGGCCGGGTAATTGACCAGCACTGTGTAAATAATGCCAATGCTTCGCGGGCGTGATGGCCAAAATAGCGAATAAGCAATACGTCATGATGTACGGTGAAGCTGACTATTTTTTCTGCTGAGTGTTGCTGTAATTCTTTTATCGCTTCGATATCTATTTCACTTGTTTTTGCATTTAAGGTAACCAGCATTGTCGCCATTAGCGGAAATTTGTTCAAGCCCCAGATAGCAGAAAGTATACCTGACTGCGTGTCAATAACATTCCGGTCTACATATAAAGGTACTCCATTACGCCTGACCGTGATTTTTTGCTTGACCAGGCCTTGCCTGAAAAATTCTTTTCCTGCCGGGCGACCAAAACAGCTCATTTCCCAATAACTTAAATGCGCACCTTCCTCCAGATCAAATTCGGTATGGATGGATGCGTTGCAATTATTATAAAAAATGGTTTCCTGTGGCAACCATTCAATAATTGCATTTTTTCTAACTTTAAATGTTTGGCTTAATCTCGCCTGCTGCTGGCTACTTCGGTAAAATTTACTGGCTGCTGGGGTGGTGATCAAGGCATGGGATCCAGGATGTAACTCCACATCCAGTTCCAGAATATCCCCACCGACAATACCACCGGGTGGATGGATCAGGTAACTGTGACAAACGTCTGCTTCGGGATAAAATGGCTTTTGTATCACCAGCGGGCCTTTATGCAGGCGATGGGATAAGATTGTTTTATTCGCTGTTTTTTTATACGCCAACTCCAATCTTGCTAACCAGTTCTGCTGATTGTTGATTAATTCCTTGCTGCGCTTATCTTTCACTATGGCATTCATTTTATTCAAGCTGCCGTAAAAACAGAGAACACAAGCCAAAATGAAAAAATAATGGCAGCACTGCCAATGAATGCCTGCAACATTGCCGTGCTGTTCGGGTAGCGCAGAAGAATACGAATAATGGCATGCCTGAACACACCACCAAAAACAAACATGGAAAAAATAACACCAACCGAAAAGAAAACTAGATAACTAAGCGCCAATATCGGCTCGGTTATTTTAGAAACCGGAATTAAAGCCAGGATAGAAGCGGTACCCGCCACGCCATGAATGCCGCCAACAATCAGTGCGCGGCGTGAAGATAGTGTGTGATTTTTTTCTGACGAAAACTTCAGACCGAATATTTGCTTCATCGACTCTGCCAGAATACGCACACCGATAATGGCAAGAATAGCCGCAACAATAAGCTCAGCATAGTGGCTAAATGCAGAATTAAATGAAATGCCTAATAGAAAGACAAAAAAACCCGCCGACAATAATGAAAGACTGTGGCCAATCGCCCAGTGTGAACTGTACTTTAAAATTTTCTGCCACTGATTTTCTCTGGCAGCGATACCCGTTACCGTCAACACATGGTCGGCGTCCAACGCATGCAACATGCCAAAACCGAGGGCAAGGGATAATATGGTATAGATTGAGTCGAACATGGATAAATCTCTAAACCTGAACTTATGTGCTATTTCCACACCATTAAAACACAAGCAACAATGACGTGCACGTAAAACAGGAGTAAGATAACGGCTAAGTATGGAAATTAAAAGGTAGGGATTACCAATGTCACTCGCTGTTGTTTATAGTCGCGCCCAAACCGGCATTGATGCGCCACTGGTGAGTGTTGAAGTGCACCTGTCCAATGGCTTGCCCGGTTTATCGATTGTTGGCTTACCCGAAACCGAAGTAAAGGAAAGTAAAGACAGGGTTCGTGCCGCTATTCTTAATTCGCAATTTGAATTCCCGGCTCGGCGTATCACTATTAGCTTAGCACCAGCCGACCTACCCAAAGAAGGCGGCCGTTTTGATCTGGCGATTGCCCTTGGCATTTTGGCAGCATCGGAACAAATCCCATCGGAATTACTTAGCCAATATGAATTTATCGGCGAGCTTGCTTTAAGCGGTGAACTGCGCGGCATACGGGGGGTACTCCCAGCAACTATTCAAACAGCCCGCGCAAAGCGTGGTTTATTTGTTGCCACATCCAATGCCGATGAAGCGGCATTGGTTAGTGAGGCAACTGTTTTCCCAGCCGCCCATTTATTAAATGTTTGCGCGCACTTAAGTAAACAAACCCTGATCACGCCCCATGCACAAAGCTTATCCGCACAGCAACAGGCCACTAAAAATTTAACGGCTAACCTCAGTGATATTACCGCCCAGCACCATGCCAAACGCGCACTTGAAATTGCGGCGGCCGGTGGCCATTCACTGTTAATGATTGGCCCGCCCGGTTCCGGTAAAACCATGCTGGCCAGTCGGCTGCCGGGAATACTGCCGCCGATGACCGAAACCGAAGCCTTGCAAACAGCAGCCATACAATCCATTAGCTATCATGGTTTTAATAACAAGCACTGGAAGCAACGACCTTTCCGCACGCCTCACCATACTGCGTCCGGCGTTGCGCTGGTCGGTGGTGGCTCACAACCCCGCCCGGGTGAAATTTCGCTGGCGCATAACGGGGTTGTGTTCCTCGACGAACTACCCGAATTTGAGCGCAGGGTGCTGGAAGTATTACGAGAACCAATTGAGTCGGGCAAAATTGTTATTTCACGTGCTGCACGTCAGGCAGAATTCCCGGCAAGGTTCCAGTTAATCGCAGCTATGAACCCGTGCCCCTGTGGTTATTACGGACACAGTAATGGCCGCTGCCGTTGCACTCCCGATAAAATACTGCGCTACCGCAATAAAATATCGGGCCCCTTGTTAGATCGTATTGATATGCATATTGATGTACCGGCGTTGCCAATAAAAGATTTAAATAAGATTAACCAAACACAGGAAGAATCCAGCGAACAGGTGCAGCATCGCGTTAGCAAAGCACGACAAATTCAAATTGACCGCAATCAGTGCTCAAACAGTCAGTTAAGCAACAGCCATGTTAAAGAACATTGCCGGTTAGATAAAAAAGATGCCGCACTTTTAGAAAGCGCCATTGAAAAATTAGGTTTATCGGCTCGCGCTTACCAGCGCATATTAAAAGTGGCGAGAACCATTGCCGATCTTGAAAATGAAGAATATATAAATACTAAAATTATTTCCGAAGCCATTTCTTATCGGCGATTAGACCGAGCCGCAGTATAAAAAACTCGGCCGCAAGCGAGCCGAGTTTTAAAACAAACTGAGCTGTCTCGACCTATCTTCCTTCTTCTCATATTCTGTAAGTTGACCCCGAACGTAATCTCTAATCACTTCCTCGTTGGCATTCCCTATCGTTTCA
>JAJRZT010000084.1 GCA_024275115.1 Gammaproteobacteria bacterium
CCATTCAGTTTAATTGAGAATTTGATGTGTGAGACGTCATCTACGTTTCAGGTTTGAAACCTTAGCCTGGATACAGGTTCATCACACATCCTGATAAGCTATTAGCTAAACAGCTTACCGAGAAAGATACAAGTCTGGATGCAATGCAATGGAATCCGGGAAATGTGTAGCACCAGTTCCCCCGGATTACGCTACGCTACATCCAGGCTACACATTTCGCTTTTTAGAACCGAAATTAATGCTCCCGAGTTGCAAAGAAGCGCACATCCGGCCAACGTTCAATGGTTAAGTCGAGATTAACTCGGGTGGGTGCTAAATAAGTGAGACTTTGCGAAGCATCCAGTGCCAGGTTATCTGCCGCTTTCTTTTTAAAGTCTTCGAGCATTTTGGCATCGCCACATTCAACCCAGCGAGCAACGGACACATTGACCGCTTCAAATGTACAGTCCACTCGGTATTCACTTTTTAAGCGTGCTGCAACCACTTCAAACTGCAATACACCAACTGCACCAACGATGACGTCGTTATTGTTTAATGGCCTGAATACCTGTGTTGCGCCTTCTTCACTGAGCTGGTCTAAGCCTTTTTGCAACTGTTTTAATTTAAGTGGATCTTTTAAGCGTACCCGCCGGAATAACTCCGGTGCAAAATTAGGAATACCGGTAAACTTTAAATCTTCACCCAAGGTAAAGGTATCGCCAATCTGAATGGAGCCGTGATTGTGCAAACCAATAATATCGCCTGGATACGCTTGTTTAACATGTTCGCGTTCACTGGCCATAAACGTAATGGCATTGCCTACCTTAACGTCTTTATTGATACGCACATGACGCATCTTCATGCCTTTTTCATAAGTGCCCGAGCAAATGCGTAAAAAGGCAATGCGGTCACGATGGGAAGGATCCATATTCGCCTGTATCTTAAATACAAAACCGGAAAAGTTTGTTTCATCCGGTTGCACCGTGCGTTCTTTTGTTTCACGGGCTAACGGTGCAGGGGCTTCAGCTGAAAAATATTCCAATAGTTCATCAATACCAAAGTTATTAATCGCCGAGCCAAAAAAGACCGGGGTTTGTTTACCGGACAATAAAGCGTCTTTGTCAAAAGTATGGCTAGCGCCTTGCACCAACTCAATTTCTTCACGTAATTCCGCTGCCATATCACCGAGTACTTCATTAAGCCTTGGATTATCGAGGCCTTCGATCACTTCACCGACATTAATTTTCCCGCCGTGGGTGGCGCTAAATAAATGCACGCTGTCTTTATATAAATGGTAAACGCCTTTAAAGCGTTTTCCCATTCCGATTGGCCAGGTAATCGGTGCGCATTGAATTTTTAATACACTTTCAACTTCATCCAGCAGGTCGATAGGGTCGCGACCTTCGCGGTCGAGTTTGTTTATAAACGTTAAGATAGGCGTATCACGCAAGCGGCAAACTTCCATTAATTTAACCGTGCGCTCTTCAACACCTTTGGCAACGTCAATCACCATTAAGGCAGAATCCACCGCCGTTAATACTCGATAAGTATCTTCGGAGAAGTCTTCGTGGCCGGGGGTGTCTAACAGATTAATAATTTTATCACGGTAGGGAAATTGCATTACTGCGGATGAAACGGATATACCCCGTTCCTTTTCCATTTCCATCCAGTCAGAAGTAGCATGTCTATCTGCCTTGCGGCCTTTAACCGTACCCGCAGACTGAATTGCGCCACCATACAGCAATAGCTTTTCAGTTAAAGTTGTTTTACCCGCATCGGGGTGGGAAATAATCGCAAAGGTACGGCGACGGAGTGTTTCTTGAATAAAATCTGACATACTTAAATAAACATTCTATTGGGTTGGCGTAAAAGGCGTATTTTACATGATAGCCGTTTATTTTGTTGAATATTTAAGGAGCCTCTGATTAATCAGAGGTTCCTGATGTCTCGAAAGTAAGATCCAATGCCATAATCAGCGCATCTTCCCGACCATTTTTAGCCGGATAATACGCCTTACGCGTACCCACTTCATTAAAACCGTATTTATGGTACAGATGTACTGCCGACACATTTGAAGAGCGAACTTCAAGTAGCAGCACTTCGGCACGGTGGTCTTTCGCTAAATCAATGAGGTGCTCTAATAATAATTTGCCAATACCCTGTCTCTGAAAATCCTTATGCACACACAGTGTTAAAATATGAGCTTCACCGGCACCTGCTGATAACACACAATAAGCCTGTATTTGATAGTTGTGTATATACGCCCAGCATGAATAACCGACCTGAATACAGTCTGCAAAAATGGATTTTGTCCATGGATAATCATACAGGCTCAGCTCAATGTCCATGACTTCATCAATATCACTCATGCGCATTGGAGAAAATCCGTTTCTATTACTGTCTAAAACTGCGCTCATATCCTTATAATGCCTCTTTTACAAAACAGCCGTTGCAGAAATTGTTTTTTTCGCCAGTAGCAAGTCTTGCCATGCTTTTTCTTTATCGGCCGGCATGCTTAACAAATAGGCCGGGTGATAGGTAACCACCACCGGTATGTTTGCGCCTTCCAGGTTATGCACCTTCTGGCGCAACCTTGCCATAGTAGAATGTGTTTTGAGTAGGCGTTGCGCAGCACTTTGACCAACGACCAGGATCAGCTTTGGTTTAATCAACTCAATTTGCTGTTGCAAATACTCAAAGCAGGTTTCTGATTCACCGGCTTCAGGCTCACGATTATTCGGCGGTATACACTTTAATGTATTAGCAATATAAACCTGCTGGCGCGTTAAGCCAATGGCTTTTAACATAGCGGTTAATAAGTTACCGCTTTGATCACTAAAGACATTACCTTGCAGGTCATCAGACTCACTGGGCTTGTCACCTATAATAAGCCAGTCTGCATTCTGGTTACCTGAACCAAAAACAGCTTGTGTGCGCGTTGCATGCAGAACACATTTCTGGCAGGTTGAAACCATCTGCCGTAAACCATTCCAGTCGGTTGGTATTTCCGGCACTGTCGGTTCTGGAACTATGTCAGCAACTTCTTTAGTTTTGATTTCTGTAGCCAATTGTAAATCGGCTGGCTCAGATGTATCGCCCAATTTCGACGCAGTCATTTTAATATCAGCAGAAGCACTCTCGACGGCAAGCAGTTCTGTTTCTTCACGCGGCACCCACACATCAATACCCATTGCCTCTAAGCATGCATGTTGTGTGGGATTAAGTGATTTCATTCTTTTAATATCCGAGAATTACACATCGGCCGCTTGCGGATGTGCCCGTTCGCCTGGTTCCATAATTTTATTTAAAGCATTGATATAAGCTTTTGCCGAGGCAATCACAATATCGGTATCAGCACCCAGGCCATTCACAATACGACCACCGCGTTCCAGTCGCACAGTGACTTCGCCTTGCGCATCGGTACCACTGGTAATGTTATTGACTGAATACAGTAATAATTCAGTGCCACTATTAACAACCGACTCAAGCGCTTTAAACACGGCATCCACTGGGCCGCCGCCGGTTGAATGAGCCAGAACTTCCTTACCGTCAAACATTAAGGTCAATTCGGCATGGGGTTTTTCACCCGTTTCTGAACAAACTTTCATTGACACCAGACGCAAGCGTTCATTTTCAGTTTCCAGGTTTGCTTCTGTAACAAGCGCCTGTAAATCATCATCGAAAATCTCGTGCTTTTTGTCCGCTAAATCTTTAAAGCTTGAAAAGGCAGCATTTAATTCATCTTCCGATTTAAACTCCACACCTAATTCAGCCAAACGAGTTTTAAATGCGTTACGACCGGAATGTTTACCTAATACCATTCGGTTGGTGGTTAAACCCACATCTTCAGCTCGCATGATTTCGTAAGTCTCGCGATTTTTTAACACGCCGTCTTGATGAATACCGGACTCATGCGCAAATGCATTGGCACCAACAATGGCTTTATTCGGTTGCACCGCAAAACCGGTAATACCCGACACCAAACGCGAGCAGTTCATAATTTGTGTGCTATCAATATGGTTTACATTGGTCGTGAATAAATCTTTACGGGTTCGCACCGCCATCACTACTTCTTCTAAAGACGCATTACCGGCACGTTCACCCAAACCATTGATGGTACATTCCACCTGACGCGCTCCATTCATTACTGCCGACAAAGAATTAGCCACGGCCAAACCTAAATCATTATGGCAATGCACCGAGAAAATAGCTTTATCGGAATTGGCGACTTTTTCACGCAAGTTATAAATCAACTGGCCAAATTGTTCAGGCAAATTGTAGCCAACGGTATCCGGAATGTTTACGGTGGTTGCACCGGCATCGATCACCGCGTCTAACACCCGACATAAAAAGTCTAACTCAGAACGACCGGCATCTTCAGGTGAAAATTCTACATCATCGGTAAACTGACGCGCCAACTTAACCGCTTTCACCGCTTGTTCAATAACTTGCTCGGGTTCCATACGCAATTTTTGCTGCATATGGATAGGTGATGTTGCGATAAAGGTATGAATACGCCCCGCATTGGCATTTTTTAATGCCTCACCGACGCGCTGAATATCTTTGTCCAGTGCGCGTGCTAAACCACATACCCTACTGTCTTTAATGGTATTAGCAACCGCCTGAACGGATTCGAAATCGCCTTGCGATGCGATTGGAAAACCGGCTTCAATCACATCGACATGCATTTTTTCTAAGGCTTTGGCAATACGCACCTTTTCATCCAATGTCATGGATGCGCCAGGGCTTTGCTCGCCATCGCGCAGGGTGGTATCAAAAATAATAATTGAATCTGAATTTGACATGGGTTTGTTTCCTCTTAAAAGCCATTATACATGGCTCAATGCCCATCCTTAAATGTATTATTAAGGATAATTTAACTCATTTAGGGAGTTTTGCGTCGCCATTTGACGCTGTCAGCTTGATATTTTGCCCTACAGGGCAAGGAGGCTGAGGCTTAAGAGAAGTAGCGCAACAGAAACAGACGCCACAAACACGGGAGTTGTTGTGGTCAAGTAAATCTGCACACTTTAATGGGAGCAAATTAAATTTTCAGCCGCCACTGGCGATAAATAGTTATTATAACTGTGTCCTCTCGCAATGTTATAGTGAGACATAATATATTTCACTGTGTCTTGCTCGGC
>JAJRZT010000085.1 GCA_024275115.1 Gammaproteobacteria bacterium
AATAACTGGACAAACCAACTCAGACCGTAACGCATCATCCATAATCACGATTTTCCGTTTTCGTTTCATACTGGCTTTGCTTGAGGTATTGGCTTTAAGTAGATTAAGCGTTAAACGCCGTAACGTACTCATGACTTCGGCACCATTGTTTCGCCGTATTCGGGATTCATCTTCTCGAAAGCTGACATCCAGAACCCAATGGAGTTTGTTTTCAACCGCCCAGTGTTGGCGTACCACCGAGGGGGCTTTTTCGGCATCCAATCCAAGCGAGCTTATATAATAGCGTTTCTCGGTGCTGGTTTTATTATCAATAATGCACGTGGCTTCAATTTCAATGATGCTATTGAGTTTTGGCCAGCGTTCACTGGTCGGTAAGTATTTTGTATTTATTTTAATTTGACGACAACGCCGCGTTTCAATTCGGCCATGGCCAGCATCAACCTCTTCTATGTTTTGTTCTTTTAAGGGCAGTTTGGTTTTCTCAAATAACATTTTTACTTCATCCGATAAATCCCCTTGATTGCCTTTGAGTGCCAATACGTAATCTGCGCCTTGTTTTAGGATGGTCTCGGCGATGGCCGTTTGGCAACCCATGGCATCAATGGCATCAATGGTCACGATGCAGCCTTTAATATCCAGTAATGCAAGTAACGCCGGTATTGCAGTGATTTCATTACTTTTGGCATTGACCTTTTGCTGCCCGAGCACCATATTGTTTTGGCATGCCCAAGCACTCACCATATGAATGGCACTTTTCCGGTCACCTTTTTTAAACGAGCGCCGCACGGTTTTGCCGTCAATCGCAACGACTTCGCCTTGTGTCAGCTGACAAGCCTCATTCATCCAAGCGATAAAGCTATTTTGTAAGGCTTTTGGGTTAAGACGACTTAAGGGCACGGGCAAGGGTGTCGTGTTTGGGGATGCCATTTTCAAAGGGAAAGTATTTTTTAAGCCAATCGAGCCGTGCATGCCCAAAGTCTTCGATGTCTTCCCAGCCTTCGGCACCACAAAGCACCGCGCTAATGAATAAAAACAAGATATCCATGAGCGCATGACGCTTGCAACGTTCAACGCGGGGATCGGGTATGGTATTGAAATGGCTCATGAAATCACTCATTGGGTCAAGCTCCTTGGTGGGTTTGGAGATCTGATCCGTGATTTGTTGTTTAGTTCAATTTATAATGATCTTGCCCTGGAGGCCTGGACCCAGCCAGTAACTTTCTACTTAGAGGTATTTTATGGAGAACCCAATAGGAAAAGAACACATTGCCCCCTGGGAAAAGGCGTTTGACCGGATATTAAGCCCACTGGACGAATTTATCCACCGCCAGACCACCAGTGGCGTGATGTTGATGCTGTGTGCGGTGGCGGCACTTTATATTGCCAACAGCCAGTGGAGTGATGCCTATTATCGCCTGTTAAATACCTACTTTACCATTGGCGTACCCCAATTCCAGTTATCCAAGTCATTGCATCACTGGATTAATGACGGGCTCATGGCAATCTTCTTTTTTGTAATTGGGCTGGAACTCAAGCGTGAAATTCTGGTGGGGGAACTGGCGGATATAAAGCAGGCCATGCTGCCCATTGTTGCCGCAGCAGGCGGCATGCTGGTGCCGGTGCTTATTTATGTCAGCTTTAACCCCGAAGGACACACCTTGCATGGCTGGGGGATCCCAATGGCAACCGACATTGCCTTTGCACTGGGCGCACTGGCATTACTGGGTAAGCGGGTACCAACAAGCCTGCTGACCTTTCTGGTGGCGCTGGCCATTGTCGATGATATCGGTGCGGTGATGGTTATTGCGCTTTTCTATACAGAAACGCTTAATTTTAATGCACTGGCAATCGTTGTTGTGGTGTTACTTTTACTGGTCGCATTAAACTTTGGCGGTATACGCCGCTCGTTACCTTATATTCTGCTGGGTATTATACTCTGGATAGCGATGCTAAAAAGTGGCGTCCATGCAACGCTGGCCGGTATTCTTCTGGCTTTCACTATCCCCATGCGCCCAAAGTATGATCCAGGGCGTTTTCTAGCCCATATTAATGAAATGGTTGGCCAGATTAAGCAGTCCTACAAGCGCGAAGAAAATATCATTATCAATGATGAACTCCGCTCCCGCGTGCGTGCGCTGGGCGAAGGCGTACAACTGGTACAGGCACCGGCTCAAGTACTGGAACGTAGGCTGCATTTACCCTCGGCGTATATTGTTATCCCCATCTTTTCCCTAGCCAATGCGGGGATACCGGTCGACTGGTCTTCTTTTGGTGATATCCTCACGCATCCGGTTTCGCAAGGCATTGTAGGTGGTCTGGTCATTGGCAAGCTCGTTGGCATTGCCGGGTTCTCATGGATTGCCGTCAAGCTGGGCTTTACCACGCTACCTAAAGGTATCAACTTCAAGCATATTATCGGCGCATCGCTGATGGGCGGCATTGGCTTTACCATGTCGATATTTATTGCCGAACTGGGCTTTGCCGGCCAGCCAGAAAATTTGTTGATGGCTAAATCCGGCATCCTGATTGCCTCTGCTGTTGCTGGTATTTCGGGTTTTCTCTGGTTGTTTTTTACTGCAGAAAAAAAGCCCGAAGAAGATGCTAAATAACGCGCCCGGCTCGGCTTACGTATCAATTATAAATCGTCAACGAGGTATGCACCCCGCTGACGACCAACGTGGGTGAGCTCCGCTTCTCCCCTTTGTGTCCCTCAGGGTCAGGTCTTGCCTTTTGCCTTTCGGCTCACCCATGTAATGAATCGTCTGAATAGAGAGGGCACGGGGCAAGACCTGACCCCCAATAAAAAAAAGCCCGAAGAAGATGCTAAATAAAGCAAGCGGCTCGGCTTGTGTTTAAACTTAACGCAAACCGGGCCGATGTTTTTTTTCTATACGCCGAACAATGTATTTTTCCAGTTCAACCAAAAATAAAACAGAGGAAGAAACCAGCAGGATACGAAACCAGATATCGATGCCAATGGCTGTGGTGCCGAACAAGGACTGCACTGGAGTGAAGTAGGTAAAGCCAAGCTGAAGAACAACCAGCACCCCAATGGCTATCAGCACATAACGGTTGCCGGTAAACCCGCCCCGTTTAAATATCGATTCTGCAATATAGCGTGAGTTGAACAAATAAAATATCTCAAACATCACCAGTGTGTTTACCGCCACCGTACGTGCGTGTTCAATGCTGGCACCTCGCTCCATCTCCCAGAAGAAAAGACCAAAAGTACCCCCCATTAAAATAACTGAAACAAAGGCAACCCGCCAGATCAGGTGGTAAGTGAGTATCGGTTCGCGGACATTGCGCGGCGGGCGGCGCATGACATTGTGTTCAGGTGGTTCAAATGCCAACGACAATGCCAAAGTAACCGTGGTTACCATATTCACCCAAAGTATCTGCACCGGTATTAACGGTAACTGCTGAAAACCTAAGGCAACAGCGGCAAGGATAATCAACGCCTGGCCACCATTGGTTGGCAAAATAAAAAGAATGGCTTTTTTAAGGTTGTCATATACCGTGCGGCCTTCTTCCACAGCATGCGTGATGGAAGCAAAATTATCATCAGCCAATACCATTTCAGCGGCTTCCTTGGCGGCTTCGGTGCCATTGTGCCCCATTGCCGTTCCCACGTCGGCACGCTTCAGGGCTGGCGCATCATTAACACCATCCCCTGTCATCGCCACAATCAGACCCAACTCCTGTAATAATTTAACTAAACGCAGCTTGTGCTCAGGGTTAACACGCGCATACACGTCCACATTCTGTATGCGTTGGCGTAACTCCGCCTCGCTCATTAATTCAAGTTCCTGCCCGGTAAGTGCATTATTGGTATTGGTGAGCTTTAATTGCCGGGCAATGGCAAGTGCAGTGGCGGCGTGATCCCCGGTGATCATCTTCACCCGAATACCAGCCCGAGCACAGACTTGTACGGCTTCAATGGCTTCGTCACGAGGTGGGTCAATTAATCCAAACAAGCCCAGCAATATCAGCTCATCGTCAACGTCATTGAAAGTCAGCTCTCTTTGTTCATGACTAACAGCCTTAACCGCAATGGCGAGTACACGCTGGCCTTGCTGTGCCATTTCATCAATACAACTTAACCAGTAATTTTTATCCAACGGTTGTTCACCATCACGCGTTCTCTGTTGAGTACACATATCCAGTACACGTTCAGGCGCCCCTTTGAGGAAGATAAAAGCATCACCACTATGGCTATGGTGCAGCGTTGCCATAAAACGGTGTTCGGACTCAAAAGGGATAAGGTCGGTGCGCGGGTATTGTTTAGCCTCAACGTCAATATCCAGGCCTGCTTTTAAACCGGATATTAATAACGCCCCTTCCATCGGGTCACCATGAACCTGCCATGTATTGTTATTGTCTTCCAATGAAGCATCATTACAGAGTACGGCTGCACGCAGCACCTCCATCAACAATGGGCATTCTTCGAGCAAAACGTCCCGCCCCGCCAGTGAGATAGCCCCATGGGGATCGTAGCCGGTGCCACTAAGCTTAAATGCATTATTCGACGTGACAATGGTTCGTACTGTCATTTCGTTGCGGGTCAGGGTGCCGGTTTTGTCGGAACAAATCACCGTCACGGCTCCTAATGTCTCAACCGCTGGCAGTCTGCGAATAATGGCATTACGCCGTGCCATACGCTGCACTCCGATTGCCAGTGTGATGGTCATAATAGCCGGCAGTCCTTCAGGAATGGCGGCCACCGCCAGACTAACGGCGGCAAGAAACATATCCGCGGTGGCATAATCACGAAGCAAAACACCAAATGCGAAGGTGATAACGGCAATAATTAGAATAACAACGGTAAGCCATCGGCCAAACTGAGCCATTTGGCGTAGCAACGGTGTTGTAACAGTCTCCACTTCTGAAACCAGCGTGCTAATGCGACCGATCTCGGTTTGTGCGCCGGTTGTAACCACCACCCCGCTGCCCTGGCCATGACTAACGAGTGTGCCTGAATACGCCATGCAACGGCGGTCACCGAGTACAACGTCCCGGGCAACCGGATCGATGATCTTTTCGACCGCCATCGACTCGCCGGTCAATGCCGACTCCTGAATTTGCAGCCCCTTAACCCGGAATAGACGCAAGTCAGCCGGCACTTTATCTCCTGATTGCAACAACACAATATCACCCGGCACCAATGCTTCAGCCTGAATGGTGAGTTGCCTGCCCTCTCGCAACACCATGGCATTCGGCGACAGCATTTGCCTGATGGCTTTCAAGGCATTTTCAGCCTTCCCCTCCTGCACAAACCCGATCATCGCGTTGAGCAACACCACCGCAAAAATCACGCTGGCGTCCACCGTATGCCCCAGCATGGCGGTCACCACACCGGCAACGATCAATACGTAGATTAAAACATTATGGAATTGATATAAAAATCGCAGTAACGAACTGCGTGTACCTGTTTCAGGCAGTCGGTTCGGCCCATGTTTGGCAAGCCGGTTAGTTGCTTCGTGTTTCGATAACCCGTCAGATGAAGATTTAAGCTGCTCAAAAATGGTTTCTGTACTTTCGGTATGCCAGTTTTCTACAGCCAAAACCGGTTTATCCGTTTGACGATTCCGTATTTTAAAACTTACTATTGTATAATGTATCGCCAACGCAGCCACAACAAGCAAAACCGCAACGATCAACCATTGAGTAATGGCAGCATTCAATATCCATGTGAGCAGGTCTTTCATCTGGACACCTCTACCTTATTATAACTCTAAATCTTTTTACTGATAAGCCAATATGTTATTCCTAAAGCCAGAACAACAGCGGCTGTTGCCAGTACAAACTCTGGCGTAATTTTTTCAAAGTCAAAAATAATAACTTTACGTGAAATCGCCATTAGCGCAGTGGCAACGACCAGCCTCACCGGGATCACATCTGTTTTCAGATAGAGGGTAATATTAATAAAGATTTCGATAGCAATGAGTACCGCAAGGAAAGCGCCAAAGGTTGCCAGAATATCGCTGATACTTAACAATAAAAAAGGCGGTTCCACCAGACGTTGATACAAAACATAAACAACATCGCCAATACCCCAGACAATCACGGCAACCATTAATACCGCCAGTATTTTTACGGCAACCCGTATTATATTATGAAGAAAGTCTATAAACGGATCTTCAGGTTTATCTGTCAGTTCATGACCCGGTTCCGCAAAGAGTTTTTTTTCGCTTTCGTTATCCACACCAATACCCCATTTTGCAACGACAATGTTTTTATAGTGCACTCTCTTTAAGCATAGCTGGGTTTTTATTTAATTTAACCGGATTACAGTACTATACGCGCACAAAGCGCCTGTTTAATCGACAGGCATTGCAGCCAGAATACGTTCGCCGCGTTGGCTTGTTGCGGATAAAAAAAATCGTCGAGCTTGATCCCGATATTCTATTTTTAGCCACAAGTCCATTTCCGGTAACCAGCCCTCGCCTTGCTCGGGCCATTCAATCAGGTTAATGCAATTTTCTTCAAACATTTCATGCGCACCGATCAGCTCCAGTTCTTCCGGATCGGCCAGGCGGTATAAGTCAAAATGGTGTATTACCCACTCGCCAATTTGATACGGTTCTAAAATAGTATAGGTTGGGCTTTTTACCGTTCCCGAATGCCCCAGAGCCTGTAAAAAACCCCGTGCAAAGGTGGTTTTGCCCGCCCCCAGCTCACCTTGCAAGGCAATAAAGCAAGGTGCCGTAACGGCAGCGGCAAGCTTTGCAGCAAAGGCTTCGGTTTGTTCGGCGCTGTTTAAAACGGTATCGAGTTGCTGCATAACAAAAAAGTTAAGTTTACCATTTAAAATTAAAGTTTGGGATTAGCCAGACGACGAGTCCAGCTCATTAAGTCTGATGCGAGCATGCCGCGTTCACCCACCGCTTTTGCGGCTTCGTCACCGGCTTTGCTATGTATCACCACACCCAGCTCGGCTGCTTGCTGATTGGACAAGCCTTGTGCGATTAAGCCACTAATAATGCCTGTGAGTACATCGCCCATGCCACCACTTGCCATGCCCGGATTACCATAGGGGCAAACACTCGGCAGACCATGCTGCGATTTAATCAGTGAACCGAGCCCTTTTAAAACCGCAATGCCGCCAAATTGTTTACTAATATCATCGACACTTTTAAAGCGGTTTCGCTGAATTTCAGCGGTCGATAAGCCTAACAAACGCCCTGCTTCACCGGGATGCGGGGTCAGTATCCAGTTGTCATAATGCTGGTTTGATTCGGCCAGCAAATTAAGGGCATCGGCATCAACGACCATCGGCAAGCCGGAGTCCATTGCCATCACCAATAAATCCTGTGCCCATTTAGACTGCCCCAACCCCGGCCCAATCCCCACTACCGAAGCTAAAGATAACAAGGGCTGAATATCTTCAACATGAGTAATGCCATAACAAATCAGTTCGGGGCGCGTTGCGTTTAAACTTACGGCATGCTCAGGATGAGTCACAATGGTGACGCGCCCTGCTCCCACTCTTGCTGCCGCTTCACCGGCTAAACGAATGGCACCGGGCATGCCCGGCGCACCGCCAATTAATACCACATGGCCAAAATCGCCTTTATGTGTATTGCGTAAGCGTTTGGGTAACAACGGGCTTAAATGCGCATAGTCCAGCCGATAACCTGCCGGGCTGCGCATATCATAAAGTGCTTTTGGCAGCTTTAAGTCACTGAATAAAACTTCACCACTGTATTCGGGGCCATCACCGGTTACCAATCCCTGTTTCAGGCCAACATAAGTCAGTGTTCTGGTGGCCTTTACCGCAATACCCCGCGGTATACCGGTATCGGCATTTAAGCCTGAAGGAATATCAATTGAAAATACCGGCTTCGTTTGCGCATTTAGTGCATTAATGGCCACGGCATATTTGCCAGCAATATCGCCATGCACACCGGTACCCAACATGGCATCAACGATAAGATCATAATCTTCTTCACCCAACATTTCTGTAAACGTAACAGGCGTGACACCACTGCCGAGCAAACGCTGCTGAGCGGCCAGGGCATCGCCTTGCAGCTTGTTTTCATCCCCCACCTGCAATACCCGAACATCAAATTCCTGTTCACTC
Organism: Gammaproteobacteria bacterium; assembly: GCA_024275115.1. Taxonomy (GTDB): domain Bacteria; phylum Pseudomonadota; class Gammaproteobacteria; order UBA6429; family Thiohalophilaceae; genus SZUA-37. The sequence continues at coordinate 8,084 of JAJRZT010000085.1, forward strand.
GCCAGGCGTGCCACCACAAAACCATCACCCGCATTATTACCACTACCGCATAAAACCAGTAAGCGCTTACATTGCGGCCATTTTGAGACAATAAACTGAAAAGCCGCTTCACCCGCACGTTCAATCAACACATTGCCCGATATATTGAAAGCGTCCGTCGCATAGCGGTCCAGTTCTTTTACCTGTGCCGCCGTATAGATATTTTGAGATAATGGTTCCATACCCTGTATCATAGCCGCTGTCCGATTAAAAAAACATCCCGTAAAAACATGCCAACACACCCGACACCCACATTAAACCCGCAACAGCTTAAAACACTAACAGTCGATATTAAGCGCTGGGGCAATGAACTGGGCTTTCAACATGTTGGTATTAGCGATACCGAATTATCAGAAGCAGAAACTACCTTATTAAACTGGCTGGCTCAGGGTTACCATGGCGAAATGGAATGGATGGCACGGCATGGCAGTAAACGCAGCCGACCGGAAGAACTGGTGCCTGGTACCTTACGTGTTATCAGCGTACGGCTGGATTATTTATCTGAACCAGCACAAGACTGTATCGACTTGCTAGCTCAGCCCACCCAGGCCTATATTTCACGTTATGCCTTAGGCCGCGATTACCACAAACTATTACGCAAACGTTTGCAGCAGCTTGCTGATAAAATATTAAAGGTCACCGGTGAGTTGGGCTTTCGTGCTTTTGTTGACAGCGCACCCGTGCTTGAAAAAGCCATTGCCGAAAAAGCCGGCCTGGGCTGGATAGGCAAACACACTAATCTCTTACAAAAGCAAACCGGCTCCTGGTTTTTTCTTGGTGAACTTTATATTAACTTACCTTTGCCGGTTGACGCACCGGCCGAAAATCATTGTGGTACTTGCACAAGCTGTTTAGATATTTGCCCAACCAATGCTTTTATTGCGCCGTATAAGCTCGATGCCCGTAAATGCATTTCCTATTTAACTATCGAAAATAAAGGCCCTATCCCGGAAGAATTTCGTCGCCAAATTGGGAATCGCATTTATGGCTGTGACGACTGCCAGCTATTCTGCCCCTGGAATCGTTTTGCAAAACAAACAGGCGAGCAGGGTTTTAAACCCCGCCACGACTTAAACAATATTGAGCTACTGCGTTTATTTAACTGGAGTGAAAAAGAATTTCTGGATAATTTACAGGGCAGCGCCATTCGACGTATCGGCTACGATGCCTGGTTAAGAAATATTGCGGTTGCCTTAGGCAATGCACTAGCAGCCAACCCAAATGACACAGAAATAAAACAGGCACTGACCGCCAAACTCGATGCAGCGTCCGAGCTGGTGAGCGAACACATTGAGTGGGCGCTGAGGAACGATTAAAGCAAGGCTTTAAGCCGAAACGTTAATCCCGCCAGCCCCCTCCCGACTCGACGCTGCACCACCACTGCCTGCATCCGGTTCTTTTGCCTTTTCTGCCCCCACCGCTTTTAGTACCTCACTGGCGGCTTTAGTGGCTTTGTTTACTCCATTTTGCAGTTGCAAAAAAGCAGAATCGAACGATGTATCAATTTTCATAGTATTACCTTTTAATAGCTTGCTATCACATTGATAAAACTGCAACAATTATGCCTATTCACCAATAACAGACAACACTATACAAAACATGCACTTAAATCACGCACCAATACCAACTAGAGACAATACCAGTGGGTTAATTCTTGCCGGTGGCCGAGGACAACGATTTAACAACCAGGATAAGGGGCTTATCCCTTTTCAAGGAAGCACACTGGCTGAACATGCCATTAGCCGCCTTGCTCCTCAAGTAAACACTGTTTTAATCAGTGCAAACCGGCACCTGGGCGATTATCAAAAACTAGGAGCACGCTGTGTTCAGGATGTTTTTTCAGATTACCCTGGGCCATTAGCCGGTATTCATGCAGCACTTAAAAATCTAGATAAGCAGTGGCTGGCAAGCGTTGCCTGTGACACACCGTGTTTCCCAACGGACTATGTAGAAAGGTTGTCAGCCGCACTTTCCCAATCTGACTCACTCGTTGCCGTTGCGAAAAGTAATAACCGCCTGCAAAATGTCTTTATGCTGGTGCACAAAACCTTATTTAACTCACTGGATGAATTTATTACACGCGGTGAACGTAAAGCACAAATATGGCTGAAACAACATAATCCTGTTATCGTTGACTTTAATGACACACCGTATACATTTTATAATATCAATACACCTGAAGACTTAATTCAAATAGAAAAGTTACAATGCAATGAATAAAACAATCCCACTGCTCGGTTTTGTTGCCTACAGCGGCACAGGCAAAACCACCCTACTTGAAAAACTTATTCCGCTACTAAATGAAAACAATACCCGTGTCGGTTTGATTAAACATGCACACCATAACTTTGACATTGATATACCCGGCAAGGACAGTTATCGGCTTCGCAAAGCCGGTGCACAACAAGTACTGATTGCTTCCAATACCCGTCAGGCACTCATTATTGAAAACCAGAATATTGAAAAAGAACCTGACTTAGATCAGTGTTTAAAATCGTTACAAACTGATAAGCTTGATTTAATATTGGTTGAAGGTTTTAAACATGCAGCCTATCCTAAAATAGAGATTAATCGCAGCGACCACCCACAACCCTTTATTTATCCAGATGATTCGAATGTTATTGCGGTCATCAGTGACATCGAACTAGCACTGCCTGAAAAACTACCGGGGCTAAACATGAATAACCCTGATGAAATTACTGCTTTTATATTAAGCTACATAAAAGCATTTAAATAATGTTGCCTACCTTAAGCTATGAGATAATATTATCTCCTGATAAACTCACCAACCTCACTAAATAACCACCTAAGCAGACTCTCAACCATGAAAGAAATTCCTGTTAACATTACACCTAAACCCATCCAAACCACTTCAGGTGGTTGTGACAGCACTAACTTACTTGCAGGCTTGTTAACGTTGCAACAAGCTCGGACAAAAATGCTGGAGAGTATCACCCCTGTTACCGATAGTATTAAAGTTGGCATTATGGATTCTTATGGTTCAATTGTTGCTGAAGATATTACTTCACCTATCAATGTACCGAACTATAAAAACTCAGCGATGGATGGTTATGCTGTAAGCGCCCATGATTTACCTGAAGCAGAACCCAAAAAATTCAAACTGGTTGGCACATCCTGGGCGGGCAAACCTTATGTTGGTGAGGTAAAAGAAAACCAGTGCATTCGTATTATGACCGGCGCGAAAGTACCGGACGGCACCGATACCGTGATCATGCAGGAACACATCACTAAAGAAGATGACAACATTATTATTTCCAGTGGCCATAAAGCAGAACAAAATGTCCGCTGTGCTGGCGAAGATTTAAAACAGGGCGACAGCGTATTAAAAAAAGGAAAATTAATAAATGCAGCCGAGATGGGGTTACTCGCTTCACTCGGTGTAGCAACCGTTAAGGTTCTAAGGCCATTAAAAGTCAGTTTTTTTTCAACTGGTGACGAACTAAAAGGACTGGGTGAAACATTAGAAGACGGGCAAATTTATGACAGTAACCGCTACACTATTTTTGGCATGCTGCAAAAATTAAATGTTGAAATTACGGACATGGGCGTTATTCCGGACGATAGAGAAAAAATTGAAGCCGCTTTTTTAACCGCTGCCGATCAATCGGACGTGATTATTACATCTGGTGGAGTATCAGTAGGCGATGCCGACTATGTAAAAGAAACACTAGAAAAACTCGGCCAGATAAACTTCTGGAAACTCGCCATCAAACCCGGCAAGCCGCTGGCCTTTGGTAAAGTAAAACAAGCGATGTTTATTGGCTTACCGGGCAACCCTGTTTCAGTAATGGCAACATACTACCAGCTTGGCTTACCCGCCATTCAACATCTAAGCGGCAACCAGAACTACATGCCCGTCATTGCAAAAGCACGCGCCACCGAACCTTTTTACAAGCGCCCCGGACGACTCGATTTTCAACGCGCTATTTTTAGTTACGATGAAAAGGGTGAACTCATTGTAAAAGGTGTTGGCATGCAAGCGTCACATATATTAAGCGGAATGAGTTTAGCAAATTGCTTTGCGATTATTCCGTCTGAGAGTGGCACGGTTAATCCAGGTGATGTTATTGATATACAGCCTTTTGAAGGACTCATTTAATTTTAAATTAACCACAACGGGCACAACGTAAAAGGTTTAAAAAATTATGTTTATTGGTAGGGTAAATTGAATTACTTGAATTCAGGTTACTTGATATCTTCGATTTCCAAATTAAAATAATATTTATTTCGTTGTGTCCATCGTGTCCGTTGTGGTTAACCGCCTTTATATATTCAGCTGTCTTTTTCCCCTTCTTCCATCTGCTTATGCACATCGGCCATATCCAGGCCATGGGCTTTTTCAATCAATTCTTCTAATTGTGTTTTTTGTGGGGCACCGGCTTCTGAATAAAGAATAACCTGCTCACGAAACATCATCAGAGTTGGAATAGAACGGATCTGAAAACCGGCTGCCAGTTCCTGCTCGTCTTCGGTATTAACTTTGGCAAAAACAATATCAGGGTACTTTTCAGACAATTCTTCATAAACCGGTAAAAAACCCTGACAAGGGCCACACCAGGGTGCCCAGAAATCAACAATCACAAAGTCATTGTTTTCAATAGTATTTTTAAAGTTATCTTTATTTAGCTCAATGGTTGCCATGGGCTGCTCCGGTTAATTTATTTATTCGAACGTACTAAATAGTGACAAAATAGCTTATTTCAAGGCTATTTATAATTAAAACTAGTCAAAATCAAGCTCTTTCAAGGTATACACATAAAGCTGATTATTTGCGGTTACTTTGTAGTTAGGAATATACAGGTTATAACGCGGTGTATTATCGGAACCATTCTGTTTATAAATACGACCGGCTTTGTCATAAAGATAGCCCGTTCGTTTTTCAGAAAAACCTCCATACCATAATCTTTCTTTTTTTAAATTATGCTGATAGCTTTCCAGACGGTAGTTTATATCTGCACCAGACAAGGGGTTAACCGCATAAGCTATAAAATATTCAGGCTTTAATGACCGATGATAATTTTTTGCGAATGTCGGCTGCGCACTTTTATTTGAATCAGGATCCATTAACCCCGAACGAATGGCCAGTAACTGTTTTAAATCTTGCTGTTCACGATGCATTACAACAACAGGAAGACCTTTGTGTTGAATAATTCGCACTTCACCTGGTACTAATTCAGCCAAATTAAATCGAAGTAAATAATCTTTTTTCTTTACCGTTGATGAATCAGAATAACCCGAAAAAACAGTCCACATAAAAATAATTACTATTACAAACAAGAACAGAAAAAGTATTAATAAATTTTTTCGCCTTTTTATAGTAACCAACTGATCGTCACTCTGAGAAAACTTATCAGAGCTCATGTTAATGATTTAACTTTTTTTGATTTTTTATAGCGCAGGTAATCTTGCAAGACTTTGGCATGGTCAAAAGCCAGCTCCGTTGGCAATGCATTAAGATTAAATACCGCCACCGTTTTTGCATCGTCTGCGGCTGTTGGTGTACCCGTTGCTGTTGCAATATAAATGGCCGTTGCCGTGTGACCACGAGTATCACGCGCCGGATCAGAATAAAGGCCAAGCAAACATTGCAGCTTAACATCCAGACATACTTCTTCTTTTGCTTCACGAATCGCGGCCTGTTCAACTGTTTCACCCACGTCCACAAAGCCACCGGGAATAGCCCAGCCATAGGGCGGGTTTTTTCGTTCGATCAGTACAATGCCGGTTTGATTATCATCATCGGTTAGCTCAATAATTGCATCGGCTGCCAATAACGGTGTAACGGGGCGAAAATTCGCTTTAACCATAATAGTTACTCTGCAAACTTGTTTTTAAAACGAATGATGCGCGCGCGTTCCCGTTTATCCGGTCTCTTTCTGGGTGCCGCTATGTTCTGTGCCTTACGCTGTAAACTTACCGTTTCTCGTTGCGCTATACTTTCTGCTGTTTCCTGATAAAGCTGTTGTGCAATGGTAGCCGAACCGCGTTTATCAGACAGCTGTAAAACCTCAATGGTAAATTTATACAAACCTTTTGTAATAACCAGCGTTTCACCCATATTCAAAGAGCGCGATGGTTTTACTCGGCTGCCCTTATTTTGATCAACAACATGCACATGCCCACCTTGCACTGCCTCTGTCGCCAGCTTACGTGTTTTATAAAAACGAGCAGCCCACAGCCACTTATCTAATCGGATATTCACACTTTAATACTCATAACATAATGCTTATACAAAAAATGCGACTATAAATTCTAATGGGGTTTTATCTACGATGCAAAAACATGCGGCACCGTTACCGATTTATCCGCTGAGGCACTACCACAAGAAAGTGCTTTGTACTTTATCGTTAAACCAAACAAAATATTAACGAAAGAAAGGATTTCCAGTTATGACTTACCACCACCAAGACATGGCGGAGACATAGGTGCCGTACCAAAAGCATCCTGCCATTCAGGCTCGGTATAGGTATGCAAAGCAAGTGCATGAATTTTACCCTGAAGCTCTTCTTCAAGAATTTTATTCACTATACGATGCCGTGCTAATAATGGTTTACCATCAAAATCTTCAGAAACCAGCACAACTTTAAAATGCGACTCTGAACCGGCCGGGACATTATGGTTACTGCTTTCATTAACCACGTCCATATGTAATGCATTAATGCCTGTTGCCAATTTTGTTTCTATCTCACTCTGTACAGTCATACTAAATAATACTCACACCAAAAAAAATCAATTATATATCGTCAACGGGGTATGCACCCCGCTGACGACCAAAGGGGAGAGCTCCGCTTCTCCCCTTTGGAAACCCCAACGGTTTTGTGCCCGCCGCAAGCGGACGGGGAATTTAGATTAAACTAACAATCAGTTATCCTGATAAAACCGCATACCCATTAAATATTCATGTTCATCATAATAACGATAAACAATTTCACCTTTCGCCTGAATAACCTTAACTTTTCCTGCTGGTGCAATGTTCATTGTCACCGTTAAAATATCACCCACGGTTTTTGGATTATCCGATGCAAAACAAACCCCTTCCAGTGAAAAATCGACCGCTTTCATGGTTGTTTTTTCACCCGAAAAATTACTCACACTCACTGGCCGACCAAAAGGTATTCGACGATGCCTGCGCTTTTCTGTGATCATATTATTATTCTCCCTGAATTAAGTATAACTTAATCATCCTCCTTGCCTATCCCCCCACCACAGCATCCATCTTAAGACAGGGAATGAATGATTTCAGTATTAGACCAAAGTACTGGGGTATTGTACAAGTTTTTCTGACCCAATACTAGAAAACAGGGACTTAAACCTCAATTTCAAATAGTGCCAACCTTTTACCCATCAGAATCAAACACTTGTCGCCAAACTATTTGTTTTATAACCATAAAGTGTATTTTTTATCGGTACCCCCATGCAAACAGCCAGCTAATTAACACACCATAAATAATACTCACAATAAAATAGCATGCCTACTACCCTGTTTATCATATCAGGGATATTTCAGGCATAAAAAAGCGGCTGTCAGGATTAACCCTAACAGCCGCTTTTAACTGTAATGCTACGTTTTAATTAGCAAACTGTATTAACAGCTTATTCATTCTGGACACAAAACCGGATGGATCTTCCAACTGGCCGCCTTCACTGAGCATGGCTTGTTCAAATAAAGTCAACGTTAAATCACTAAATTGCTCTGCTTTTGAATCGTCTTCCAGCACTTTAACCAGTGGATGCCCTGGATTAATTTCCAGAATAGGCTCAACGGTTGGCACCGTATGACCGGCTTGCTTAAGAATTTTTTGCATGCTCACCGCCATATCCTGTTCTTCCACCACTAAACAGGCCGGTGAATCGGTTAAACGATGCGACACCCGCACTTCTTTGACTTTACCATCCAGTGCTTCTTTCATTTTAGCAACAAGATCTTTAAATTCTTTTTCAACCTTTTTCGCTTTTTTCTTGTCTTCCTTATCTTCGAGTTCGCCCAGGTCAAGTTCACCTTTGGCAACCGACACCAGTTTTTTATCTTCAAACTCGTTAAAGTAAGACATCATCCATTCATCGACACGGTCGAACATCAATAACACTTCGATGCCTTTCTTTTTAAAGAATTCAAGATGTGGGCTATTTTTAGCTGCGGTATAGCTTTCTGCCGTGATGTAATAAATTTTGTCCTGACCTTCTTTCATGCGACCAAGATAATCGTCCAGTGATACATTTTGCACATCGGAATCATTATTACTTGAGGCGAAACGCAGTAGCTTGGCTATTTTGTCTTTGTTAGCAAAGTCTTCGGCCATGCCTTCTTTTATAACATTACCAAACTCACTCCAGAACGATGCATACTTTTCTGTATCGTCTTTTGCAATCTTGGCTATCGCACTAAGGATTTTTTTAACTGAGCCGGTTTTAATCGCATCAATCTGTTTGTTCTTCTGTAAAATTTCTCGTGATACGTTCAGAGGCAAATCATCTGAATCAACAATACCTTTTACAAAGCGTAAATAACTTGGCATTAACTGTTCAGCATCGTCCATAATAAAAACACGTTTAACATACAGTTTTATGCCATTTTGCTTTTCACGCTCATATAAATCGAACGGTGCGCGTTTAGGAATATAAAACAAGGTTGTGTATGACTGGGTGCCTTCTACCTGGTTATGTAACCAGTGCATGGGATCTTCAAAATCATAGGCCACACTTTTATAAAATTCCTTATACTCTTCATCGGTAATATCCGACTTGCTGCGCTTCCATAAAGCCGATGCTTTATTTACCGCTTCAAGTTCATCGGTTTTCTTGCCTTTATCATCCAGTTTATACATAGATATTGGCATTTCAATATGGTCAGAATAACGGTTAACCGTTGTGCGTAAACGCATATCTTCTAAAAATTCATCTTCACCTTCACGCATATGCAGGATGATTTTAGTACCACGGTTCTCAAGCTCGATATTCTCCAAACTAAACTCACCTTCACCTGCAGATTCCCAGCGAACACCCTGGTCAACAGCATCACCTGCACGACGTGTTTCAACCGTTACTTTATCGGCAACAATAAACGATGAATAAAAACCCACACCAAACTGGCCAATCATTCGGGCATCTTTTGCCTGATCGCCGGAGAGTGTATCTAAAAATTTCTTCGTGCCTGAGTTCGCAATCGTACCGATGTTGTCAATCACTTCCTGGCGGTTCATGCCAATGCCATTGTCCAACACCGAAATTGTTCGTGCTTCTTTGTCGACATCAATGATTAATTTCAAGTCATGCTCATTTTCAAATAAAGCATCGTTCTTAAGCGCTTCAAAACGTAATTTATCGCACGCATCCGAGGCATTTGAAATAAGCTCACGAATAAAGATTTCCTTGTTGGAGTACAGGGAATGAATCATTAAATTAAGTAGCTGTTTTACTTCAGTTTGAAAACTGAGTGTTTCTTTTTGAGTGTCCACGGTCATTTATTGCTCCTGAAAATATTTCTTAAATCTGTGACAACATTAGAATTATGTTTTGCGTGTGTAGTTAGATAAATGGGGTAACAACCCCTGTCTTTCAAGGGATGTATAAAACATTTTTTCAAACTGTGATGGTGTTGTAATTTACATTTAAAATCATGAGGTTAACTGTCGTCCTGTTCGCATAATCGCTATACTCGCCCTACTGATATTTTTATGATAAGGACGCTTAAAATGGACAACCACTATCAAACCGCAGCTGTAACACCGGGGCAACTGACTAAAACGGCATTAAATAATCTGGTAAGGAGCACACACAAGGCGCCTGCCTGTAACCCGTTTATCAGTAAAATTCAGGCTCAAGAAGAGTGTCTCCGCCGTGCCGAAGCATATACGCAAATCATCAAGTACTCCGGCAGTATAATAATCGCTTGCCTTGTGTTTGTAGTATTGGTAAAACTTATGGAGTAATTAATCAACTGAGTTTACAATATAAATATGCGCGCTCTCGTTTTACTTCTTATTCTGGTCGCACTCAGCACATGGGTTGGCTTTGCTTTACGAAAAAATAACAACCCCTATGCCAAATTTGCGTTTATCATTTCCGGCATTCTGGTGCTTTTATTTTTGGCCGGGTTTTTCAAGCTTATTTAAAAAATAATTAACCACGAAGGAGAGCCTGCCCAGCTTATCGTTTAGCAAGTAGCCTGGATAGAATAAAATACAATCCAGGAAGCAGCCCTCAACCTTCCCGGATTTCGCTTCGCTGCATCCGGGCTACTTATATGAAACTGAGGTTATTTAAAAAACATCTATCAAGTTAGCTTAGCCTTAGCTGCATCAACGGCAACGCCGCTATTAATTTTTGCGCCCATCCCCGTTAACACTTCATCCAGTGCATTTAAACAGTATTCAATGTTCTTTGCATTACATCCAAAACCCATTAAACCAATACGCCACACTTTACCGGCTAACGCGCCTAAACCTGCACCAATTTCCAGATTATAATCGTTTAATAGTTTTGCACGTACCGCTGCATCGTCCACACCATCAGGAATGGTCACGGCATTAAGCTGGGGTAAACGATCGGCTTCATCAACAATAAATTCCAGCCCCAGCGCTTCAATGCCCGCTCGTAATGCAAGATGCATTTTGGCATGACGTGCCCATGAGTTTTCAATGCCTTCTTCCTGTAAAACAACCAGCGACTCATGCAGGCCATATAAATTATTCACTGGTGCAGTGTGGTGGTAAGCACGCTTTGCACCACTGCCCCAATAGCCCATTACAAGGCTTAAATCTAAAAACCAGCTTTGTACTGGCGTTTTGCGATTTTTAATCACTTCGGCAGCACGCTCATTAAAACTCACCGGCGATAAACCGGGAGGCGCAGACAAACATTTTTGGGTGCCAGAATAAATTGCATCAATGCCCCAGTCGTCTACTCGTAACTCGGTGCCCGCTAACGAAGTAACCGCGTCCACTATCACCAGACAATCATATTGATGAGCCAATGCCGTTAATGCCTTTGCATCTGACTGCGCACCGGTTGATGTTTCTGCATGCACAAAAGCGACAATTTTTGCATCGGGGTTGTCTTTTAAGGCCTGCTCTAGTTTAGCAATATCAACCGCTTTACCCCATTCGTCTTCAACCATCACGGCGATACCACCACAGCGGGTAACATTTTCTTTCATCCGCCCGCCAAACACACCATTCTGGCAAACAATCACTTTATCACCCGGTTCAACTAAATTAGCAAAACAGGTTTCCATGCCCGCTGAACCCGGTGCAGAGACAGGAAAAGTCAGTTCATTTTTTGTTTTAAACGCATACTGTAATAGTTGCTTCATTTCATCCATCATGGATACAAATTCAGAGTCGAGATGGCCAATGGTTGGACGCGCCAACGCTTCAAGCACTCGAGGAGAAACGTCAGAAGGGCCGGGCCCCATTAATGTACGTGGCGTTGGTTTAAAGGATGAAATTGTCATACTGCACCTGATTTATTCTGTCATTGTTAAGAATCGGAAAAAAACGAACCGCAGTATACCTTAATTCAACGCAGATATTAATCCCCTAGTGAAATACTAAGGTATACCAAAAATCCTACTCTATTAATTCCTTGCAAATAATATGTCTAGTACCAGGGGAGCCCGTATTCATTAATCAATTATATATCGTCAACGGGGTATGCACCGTACCCCGCTAACGACCAAAGGGGAGAGCTCCGCTTCCTCCCCTTTGGAAACCCCAACGGTTTTGTGCCCACCGCAAGCGGACGGGGAATCTAAATAAAAGTTCCAAATCCCTGAGCAGTTAGGGAACTTGGGAGGCCAATCAAGATCAGATCTTTTGCAACTAACATCAAAGCAAGAGAGGCTCCCAAGTGACGTATAGTATAAAGAAAATAACA
>JAJRZT010000086.1 GCA_024275115.1 Gammaproteobacteria bacterium
CATGCCACCAGGAATGCCTAGCCCGATACTAATACTGGTGGCAAATATTTTGATTAGCGCCAAGCCAATCAGAGTATTCAAGACATAATTGCCTCGTAAACTCTGGTTGACTGTATCGTAACCAATGCCGAGAATTTCAGGCTGGAAGCTACCGATGATGCCAATTAGAATACCCGCAGCAATAATCTTCCACCAGATTTCATAGTGTTTAGTGCGCGTCGCAATGGTGGTTAAAATATGATTAAAGAGTGCCGCAAAAGCACCAACAACAACGCCTAAAACCAGCACAATCGGAAGTTCAGCCAGTGAAGTTGCCTGATAACTGGGAATATTAAATGCAGGGTCGTTGCCTAATACCGTATTTGAGAGCGCAGTTGCGACAACCGCAGAGAGCATAACAGGAACAAAACTATGCAGAGCGTATTCCATCATAATGACTTCCAGCGAAAAAATCACTCCTGCCAACGGCGTATTAAAAGAAGCAGCGATACCCGCTGCCGCACCACAGGCAACCAGAGTTCGAATACTATTATTGGGTAAGCGAAAAAACTGCCCAAAGAGGCTAGAAGCAGAAGCACCGAGGTAAGCATGTGGGCCTTCTCGTCCGACAGAATGACCGCCAATAATGGCAATAGCAGCGCCGACTAATTGAATCACAAAACCACGCGCAGTTAGATACCCCTGATGAAAGGCAACACGCTCCATGACGCGCGCGATGCCCAATACCCGAATGCCTTTTGAGTATTTATAAAAAATAAAGGCAAGAATTAGGCTGGATAAAACAGGCAAAGAAAAATGCCAGAAGCTTGGAAGCAACTCGTAGCTTTCGGCTCCTTTACCAGGTAATAAATAATCCTGACTGCCTTCAACAAGCAGGCGAAATAAAACAATCACACCGCCAGATAAAAAACCCGTGATAAGACCAAACAGGGCTAACGGCAATAAAGCATCGGGACGCGCCAAACGGAATCGAAGTGATTCAAGCAGCGTGGAAAATATCTTTGTATTATAGTTGAATGCCATTAAACAGATGTTACCATTTTTTGTATGAAACAAAATCAACACATTTTAATTAGTGCCTGTTTACTAGGAAACAAGGTGCGCTATGACGGATCGGATCTTTTACTAGAGCATCCATTAATTAAACATTGGGCAAAACAAGCAAAGCTAATATCTATTTGCCCTGAAGTTGCAGGCGGTATGAGTACACCGCGTTCTCCCGCAGAAATTAATAAGGGTGATGGAAATAGCGTGTTAAAACAAAAAGCCAGAGTAATGAACATAAAGAATCAGGATGTAACTCAATTCTTTGTTGAGGGGGCAAACAAAGCTTTAGAGCTGGCACAACAGAATAACTGTGTGGCTGCCATTCTTACAGAACGTAGTCCATCCTGCGGAAGCCATCAAGTCTATGATGGCAGTTTTAGTGGCAAAAAAATAAAGGGGAAGGGTGTCACCAGTGCCTTACTGGAACAACATGGAATTAAAGTATTCAATCAAAATCAACTTGAAGAATTGGCAGATTATTTATCGAATATGACTTAACACATCCTGAGTTCTAAGGGTGAAATCCACTATAAAAACACGACCAGTAACCCAGCGGCTGCCAGCCCTAACCTAACCATAAAATTCTGTTTGCTAATCAGACCGTAAGACACAGCCCCTAAACCGATAGCCAGTTTAATAAACATCAGTAATGCACTAATTGGATTGTCGATCAATGCGATAATATCAGGATTAGCGATCATTCCCAGAGGGATAATATATAGCCCTACCCCCAATGCCATTGCGCTAAAAGCAACTTTGATCCAGTTTTC
>JAJRZT010000087.1 GCA_024275115.1 Gammaproteobacteria bacterium
GATTAATAGAGCATTAAAAAATCCTGATGCAATATTTTATGTTGAAAGCCATAGAGGAGCACATAATGTAACTTATGATACTGCTAGGACAGACTTGCTTAAATTGGTTCAAATGGGATTACTAACTAAAATGAAGATTGGTAAGGCGTTTTCATTTACTGCAACTGCTAGTCTTAAACAAAAGCTTGAAACAATATAATGATGCGTCTAATAATAAAAAATCTAACAAGGGACTGTGGTACAAAGTCAACAGTTCTAAGCGGGTTTTTCTTGCCAAACAGTTCCGTTTTTCACCATAGCATTAAGGATAGTTATCAAGCGCCTCATGCGGGCCATCCTGTTAAAAATTATTTTATTTGCCTACTCTAAAGGTATTGCAGTCGGGCGCAGTGTGTAAATGTTAGGTTTCTAACGTAAAGCCCAGTGTTGATTATCAGCTTTTTGGCGGTGATGGTTCCAGGTTTTCATAAGCATCACTGGTGAAGCGCGGTGTACAGATTGCGAGAAACAGTAAATCTTCAGTGCCATTGTTGGTGATGCGTTGTCGGCACATGGCAGGGATAAGCACAGTGTCGCCAGCATTTATCTGTTGCGGCGGTAGTTGGCCAACTTCTACCAGGCTGCTGCCGCTGATGATGTAATATCGTTCGATAATGCCTTTTAGCCGGTGCCAGCTAGTGGTCACGCCGGACTCAACCCGCGCCCTGGCGATAGACGCGTCGGGGTCGTTCTCGGTGTTGGAGAGCTCGATAATGAAACATTTTTCGGGGGTATAAAATTCATCGTCGATAGACTGTAATTTAATGGTTTCCTTCATATGTCTGTTTTAACAAGATAGTTGATTTGTATCAAGACTGTTTCTAGTTTCCTGAATAAACTGCAAACATTGATAAGAGGAATTTGAAATGGGTGTTTTTGGCGAATTATTTAACGATTTAACCGGTTGGTTAACCATCGGCATCATACTGTTTATGTTAGTGATGATGGCATTCCTGTTTAGTATGTTTATCAATAAGTCATCGGGTGGCGATAACTAGCCGTTGAGAAAAATGGTTGGTTAGTAATGTTGGATTTGTGAATGGTATTCATAACTGTACCAGTTAATATCAGCGCCACTTAACAGTGGTATTGAGATAAAGCCGATGACGCCGATTATTGCCATGATAACGGCTCCCCAGAACGCACTACCAAAACCTTTAACTTCGAAGTTTGGCACCAGTGCTGCTGCCAGCATAATCATTAATGCATTAATGATTAATGCGAATATTCCAAATGTTACAACGGACAGGGGTGCGGTTAAAAACCAGAGCGCCGGACGCAGGAAGGTGTTGATGATGCCAAGCACAGCCGCCGCGATTAGAAAAGCAAGAAAGTTTTTTGCCTTGATGCCGGAAACAAATAAAGTGGCAAAGCCAAGGCCGACAGCAGTTGCCAGCCAGATAATAAGTAGTTCGATCATGATGTAATAATGGCTCGTGTTTTTATGTGTGTTTAGTGAGAAAAAGGGTTCTGTGTTTTATCGATGGAGAAGCTATCGCTCGAGTCATTTTTGCTCGGATTTTTCTGTTGTTTGTGGTTCGATTTTTTAGCGGTATTCATACAGCATTCGGCAATCTCTCCGGTCGCCTGTGACTTATCGATTTGCGACAGCGTAAAGTTTCTGGCATAGGGTTCATATTGCGCGCTATCGCTAATCTTGAGTGAGGTGTCTATGCGAACAAAATAAACAGAGCCAGCTTTTAAGATAAGTGAAAGTGGTGATAGTTCAGAATACTTTTTTTCGTTTTGAAAGGCGAAAACATATTCACCGGGCTTAAGGGATACGCGTGAATTCAGGCCATTTTTTACGTAAAGTTTAAACTCATCATTAATCAGCAGTCCGGGAGAATATAATGAATTGGCCATTTGATTTGGCCGGTAAATATAGACGGTAGCCTGATCTGCTTCAGCGGCCTGCGGTGTAAAGCTGGTGACATTGCTGCTGGTGCTACAGGCTGACAGAAAAAATCCGCAGAGTAAAAAAATAAGGCTTAACGATACATTATTCAAAACTCAGTTTGTATCCTGCGGCGTCGAGATAATTGATTTCTTTTATCAGGTCGGCGAGAGTCATACTGTGCTCGTCTAACCAGCCATCCGGAAAACATAAGTTTATATTTTTATTGCTGACGGTAATGGTTATTTCCGGCAGAGCCTGATCACTGCGCCCGCGGTGCAGTAAAACGGCGATACGTAATAAAACGCAGATGTGTTTGCCAGCTTTAACAAAAGGTTTCATCAACTGTTTAAAGGCATCAACTCTAAAGTTACTGCGGTGCGACAACACGAGTGCTGACAGTAAAGCCTGCTCCTGTCGGGAAAAGCCCTGCATGTCTGCGTTTTGCAAGATGTAAGCACCGTGTTTGTGATAATTATTGTGTGATACCTGCAAGCCGATTTCGTGCAGCATGGATGCCCACTTTAGTAAC
>JAJRZT010000088.1 GCA_024275115.1 Gammaproteobacteria bacterium
GCGTGTTTCTGATAATACAACGGTGATTTCATGTCCAGCCACACCATAAATAATTTAACAGTGCATCGTTACCGAGCTAGCCGAGGTTTTTCTCTGCTGGAAGCATTAATCGGTTTTATGATTTTATCGATTGGTATGTTAGGTATTGCATCGTTACAGGGTATTTCTTTGAAAGTAGGTAAAACCTCAGTATATGGTTCGGTTGCGATGATGAAAGTTGAAGAGCTATTTGAAAGTATGCGTGCTAACCCTACTGTGTTGGCAACTTATGCTGCAAGTGGAGCGGGTTCTGGTGTTGCAAATGCGTGCTCTGGAGCGCAGGGGTGTACATATGCGGATTTGGCGCTCGATGATATTTTTTGGTGGAAGCAAAATTTAACAGCAGGGTTGCCTTCAACAGCAAGTACTACTACTGGCGTGACGGTATCGTTCGCGGCACCGCCATCAAAATTGGCGACCGTTACGGTTACCGTTAACTGGAGTGAGCGTAACAAAGATAGCGCAACCAGCGTGGTAAAAACTTACACGGATTCGGCCAATATCTGTACGGTGATTCCATGTTAAAAAATAACCGGTTAAAGGTGAAGCGAATGACGACAATGCAATACTCGCGATCACATGGTTTTTCACTGGTCGAATTATTGGTTGCGATGGTGGTGGGTTTAATTATCGTTACCGGTGCATTCTCTCTACATGTCGCTTCACGTAAGACACAGGCCGTCAATGAAATGCAAATGGATATGGTCGCGGATGCACGTTTTGCGATTGAGCTAATTGCATACGATTTACGTCATGCAGGTATGTGGGGTGGGACTAATAAGAATGGTTTAATTGACTGTAAGTCGACGAATCCCTGCACGGTAAGTTCTTCAGCAGGTGAGGCATTGCCTGCAGCGACTGTCACTGGAGACTGTGCAAATGGCCGATATTTTGACTTATCGCAACCTGTTTTTGCGAGTAACGATACGAATCCGTATTCTACCTGTATTCCACCTGCCAAGAATTATCGATTAACAACAGACGTTCTGGAAATTCATTATGCAGATTCAAACGTGACAGCTTCTGGTGATTTACGCGCGAACCAGGTATATGTGCGCAGTAACTTTATTAATGGACGTATATTTGTTGGTACCACAGAGCCTTTACTGGAATCATTTGATTCAAATGCGTTGACTCAAAACCATGCCTTGTACTCTCATACCTATTACATCAGCACATTTACGGATGCCCCAGCAGACGGTATTCCTTCACTACATCGTGTTGCGCTACTTGATTCGACGCAGATGGATGATCAGCTATTGGTTTCTGGTGTGTACGATTTGCAAGTACAGTTTGGTGAAGATTTAACGGGAGATCAGTTGGTTGATCGTTATGTTGACCCTGATAATGTCACGGATTGGTCGGCTGTTTTTTCGGCTAAAATTTGGTTAGTCATGCGCTCGGATACGCAGCAACCTGGTGTTAATACAAGCAAATCATTTCAAATTGCAGGAAAGCCAGCAGTAACGTTAGGTGGCGTTGGTGGTTTTCGTTATTTCATGGTTAGCAGTGTGATTAATTTACGAAATTTAAAACAACTTTAATTTACGCTTTAATTATACAAGCGGTAATTTTATATTTATAACTTTTAACGGTAACTATTTTAATAAGCCATCAATAAAGTCAGTTTGGAGAAAGTAATGATTTTAACAAAACAAAAACATGGAATGCGAAGCAATAAGCAGCATGGTTTTGTCCTGGTTATAGCGCTGATTTTATTGGCGGTAATGACATTGATCGGGGTGTCTTCTATGAATAGTGCGAATATGGAACTCAGGTCTATGGCTAATGCGCAGCAGCATCAACGTGCTTTCTCTGGCGGCCAATCGGTACTGGAATATATCATTTCAACGGGTGCTGTTCGCTCTGATAATGGGCTTGCGCTGGATTTTCAGGATAGTACCCTCGGGTCACAACCCGTATCAACGTCTATAGCGGGCGTGGCCAACACGGGTAGTCTTACTTATGTGGGATGTACTGTAGGGGTTGGTAGTAGTTTGGTTGCGGGGAAGGGCTTTAGTTATAACTTTTTTAATAGTTTAGGAACGGGTGTGAATAACGTTCAGGCGAAAGCAGTATCGATTCAAAATCAGGGTGTTCGTTTTCCTGCTGCTGCCTGTCCTAAAATATAGATGCCTAAAGATTATGTTTGGTACGGGATTGTATTTAAAATTTTGATACAC
>JAJRZT010000089.1 GCA_024275115.1 Gammaproteobacteria bacterium
AGCCATGATGCAGTACGCCGGATAAAGCAGTTTTGTAACCGCCACGGTAAACCGCTAATTATGTTACCACGCGGCAGCCTTTCCGCCTTTGCTCAGGGCTTCACCCGGGTAGCCAGCTAGTGAACCGCCACCATTCCACAGCCACATGGCAAACGCTACCCTGCCGTTCCGAGAACAAACACGCACGCAGTCTGGACAAAGAAACAGAATTAATCCGTCTGGAAATTAACGCTGACAAACTACGCCAGCTACTCAATACAGGCGTGCTTTGTGCGGCAGACTTTCGTTGTCTGGACTGCAAATCAAAACAGTGCATATGGCAAATTTGTCTGGCAGACTGTATCCATCTTGAATCTAAAAAATAAGCGCCCGTGCAAAATGCACCATTACCGGTTATTGCGAAAAAAAGCTAGGGGCTGTTGATCTTTCAGGTGTTAGGCTGCAAATAATTTTGTTAGCTCAGCCACCGAAATAAAAGTTGCATCACCAATGTCACCGGCAATACACTGACAAGCATCGTCTGGCTCACCTAAATGATCCAGCACCACGGCCGCTCCCGTAAAATCATGTTCCTCAGTGTAATGATTTTGCGTAATCACGGTTTTTAAATTTGCCCCCATTGACGATTGAATACCGTTTGACGAGTCTTCAAAAGCCATGCAATCGTCCGCTGTTAAATTCATTTGTTCTAACGCATAGTCGTAAATATCGGCTGCGGGTTTTTTGTTTGGCACAATATCACCTGCGGCTATCACTTCAAACCAGCCAATCGATTCTTTCCCCAGGGTGCTTTCTAATAAGCGGGTTACATTGGCTGGTGTTGTTGTGGTTGCAATGGCCAAACGAAAACCCTGTTCGCGCATTTCCAGTAATAAGCGTTTTACACCGGTGCGTAGTGGTATTGCACCGTCGGATAATAGCTCGGTGTAAAAATGTGTTTTACGGGCATGCAGTGTTTTAATTAAATTGTCCAATATACCGGCTTGTTGCTGCTGTTTTAAAAATTCAGGATGCTGCAAACTTAAAAAATGGTGGATGCGTTCTTTGCCACCAGTGACCGATAACAGATCACCATATTCATCGACCGACCAATGCCAATCCAGTTCTGCTTCTTTAAAAGCACGATTAAAAGCCACCCGATGGCCGTCTTTTTCGGTATCCGCGAGCGTACCGTCCACATCAAAAATAAACGCTTTTAACTTCAACATTCCTAAAACCTCGCTTTAAACCCCAAAAACAATAAAACCGGATTATCTCATTAAATACAATAAGTTACATAAAATCAGCTGATTTATTTTACAGATAGTTAAACTATATTTGTTGTTTTTGTTGCGTTAAATAGCACTTTCTGGTATTAAAAGCATCGATTTTGCTTTTGTACCCGCCTTAATGGCAAAATAAAGCTTAAGTATTTTAAATGTTGGAGAATTTGTCGCATGGCAGTGAAGAAAAAAACAACCAGGAAAAAAGCCGCTAAAAAGAAAGTTGCTAAGAAAAAAACAGTATCCAGGAAAAAAACGGCGACAAAGAAAACACCGGCTAAAAAAGCAGCTAAAAAGAAAATAGTGGCTAAGAAAAAAACCGCCAGGAAAAAAGTGACGGCTAAAAAAACGCCCGTGAAGAAAAAAATAACGGCGAAGAAAAAACCGGTGAAAAAAGTAGCTAAAAAGAAAACAACGGCAAAGAAAAGATCAACTCGCCGTGGTTCAGTCGATGAAGTGCATAGTTTTACACCTTATAAAATAACCAAAGGTGAAGACTACATGAATGAAGAACAAACCGAGCATTTCCAGGACATTTTGAATGAATGGAAGCAGGGTTTAATGCAGGAAGTGGATCGAACCGTTCACCATATGCAGGACGAAGCGGCTAATTTCCCTGACCCAAATGACCGCGCTAGTCAGGAGTCTGAATTTGCAATGGAATTACGCACCCGGGATCGTGAACGCAAGCTGATTAAGAAAATTGATGAGTCACTTACGAATTTAGAAAGTGGTGACTACGGTTATTGTGAAGAGTGCGGTATTGAAATTGGTATTCGCCGTCTGGAAGCACGCCCTACTGCTAGCCTGTGCATCGATTGCAAAAGTCTGGAAGAAATTCGTGAACGCCAGCGTGGCTAATTAGCCTGTTGCCGACTTTAAGCTGACTTTAAGTGCCCGATCGCCTACCCGGCGGTCGGTCATTATTTGCAGTTTATTGCCTTTAGCAAAGCCCATTACAAAATCATACATTTCCGGGTTCTTTATCGACAAGCCCCGCGCAACGACCAAACATTTCTCGCCATTAATCATGCACGGTTGTACCGACTCATTGTATTTTAAACGTTGATCCTTACCAAAACTGGCGAGCGTGGATGACAGTCTTTCAATCCAGTCACTTGGGCGCAATTTTGCACCATCTTCTTTTATTCCTTTAATGACGTGAATATCCCCATTAAGTGCATCTGACACAATAAACCCTCCAAAATTCTTATACTTATATAACGGACAATGCGACAATAAACTTTAGATTTTCAGGTGTTTAATCGCCGCAAAAACACAGGCCAAAATACGATAATGCCAGCACCAACCCATAAAAAAGCCTATCGTGGCCGTTTTGCACCCTCCCCCTCCGGCCCGTTGCACTTTGGTTCACTGCTTGCCGCCACAGCAAGCTACCTACAGGCCAGGCAGCAACAGGGCGAATGGTGGTTACGGATAGAAGATATTGACCCACCACGTGAGGTAAAAGGTGCTAGCCAGCAAATAATCAACACCCTGGCACTTTACGGATTTAAATGGGATAACCTCAGTTACCAGAGCCAAAGACTCGCTCTTTACCAACATTATCTTGAAAAATTACAGCAAAGCCATTTGGCTTATCCCTGCGGCTGCTCGCGTAAGGAAATTATCCAATTCAATCAGCAGCAATCAAAACCGGCCGGGCTTTACCCCG
The DNA here is from genome assembly GCA_024275115.1 of Gammaproteobacteria bacterium. Classification (GTDB taxonomy): domain Bacteria; phylum Pseudomonadota; class Gammaproteobacteria; order UBA6429; family Thiohalophilaceae; genus SZUA-37. The sequence continues at coordinate 2,938 of JAJRZT010000089.1, forward strand.
GTACCTGTCGACAGGGGCTAAACGGCAAGCCTGCTCGTGCCATACGGATTAAGTTAACAGAGCCCAGGCAGACCCTTCACGATGCCATTCAGGGCACGCAAACAAACGATCTATCTCAGATAAGCGGTGATTTTATTATTAAGCGCGCCGATGGGCTTTTTTCTTACCAACTAGCGGTTGCCGTCGACGACAGTACCCAGGAAATGACACAAATTGTGCGCGGTTATGACTTGCACGAGTCCAGTTTTTGCCAGCACTACCTTCAAAAATCGCTCGGCCTGCACTCCCCCGACTACGCCCATATTCCTGTTGCCGTTGCCCCAGACGGAATAAAATTAAGTAAACAATCCGCCGCGCAAGATATTGCAACCGAGTCCCCCCGGCAAATATTGTGGCTGGCATTGGATGTTTTAGGCCAACAACCGCCAGTAAACCTTAAAAAACAAAACTTAAAGCAGCTATGGCAATGGGGGTTTACAAACTGGAATTTAAACAAAGTACCACAAATACAATCTGTTTTAAGCCCTCTTTAAGACAAAAATGTTAACAAACTAAAGCCAGCGTATAGCATCCCTTTGTTTTTTCGATTAGTATCAATCGTATAAACCAATTTAAAATGTATGACTGATAATAACCCCAACAACTCTTCACCTAACGCTTCTGAGGCTGCCAACTCATCTAATATTGATTTAGACGGCATCACCGATATTGAAAAATATCTACTACAAAGCAAAGGTGAAATCGTTCAAAAATTACGTTTGCTAGGCAAAAGTAAATCGTCCATCAGTGGGTTTTTTAACCATGGCAATGATTTTTTCTTAACCTCGGTTGTTGATGTGCTACGCGACAAAAACATATTAGTGCTCGATATCAGTTCTGATCCTGAACTGAACAAAAAAATTACCGCTGCCAACAATATTATATTAAAAGCAAAGCACTTAGGCATTACAGCACAGTTTAAGACCCCATCTATCCAGACAGCTAAATTTAAGGGGCAACAACTTTTAGCTTGCGCAATACCCGATGATTTATTATGGGTGCAACGTCGAGAACATTTTCGCGTACATATTCCACTGAGCAATAATGCGCTGTTCCAGATAAAAACAGACCAAGATGGTGTTAGCAAATACCCCATCATCGATGTCAGTGGCGGTGGCATTGCCATTGCCGATGAAACTTTCTCACTAAAAGTAGAAGCAGGCGATGAATTTAATAATGTCAGTCTTTTCTTTAATGACGACCTCAGCTGCACCACCGATCTAATCGTACAAAATACCCTGCCCTTGCACTTCGATAAACCTTCCGCAGGACAACGCATTGGCTGCCGCTTTAATAGCCTCCTGCTCACCGATTTTTCTGCCGATTTACAACGCTATATTAACCTGCTCGACAGCCACTACCGTAAAACTCTTTCTGACTAAATTAATACACACATTCCGGCTATAAAAACTCAATTGTGTATTGACCTCGCTGCAAAATACCGATTTAATAAGATGATAATTATCACTAATAATCAACATATTATTCAATAACTTACAATGAAAGTCATGCGACAGAAGAAAGACGTTAAATGACAAACAACCGCACCGTTTAAATTTAGGAGTCACCATGTCAGAGGCAAAAATCTATCCCATCAAAGAAAATTTTGCAGCCACTACACATATCACCGAAGCACAATACAACGAAATGTATCAACGCTCGGTGAGCGACCCTGGCGGTTTCTGGGCAGAGCAGGCGCATGATTTTATTGACTGGTATAAAGAATGGGATACGGTACTCGACTGGGATTACAGCAAAGGACACATCCGCTGGTTTGAAGGCGCAAAGCTGAATGTAAGTTACAACTGTATCGACCGGCATCTGGAAAAACGTGCCGATCAGGTGGCGATTATCTGGGAAGGCGACGACCCCAACGACGATAAAAAAATTACCTATAAAGAATTACACCAACACGTCAGCAAACTGGCCAACGTTTTAAAAGCACGCGGGGTTAAAAAAGGCGACCGGGTTTGTATCTATATGCCGATGATCCCCGAAGCCGCCTATGCCATGCTGGCATGCACCCGCATTGGTGCGGTGCATTCAGTTGTTTTCGGTGGCTTTTCACCAGAGTCTCTTAAAGACCGGATTTTAGATTCCGACTGCCAGATTGTCATTACCGCCGATGAAGGCGTACGCGGCAGTAAAAAAATTCCACTTAAAAGCAATACTGATACAGCCGTTAAGCAATGCCCGAATGTGCATACTGTACTCACCGTTAAACGTACCGGTGGCGATATTAGCTGGAACGATAAAACCGATGTCTGGTATCACGAGTTGATGGCAGAGGCATCGGCCGACTGCCCGCCAGAACAAATGGATGCCGAAGATCCTTTATTTATTCTTCACACTTCCGGTTCCACCGGCAAGCCTAAAGGCGTACTCCACACCACCGGTGGCTATATTCTCTATGCCGCCATCACCACTAAATATACTTTTGATTTACACGATGGCGATGTGTTCTGGTGCACCGCTGATGTCGGCTGGGTAACCGGCCACAGCTATCTTGTTTATGGCCCACTGGCCATTGGCGGCACCACCATTTCGTTTGAAGGCATCCCCAACTACCCAACGGCGTCACGTTTCTGGGAAGTGGTGGACAAACATCAGGTGAATGTTTTCTATACCGCCCCCACCGCCATTCGCGCACTCATGCGTGAAGGCAATGAGCCGGTCACTAAAACAAGCCGTAAAAGTTTAAGACTGCTGGGCACGGTGGGCGAACCGATTAACCCCGAAGCATGGGAATGGTACTACCGTGTAGTCGGTGAAGAACGCTGCCCGATTGTGGATACCTGGTGGCAAACCGAAACCGGTGGCCATATGCTCACCCCATTGCCTGGCGCAACGCCGCTTAAGCCCGGCTCCGCAACACACCCTTTCTTTGGCGTACAACCGGCACTAATGGACACCAATGGCAAAGTCGTCGAAGGCAACCCTGCCGAAGGTGCACTGGTCATGACCCACCCCTGGCCAGGCCAAATGCGCAGTATTTATGGTGACCATGATCGTTTTATCAAAACCTATTTCTCCGATTACCCTGGCAATTATTTTAGTGGTGACGGCGCACGCCGGGATGAAGACGGTTACTACTGGATTACCGGCCGCATGGATGACGTATTGAATGTTTCCGGGCACCGCATGGGTACCGCCGAAGTGGAAAGTGCGCTGGTACTACACGAAGCCATTGCCGAAGCTGCGGTTGTCGGCTACCCGCATGATATTAAAGGCCAGGGTATTTACGCCTATGTCACGCCTATAGCCGGTATTGAAACAACCGAAGAATTACGCAAGGAACTGATTAAACTGGTACGTCATGAAATTGGCCCGATTGCCTCACCGGATATTATTCAATGGGCACCTGCTCTGCCCAAAACCCGCTCGGGTAAAATTATGCGGCGTATTTTACGTAAAATTGCTGCCAATGAAGTGGATGAATTAGGTGATACCAGTACCTTGGCTGATCCGGCAGTGGTTGAAGAGCTGGTTAAGAACCGGGCAAATAAATAAAAGAGGTTAAGCCAATAGTGCCACACTCTTCACCTGTGCATAAACGGGCTTACCTTTTTTAAGGCCCAGTTCATTAGCCGACTTACGTGTAATGCGGCTTAACAGGGGCACACCATTTGCAGATAAGCGTATCATCACTTGTGACGGGCTTTCGTCAATAATTTCGTCAACCGTAACCGAGATAATATTAAGAATACTGGTATTTGACTGGTGCGCTAATGTTAAGCTGACATCACGTGCTGCTAAACGTAACCTTGCATTATCACCCACTTGCAATGCTTTTTGCGTTACGCTGATTGTTCCACCAGCAAACTCCAGATGGGTTAAATGATATTGCTCATCATGCCCAGTTACCTTTGCTTCGATAATCGCTGCGGCGTCATTGTCATGCGAAACAGGTAAATCAAGTCGCGTCATCATTTCATGAATACCGCCCGATGCTACAATACGGCCTGAGTCCATTAACACAAGGTGGTCTGCCAACCTCGAAACTTCCATGCTTGAATGGCTTACATAGATAACGGGGATATCTAATTCTGCATGTAAGGTTTCAAGGTAAGGCATAAATTCATCTTTTCGTTTCTGGTCTAATGCGGCCAGTGGTTCGTCCATTAATAATAAACAAGGGTTAACAGCCAACGCACGTGCTATAGCGACTCTTTGTTTCTCTCCACCTGAAAGGCTGCTCGGCTCTCGCTGTAACAAATGAGCAATACCTAAAAGTTCAACAATCTTATCAACTGAAGATTTTTGGTTTTTACCCTGTGAACGTTTAATGCCATAGTCAATATTTTTTTGAACATTTAAATGCGGGAACAAACTGGGTTCCTGAAAAATATAACCGATGGAACGTTGATGGGCTGGTACAAAAGAATGCTGATCTTGCCACACAGTATCGGCCACTTTTAAATACCCATTGGCACAATGTTCTAACCCGGCTATAACACGCAGCAACGTTGTTTTACCACAACCTGATGGGCCAAAGACGGCGGTAATCCCCTTTGACGGCACAGAAAAATGGGTATCCAGCGTAAAGTTTCCTCTTGCCACATTAAAGCAAGCCTCAATGCTCATAAACCGTAACCACTTTTATAGGTTAACTTACGGTTAACTGCATAAACTGCAATTAACAAAACAAACGCTAACAACATCAACGTAGCAGACAACCAGTGGGCGTTAGCATACTCCAGGCTTTCTACATGATCATAGATTGCAATGGATACAACTTGTGTTTCACCCGGGATATTACCACCTATCATTAACACCACGCCAAACTCACCAATAGTATGTGCGAAACCAAGTACAGCAGCAGTAAAAAAACCCGGACGGGCTAATGGGATGGCAACAGTAAAAAACCGATCCAGTGGTGAAGCGCCTAACGTTGCTGCCACATCTAATGGCCGCTGGCCAATGGCAGCGAAGGCATTTTGCAATGGTTGAATAACAAACGGCATGGAATAGATAACTGACCCAATAACCAGACCGGTAAAGGTAAAAGCCAGAGGTTCAGCGCCTAAAAATCCCATTGTGCTACCAATGGGACCATCAGGCCCAAGTGCCACCAGCAGATAAAAACCCAGCACCGTCGGCGGCAACACTAACGGCAAAGCAACAATAGCTTCGAATATAAACTTGAATCGCCAGCGTGACTTGGCCAGCCACCAGGCAACCGGTGTACCCATTACTAAAAGAATAATCGTTGTTATTACTGCTAACTTAACAGTAATAAATAATGCAGTCAGATCGGCTTCGTTAAACATTATGGTGTATCGTACCCATGTTCACGAATAAGTTGTAATATTTTTTTACTTTTTACAAACTGGATAAATGAACGAGTTGTATCGGTATCGGTTAATACTACCGCTTGCTGGATGATCGGTTGATAGTCTGATTGAGGAACAAGCCAATAGGCTCCTTTCGTTGATGATGAAACAGACTTAACCTGAGAATAAGCAACAAACCCTAGCTGTGCGTTACGGCTTTTAACAAACTGAAAAGTCTGATTAATATTTTCACCACGCACAAGTCGGCCACTTAATTGCTTCCATAAACCATGCTTTAGCAAAACCTCTTTTGCCGCCATACCATAAGGTGCAAGCCTGGGGTTTGCAATAGCCATGCGTCTGAATTTTAGTTTTCCGGACTGTATTCTGGACAAGACATTATGATTGAAATAATTAGATACCGGGCTCCATAAAACTAGCCGTCCTATTGCATAAGTAAAGCGACTGCCTGCTATTATTCTGCCTTCTTTTTCCAGGCGCTGCGGGCGATAAGCGTCTGCTGCAAAAAAAATATCAAACGGTGCGCCATTTTTTATCTGCGCATAATGTTTACCTGTCGAACCGCTACTTAAAATGACTTTATACTTTGTAGAATTTTCAAACCGCCGGGCAATATCAAGCATTGTCGTTGCAAAATTACTTGCTACCGCCACACGGATCTCGGCTGCCGGCAGGTTTTCGCTGAAAGGCATACAAACAAAAAAAAGAAATAGTGAAAGGAATCGTGCACTCTTCATTCGGAACATGCTAAACCAATAGAACGTATCAAAGGTTCAATACTATACTCTATTTTATATGCAAAAAGAACATACCAGAAAATAATACCTTATGCTGCTTTGCTATCTGTATAGTTAGTCAGTACATCTGCTAATTTTTCACGAATGTCCAGTAATTTTTGTGAAACAGCCTCTATACGTTGCTTTTGAAAAAAACTCCAGCCAACCGGTATAGGGCGAAAAATACTATGACGAACCCGTGCATTATAATTTAATGCATTGGCTAAATTCATACCGGCCGTAAATTCATCTTCTATATCGTTGAGTATGTTATTGATGACTGTGCGCCTGATAAGAAAATGGGACATTAACAATATCACTACACCCGCAAGTGCTATTAATGAAGAAAATGCAGGGCGTTGCTTTATAAAATCAATGTAACGGCCACTATCAAAACCTGCACCTGACCAGTATAACCCTGCAGCTACCCCGAATAGTATTAAAACAAAGATAAGCAAGTCCCACATCAATACCCTTTTCATCCATAAATCCCGATACTGCTGTATTTTTAACACGACCTTTTCACTAAAAGTTGCAGTTAGTTCATCCAGATAGTCAACCAATTTAACAAAATCATCTTTGCTCATTTTATCCAGAGTTTGTTTGTGATGATCCAGCTTGCCGATAATCGAACACCATGAGACTTTGTCAGAAAAAGAAGCTGATTTATCCAGCACCCCCAGGGAAAAGCCTACCTTGTCTACTTTTTGATACTGCACTAATATATCCAGCATCAGATCACGCACATCGTGCATCGTTGTTTCTGATTTTTTCACATGACTATAAAGCTGTCGGCTGGTTGACGGCTTGTCATGGTGTTTATCGTTACAAATATTCATAGGAACTGCCTCGTCTAAAATTCACCGGATGCACCACGTGCCATAATATTCTGAATAATAATTTTTACCTTTAGTGCTTCCTGCTTGAGTTCTGCTGGCAAGGGCGAGCCACCATGAATCATTAAATCCATATTTAAACTGTATAACCACAACTGCCCCTGTTTATCTTCCAGCAAGGTTACCCGGCATGGCAGATACGCTGAAAATGCATCGCTGTAATCCACCATCTTTGCAGCGGTTAAGGCATTACAAAACATAAATATTTTCATATAACGAAAAGGCTTGCCACTCATTGCCTCTACCTGTCTGGATAAAGGTAACTCACCCACATTTTTTATATTATGCTCATTGGCAACTGAACGCATTGCGTCTTCAACATCTTCGGCAACCAAACCTTTCTGTACTTTTGTTTTCCAGACCGTAGCTTCGGCAGCATTACCCGTTTCCAGAATATCCGTTGCCAGTTTGGTATACGTCTCTAACGCCTTCTCATCGAAGTTATTAAAAATATGGTAGGCCGGCTCCATTTTATAAACCAGCATAAAAAACACAATAACCGAAAACAAACCAATAAGAGAAAAAATATTTCTGAGTATAGTCATAGTATGCAGTCCTTTCGTGGCAATAGTGATTCGCTATATTTAATAACCTTGCCATACATTGTAATAAGGTTGCGGGTAAACTGGAGGCGGTGGCAACGGATAATATTGAGGATATGGTCCAGCATAAGGAAAAGGAGCTGGCTGATTGCGTATGTTAAGCTGGCCTTGTTCAGAACCAGCAACACTACCGGCATTGGTAGTCTGTACTTGCTGCTGCTTTTGCCACTGTTCCCATGCCTGCCGATTTCTTGCTTGTTGCTCTCTTATATTCTTCTGCCATGCCTGCTGACGCATTTGCTGCTGTTCCCAGGCGCGTTGCTGCATCATTCTTTGTTGCATGGCATTGTGGCGCATAAAAGCATGTTGCTGATTGCCGGGTTGCATTCTGTGGTTAGGCTGACTTGCAGGTGAATGTTGATTTAACTTCTGAACGGATTCTGCCGGTGTTTCCACCTGTACTGTTTGCTGTACCGAATCGGTATCATTATCTTGATACTCAACCCAGTAAGCAGCAACCAGTATAGCAATAATCGAAACCATCAAATAATTTCTATACTTGCTAAACCAGCTTTTTTCAGGCCGTTTCGAATCATCCGAAACACCTAACTCCTTGAGTCGTTGTTTTATATGCTCCTGCTTGTCCTGAGCATTATTTTCTTCTGTATTTGAATTAGACTCTGATTCCATAACCCATTCCTCCAAAATTATTTATATAAATAATAGCTGACTCAAACCAATCACCATGGCATAAACGTATTCATAAAGGACATCGGCCGAGATACACTGTTATTCAACACTGAAAAATCATAACGCATCTGATTAATTGACCGGTTCATGCCCGTCACCTGATAAACCATGTTATCCATACTCACAAGCTGGCTATCAAGCGTTTGCGTCATCACAACCATGTTCTTTGAAATTACATTTACCTGTGTAGATATCTGAGCCATATGCTGTGTGATCTCACCCATATCATCTGCAACACGTGTAATATCTTTTGTTAAACTGAATATCAGAAAGAACCCGTAAGCAGCAAGAATAATAAAAGCAAACAATGCCGGGTAAACAATCATTTCCCAGCGTTTGGCACTTGCCATAAAGGCAGAAGAAAGCTGCTCAAGACTTTTACCAAGACAATCATCCATACTTTCTTCTTTTTTATCAGTAGTCATGAACTTCTCTCTTAATTATTTATAAATTAAATTTACTAACTAAACGCTTATAGCCTGGTGCTTACTGACGAAAAACAGCTAACTTCTTTGCCAGCTTATCTGCACGTTCCAGATCCAACCCCTGAATAACACGGTGTAAATAAGCAACCTGATCTAGATGTCTTTCTTCAATCAACCGTATTGCGGCTTCATAATAAACGATACCGGCTTTATCCCACTGCCCCATCGCATAATAAACATTACCCAGCTCGCCATAAAAATCAGCTTCATCATTTTCAAGTTTAACCAGATCATTGTATTTTTTTATCGCAACATTGAGTTTTCCTTGCTGAAAAGCCAGACGTGCTGCACGCAACATTCCATTGGCACTTGCTGCTTCTTTATCCGTTGCTATTCCGTCCTCGGCAGACTCATTCTGGCTCGCCACGGGTTGCGTATTATCATCAACAGCAACAATCGACTCTGCATCTTCTTTTACAGGAGGCTTTTCAGTAACATCATCTGTTTCGAGTGACAGTATCTTTTCTTCTTCAGCTTTGATTTCCTTATATACAGGCACATCTGCTGCTGCAATATCAGCGACCACCTGCTCTTCTATGGAAGGTTGTTTATCTTCTGTAACATCTTTTTTTATTACAGTTTGCACTTGCTTTTCAGGAGATTCTGCTACTGGCATTTCGGTAGATACAGATTCAGCTGTTTCTATTACAGCTACGACAGGCGAACTGTCTGCTTGTTGGCTAGACGATGTTGACTTACTCTTGTCATGCAAAATCTGAGCTCTCGCAAATGATTTTAAACCTGGGTGTATTTTTTCTGCATAGAAGTCAATTCCCTGTACATAATTATCCGGTAGAATAGCGTAACGGTAATAAAATACTGACACCAGCCCAAAAAGAATGGTGATTAATATCAGGTGACTTAAAATATGGCGTATCAGTTTCATTATTTTTATCCTCAAGCCAGTTCCGGAAACACAGAACCAGCAAATGTATTAAATTCATCGGTTGCTTTACTACGTTTAGACATTTCAAATACCGCCATCCCTTCGCTTAATGATCGCCTAAAAATAGTACGCTGAAATAATCGATTAGATATTAAATCTATATTGGCTATTTGTTTTATCGCATCTTCTGTGTCATCGGACTCTCTAACTGCACAATGGGTGTCTGCTCTGTTTACAAATGCTCTCATTTTTGGGTATTGCCCTCCGGTTGCATCCTCAACAATATCCATAAAACGTTGTGTTGCCCAAACATCAGGCTGACTGGGTGGCACCGGGATGATAATCTGGTCTGATGTTTTAATTGCCTGCTTCATCGCATCAATATTTGCTGCACCCACATCAACCAGCACATGCACATTTTTTGGATGATAATTTAAATCCTCCAGCAAACTCTCTCTCGGAGGATAAACCTGCAATGCCGGTGCGTAACCTTCTTCCCTTCTAACCTCGGCAACATCCATTAATGTTTGTTGCGGGTCAAGATCATAGGCAACAACAGGCTGACCTTTCATTTGCAACCATAAGGCAAGGTTAAACACCACTGTGCTTTTCCCTGACCCACCCTTTAAATTTGCGACTACGGTTATCATCTATTATTGCCGACCTGGCTGATTTCTTGCATTTAACGCGTTCGTCTTGCCATCCAGTTTTCGGTATCCTTTAGGCAACTTAAACAAATTTTTATTTTGCCTGCTTACTTTTATATTCGTTAACTCTCGAAAAAATCCACCAGGCAATTCTTCTTTAATCACCATTTTCAACTGTGGGTCATACCATTGCGTTGATAACCGACTTCGACCTGAAGGATGACTGTAACGAGACATCCATTTCTCTACACTTCTATCACTTAATTTATCTTTACCGATTAACTTAAGTTCTCGCATACCACCATCAGGAAACATTTCTTTAATTGCAAAACGCCGTTTGCTGTCCAGCCAGTGTAAGCTTCTAAGTGTTTTTCCGTTTGCAGTATGTTCCACTTGCCACTTATCCACTTTAATCTTGTCTATTTTTTCTTCACCCATATTTTTACAACGAACATTTTTCATCCCGTCGCAAGGTGTGTTCGATTTTTTCCCTGACCAGGATGGCGAAACCGCTAAACCTGTTTGTTCGATGTATGTTTTTTGTCCCGGATAAAGCAAAAGCCTCTTTCCCTTTTCAGGATATGCAATATCAACAACACGATACCCCTGCTTATTTGATTCTATTCTTACTGCAGACTTGCTCACATACATTCGTGATATTAATGGCGACTGACCGGGTGAGACCTGAATCGCATCTGCCGAAAATTCAACACCAAGTTCAAAAGCACTGGCACCTGATGAAGCCAGCAGAAGCAATACACTCACTACAATAAAGCTGAATTGTTTTATCACTTCCATCTCCTAATTCTGTATAACACCTTAAAATTTAGATCAGGGGATCCGATATTATTTACCGGATCCCTATCCCCATTATTTACCTGCTTTAGGTGCAGGTGCCTGTGCTGGCGCAGGTGGACGACCCCAACCTGGAGGAGCACCATAATAACCTGGCGCATAACCATAGTAGCCTTGAGGTGCAGGACGAGGTGGTGGTGGAGCCTGACGATAACCGCCATTGTTAGGTGCACCATAATATCCTGGCGTATAACCACCACCATAATATGGGTTACCATAACCACGTCCATTACCGTAGGCATTTCCATAACCATTTCCACTTCCATACATATTGCTATTACCACGGCTACTCATGCTGAAGTTCATATCACCCCAACCACTTCCATTACCCCAACCGTTGCCATTGCCCCAGCCGTTGCCATTGCCCCAGCCGTTGCCGTTGCCGTTGCCATTGCCCCAGCCATTACTCCATGGAGCACCACCGCCCCATGGGCCCCACGCATTGGCTGAAGAGAATGGCAAAGCCAATGCCATTACAATTGCAGCTGCGCCTATTGCCGTCTTTAATTTCATCATTACTGTTCTCCTAACTATTTTAGTTTGATATGAAAAAGCATATCTTTACACTCTGTTAAGTCTTCAAGAAAGCAACCAAGAGTGCGTAGTTACCGTCTTATATTTTCGCAATCCCATACACAATGGAACTACGGAAACTTTTAAATTCTATGTCGTCTATTCCTGCTTACCATGGATAACCTGTCGCAGGATACAAACCCGGTGCCATATAAAATGGCGATGCATATGGAAACCCCATTCCAGAAAAACCTGGTGCCCCCAAGTTGGGTAAACCTGAACCAGGATACATTGGATAAACAGGCATCGAATTCCTGTAATAACCCATTGCCGGGGATCGGCCATAACTTAACGACTCAGGAAATGCATAACGCTGACTTAATGGCACGGGTTTATATCGGTTATGTAATGAGTAGTTATAGTCCGGTGTACGACTACGCTGATATCGCTGCTTATTTTGTTGCTGCCCCCAACCCTGATAGTGACGTCTTCCAGGCTGATTTACATTTTTAAAATTTTTGCTTTTTACCGGAATAATATAACCATTCATGGGTTGCTGTTGCATGACACGTTCCCAGCGCTTTGGCCATTGGTCAGATGAAAAAATAACAGGCTGGGCAAAACAGCTATTTAAGAACAAAAATATCATGACGAACGATAAACTTATCTGTCCGCGATGTTTTAATGTTTTTATCATGGCTCTAACTCCTTAATATTTACATACTTCAATGTAATCTGTTTTAGTGTCGATACAGCGGATAAGGTGGATAACTCCGGGCAGGTGGACGAGCATAACCAGGGGGCATTTGCCTGCGTTGCTGCTGTACCCACGGAGGGGGGACCGCTCGCTGCACTGGCGCTTGCCAATGTTGCTGCTGCACCCATGCTGGAGGAGCAGGTGGTTGCATGGGGACGTGCCTGCGTTGTTGCTGCACCCACGCCGGAGGAACAGGTTGTTGTATGGGGATTTGTCTGCGTTGTTGCGGCACCCATGCTGAAGGAACAGGTTGTTGTATGGGGATTTGTCTGTGTTGTTGCTGCAGCCAATATGGTAGAGAAGGGGGTGTCCACTGTCTTTTATCAAATGCGGGCGCCAACATAGATCCACTGGCTCCATGAGTCGAACGGTAAGGCCCCACAGGTGCAGGTGGCATACTATTAAGTTTTGTTTTATCTGTTACTGATTGTTCAACAGCATATGCGTGAGTCGATAAAACAAACCCCATAAGCAATGCGGGATAAATTAGCTTTAATAAAATATGGTGATTGATGTTCATTATACTACCCTCATAACTACTCATTATTTTTTCTTTAACTGAATGCCACGACGCTTTTTCCTGGTCACTCGTTTTTTAGTGGTTGTTTTTTTAGCTGTATCACTTGCCACTTCTTTACCATCAGCATTACGCTTCACCGACTTTTCTTTTTTCTTTTTGTTAACCGAAGATTTCTTTCGAGTTGTTTTTTTAGCTGTAGGTTTTTCTTTTTTTCTCAGGTTTTTTTCATATTGACCTGCATTATCTTTATGACTTTTATTTTTAGTCTCAGAACGGCGGCTTGATACTTCTTTTATTTTTTTCAATACCTTCTGAAACAACATGACAGCTTGATATTTAATTCTGGCAAGCAAAAGCATTGCATATTGACGGGCATTATTAAGCCAACCATTTTCATCGGGCACCGAGTTTTCACCCGCATCATTTGAGGACATTGCCTTTTCTTTTTCAGGATAAGGTTGGCCTGTTAAAGCATAAAAATGTTTTGCTGTACTGATGCAGCCTAAAGGGATTACAACCAGTGTCAGAATGGTTGCAACAGCGGCACCAAACAATAAGCTAACCGCCATCCCCTGAAAAATAGGGTCACCAATAATCATCCATGCACCGGCCATCAAAGTTAATGCAGTAATTAAAATAGGACGCATGCGGATCTGGCCAGCACTCACAACCGCATCGGCAATATCTTTACCTTGTGCCACTTCATTTTTTACGAATTCAACTAATAGAATTGAATTCCGTACAACAATCCCTGCCAGCGCAATAAACCCAATCATTGAGGTTGCAGTAAACTCGGCTCCCATTAACCAGTGGCCGGGAATAATACCGATCAGGGTCAAGGGGATCGGCGCCATAATCAGACCACCCAGCGTAAAGTTTTTAAACTCCCAGACAATCAATCCGTAGATCAGTAGTAGTGCCGCCATAAAGGCAATACCCATATCACGGAATGTTTCATACGTCACGGTCCATTCACCACCCCATTCAAAACCAGATTGAATATCTTCTGCGGGTGGCCCAAGCAAGCCCATTGGCATCCCTGTCATGGTGACACCATCGGGTGTTTTATAGTTAACTAATAAATCTTCAATATTAAACATACCATAAATAGGTGCACCCAACCGCCCTTCCATTTCACCGGTGACATATTCAACACCGCGCAAATCTTTATGAAAAATAATCGGATCTTCTTTAACTAAAATAAATCGACCCAATTCACCCAACGGGATTGTCTTACCATCATTAGCCATGATGGGTAAATTTTTTAGACGCTGTATTTGCGAGCGAACAGCCAGAGGGATCTGCAACACAATATAGGTAGGCTCACGCACCACACCACGTTTAATATCCCCTAAACGATAACCCCCCATTGACATTGCTAAATGCTGATTGATGGCATCAACCGAAATTCCAAAACGTACCGATTTTTCAATATCCACTTCAAAGCGCCAGTAGTCGTAGTCGCTTGCCATATAATTATCTACATCCACCACACCGTCGGCTTGCTCGAACAGGGCGGTCATATCACGTGCAACCTGACGGCGTGTATTTGCATCGGGGCCATAAATTTCAGCAACCACGGTTTGCAATACAGGAGGGCCAGGGGGCATTTCAACAACCTGGGTACGTACACCGGTCATTTTTAAATAAGGAGTTTGTTCGATGTAGTCATTAATAATACGGCGCGCATCGACAGCAATGTCATGACTGGCACGTTGCCGATCATTTTTATCGAGCAACATGACCTGAATATCCGCATCCCATGGTTGCTGGCGAAGATAATAATGTCGCACCATTCCATTAAAATTAAACGGCGATGCCGTGCCAACATAAGACTGCACTGCGGTTACTTCAGGAATAGTACGCAACTTTTCTGCAAGCTGGTTAGCAATATTGGCAGTAACAGGTAACGCTGTGCCTTCTGGCATGTTAATAACAACATTAAATTCCGGTTTGTTATCAAATGGCAACATTTTTACTGTCGCCGTATTGGTATAAAACAGGCTAACAGCTAAAAATGTTGCTGCAATTAAACCAAACAGGAAAATCAGGCCATAGCGTCTGTTATTACACAAAGGCAACATGCAGGGCTTGTAGTACCGACCAATAAGCTGCTGCATTTTTTGTTCGTGCTTCTCTGCCTTCTGTAATGCTTTAAGTTGTGGTCGAAGACGCATTGCAAGCCAGGGTGCAAAAACAAATGCCGCAATAAGAGAAAAGAACATTGCTGCTGCACCCAGCACAGGTATAGGGCGCATATAAGGCCCCATCAAACCACTGACAACACCCATGGGCAACAAGGCAGAAATAATGGTTAAAGTTGCAAGTATGGTCGGGTTACCCACTTCACGAACAGCATCAATGGCAATATTTGCTGTTGTTTTTCCTGCTTCCAGCCAGCGCCGAAAAATATTTTCAACCACCACGGTGGCATCATCAACCAGAATACCGATTGAAAATACCAGGGCAAACAGACTAACCCGGTCAATGGTGTAATCAATCACCCATGCAGCCCAAACAGTAACAAACACAACAATAGGAATAACAATAATAACAACGGTTGCCGCACGCAATCCCAAACCAATCAAACACAGAATACTCACCGCAACCGTTGCTTCTAAAATAGATGTTAGTAATTCGTTTACTTTGTCATTCGCGCTCTTGCCATAATCACGCGTGACTTCCACGTGCACATTACCTGGTATTAGTTTTCCTTTTAATGAGCCCAGCTTTTTGATAATGGCCTTAGCGACCGTTACACCATTGCTACCAATTTTTTTCGCAATTGCGATGGTCACTGCCGGCTCACCCTGCGCCTGGTTTAAACCTTTTTCATTGGCAACACCCGAATAATAATTAACCAACTGTTTTGTTTCTTCTGGTAACTGGGATACTTTTGCAACATCGCGTACATAAATGGGTGAGCCATCTCGTACACCAATAACCAAACGGGAAATTTCGGCCGCCGTTTTAAGAAAAGCGCCAGTGTAAACCTTAAAGGCAAGATTATTCCCTTCGATGCTTCCGGCTGCGCGTTCTGCATTGGCTGTCTGAATGGTTTTAGCCAGCTGCGCAATACTGATCCCGTAGCCACTTAAACGTTCTGGATAAGCTTCAACACGGATCTGATCGGCTCGACCACCCACAACAAAGCCATTACCCGTATTCGGTACTTCTTTTAGCCGTTGTAAAACATCAAACGACAGGGTTCGTAAAATATCATCGCCTACATCTTTAGACCACATCGTAACGGTAACAATCGGAACATCATCGATGCCAACGGGTTTAACCAACGGCATTGCAACACCCGGTGGAATTTTATCCAGATTGGACTGAACCTTGTCATGAACTTTAACAATGGAATTTTCCAGTTCTTCGCCCACAATAAATTGCACTGTAACAATACTGCTGCCACGTTGTGTTGCCGAGTACACATGACGCACACCGGGTATTTCACTCATTAAACGTTCTAATGGGTCAGTAACCAGACTGGTTACCTGCGCTGCAGAAGCACCCGGGTATTGAACATAAATATCCACCATCGGCACGGATATTTTAGGATCTTCCTGACGAGGCGTGAAGATTAAACCCAGAATACCAATAGCAAGAAAGGCCATCATCAGTAAAGGAGTAACCGGGGAATTAATAAACTGGCGCGTAATACGACCGGCAATACCTAACTCGTTATTGTTCAGGCTATTATCATTGACGTCTTCTTTTACGTTTTTATTATTATCATTCATTAAAAACTACTCGTAATATTTTATAACGACGGTGACTCATTCCTGCTACTTAATCCAGCCCGCCGACATTCCCGGCGAAGGCTGTGCAAAAATTCTTTCACCTGCACGTAAACCGGATAAAACAGCAACTGTCCATTGGTCAATTGCTTCACCCAGGCGAAGCAAACGTAATTCTTTTTCATTTTGATAGTTCACAACAAAAACGGCAGGCAAACTACCCCGCCATATCACTGCGCTATTTGGAATAACCGGCAGGTTTTGAACTGGAATAGAAGGATCGGGCACCATCACTTCGGCATACATGCCAGGTCCACCCGGGACACCGTCTGGCAAATCAAACTTGACTGTCACGGTGTGGCGATTATTGTCGGCAACCGGATAAATTTGTGCAACCCTTGCCTGTATACGTGTATTGCCAACATCAAGAATCACAGGAACCATCATGTCCTGCCGTAAACCGGAAACCAGTCGCACCGGCACTTCAACTTTTAATTGCAACGCCTGACTGTCTGCTAATTTTAATAATGGCTGCCCCGGCTGAACGGTTTGCCCAACTTCAACCAGACGTTTAACAATAATGGCATCAAAAGGAACCACGCTACGACTGTCTCTTAATTTCGCATCCACTTGCTGTAGTTGAGACAAAGCACTGATGTGCTGACTACGTGCCTGACCAACATGGGTTCCTTGTGCGTATAAATCCGCTTGTCTTTCCAGAACAGGATTACCGTAGCCCATCCCACTGGCCATTGGGCGGGTGAAAAACATATCAAACATTGAAGGCAATCCCATGCCTGGCATCCGCCCAACGTCTCGTGAACGCGGAGCCCAGAATTCTTTAGAATATTGTACCCGTGAATTTTGTAATGCCTGCTGTTGTGCACTAATGTTTGCCAGAGCTTGCTGACGCTCTGCTAAAAGGTCATCATCATCAATCGCAACCACAACTTCACCGGCCTGAAAAGATTCACCTTCTACCCCCGCCAGATATTCAACTCGCCCCGGAATTTGTGCCGACAGTGTGACTTCACGTAACGGAACAACCGTACCCCCTAAAACCACACTGCTACCCGTTGGTGCGGCCATCACTGAAATAATTTGTGGCTGAGGGGAATAAGGCGTACCCGTTCTGTAACCAGAACCATAAGGGCTGTGTGCCTGCATCTGATTTTGCATTCCGGCTGGCATTGGAGTTTGTGAGTTATTGTAATAAGGTGACGCGACAACAACAAAACTGCTTGCGCTTAACAACATGATCACTATTTGTTTTACTAATTGTTTGTTCATATTACTAATCACTCTCAAAATTTTATTGCTGTTTGTCTGTAAAATTTAAAACTGAAACGCTTTACGCTTAAACTCTGGCCATCACTAAAAAGCTTTTAACAAAAGGCCCTGCAATGCGCGGATCTTTAATCATTGCCGCATAGTCGCCTTGCTTAAAAACAAGTTTGCGTGAGGTATATGCCATGCCGACTGAAATCATCCCCGGCGGGTTTTTAAACCAGTAATGCCAATCTTCAGGCTCGGCTCTTAAATCCCAGTTAATCTCCCAGCCACACAACTCGGCATCGTAATCAACGGCCGAAGCCACTTTGCCCTTCACCACATGAATAATGCCGCGGGGCACCGACTCACCTTTAAACCCGTATGCAATATTGGAATTAAATTTGATATGTGCTAAATCTCTCGCAAGTTCGGGCTCTTTATTCCATTCATCCTGGAAACGCGCCATCCACTCTTTAGAAAAGAGATCCACCATTAACCCACACCCTACGATTATTATTTTAATACTGTATTAATAGGAGCAACACTTATGCCACAACATAAGTCATTGTATTTATTGTACTTTTTATTGAGTGTTGCACATAATACTCACCTAATACACTCAGGTATTAACGATAAGTTCTTGTATTAAAAGTAATTATTATGCAAACTCTAAATGCAACATGTTGCAGAATAAGTTTCTAAATGCAACAAAACACTCAATTGGAGAGTTAAATGGCTGAATTAAATTTTGCACCCATGATGGAAGCGATTATTTCCTATATTGAGGAAGGTGTTTTTATTGCTGACCATAGAGGGAATGTTATCTACCAAAACCCAACCGCAGGCCAGCTGCTCGGCAGCCCTGATGAGCCCATCACAAAGCTACGTGATATTGGTGACTTCAACTTACAGCGTGCACTTATCAAAGCCGCCATCGACGCTGGTGAAATTGATGCCGCCGGCCGGCCAACCGGCCAGTTTGTTAAATTTGAGCATCGGGTTAAAACAAACGCGGGTTATCGCTATTTAGAATTCTATAGTGGGCTGGTGTCTAACTCTGGCTGGAAAGATCGGCTGCGACTTATTCTTGTGCGTGACCGAACCGAACAACGACGACTTGAAGCGGTATTTAAACCCGGCGTGGATGATTTTTCGACCAATGACCCCCGTATGATGGAAATTTTGAACCGTATTCAGCAAGTCGCGCCCACTCAAGCCGCCGTCTTGCTACAAGGTGAATCTGGCTCAGGTAAAACCCAGATAGCCCGCATGATCCACCAGTTTAGTGACCGCGCACATATGCCCTTTATTGAAGTGAATTGTGCCGCTATTCCTGAAAGCCTGATCGAATCTGAGTTATTTGGCCATATTAAAGGCTCCTTTACCGGTGCAACGCAGGATAGAGCCGGTCGTTTTCAAGCTGCAGATGGCGGTACCCTGTTTCTGGATGAGGTGAGCGAAATTCCTTTTCATCTGCAAGCCAAATTGCTGAAAGCCGTGCAGGAGCAATCCTTTGAAATGGTCGGCTCCGATGAGTCTGTCAGCGTTAATGTACGTATTATTTCTGCCTCAAACCTGAATCTGCGTGATCAGGTCGATAAAAATACTTTTAGAGCGGATCTTTATTACCGGCTTGCGGTAATTCCTTTAACCATCCCCGCCCTTCGAGAACGCCCCGGTGACATGCCGGTTCTTATCAAGCATTTTTGTAACCGAATGGCAAAACGTGGCTATGAAAATAGTCAGATGGAGTGCAACCCGGATGCGATGAAGCTAATGCTAAATTATCCCTGGCCCGGCAATGTACGCGAACTGGAAAATGCCGTTGAACATGGCATTATCTGCGCGCAGGGAGACAGCGTGGGTCCCGAAAGTTTGCCACAGCATATTCAGGACTTTTCCCCGGAGCACAGAACCCAACAACCACAGCAAAGTTCAGTGTTAGCAGCTGATCATATTCAGCATCAGCAGATAGAAAAAGCCCTCAGGGAAACACAGGGGAATAAATCCCAGGCTGCCCAGTTGCTCGGTGTCGACCGTTCGACGTTATGGCGGCGCATGCAAAAATTAGGCATTGATACCTGAATTTCCAGAAATTTATGCACTTTTAGCAAGCCGATACTTATATTAATAGCAATTCCCACGCGTAAATAACAATTTTTAGTTGTAATTCTCTCAAGTTTGTACATTTGGGGTCGATAACCTTACGTAATATAGGTTTTATCTTACTTCAAAATTATAAATCTGGGGATCAACAATGCTGCGACTACAAAATTTATCAATATTTAACAAAATGGCTTTACCCATCCTGGCGGTATTTGTTATGGCTGCTGTATTTTTATACTTTTTTATTCCCGACAAAGTTAATAACAATGTAATCACGGCGAGTCTAAAATCAGCTGCCGATACCGTAG
Organism: Gammaproteobacteria bacterium; assembly: GCA_024275115.1. GTDB lineage: Bacteria > Pseudomonadota > Gammaproteobacteria > UBA6429 > Thiohalophilaceae > SZUA-37. The sequence goes on from JAJRZT010000089.1 coordinate 23,324, forward strand.
AGCAATTTAAGGTATTACGAAAGTATTATGTGCAAAATGTGGTAAAGAAAGTATTAAAATCCTCTAATATTAGAACAGCCATTAATCACAAAAACCAGGATGACACTATACCGCTACCAGCAACGATGATTCAGGACTTAAGCCATATTTTATCGACAAAAGGTATTAATGTTAATTTATATAGCCCTTATCCTTTTCCAAATCGTAAATCGAGAAAAATGGATGAATTCCAACAACAAGCATGGAACTTCTTAAATAAAAATCCAGACAAACAATTTGTAAAAGAAGATGTCGTTAACGGTAAAGAATATTTACGTATTGCCGTTGCAGATAAAATGGTAGCGGAAGGCTGTGTTAGCTGCCATAACTCACACCCTGATACTCCACGCACAGGCTGGAAAATTGGAGATGTACGAGGAATATTAGAAGTAAAGTCTGATATTTCCACATCAATTGCTGCAGCGAATTCATTGAACATAAGTATATTGCTTATTTTTGCAACTGTGCTTTTAATTATACTTGGGCTAATTTACTGTATTTATAATCGGGTTATAGGCAAACCATTGAACAATTTTAACACTGTTGTCGACCAGATGGTTAACGATAATAATAACTACGATTTAACTCTAAGCTTTAAACACCGTAGCAATGATGAACTTGGTAAGTTTGCTAATAAATTTAACACCCTTATTTCCGGAATGAAAGATGCCATAAATTATGTAGGTATATCAACACAAGAACTAAAAATACAATCACAAAAAATGAATACTACCGTTACACAAACAGCAAACGATGTATTACAACAACAAGATCAAACTGATCAAGTAGCCAGCGCAATGAACGAAATGGCTACAACGGTACAAGAGGTGGCGAAAAGTGCCGGCCTTGCAAAGATTGCTGCTGTCGAAGCACAAACAGAAGCAACCAATGGGCATGATATCGTTCAGAATGCTGCAACATCAATAAAAAGCCTTGCAACCGAAGTTGAGAATGCCTCTGATGTTATTCGCTCTCTTGAACAGGACAGTGAAAACATTGGTAGTGTTTTAGATGTTATTAAAGGCGTTGCAGAACAAACAAACTTGCTCGCACTTAATGCAGCCATTGAAGCAGCTCGCGCAGGTGAACAAGGACGTGGATTTGCAGTTGTAGCGGATGAAGTACGTAATCTTGCCAGTCGTACTCAAGAGTCAACTCAGGAAATTCAAACAATGATAGAAAAACTACAGGTAGGTACAAGTAATGCCGTTGCGGTAATGGAAAAAGGACGTAACCAGGCCGAGTCAAGTGTTGAGCAGTCTGCAGCGGCGGGAGAATCTCTAAAGTCAATTGCTGAAGCAGTCCGTTCGATAACAGATTTAAACACGCAAATAGCCAGTGCAGCAGAAGAACAATCAGCTGTTGCTGAAGATATCAATCAAAACATAGTGAAAATACGTGATGTGACAAATAAAACATCGACAGGTGCAAATCAGATTCATTCTGCAAGTGATATTTTGTTAAGTATGTCATCAGATCTGGAGCAACATGTGTCAAAATTCAACATATAATGACTCCATTGCAGTCAATGTTTTAATTTGCACATAACATAATAGGCCAGGCTGTTGTTGGAAGTAGCGGGATTACCAACCATCAATGTAAGCCGTCGTAACACATTAAGTGATACATATCAGTCCTGTTGTTACTGCCGTAATTCCTGCATACGGTGTTCCAGCATGGCCTGCCAGACGGTTCCATAGGTGGCATTGAATAAACCTTTAATCACCCGCCGCTCACTTGGTTTACGTGCCCTGCGCACATCAAACTCGCCTTTATCCAGTAAGCCGCGTTTAATATCAGTGATGCGATAAGAGCCGATAAACTTTGCTTTACCGGGTTCAACATGGATAATATTCTGATAAGCCGTGCGTTTTGAGTTAACCAGTACAAATTCACTTTTTTTAGTATTAAAAGCCGAAATAATATATTTACCCGGTTTTAAATTCTCTGCCATAAAATGGCCATTATTATAAACAAGTACCCGAGGTGGTTTTTTAAACGGTGGGATATAAAACCTACCAAACTCACGTAATTCAACTTCAATAACTTTTTCTGGTGCAGTAACATGGCCAAAGATCATACTGCGACTGGCATCTTTAATTTCCATCGGCGGCGCCGGTGCTGCGCAGGCACCTAAAATAATAACCGTAAAAAGCCCATATAAGGTATGGCGTATTGTTTGCACGGGTAGTAATCTCATGGAATGCCTCTTTTACTCTAAAAGTCATACAATTGTAAAACTAGCTTGAAAAATGCAACTACCATGCCATTTTATAGACAAATTTCTCTTAATTTAAGACAAAAAAAGACCCGCAAAAGCGGGTCGTCTTTATAAGCTATTGCTGTTTAGAAGCTTAGGCTTCAGCAGTAACCGCTTTCATACTTAAGCGAATTCGACCTTGTTTGTCGATTTCGAGCACTTTTACTTTAACGGTTTCGCCTTCGGTAAGTTCATCACTGACTTTTTCTACCCGTTCTTCGCTGATTTGCGAGACATGTACCAGGCCATCTTTGCCCGGCAAAATAGTAACGAAAGCACCAAAATCCATTAGCTTGGCCACTTTGCCTTCGTAGATTTTACCCACTTCCACTTCGGCAGTGATCTGCTCAACCATGCGTTTAGCTTCTTCAGCAGCAGCACCATCGGTCGAGGCAATTTTAACCATGCCATCATCGGTAATATCAACGCTGGTACCCGTTTGTTCAGTAATAGAACGAATAGTTGCGCCACCTTTACCGATAACATCACGAATTTTATCCGGATTAATTTTGAAGGTTACGTAACGTGGTGCATGCTCAGACATTTCTGTGCGAGGTTCAGAAATAACTTTATTCATTTCGCCTAAGATAAACAAGCGGCCTTCTTTAGCCTGGTCTAAAGCAATCTCCATGATTTCTTTAGTGATACCTTCGATTTTAATGTCCATTTGCAAAGCAGTAATACCATCTTTGCTACCAGCCACTTTAAAGTCCATATCACCTAAGTGATCTTCATCACCTAAAATATCAGAAAGAATGGCAAATTTATCACCTTCTTTGATTAAGCCCATTGCAATACCTGCAACCGGCGCTTTAACGGGGACGCCTGCGTCCATCATGGAAAGACTTGCACCACAAACCGATGCCATCGAACTTGAGCCGTTTGATTCGGTGATTTCAGAAACTACCCGTAACGAATAAGGATAGTCTTCCATATCAGGCATAATCGCCATTACGCCGCGTTTGGCTAAACGACCATGACCAATTTCACGACGACCCGGTGAACCGGTACGCCCTGTTTCGCCCACACTGAATGGAGGAAAATTGTACTGGAACATAAAGGGTTCACGATAGCTGCCTTCTAAGGCGTCGATCACTTGTGAATCCCGTTCGGTACCTAATGTAGTAACAACAATAGACTGGGTTTCACCACGGGTAAATAAGGCTGAGCCGTGTGTGCGCGGTAAAATACCGGTTTTAACGGTGATTGGACGAACCGTACGTGTATCACGACCATCAATACGCGGCTGACCGCCTAAAACCTGACTACGAACAATGCGTTTTTCAAGTGATTCCATTGCATCGCGTACATCTTCTTCGTCGTGTGCATCGTCTGCTGTCAGCTTTTCAATCGCTGCTTTACGTACTTTTGATAATGCATCGTAGCGATCCAGTTTTTCTTTAATCTGGTAGCCCGCTTTAAAGCCCGCTTCACATTCAGTTGCAACAACTGCAGCGGCAGCCTCATTTTTTTCTTCAGGTGTCCAACCCCATGCTACTACACCGGCCATTTTGGCAAACTCTTTAATGCCTTCAATAACAGGTAGAAACGCATCGTGGCCAAAGGTTACCGCACCTAACATCACTTCTTCAGATAATAAATCCGCTTCAGATTCCACCATTAATACGGCAGAGTCTGTACCGGCAACCACCAGGTTAAGGTCTGACTCAGCAATAACCGATGTAGCTGGGTTTAAAATATATTCACCGTCTTTGTAACCAACTCGTGCACAAGCCACAGGGCCATTAAACGGCGCACCGGTTAATGTGAGTGCTGCTGAAGCGCCAATAAGTGCCAGCATATCCGGCTCAACTTCCGGGTCACGCGACATAACGGTTGCGATAACCTGAACTTCGTTAGTAAAGCCTTCCGGAAAAAGAGGACGAATTGGACGATCAATTAAGCGTGAAGTTAAAGTTTCATGCTCACTAGGGCGTGCTTCACGCTTGAGGAAACCGCCGGGAATACGACCCACTGCATAAGTTTTTTCGGTGTAGTTAACCGTTAATGGAAAAAAGTCACGGCCGGGAGCTGCTGATTTTTCTGCAACGGCGGTAACGAGTACTTTCGTATCACCCATGCTAATGAAGACAGCACCGGTTGCCTGACGTGCAACTTCACCTGTTTCCAGAGTTAAAGTGTGTTCACCAAATTTAAATTCATGTTTTACAGGAGTCATCGAGTATCCTCGTTTCTTGTTTTGTTACTGGCGGTATGAACTCCGGCAGAGGACTGCCGGAGATAAAGTTTGTATTTATTATTTGTTGTCGGCTTTAATAGCATATGTGCATAAACCAACCGACTTTGTTGCTTGCGTTACTTACGTAAACCTAAAGAAGCAATTAAATCACGGTAGCGTTGTAAATCCTTGTTTTTCAGATAATCTAACAACTTACGACGCTGGCTAACCATGCGTAATAAACCCTGACGTGAGTGATGGTCATGGTTATGTTCTTTAAAATGACCTGATAAATCGTTGATACGATTTGACAGCAAAGCTACCTGAACTTCGGGGGAACCCGTATCGCTCTCTGAACGAGCGTATTTACTAACAATATTGGCCTTTTCTTCAGCGCCTAAGGACATCACAAACTCCTGTTATTACACAAAAAATGTTACAAAATTAAAGGCGCGTATTGTACCCGCGCGCCATAGGCTGACACAAGTAAAATCCGGCCTTTTATGATAATAATCGACTAAATTCAGCTATTTTCGATGATTTAATCTATTCTCGCCAATTTAGCCCGTTAAAGGTTAACCAGCCGTTTGGGCGCAACGCGCCCGTCTTCCAGAATATGCCCAATGCCAATAAAGTCATCCGGCTTTTCACCCATTAAGCGTACCCAGCCATTGCTCGGTGCCTTGGGGACCAATACCGGCTGCCCCTGACGCACATAATATGCCGAATTGTCAGATAAACTAATTTCAGGCCAGTCGGCCAGTGCTGCGTGCATGGGGATTAAAAGGGCGTCCAATGCATCAAAAACCTTTTCGGCCCCCTGTTCTGCCATCTCTTCTGCAAGTGCAGTCAGTTTGTCTAAACTGACCGTCTGATTAATATCGAAGGGACCAGCAGCAACACGTCGTAATGATTTTAAATGCGCATCGCACTCTAATATTTCACCTAAATCTTCAACCAAAGTGCGTATATACGTTCCTTTTGAACAATGAACAAAAAGCGCCAGCTCATCGTTATCGAAGCCCAGCTTCTTGAGTTCAAATATCGTGATATTGCGAGGTTTACGTTCGACCTCAATGCCTTGCCGTGCTAATTCGTACAGTGGTTTACCATTTAATTTTAAAGCCGAGTACATGGGGGGTATTTGAGAAATTTCGCCACGAAACGAATCCAGTGCCATTTCAATGGTGTTATCGGATAAAATCGGCACTGGGCGTGTTTGTAAAATATCACCTTCGGCATCTGCCGTATTAGTGCGAACACCTAATTTGGCCATACCCTGATATTTTTTATCCGCATCTAAAAGATAACTGGTTATTTTGGTCGCTTCACCTAAGCATATAGGCAACAAGCCCGTTGCGAGCGGATCTAAACTACCGGTGTGCCCCGCCTTTTGTGCATTGAATAATCGTTTCACCTTTTGCAGTGCGGCATTCGATGAAATACCAGACGGCTTGTCTAATAGTATAATGCCGTGCACCGCACGGCCTTTACGCCTGCGTGCCATTAGTCTTCACCACGCCGGTTATATTCAGTATCTTCTCCATTGTTACCGTCCTGGTCATGCTTTGCTTTGTCGGTTTCAATGGCACCATCAATTAAATTAGACAAGCTGGCTCCATAAGCAATACTTTTGTCGTAGACAAATCTTAAGTTAGGCACAATTCTTAGAGACATTCTTTTGGCTAATTGTTTACGCATAAAACCACTGGCCTTAACCAACGCTTGTTGTACATTATCAACATCAAGGGAATCATCTAACAAAGTAAAAAATACTTTTGCATAGGCTAAATCATTCGCAACCTCAACGGCTGAAATGGTGAGTAGCTTAAAACGAGGATCTTTGGATTCGCTGTGAAGCATATCAGCAATTTCTCGCTGAATTTGCTCACCAACTCGACGGGCTCGACTAAAATCTTTTGGCATAAGGCTTAAATATTAAAAATTATTGGATAAAATGGCAGGACGTTAAAGTTCACGTTTTACTTCAACACGTTCAAATACTTCAATTTGATCGCCTGCTTTCACGTCATTGTAATTTTTAACACCAATACCACATTCAGTACCTTGTTTAACTTCGTTTACATCGTCTTTAAAACGGCGCAATGATTCGAGTTCACCTTCATAGATAACAACATTATCACGCAATACCCGAATAGGATTGTTGCGTTTAATAATGCCATCGATAACCATGCAACCCGCAATCGATCCAAATTTTGGTGAACGGAATACATCACGTACTTCGGCCAGACCAATGATTTCTTCTTTGAATTCTGGCGACAGCATACCTGACATGGCACTTTTAACTTCATCGATTAAATCATAGATAACACTGTAGTAGCGTAAATCAATTTCGTCTTCATCGAAAATACGTTTTGCCGCCGCATCCGCACGTACGTTAAAACCAACCACAATCGCCGTAGAAGCAACCGCTAAATTTGCATCCGACTCATTAATACCACCCACACCACTGGCAACAATTTTAACCTTCACTTCATCGGTTGAAAGATTTAACAACGCATCCACAATCGCTTCAACTGAACCTTGTACGTCTGCTTTGAGTACAACATTAACCGTGCTGACCTCACCTTCTTCCATTTGTGAAAACATATTTTCAAGCTTAGCGGCTTGCTGGCGTGCCAGTTTAAGTTCACGTGATTTACTTTGACGGAACACAGCCACTTCACGCGCCTTGCGTTCATTGTCAACCACAGTCGCTTCGTCACCGGCTCCCGGCGTACCAGACAAACCTAACACTTCAACCGGCATAGATGGGCCAGCTGCAGCAAGTGACTCGCCTTTATCATTAATAATCGCACGTACACGGCCGTACTCTAAACCAGCCAATAATATATCGCCTTTCTTTAACGTACCACGTTGCACTAGCACGGTTGCAACTGGGCCACGGCCTTTATCCAGACGTGCTTCAACAACCACACCACGAGCAACGCCTTCAACAACGGCTTTAAGCTCTAACATTTCAGCCTGTAATACGATGGCTTCTAATAACGCATCCACACCTTCACCTGTGTGCGCAGAAACATTCAACATAATGGTATCACCACCCCAGTCTTCCGGAATGACTTCGTTTTGCGATAACTCGTTTTTAACCCGTTCAGGATCGGCTTCAGGTTTATCCATTTTATTAATGGCAACAATAATTGGCACTTCAGCAGCTCGGGCGTGCTGAATGGCTTCTTTGGTTTGCGGCATAACACCATCGTCTGCAGCAACCACCAGCACTACAATATCTGTAGATTTAGCACCACGTGAACGCATTGCTGTAAAAGCGGCATGACCCGGTGTATCTAAAAATGTAATATCACCGGTTTTAGTCTGTACGTTATAAGCACCAATGTGTTGGGTTATACCACCGGCTTCACCAGAGGTGACTTTTGTTTCGCGAATATAATCCAACAACGATGTTTTACCATGATCAACGTGCCCCATAATGGTCACAACCGGCGAACGCTTAACGGCATCACCAGCATCATCAGTTTCTAAAATTTGTTCTTCAATTGCGTCATCGTTAATCAGTTTAGCAGTGTGCCCCATTTCTTCTACAACAATAGTGGCTGTTTCCTGATCCAGCACCTGGTTAATCGTCACCATTGAACCGAGGTTCATCATTGCTTTGATAACTTCTGCTGCCTTAACTGACATTTTCAAGGCTAAAGTTGCAACAGTAATCGTTTCAGGAAGTTCTACCTCATAAATAACGGGATTCACTGGTTTCTGGAAGCCATGCTCGCCGCCATCTGATTTTGCTACATTTCTTGGTGCTTTATGTTTGCGCTTTCGCTTGCCTGCACCATCACCACCGGCAACGTGCAATTCTTTACGGCCGTATTTTGTTTTACGGTGGTCACCACCATCACGGCTACCCTGGTCTTTCTCTTTCGCGGGTTTTTCACGTTTCGCTTTTGCTTCAGTAGCGTCAGCAGGCTTTTTGGGTTCAGTCTTTTCTGCTGCTTGCTTTTTCGCTTCTACTTTAGCTTCTTCTTCACGCTTTTGCTTTTCTTCATCACGCTTTTGCTTTTCTTCTTCGGCTGCTAAACGTGACGACGCCTGCTCTTCTTTTAAGCGTGTATTTGCATCATGTTGTTTTTGCTGATCGGCTTCAAGCTGTTCACGCTGCGCCTGAACTTCTGCAAGCTTATCAACAGCAGATTCATCAGGTTCAGCTGATGTTTTCTTTGCATAGGTACGTTTTTTTCGCACCTCAACCGTTACCGACTTCGCCGTTTTATTGCGAGAACCTGTTTGCTTTAACTCAGAAGTAGAACGTCGGCTTAAGGTTATTTTTGCCGCTTTAGGTTTATCTGCTTTTTTAGGCTCGGATTCTTTACCATGTTTAGTGCGTAAAAAAGTAAGCAGCTCCATTTTTTCTGCATCACTAACCATCGCGTCAGCATCCGAAATTTTAATGCCGGCATCTTTAAATTGTTCAAGCAGTTTATCCATGCTTATACCAACTACTTCAGCAAATTGTTTGACAGTTACATCAGCCATGTATTTTTTACCTTAATTAACTATTCTTTTCTAAATTCAGTACTAAAACTTTGACTTAATACTAAATTGATATTTATCAAAACGGTGACAATAATATCACCAATAAGTTTATGATTCGTTTTGCTCTGCTTCTTCAAACCAGGGTTTGCGTGCTGTCATGATTAACTGTGCCGCAAGTTCTTCATCCATGTCATCCACTATCATTAACTCATCAACTGATTGCTCAGCTAAATCTTCCATGGTCACCACACCTTGTTTTGCTAGTTTGTAGGCTAAGGGCAACTCCATACCTTCCATTTCTTTCAGGTCATCGGCTGGCTCAACACTTAAATCTTCTTCTTTTGATATCGCACGCGTTAAAAGAACATCGTTCGCTCGGCCTCGCAGTTCGTTAACCATACCTTCATCGAACTCATCAATTTCCAACATTTCATCAACGGGAACATAAGCGATTTCATCAATAGTTGAGAACCCTTCCTGCGCCAGAATAACAGCTACTTCTTCATCAACGTCTAATTGATCCATGAATAGCTTCTGGATACGTTCAGCCTCTGCTTCACCTTTTTCTTCTGCATCGGTTTCTGACATCACGTTCAAGGTCCAGCCTGTAAGCTCACTTGCCAGCTTAACGTTCTGGCCGCCGCGACCAATCGCCTGCGACAGTTGCTCTTCTGCAACAGCAATGTCCATGGATTCTGAATCTTCATCAACAACGATAGATAGCACTTCTGCTGGCGACATCGCATTAATAACAAACTGCGCCTGATTTTCGTCCCATAAAACAATGTCAATCCGCTCACCTGCGAGTTCATTCGAAACCGCTTGCACACGTGAACCACGCATGCCAACACAGGCACCAACAGGATCAATACGTGCTTCGGTGCTATTAACAGCGATTTTTGCGCGTGAACCTGGGTCGCGTGAAGCGCCAATCAGCTCAATTAAGCCTTCACCAATTTCAGGTACTTCAATCTTAAATAATTCAACTAAAAATTCAGGTGCCGTTCGACTCACAAATAATTGCGGGCCACGTACTTCTTTGTTTATTTCTTTTAAATAACCACGAATACGGTCACCGGGGCGTACGGATTCGCGGGGGATCATATCTTCTCGTGGAATAATAGCATCGGCATTGGCTCCTAAATCGAGATAAACATTACCACGCTCAACGCGCTTAACCACACCCATGACTAATTCACCGATGCGGCCTTCATACAATTCTACAACTTGAGCACGCTCCGCTTCTCGCACCTTTTGTACAATTACCTGTTTAGCTGTTTGCGCAGCAATACGGCCAAACTCGACAGATTCAATTTGCTCTTCGATATAATCACCTTCTTCAAGACTTTCATCATCGTATTGTGCGGCACTTAAAGTGTATTCTCTTTCCGTTTGTTCAACGGCATCGTCAGCAACAATCAACCAGCGTCGAAAAGTATCGTAAGCACCTGTTTCTCTGTCAATCGCTACACGCACGTCAATGTCTGCTTCATAACGTTTTTTAGTTGCCATAGCGAGCGCCGCTTCAATGGCTTCAAAAATAATATCTTTCTCAACGCCTTTTTCATTTGAAACAGCATCAACAACCATTAAGATTTCTTTATTCATTACTTTGTCCTAAGTTATAACACTTCAACAATATTTATTAATTAACACTATGCTGAACTTATACCGGTATTAAGTGCGCTTTATCGATATCATCAATATCAATCACAAATTCCAGTTCAGTTTCTAATTCACTTATTGTGATATTGCTACCTTCAACGGCAACAATATGCCCTTTCAATTTACGGCGCTTTTCAACCATGCCATAAAAACGCACAAATACCGGCTGGCCGATAAACTGCCTGTAATGCTCAACCGTAAATAACGGCCTTTCTGTACCCGGTGAAGAAACTTCTAAACTGTATTCTCCGCTGATGGGATCTTCCACATCTAAAATACCGCTCAGCTGACCACTTACCTGCTGACAGTCATCAAGGTTAATTCCTTTATCAGAATCAATAAAAATTCGTACAATCGAATGCTTACCTTGTGAAATATATTCAATACCGAGTAATTCATACCCCAAAGCAGAAACGGTTGGGGCGAACATTTCGACCAATTGTTGTTGTATTCGCGCCATATTCTTCCTGTTCCACTCCTGCAATATATTAGGGAGCATGCTTTGCTTAAAAACCAACTTCCCAAAAACTTAATCTTAAGAAGCAAAAAGTGGGCTCGAAGCCCACTTTTCAAATTCAATTTACCGTTAAAACACGCTAATTGTACCATTATAAAAGCTGATAACCAATAAATTTACAATGTTTTTGTTATTTCAGCCTAAAAATCTTATTTTAAAGGTCAAATTCAAAGCCTCACTAGCAATTTTTTGCCCTGTGTATGCTTAAAAATCTAGAATAATCTTCGAGTATTGCTTATCACAAAATGTTTCTTTAATCGCATCAGCAAAAGGCGTTGCGGGAGTTTCAAAAATCTTATCCCAGGGGATGAGTTCAAATTCATCTTTCGCTGTTAAGGCTTTCAACTGGGAAGTAGTAAATGGGGGATCGCTTGAAAAGACACCATAGGTTGCTATTAACAACCAGAATAATGAGTATGGGATTTTCAGTATCCAGGTTTTTAGATTCTGTGCTTTTTTAATTTCGCGAATAATATCAATGTAATCAACTTGTTCATTCCCCGAAATATTGTAAATATTTCCATCCGGTTGACGTTGCAAGCAATTTTCAATAATCCGACAAAAATCAGCAACATAGAGTGGCTGCCGCATATAGCGGCCATGCCCGGGAATGGGGAAAATGGGAATACGTTGCATAAATCGCGACAGCCAGCCCAGATGCTTTCGATCAAACCACCCAAACATCAGCGTTGGGCGTAAAACACAGTGCGTAATGCCTGATGCCTTGACCATGTCTTCCTGCTTCTTTTTTGTTTCGGTATAATCATCATCTGCGACCGACTCAACAACAGAAGAACTGATATGCACAATATAAGGGATATTATATTTCTTAGCCGCATTCAGTACCATTTGGGTCGAATTTATATTATTCGCAATAAACGGTGCCGATGATTTTGAGCCAATTTGAGCTTGCAGCATCACAATGGCGGCCGCCCCATTGATATGCAACTGCCAGGAACCTTCGTTGACAAGGTCTTCTTCGATACAAACCACATCTGGATGTAGCTGCTTTAATATTCTTAAATTAGCCGCATGTTTGTCAATAACAATCAGGTTACTATAGCCCTGTTTTTTTAGTTGTACGACTAGATTCTGACCAACCAGCCCGGCGCCACCGGGTAATATAATTTTATCGCTTTTATTCATCTCGTATATTGCTCTTCAACTTCTCAATATGCTTCTAAAAATTCAATTTCCTGAAAATAAAAGCGGGAATTATTTTTATGATCGTCATAATTAAAAACCAGAAGGGGGGTGTATAAATCACGCTTTTGTTTTTATTAATTGCTTTGACAATATAACCTGCAACCGCATCCGTTGATGTCCATAATGCACCTTTCTTTAAATGTGCCGTCATGGGGGAGTCGACAAAACCGGGTTTAATTGTTAAGACATTAATGCCCTTTGCATATAACTGATAGCGCAGGCCTTCGAGAAAAGTCGTTAAGCCTGCTTTGGCTGAACCATAAATATAATTACTTTTTCGTCCACGGTCACCCGCAACGGATGAAACAACCGCGATAGTACCGGCATTTTGCTTTTGCATCGCTTGACTAAAAAGAACCAGCAAAGAGACAACACTCGTATAATTAGAATGAACCTGCTCAAGTGCTTTTGCCACGTCCGTTTCACACTCGCTTTGCGGGTGCATCAATCCATAGCAAACAAACAAGGTATCAATAACACCTGCCTTATTAACAATATCCTGAACAACAGCCGCATGCTGTTCCAGCTCATTAAAATCCAGTTGGTAGCAGACAACGTCAGCACAGCCGCGTGACTTCAAATCACTGGCGACAATATCTAATTTTGCCATATCACGCGCAACAAGGTGTAAACACACATCATCGGCTAGCATTTGTTTTGCAACCGCCTGAGATATACCCGAGGTTGCACCTAAAATAACGATATTTTTTATCATATTATAATTTTTGTTGTCGCGTTACTCTTCGCCAGAAACTTGAAGAAAAAGCAGGGTCAATATATTTTTTAAAGTCGTCCAAATGAGGAAATGATGCTGCAAAAGTATCGACTGACATTCTGGCATCTTTTGCTGGATAAATCGCACCATTAGCCGAACGAACCAGAACATCCAGCTCATTCAAAAATTCTAAGGTACGCTTCCCTTTATTCGGGAAATCTAAGGCCAGTGTATAACCTTCTCGTGGAAAAGACATCATACCAACTGAAGGACTATTTCCAAACCGTTTTAATACCGATAAAAAAGAAGCCATACCTTTTGCTGAGACACGCTGCAATATTTCAGTAATCACTTCCTTGCCGTTATCAAGAGGTACAACACATTGATGCTGAAAAAAACCACGCTTACCGTACATTCTATTCCAGTTTTTGATGTTATCGAGGGGATAAAAAAAAGGTGCATAGTGTGTTAATGCCTGCCCCTCCTGGTTTTTATGGGTGTTAAGGTAAAGCAAATTGAATGCTTTAACAGTCAAAGTGTTTAAAGTGAAATTTGGGAAGTTAACCGGCAAACTCAGGCTTTTTTGATTCTTCTTTTTCGCCGAGTAAGCAACCGGATGCTCTTTTGCATGGTCGCCTGAAAAATACAAACCGCGACCAAGGTGGCTTGAACGCGCCGTCGTATCTATCCAGGCAACAGAATATTCATGGCTATTAAGATATTCTTCATCTAGTTCAAAAAACTCATGAACGGATGAAAATGTCGTTGTTGATTTTGTGACATATGAATTTACAATTCTTTTTAGCCTGAATTCCACCCATGTTACAAACCCGGTTAAACCCAGACCACCGATGGTCGCATTAAAAAACAGCTTGTTTTCATTATCGGGAGTACATAACAAGGTTTGACCAGTTGAACGTTGTAATTCAAAAGCCGTGACATGATTCCCAAAGCTGCCTACCCTATGGTGATTTTTACCGTGCACATCATTGGCCAGCGCACCTGCAACAGTAACAAAACGTGTGCCGGGAGTAACAGGCAAAAACCAGCCTTTGGGAACAATCACCGACAGCAAATCGTCAAAGGTGACACCGGATTCACAACGGACAATCCCCGTATCACTATCAAAACCAAGAATATGATTAAGCTGGCAAGAATCAATGATTACACCGTTTTTATTTAAACAACTATCACCGTAGCTTCGCCCCATTCCATAGGCAAGATAGGGTGCATCATCAAAATTTATTTTTGAATTAGACCATGGGTAACTTATCGCGCTTTTAGGCTGGTGTTTTGGATAATGACCCCACGAAGGAAAATTGAAATGCATTGGTGAATTTGAATCATTACAAGAAACCATAAAATAAATTATATCGCAACCAGCACACTTACCAGGCAAACAATAACAACAACATAACTAGCCTTGTCCCGTAGTGCAAATAAAACAGGATCTTCATGCAATTGCCCCCGATTAGCGATAAGCCAGATGCGACTGAGCCAATACAACATTGCCGGTATTACAAACCATAGCCATATAGGTGTTGAGTATTTTGCCGCCACTAATGGATCATGAATATAAAGTGCAATCACTAAAATAGCAATATAACTAGAAACGATACCCATTTTAGATATTAAATCGGCATCCCCCACCTCATAGCCTCGGCGTGTCATCTTTTCTTCGTTCCGCCCTTCCATATTTTTCAATTCAATAAATCGCTTCAACATTGCAAGGCTAATAAATATGAACAACGAAAACACCAGTAGCCAGAAAGACATATCTGCGTCAATGGCATAAATTCCAGCAATAATACGTAAGGTATATAAACCCCCCAATATCAGCACATCAATAATAGCAAGCTCTTTTAACCCAAACGAATAAGCAAAAGTAAGAATAAAATAGGCCAAAAAAACTAAAACAAATTCCTGGTTAACCAACAATGCAACTGAAAGAGCAATAACGAATAAAAACAAGGCTGCCATTTTTGCTGCAAACGGCGGTAAAAGGCCAGCGGCAATTGGCCGGAATTTTTTAACCGGATGTTTTCTATCAGACTCGACATCACATAGATCATTAATAATATAAACACTCGATGCGCACAAACTAAAAGCAACAAAAGCAATTAGCGACACAGAAACCATATCGAGATCTGTATAGGTATGTGACAACAACAGTGGGACAAAAATCAGTGTATTCTTTACCCACTGATAAATCCTCATTTCTTTAATTATAGCTATTATCATTGACTGGTCTGGGTTAAGTCTAATTCTGGGTTAAGTTTATTCTGGAATTTAATACGAAACAAAGCAGCTTAAGGTTTAAGCTTGACTACTTTATCATTGCGCGGCTTCAATTGGGTTTGCTCTAACTCTTGTACATTTTTAAACCACAGGGTATCCATTATTTCTTTACTGGGTGTATATTCAGGAACAACCTGCATCATCAATTTTACAATTAATTCACAGTTATAATGGCTACAGGCCTTGTCTAATTTACTCATATAATCTTTAATCTCGTCAAACGAAACACAGTTTTCCTCTGCGCGCTGGATTCGAGGGTGGGGTGTTTTTACAACATTATTCCCAATTAATAATTCTTCATATAATTTTTCACCTGGGCGTAAGCCAGTGAATTTTATTTCAATGTCAGCCTCACTGTTGTGTTCATCACTCACATCCAGCCCCATTAAACGAATCAT
>JAJRZT010000090.1 GCA_024275115.1 Gammaproteobacteria bacterium
GATTATCCAATAAAGACCGTCTGCCGCAAGGACGCGGCAGTCGAGTCGCCATGGATGGCATGTTTTGCGTGTCTTTATTGGATAATCCCGGCTTCCTGTCCGGTGAATAACCTCTGAATGTCTTATCCCGAGTTCAGGTTACTTAGATTTCGACACCATGTAGTCTGTCACAGCCTTAATCGCATCATCACTCAGGCTAGAACCACCTTTAGGTGGCATCCCTTTGAAGCCACCAATGGCATGTTTGTACAAGGTTGATTTGCCCTGCGCAATACGTGCCTTCCAGGCCGCTTTGTCGCCCAGTTTAGGTGCGCCGGCTGCACCGGTACCGTGGCATGCAAAGCAACTCGCTTGATACGAATCTGCCGGACTGGCAGCTACCGTTTTCACCTCAACAGGTGCACCCACCGTAACCGTGCCCACCGCCTGAATACGTGCATTAACGGCGTCAGAAACCATCACGTCCTGCTCTGTATCTTCTGCTGTCATAAAGTTAGCTAAAACCACCATTAAAATTAAAAAACCAAACAGTGCGCCAACAATACCAATTAAATAGTTTACAAATTGACTGTCTTTCATTTTTATTAAACCTTTATCATCATTAATTTTATAAAAATCAGTGGCTTATAAAATACAGCCGACCTATTGGAATTCTGCCCGAGAGTATAGCGAACAACCTCTATTTCCGCCACTGTGAAACCCTTTTTCTGAATCAGTATCCCCCCAATAATGATTTTAATCTAAATTCCCCGTCCGCTTGCGGCGGGCACAAAACCGTTGGGGTTTCCAAAGGGGAGAAGCGGAGCTCTCCCCTTTGGTCGTCAGCGGGGTGCATACCCCATTGACGATATATAATTGATTAAAAATGAGGGCTAACCAGCACACTCATATATACCCATCTAAATTAACAAAATTTGATCCAGCTCAAGGCGTTTTATGTATTTTCATCTACAATAATCAAGTGTTAAGCAGCCGCGAATCAGGTGGTTTGACAAGCGGCTCCTGCTATATAAGGAGGATACCGTTATGACACAGACACAAAAACACTCTGACCACACCCCGGTGACTAAACTCCACGAAGGTAAGTCTGGCTCGGCTCGCCGCATGCTGTCACCATTTGATGAGCTTGATCATTTATTTGACCAGCTAAGATCCAGAAACTGGGTACATCCTTTCCGCTGGCCCGATGCCGTCCAGTCCCGACTCCCCATGCTTGCCGATGGCAGAATACCCAAGGTTGATATTATCGACCGTGATAAGGACTTGCTTATTCGAGCCGAGTTACCCGGCGTAGAGAAAAAAGATCTCGATATTTCCATGACGGACAATAGTGTCACTATCAAGGCAAGCAGTTGCTATGAAAACAAGGAGGAAAAAACAGACTATTACCGTTCTGAAATTACGCAGGGAGAATACGCACGTACTATTGGCCTGCCCGCCGATGTGGATATTGATAATGCAAAAACGTCATTCAAAAATGGGGTACTTGAACTGACTGTTCCAAAACTGGAACACTCGCAACGTCGAAATATTGAAGTTAAATAAATATTTATCCGTTTTTCTCCAACTTAACCGGTGTTTTCCTGCACCGGTTTTTTCTGCTCACAATGAAACTCGAAACAAACTTAACGTAATACAGATTATTCTCGGTCACATTTTTTACAGTATAACGGCATGCCGACATGCTCTGTCCGCCCCTTTTCAGATATAACCCATGGCCGGTTTTGCCAGGGTGGTGCGTGCCGAACATGCTGTGTATGGCCACACTCCAGATCGGCTACCCAGTCATTTTCTTCATCCAGATGAAACCCCGTAATTTTCTGACGCATTAATTAACCTGCAATACAGATATTACGGCCACTGTCTTTTGCTTTATAAAGTGCCTTATCGGCACGCTCAAATAATATCTGGACACTTTCATTGTCACGTATTTCACAAATACCGGCAGAGGCTGTCACACTAACCGGCTTGTCACGAAAATGAAAAGCGCAACTCCCAATAGCCTGGCGAATATTTTCAGCGATTTTCATCGCTGCGGTTAGCATGGTTCCGGGAAGCACGACAACAAATTCTTCGCCGCCATAGCGCGCCACAAAATCGGCATCTCGAATATTTTCAGATAGCATTTGTGCAACAATTCTTAATACCTTGTCACCCGCCTGGTGGCCAAACTCATCATTAACACGTTTAAACAAATCCACATCCCATACCATTAAAACAAACGGCGTGTTGTATTTTGTAAACCGGTCATGTTCCTGACTTATCCATTCATCGTAAGCCAACCGGTTGGGAATTCGGGTGAGTGTGTCGTGTGTGGCCTGCAAACGTTTTTTCTCAAGCTGCTCACGCAACGCCTCTGCCTCACGTTTCACCGTTATTAATTCTTTTGCTAATTGCTGCACCACTTCATCTGAATAATTTTGTTGGTTGTTTTCTGCCAAGAGAAAAGTATCCATATGGTGGCGAATCATAATCACGTGTGACTTAACATGATCTTTTAGTGTGTCAATATTGGTTTCATCATTTAAAAAATGACCAATCTCATCAGTTGTTTTATTGACGGAGTCATTCATGGCTCTGAAGTTATCTGACCTTTTGTCACTGATACCGGATAACTTTTTTATTTCTGCATCTATTTCCTGTAAGCGAATGCCCAGTTCAGATAAAAATCCTTCCAGTTCCTTGCGTTCATTTGCAAGTTCCGTTTGTAAAGCCATGACCAGTTCAACCGTTTGGCCCAGACAGTCTTTTAATTTTTCCGGCTCACTCATCAGTGTTTGCCTTATTACCTCAGCGGTAACACTCAGCTCATCCGGCAAACTTATTAGCTCCAGAAACTCAATTAACAAGGCCACAGCCTGTTCTGAAAATACTACCCTATCAGCTACTGTTTCTTTTTCAGGCATCGCCGCTGATGTATTCAGGCTACTGGCAATAAGCTCAATGGTTTCCATCGCCTGCTGGCGTGTTTTGCTTGCCGCTGCTTTTAGCTGTAGTTGCCTTATTGTATTTTCATCAATAAAAGTGGCCGGTATTTTTTTAAGAAAGCTTAACAACACCACTGAATATTCGAGAGCGACTTCTTTTTTTATTTCTGGAACTTGAGTAGCACTGCTTGCCTGATATGAAACAGGATCTTCGCTACTAACTTTGAGCGTTTTATTGTCAGGTGCCGTGTTATTTTCTTTTGTCTGGAGGATATTGGTGCTTTGAGTTTTTTCGGACTTTAGTGATGCCAGTTCTTCGTCATACCAGAGAAATTCCTGGTTAATTAATTTGGTAAACGAATGGACAAACTTCTGAATCTCATCATCTTTAATATTGTTGAATTGTCGTGCAAGACCCCGCTTAAATTGCTGAGCCTTATCTGTCCATTGCACACGCCCAATACATTCGTCTACTAATTTTTTAGCAGAATAACCACTATTAAGCGGCTCATCAGCGGTATCAATATCACGAATAACGGCTGTAATTTTATCTAACTGCACCCGTAGATTTAAACTGTCTTTGCCGTTACGAATATCTTCCCGTAATATATCCAGTAATTTGGCTAGCCGTTCATTTTCTGTGCTGGCCGCAAGACTAATGCGCACAATGGCATTACGTAATAATTTTTCAACCTGATGCCATTGCTCTTCTTTGTATTCAAGATCATCCAGGCTGTCGTAATATTTCTTTTTCCATTGAACTGGCTGTTCGTCGTCTTTTTCTTTTTTACCAAAAACCATTCTTTATACACTTCTTCTGATATGGTTAAATGTTTGCTTCACTTCTTTTAACTGTAAACCTTCCGGTAATTCAACATCCATCACCAAAGGCAAATGATCGGAAAAAGTATCTGAAAGGGCTTTAACGTCCAGCACTTTTAGTTCAGATGTAATCAGGATGTGATCTATTGGTTGATGTGGCCGCCAACTCGGAAAGGTGTGGCATTCATCTACAGGGCGGCGCAATTTTGTTTTACGAAATAATAAATTCATTTCGTCGCTGTCTGCCTTACAATTTAAATCACCCATTAAAATAGCATGTGCCGAGTCATTCACAAAATCACTGATAAAATCCAGTTGATTTAACCTTGCACGCTTACCTAAAGAAAGATGCATAATAAAAATTGTTAGAGCCGATTCACCTTCACCGTACCTGACCATAATGGCCCGCCGCCCCGGTATAAACCCAGGCAAACGAATATCGGTAATTTGATCGGGTTGATAGCGGCTAAGAAAACCACTGGCGTGTTGTGCCAGATGACCCAGGTTACGATTAACCTGGTGATACCAGAAAGGAAACCCTGCGCGTTCGGCCAGAAATTCGGCCAGATTAATAAAGTTACTTCGAATACTACCTGCATCCAGTTCTTGCATACCAACAATATCGTAGTCCTGAATTAAATCTGCAATGCGATCCAGGTTAGTTAAACGAAAAGAATGCGGCAACACATGTTTCCAGCTATGCAAAACATAATGATGTGGTTTTGCCGTATGGATGCCCACCTGCACGTTATAACTCATTACGCGTAATATTTTATTTTCAACACTCATGTGTTATTGCTAACCATTAAACTCTACACCGTAAAAACTATTATATAGGGCACACCATTTCACCAAGTTTACTTGTTAATTTTAAATTTTCACGATAATCAACCGGGCAATCAATAATACTCACCGTATTATCTGCCAGTGCTTTTTTAAGCGTTGGCAGTAAGTCGTTACCGTTCTCAATACGATAACCTTTTGCACCAAAAGATTCTGCATACTTTACAAAATCCGGATTGGTAAAACTAATGTTGGACGTACGTTTAAACTGGTTCATTTGTTTCCATTCAATTAAACCATAGGCGTTATCTGACCAGATTAAAATAACAATCGCCGTGCCCAGGCGCATGGCTGTTTCAATTTCCTGCGAGTTCATCATAAAACCGGCATCCCCGGTTACCGCCACCACTTTCTTATCCGGGTTAACCAGCTTGGCGGCAATCGCGCCAGGCACCGCAATCCCCATACTGGCAAAACCATTGGATATAATGCAGGTGTTAGGGTGTTCACAACGAAACATGCGTGACATCCACATTTTATGTGCGCCTACGTCACTAATGGCAATGTCATCCAGCGCCATTGCGGTGCGCAAGTCCCAGATAATTTTTTGCGGCTTCACTGGCACCATGCTATCATCCTGATGTTGATTCATTTCCTCAATCAACACATTACGCAAAGCATGCATTGCATTGCCTGATGCAGGCGTTGCCATCTTCATGATACGTTCTAGTGAATGTTTAATATCACCAACCACGCCAATATCAACCGAATAATACGCATCGACTTCGGCGTGGTTTTGATCGATGTGGATAATATTTCTGTCTTTTGTCTGGTGCCAGAGGTAAGGATGGTATTCCACCAGATCGTAGCCAATACAAATAATTAAATCGGCTTTGGCAAAACCACAGCTAATATAATCGTTGGCTTGCAAACCGGCACTGCCCAGTGCCATTGGGTGTTTGAATGGAATAACCCCTTTTGCCATAAAAGTATTAGCAACCGGAATTTTCAAATAGTCGGCAAACGCCGCCAGCTCCTTACAGGCATCGCCCCGGATAATGCCATTGCCTGCCAGAATCATCGGCTGCTTCGCCTGTGAAATCAGTTTTGCGGCGGCTTCTACTTTAATCCCCGGCGGCTCCGGCGACATCGGGTCTTTTGTATCAATCGGAAAGTCTTCGACTTCCATTTCTGCAATGTTTTCAGGAAATTCAATAAAGCTTGCACCGGTTTTTTCTGTTTGTGCAACCTTGAACGCCTTGCGCACCACTTCCGTAATCACGCTAGGCGATAAAATCCGTGATGAGTATTTTGTGATAGGCTCAAAGATAAGCTCTAAATCAAGAACCTGATGAGACTCTTTATGCAACCGGTGGGTACTGGCCTGGCCAGCAATGGCAACCACGGGGGCGTGGTCCAGGTTCGCGTCGGCGACACCGGTAATAAGGTTGGTTGCTCCGGGGCCAAGTGTTGCAAGGCAAACACCGGCTTTACCTGTAAGGCGACCATACACATCAGCCATAAAGGCCGCGCCTTGTTCATGCCTTACGGTAATAAACTGGATACTGGAATCGAGCAGTGCGTCCATCACATCCAGATTTTCCTCACCGGGAATTCCGAAAATATACTCGACACCTTCATTTTCAAGGCATTTTACAAATAACTCAGCCGCCTTCATTTAGTCTCCTTTTATCGCCAGCCATTCACTGACGCTACTTAAGGACTATCGGCTTTGTCAGAAATACCTTTAAATTTAACGCGCTCGATTATCCCTACCCTTATTGAATCTAAATTCCCCGTCCGCTTGCGGCGGGCACAAAACCGTTGGGGTTTCCAAAGGGGAGAGGCGGAGCTCTCCCCTTTGGTCGTCAGCGGGGTGCATACCCCGTTGACGATATATAATTGATTCGCTTATCTGGACTCAAGTTTGATTAAATGGTCCACTACTTTAATCATGCCGTCATGGCCACCGGCAATGGTACCGCCCGTGCGCCACTTGCCATTTACTATCAACGTTGGAACACCTTGCGCACCATAGCGCCTGCTTAAATCTTCTGCTCTTCTTACTTTGGCGTCGACGCTGAATGAATTAAAAACATCCATAAAGTCCTGCTCTTTGATACCAGCGTGTTTTTCAAAAAACTGAGCCATAGCGCTGGCATTACCCAGGCGCGCTTTTTCCTGATGCAGAGCATCAAACAACGGTTTATGAATTTTTTCTTCAACATCCAGTAACTGAGCGGTGTAAAAAATCTTTGCAAAGAAACGCCAGCGTGGGGAAAAAATAGCTGGAATACGTTTAAAGACAACATTCTTTGGCTTGTTCTTAAGCCACTTTTCCATCACCGGTTCAAATCGAAAACAATGTGGACACATATACCAGAACAGCTCCACCACTTCGACCTGGCCTTTTTTAGCTGAAGTTGAAACCGGTGGGTTAATTTTTAGATATTCAATCCCTTCATCAAAACTGTCAGCCTGCACTGAGCCATTCGCCAGCAGCAAAAAAGACATAATGTAACCATACTTTAATAAACGATTAAACACGGACTTCTCCTTAGAACTTATTCTTTTGAGTTTTAAACTAAATATACCTATAACCCGCCATAGGAATGCAAACCAGACAAAAACATATTAACACCTAAAAAAGCAAAGGTTGTAATAAATAAACCGATGACCGCCCACCATGCCATGGGTGCACCGCGCCAGCCTTTGGTAAAGTGCATATGCAACCACGCAGCATAATTTAACCATACAATCAAAGCCCAGGTTTCTTTCGGATCCCATGACCAGTAGCCACCCCATGCTTCAGCTGCCCACATTGCACCCAATACAGTTGCGACGGTAAAAAATGCAAAACCCAGCGCAATGGACTTGTACATAACATCGTCCAGTATATCCGTTGCCGGTAAACGTGTAGCCATTAAACCACTCGGGTTATGACGTAACGCACGCTCTTTTATTAAAAAAACAATCCCCACCATAGCTGCCAGAGCAAATGCACCGTAACCGACAAAGTTAGTGGGCACATGAATTTTCATCCAGTAACTTTGCAGCGCCGGTACTAACGGTTTAATTTCAGATGCACCTTTTTCAAAATGATACCAAAGTAAAAAAATAACCGCCGCTGAAATAATCAACAGTACAAAACCGCCCATAGCACGTGTTTCATAACGCATTTCATAATAGAGGTAAATCATCGCAGTGATAACCGCAAATAAAATAAAGACTTCGTATAAATTACTTACCGGAATATAACCAATGCCATCGCCAAGTAAATAAGATTCATACCAGCGCACCAGCAAACCAACCAGCCCCATGGTAATAGCAGACCACACCAGCGCCGTTGCAACCTTACCGGCAAATTCACTGCGGCCTAATAACTCAATAAAATAAGCGACTGTTGCCATAAAGAATAACGCGCTCATCCACATGGTGGCGGACTGGCTGGAAATAAGGAATTTTAAAAAGAACTTTGATTGTTCTTTATCGTTATTCAAAATATCAATCGCCGCCTGACCGGTCACTCCCATTTCAGCTAACGCCTGCATAGCCGGGTTATAGATGCTGATGGCAAACAAACTTAATGCACTTACGACGACAAATAACAATCTTGACGGCTTCCATCCCCAACCCAAACCAATCAGAGACAGTGCTGAACCAAATAAAATACCTACCTCATATTCATCCATATAGCTTGCATACTCACTATAGGCATAGCCACTACCCGCTAACAGGGCAATAGCAAAGAGCCAGTCAAATAGCGTTAACTTTTTTACCCAGCCTTGTGTCTGGAATTGCTTTGGAAGGACATTTTCACTCATATTCTAAGCCTTGTTTTTTTCATATATTCTATGCATTAACGCATTATTTGTTATCCAGTAGCAATGCTTTTAATTGCTCCGAAAATTTCCTGTAGCGTTTGTTAAAACCAAATTCATTTCTATTTGTACTACCAGCAAAAATCAGTTCCATTTTGCCATCGCCTTCCGCTTGGACAACCATTAACCAGAAACGTTGCTGTGCAATATAAAACATCATAAATATACCAATTATCAATAACAGACAACCTAAATATACGGTATTTTTACCCGGCGAACGTGCTATTTGCAACCCGGATGCTTCACGGTGTTTAAAATCAACCAGCTGCAAATAAAACGGTGCACCATAAAAACCTAAACCGGCCAATGCACTCACCGCATCTTCAAAAAACACATTATCGGCCTCACTAATACCCTTACTGATATCAATGCCTTCTTCACGTAATACCAGCAGGTACATATTTTCTAATGCCGTTTGCAATACCCCCATATAGGCTTTTGCAATCTCCTCTTGTTTTTCCTGGGGTACTTTTTCCTTAATATCCTTGTCGATGGCAACATAACCACCACTGCGGAAAAGCCCCGTCAGACGCACCATCGCCTGCGCGACCTGTTGCTGCATTTGTTCGTTGCCCCGGTCCATTGCTCTCACGGCCGAATTCACGGTGGCCTGAGCCATTTGCAATAAACGTGCATCATCATTAAGCATTGCATGAAACTTGAAAAACCGTTCCACTGAGGCGTTGGAATCAACTGGAATATGTAAATACTTAAAGTCCTCGCCAACCGTTGCGCGCATACCGGTTAAATAAAAATAACGCCCCTCCAGTTTTACCGGTGACATGTAATTTATAAATTCACGTGCCTGACCACTTTCATCCCGAGCCTTAAACGTAAGCATGGCGCCATAGTTTATAAACTGCTTATTGATATTTTTATCTTCGTTAGGGAAAATATTAAATTGCTTAAAATCTTCAAATTCCAGAATATACTTTCCCTGTAGTGTATTAATTGTTAACTTTTTATTAACCTCACCCTGTAATTCTATGCGAGGCGGCTGATTGCTGTCGGATAATTTTGTAAAAAATGGACGCACAGCCAACTCCAGTTGTGTACCGCCATCACCGAAACTTGCCTGATAAATAGCATAACCACGATAAATTAACGGGTGATTTACCGAAATAGTGGTTTCAAATTTTTCACGCTCATTATCATGAATAATTAAATCACTTTCGAATGACTTCGGCTGCCCGGATTCATAATGTTCAACCCTGAACTCTTTTAATTCAATCGAAAAAGGTAACTCCTGAACCAAATAACCATCTCGCACATTCAGGAAAACAAAGTTACTGCTGCTGCCTTCCGGCAAGGTAATGGAGCCACGAAACGATAATGATTCATCGGCTTTCAAGCGGCTGATCGCCGGCACCTCTTTAGCAGTAATATCGCGGGTTTCAATTTTAATCTCACCCGCCCACTCTTTTATTTTTAAACCCAGGTTGCCATCGATCAACCCGCCAATACAAATAACCACGATACCCACATGTGTCAGGATATAACCGATACGATTAAAGCTGCCTTTTTTTGCTACCAGGGTGTGGTGGTTGTCAAAGACTTCATCACGTAACTGAAAACCAAATTGCCCTAAATAAAGTTTGGCTTTTTGTATAAGATGGGCTGCCGTTACCTGCTCTGGCTCAGCTTGCCATACGGCAGCATGTTTCATACTTTTTAAACTTTTTGCTTTTGCATGTAAGCGGAACTGCCGCATCTCACGTAACATCACCGGTGTATTGCGATAAATACAAACGCTGGTCGAAAGCACCAGGAAACCAAGCAAGATTAAAAACCAGACAGCCGAATAAGCATCGTATAAACCAATACCGCTAAAAAACTCATGCCAGAAAGGGCCAAACTTTATTATGTAATCATTATATGGCTGGTTTTGCTGCAGTACGGTGCCAATAATAGAGGCGATAGCCAATACCACTAAAATACTAATAGCCAGGTTCATTGAACCCAAAAATTCAAGAAGAATGCTTTTGTTTGACGGTTTTTTATAGGTTTTGGGGGATTGCGTTATATTCATTATATTTTCTTGAAATCAGGAAAAAATCATAATCTGACGGAGTCTCGCATACTTTGCTTGCTCAACATAAGTGCGACTAAATTGTTCATGGTGTTGTGTTCTGCTTAACAAACAGCTCGGTTAAATTCACTCCTACTTGTTGGACAGAGTCTTCTGTTTAACCTGCATCTCGGCTAAATTTATATTCAACCGGTCTGGTAGAGTCTCACGCGCTTTGCTTGCTCGACATAAGTGCGACTAAATTGTTCCTGTTGTTATCTTCTGTTTAACTTGCATCTCGACTAAATTTATATTCAACCGGTCTGGTAGAGTCTCGCGCGCTTTGCTTGCTCGACATAAGTGCGACTAAATTGTTCCTGTTGTTATCTTCTGTTTAACTTGCATCTCGGCTAAATTTGTATTCAACCGGTCTGGTAGAGTCTCGCGCGCTTTGCTTGCTCGACATAAGCGCGACTAAATTGTTCCAATTAAGTCGCACTAAAAAAGGGTGACGCATGGCCACCCTTTGCTAACATCCATTATATAAAAATATTACTATTAGTGCAGCCCCTCAATATAGGAAGCAACGGCACTTTTCTCAGCATCCGTCATACGTTCTGCAATAGTACGCATCATGCTGCCATTGTCATTACTGCGAGTGCCTTTTGCAAAGTCACTCAGCGTCTTAAGTGTGTACGCTGCATTCTGGCCACTCAAACGTGGGAAATTCGCAGCCGGATTACCTGCTCCTGTCGGTGAATGGCAACCCGCACAAGCGGCAACACCACTTTTCTCGTTACCACCACGATAAATTCGTTCACCTAAAGCCACTTTATCTTTTGCTGCGCCACCGGCTTTCGGCGTTTGCTCTGCAAAAAAGGCACCCAGGTTTGCCATGTCTGCAGCAGATAAACTTGCAACTTGCCCCGCCATTGCAGGATCTTTGCGTGTTTCACCCTTTTTAAAATCGGCTAATTGCTTTGCAGTATACTTCGCATGCTGGCCAGCTAATTTTGGCCAAACAGGGTTTGCCGGGCCAGCACCATTAACACCATGACAGGCAAAACAAACTTGCGCTTTCGCTTTACCTGCTGCTGCATCGCCTGCGGCCATGGTGGGCGAAGTCGCAATAAACGCCATCAAACCAAATAAACCTGCAATTTGTAATTTCAATTGAGCTTTCATTTAAAATCTACCTTATTCAGAAACATAAAATAAAACGTTACCCAAACAACGAACATCGTTCAGGTAACGCTTTATCTCGAAAAGTTAAGTTAAAACTTACTTACTATTTTCAACCATATAATCAACAACGGCTTTTATTGCATCAT
Source organism: Gammaproteobacteria bacterium (assembly GCA_024275115.1). GTDB lineage: Bacteria > Pseudomonadota > Gammaproteobacteria > UBA6429 > Thiohalophilaceae > SZUA-37. Next base: position 11,753 of record JAJRZT010000090.1, read on the forward strand.
CGCTTAAGCTTGAGCCGCCTTTTGCTGGCATAAAGCCTGTTTTACCTTTAAAGCCTTTAATTGAATGCTCATAAAGCTTGGCTTTACCTTGCGCAATACGTGATTTCCATGCCGCTTTATCGCCAACTTTAGGTGCACCGGCTGCACCAGTACCGTGGCATGCAAAGCATGATGCCTGATAGTCTTTCTGGCCATTCGCAGAAACATTTGCCATTGTGCCAACCATAAAGGCAGATGCTGCGATAATTACTAATTTATTCATGTATTTAGCTCCAAATATCATTAAATTACTTACAGTTCACAACCACTTTAAGCAAAACAGTTTAAAAACAATAAGCTAACTGCAGTATACTCTAACTGAAGATAACTTGCCCAAAACTATTACCCTAATGCCGTTAAACCTCGAACTACTAAAAATTGCTGACTTTATACCGACTGCAGCAGCAATGGTCAAGCCACATAGGTAAAATACTGATTTAGATCATTATTAGCACCTATATATAAGGTATGTTACCCCTGACGACTGAACACAAGCTGAACATGAAACCCAGAAAACCACGTAAACAATCACACCCCATCTACCAGCAAGCCGAATTTATTTGCAGCGTGCCCAAGATGAGTGGCGGCCCACTTGATACAGGCTATGAAATTGCCTTTGCCGGTCGCTCTAACGCTGGCAAGTCCAGTGCAATCAACCGTATTACCCACCAGACTGGCTTAGCACGAACCAGTAAAACACCCGGCCGTACCCAACATCTGGTATTTTTTAAGCTCGACGAAACCCACCGGCTGGTTGACTTACCCGGCTACGGTTTTGCCAAAGTCCCTGGCCATATGCGCCAGAACTGGGGGCAAAATATGGCGCAGTACATCGAAAATCGCCTCGCACTTAAAGGCATTATCCTGCTAATGGATATTCGCCATGCCATGACTGACCTCGATCAGCAAATGCTCAACTGGTGTGACAGCCTGCAACGTCCCGTACATATCCTGCTCACTAAAGCCGACAAGCTTAAATTTGGCGCGGCCAAAGCCAGCTTGCTCAAAGTGCAGAAAATGATCGGCAGCTATACTCGAGTCAGTGCGCAAATGTTTTCCTCTAAAAGCGGTGATGGTCTGGAAGAAGTGTGGAAAATACTCGACGCATGGAATGAATATATTTAAGAAATCACAACTCTAAATTATTCTAGTAGGTATATACTAAATTAAGAAATCAGATATTGGTTACAATTTCATGTTACTAAAAAAACTGAGCTTATTTAACCTTAAATCTATAAATATCCTGGTATTCACCAGCTTGGCAGCATGGGCTATATTTGCTTATGTCACAACAACCCAGATCATTAAAAGTCAAAAATCATACGCAAGTGCCATTAATATAACAGGTAAACAGCGTATGCTCTCTCAAAAAATAGCACTAATAGCCAAGCGTTATTACGAAACCAGAAATAAGCAACTTAAAAACCACCTTCTTTCACTATACACACAAATGAAAGAAGACCATAAACGAATAACCACACAATATATAAATTCAAGTGCAACTGAATCTATCTATTATAAAGAGCCATCTCAGCTTAATAAAAAGGTGCTGTATTATCTGAATAACGTTGCAAAATTTATAGAAGAAGAACAGCCATTATCACTAAAAAAAATTGAAACACTCTCATTTAGCTTGCTTCCAGAACTTAATGATGCTGTTAATATTTTTGAACATGAAAGTGACTTAAAAATAAAACTTTTAATAGAACGGGAACTTTTTATTTTAATTGGAATGTTAATAACCCTTTTCGTAGAAGCTGTTTTTATCGTAACGCCTGCTATCCGGCGTGCAACAAGCCATACGAATGAACTTAATCAACTTGTAAAAGATCGTACACTTGAACTTGAAGAACTATCTATTACTGATCAACTAACTAAACTCTACAATAGAAGAAAGATAGACGAAACACTGGCACATGAAATAGAAAGAGCAGAACGAGGCAACAGCTCTTTTAGTTTAATTATTGTCGATATTGATCATTTCAAAAATATTAATGACACTTATGGCCACCAAACAGGTGATCAAATCCTGCAGGATATCTCAAAAATTCTAACATCAAATGTACGTAAGATTGATACATTGGGACGATGGGGCGGTGAAGAGTTTTTAATCATCAACACTGAAAGCAGCCCCTCAAAAGTCATGAAATTTGCAGAAAAAATTCGCAGGGCTGTTGAAGCACATAACTTCAATATCGCAACGCTCACTACCTGTAGTATTGGTATCGCACACTATGTTGCAAATGACACCGAGTCCAGCATCATCGCACGCGCAGACAGCGCCCTATATGCAGCCAAAAATGCGGGGCGAAACTGTGTAAAAGAAACGGCAATATAAAATATAATTCACATCGAACCGCCCCTCCGCAGACAATCACTTTACGCACAAGCTCGCCAGATTTAAAAAACCAGCCAATAAAAAGCCCCGGAATACCAGGGTTGTGGGAGAGGTATATTCCAGGGCAACGATTCGTCAGTTTTCATGGGGTGATAACCTGACGTACCATATTTAACCCACCAGGGTCATAGCGGGTTAACCCACAGGTTAACCCAAAATAGACTTCTGTACATCGGTTTTAGCAAAATACTTAATATTTTTGGCTAATTTGAGAGCTGCATCTCATTATTAAGCCATTCTGCGCGGACTGAGAAGCGGGAGTACAAGGCGCAGGCTGACGAAAAAGCGGAATTGGCATTAAGCCAATGAGCATTTTGAGGAGGTTTGCAACGCCGTAATCCTTTCATTAAGCCATTCTGCGCGGGCTGAGAAGCGGGAGTACAAGGCGCAAGCTGACGAAAAAGCGGAGTTGGCATTAAGCCAATGAGCA
>JAJRZT010000091.1 GCA_024275115.1 Gammaproteobacteria bacterium
AGACACAGTGAAATATATTATGTCTCACTATAACATTGCGAGAGGACACAGTTATAATAACTATTTATCGCCAGTGGCGGCTGAAAATTTAATTTGCTCCCATTAAAGTGTGCAGATTTACTTGACCACAACAGTGACAACCCATCGTTGTTGTGGTGTGTTGATGGGTTACGCTATCGCTCAACCCATCAGGGTTTTAACTTGCAAGCCCGCTTGATAGGTTGTGGTTTATTCTTGTACGTTTAGTCCTACATCAAAATCAGCAAATTCCTACACAAATTGTATTGTTGTTTATAAAAAATACAGTACACTGTGTGCTGCTCACGTTGAGCAGATGGATTTTATCTTAAATTATAAAAGGAACTTACTCATGAAAAAATCATTTCAAATACTCTCGCTTATTCTTTTTTTAGCCTTTTCACCATTGGGCTTTGCTGCTGAAGTTAACATTAATACTGCGGATGCAAAAACCATTGCGAAAAACTTAAAAGGGGTTGGGTTAAAGAAAGCGCAGGCCATTGTTGTTTACCGCAAAAAGAATGGTCCATTTAAAAGCATTGAAAGTTTAGCCAAAGTTAAAGGGATTGGCTTTAAAACAGTCGAAAAAAATCGTGCAAGCATTTCGATTGCAATGGTGAAAAAGAAATAACAGCCATTAATATGTAACTAAACTTTAAATAGTTTGAAGTAAATTGGGCGCATTATTGCGCCCTTTTTTGTATAATGCGTGTATAAAGCTTGATTGGGTTAAGTTTATGCACCTGATGAAATATTGTTTATGTTTTAAGGATGATGTTCGAAAATGAAAAAAATAAGAAAAGTTGTTTTTCCTGTCGCGGGTTTAGGAACCCGTTTTTTACCCGCAACCAAAGCCAGCCCAAAAGAAATGCTGCCGGTTGTTGATAAACCGCTTATTCAATATGCGGTTGAAGAGGCCATTGCCGCGGGCATGGAGCAAATGATTTTTGTTACCGGGCGAACAAAAAACTCCATTATGGACCATTTTGATAAAGCCTATGAGCTGGAAGCCGAGCTTGCCGCAAAGCAAAAAACAGAGATGCTGGCGATGATACAAAGTATTTTACCCAGTCATGTTTCCTGTGTGTATATTCGTCAGTCTGAGGCGTTAGGGTTAGGGCATGCGGTATTGTGTGCTTTGCCTGCGGTTGAAAATGAGCCGTTTGCGGTAATACTGGCCGATGACTTGATCGACGGAGGAGAGCGTTCTTGCCTAGCTCAAATGGTTGAGCAATATGAACGCTATAGTTCAAGCATTTTAGGGGTGGAACAGGTCGGTGAGGATGAAACCGATAAGTATGGGATTGTTGATTCGGTTCCACTTGAAAAAAATATTCATCGCATTGATGGTATTGTTGAAAAACCATCGCCTGCCGATGCGCCGTCAACACTGGCCGTGGTTGGGCGTTACATTTTAACACCGGAAATTTTTGACATGTTGAAGAAAACCGAGCGCGGTGCCGGTGGGGAGATCCAGTTAACCGATGCCATTGCCATGTTGTTAAAGAAAAAACAAATATTGGCGTATGAGTTTAGTGGTAATCGTTATGATTGTGGCAGCAAACTTGGTTATTTGCAGGCAACGGTTGAGTATGCTTTAAAGCACAAGGAATTAAATCATTCCTTTAGAGATTATTTAGCGGGTCTGGAACTCAGGTCGGGTGAGTAGGTAGGTAGCATCTCATTTATGCCCCTTTGCCGTGGCTAAAAAACGTTGATTGCCCCAAAGAGGTGCATATTTTATTGACGATAGACAAAGAATTCAAAACGTAAGCTAAGTCCTACGCAAAGTATCAACGTTGTCCTACATACATTTGTTTGAATTATCTTTATTGTAGTTATCTACACGGATGTGGGGGGATGACATGGATGTCAATACACAATTGAAAGGTAGCAAGGATGGCTGCCTTTCACCTTTAACAACTAAACTACCATTCACTCAGCAGCAAGCTGGCTTTACATTGTTAGAGCTGGTTTTTACTCTCGCGATTATCGCCATTGTTGCTTCTACCTTACCCGGCGTTTCGGCTGCTTTTATTTATAGTAACAAGGGTGCCGCTGCCGTTAATCAAATCGCAGCCGATATGGCTTATGCGCGCTCAGAAGCGGTGACGCGGAGCCAGAATGTTCAGCTTTGCAAAACGCTTAATGGCATGGAATGCATCCGCAGCAAGCAATGGGAGACGGGGTGGATGATCTTTGTTGATGAAAACCAGAATCGAAAGCGGGAACTGTCTGAGCCGGTTTTAAAATATCAACCTAAAATCAGTGCTATCAATATTACTTACCGGGGCTCAGGCAGTTCAAACTATATTCGCTTTCGTGCGGATGGGGCGAGTGGTGTGAACGGCACTTTTACCTTTTGCAGTGACAGTGCCGGGCAGTATAAACGGGCATTAATTTTATTTAGAACCGGTCGCTTGCGGCTGAGCAAAACTCGAGCTGGTGGGGCGGCTATTTCCTGCGCTAATTATCGAAATCATTAGGTATTAAATCGCAGGGTGCAGTTTGGTGCTGAGGTGCAAAGCCCAATAACCATCGTTATTTTAAAAGAAAAAAAATGTTAAAATTTTAGCCTGTCAACATTGACCAAAGAGGGTTCTATCAGTAGTATACGCCCCTCAATTCCCCGATAGCTCAGTTGGTAGAGCAAATGACTGTTAATCATTGGGTCCCTGGTTCGAGCCCGGGTCGGGGAGCCAAATTCCTTCTGTTAGATGGGTGTCCAACCTGTCAGGGTTCTAATCCGAAAGCCTGTTTTGATGGGTTGCGCTTTGCTCCACCCATCCTACGCCAAGTCTATAGCGCTGCCAGGCGTTTAATGGCCTCATCCAGGTTAGCTTCGCTGGTCGCAAACGACAGCCGCAGATAGCCTTCATTGCCGAAGGCTGAGCCAGGCACCAGTGCCACTCCGGTTTTTTCGATAATCATTTCAGCCAGTTCAACATCATTCTTAATATGACTAAAACGCTGCATAAAGCCAGAGAAGTCGGCAAAGGCATAGAAGGTACCATCGCCTTTTAAGCAGTGAACACCTTCAATTTTGTTCAATGATGCCACCACTTTATCGTGGCGTTGTTTAAAGGCGGTTAGCATCTCGGCAACACAGGATTGGTCGCCATTAAGTGCCGCTTCTGCCGCGGCTTGTGAAATGGAGCTTGGGTTAGATGTGCTTTGAGACTGGATCTTTTTCATCGCTTTTATGAGGTCGGCAGGCCCACCAGCATAGCCAATCCGCCAGCCCGTCATCGAATAGGCTTTGGATACGCCATTGAGCACAATGCTGCGCTCGTAAAGTTCGGGATTGGTCATTACAATATTAGTAAAAGGCTCCTCTGCCCATAAAATATGCTCGTACATATCATCCGTGGCAACCAGAATGTCGGGGTATTTGACTAGAACCGCAGCTAAAGCTTTAAGTTCCACAGCAGAATAGGCCATCCCACTCGGGTTTGATGGACTGTTGATAACAAAAAGCCGAGTATTTGGTGTAATCGCCGCTTCAAGCTGGTCAGGTGTGATTTTAAAATTCTGTGAAATACCGGTATTAATAATAACCGGTGTTGCATCCGCTAAAAGCACCATATCGGGGTAAGAAACCCAATAAGGGGCAGGGATAATGACCTCGTCGCCCTTGTTAAGGAGTGCCTGTGCTAAATTATAAAAGCTTTGTTTGCCGCCACAGGAAACGAGGATTTGGTCGGGCTGATATTCCAGAGCGTTATCACGCTTAAACTTAGTAATAATCGCTGTTTTTAAGCTGGCAGTGCCATCCACGGCGGTATATTTGGTCATGCCACTATTGATGGCGGCAATGGCGGCGTCTTTTATGTGCTGCGGCGTGTCAAAATCCGGCTCACCGGCTCCCAGCCCAATAATATCCTGACCAGCGGCTTTTAATTCCGCGGCACGGGCGGTAACTGCTAAAGTGGGGGACGGTTTTACGCGTTGTACGCGATTTGATAATTTAATAGCCAAGCGATGAACTCCTACGCCTAATTTCTTATGTCGTTATTCCCGCGCAGGCGGGAATCCAGTGGTAAATCAGTATCTTATAATGTCGCTAGTTCAGTAGTTTATCGTAGTCACTATGGTTGCCTATCCAAAACCATAACATATCACCATCGACTTTAACGGCTAATGCTCTGTATGTAAGACCTACTCGTGCTGACCAATATTGTCCAACTTTTTTAAAATGTAAGGATGGATGATTGGGGGTACTTTTGAGAATCTCAAAATTCTTATCAGCTAACTTTTTGGTTGTTCGAGGAAGAGAATGATAGCATTCCCAAAATTTTGGCGATGCAAAGTGCTTCAAATCTCTTTTGCCTTGCCAGCACGAAATTCCTTGAGCGCTTCGTTTGCTAAATCATCGAATTTGCCTTTATCGGCATCTTCCTGAATTTGTTTGTCCCATAATTGAGCATCAAAACCAATAAACCAGCGCCGAAATGCCTTCAGCTCTGTTTTGGTTAATTTTTCAATATCACCTTCAATATCTTCAATATTTCTCATGACAAATACTCTTAAGTTTTAAAGCTACTCTAGATTTTAGCAAATTTACCTTTACTATGGTGGTATTACTTAATTTAGTTATTTATTGCCAGTTTTCTATTCTCCATATTATTCAGGCATTCTTCAATTTTAACAGCTAACAACAATATAAAGTTTGTAATATACTAAAATCTTAATCCAGACAAAATCAAATGAGGCATATTTTTCAATTAAATTCGGGATTTTTGTTTATGGATGGTTTTGTTAAAGGTGAAAGGCAGCAATCCCTGCCGCCTTTCAGTTGTGTTGACATCCATGTCTATCCCCCCACATCCGTGTAGGTTGCCTACTTTATCGGGAACCAAAATAAATGTCTGTAGGGCAATGTAGACACTTTGCGTAGGGATTAGCTTACGTTTTGTTTTTTCAGTTAAAACTTATTGGGCTTTAATGCTAAAACAACCTTCAATTTGAATCTGAAATAATATGGACAATTAAGCTGAATTTTGTCAAGCTTGGGGTTATGCGGGTCTTCAAAGCTTGTGGCTGATGTCTCAATCCCGTCTATCCTAATGATTATATCAATTTCGTCCACAGGTTTTCATTAATGCGATTAACCTCTTCAGAAATAGCAACAATAAAAGATATTATTCATGCAGTGGACTCAAACGCGGAAATTTATTTGTATGGTTCTCGTGTTGATGATACAAAACGCGGTGGCGATATTGATTTATTGGTAAAGTCCAACGTAATTGATTTTGGGCAAAAATTAACACTCAGTAGCCGTTTATTTGATGCACTGGGTGAACAAAAGGTCGACGTATTAATACCAACGAATAATAATGCGGCGTTTGCTGACGTGGCAATGGAAAATGCAATTAAGTTATGACGAATACGAATCAATTATTAAAAAATGAACTTGCGCTTATGGATAAATCCTTTGGCAAGTTAGCTCAATCTTTTGAGCAGTGTAAGAAAATTTCTCTGGGTAAGAAATTAACCGAAGATGAAGAAATCGCCTTCGAAGCATTAACCGCTCGTTTTTCAAGATTGAGTGGCTATTTATTACAGCGCATATTTCGTACCGTTGACGTAATCGAACTTAGTATTTTCCAATAATGAAATGAGCCTGAACGATAGAGTCATCATGCTTGGTTAACTCTTCGTTCATTAATGGTTTTAAAAAGTAATCGACGAGCCTTTTGTAGTCGGTCAGCCGATTGATTGTCGGTTATTGCGAATGCTATTTCATCCATTTTCTTAAAGCTTATGCCGTCCTTCAGGTAACTTTTAACATC
>JAJRZT010000092.1 GCA_024275115.1 Gammaproteobacteria bacterium
AAATCACCGGCATTCGACAATGAATAAACTCATGACGGCCGTTAATACGTTTATGGTCAGTGTGTCACCTTTTCCAGGAACGTCAGTCCAGCTTGTGAAAGGATAAGATGGTCAGGGATTAGGATCAGTTATTTAGTCGCACCTTCGCGGGTGCGTGGATTGAAACCGCGTTTGTCCTGCTTAAAATTAATTAACTGGCCGTCGCACCTTCGCGGGTGCGTGGATTGAAACTTCGATCTGACCATCAATAAACTGGTACTCTTCGGTCGCACCTTCGCGGGTGCGTGGATTGAAACTTACTACAGAGTTTTGGAAAGAACTTAATGAAACGTCGCACCTTCGCGGGTGCGTGGATTGAAACCCAGATAAACGCATGCGAGCTGTACCTGACTCAAGTCGCACCTTCGCGGGTGCGTGGATTGAAACGACGTTCACCCGCGAACGATTGAAAAGATACTAAGTCGCACCTTCGCGGGTGCGTGGATTGAAACTTGTAAAGCCATGCACTACCCCCTAACATGCCGCGTCGCACCTTCGCGGGTGCGTGGATTGAAACGTTAACCGGAAAACCGGCTGGAATCGATACATCGTCGCACCTTCGCGGGTGCGTGGATTGAAACTGGGTCGATTGATCCATTAACATCTCGCCCGGTGTCGCACCTTCGCGGGTGCGTGGATTGAAACATAATGTTATATCCTTTTTGTTGTTTAAATTAATGTCGCACCTTCGCGGGTGCGTGGATTGAAACAGGCTATTAACCCTGATTTTATTGTTGAGGGTTGATTGAAATACGATTAATTTAAATAAATATAACAAGGTTCACTGCCGCACAGGCAGCTTAGAAAAAAACTTAATGAAACCGTGGCGCACATTGCGGTGGTTTTATACTTAACAAGTTAGCTTTTCTAATTAATCCCGCTTTTCCAAACACAAATTAAGACGGGAAGCTATTGTATGCCATTCATCACTTGTGCATTCGTCACTTATTGCATCTATATCGTCAGTGTTAGTCGTTGTTATAAATGTAAATTTGTCGATAATATTAACATTCTTAATCAAAATACGAATGCCTTCATTGTTGGTAAAGATCTGATCTTCTACAGGTGTATTCATATGGTTAACTCCTAATAAAAATGTGTGGTTATTCTATGTATAGTTTGGAGTATTTTTTATAAAAACATGGGGATTTGAAATCTTACTCAAAAACAATCGTCCGGTTTTTATAAACCAGGCTTTTAAAATTAATATGCGCCCAAATAGCTTTGGATAAAACAATTTTTTCGATGTCCTGCCCTTTTCGAACTAAATCTTCAATGGTGTCGGTATGTCGGATGGGTTCAACATCCTGAGCAATAATCGGCCCGGCATCGAGCTTGGTTGTAACATAATGGCTACTTGCACCAATGATTTTTACGCCGCGTTCATAGGCGGAGTGATAAGGTTTGGCGCCGGGAAAGGCGGGTAAAAAAGAATGATGGATATTTATAATTTTATTTTCAAAGTGTTGAATTAAATCGTTGGACAATATTTGCATATAGCGCGCAAGTACAATGGTGTCTATATTGTGTTTCTTCAAAAGTTCGAGCTGTTGTGCTTCGGCTTGCTGCTTATTATTTTTATTAACCGGTATACAGTGGAACTCGATGCCTAATGGTGTAACGGCCTGTTTTAAATCTGGGTGGTTGCTGATAACCAGTGGTATTTTAAAGCCCCATTCTTTCGACTGGTAGCGTGCCAGAATATCAAACAAGCAATGTGAATATTTGGACACAAAAATAGCCATTGAAACCGGTTGTTCTGAAAAGTGCAGTGACCACTGCATTTTCATGTTTTTGGCAACTTCTTTATTAAATTGCTGATGTATTTTGTCAGTATCAATGTTAAAGCCTGTTAAATCCCATTCAATACGCATAAAGAACATTTTTTCTAGTTGGTCGACGTGTTGTTCGAGGTCAATAATATTACCATTATGTTTCGATATGAAATTAGTAATGGTATTGACCAGGCCTTTTCTGTCAGGGCAGGCGATTAGAACGATGGCTGAATTTTTTGGCATAATTTTTCTTGTGTTCGTTTTGTTTAGGCGCTGGCGATTTTAAGCAGTTGCACAGGATTTAACTTTGCATCTTTTGCAATTTTTAAAGCGCGTCCCAGGCGTGCAGATGCGGAGCGCCCCATGCATTTATGTTTCGGGTCGCCTAACATTGCGGTATGCATTCCTTTTATTAACGCATTACGGTTAAATGTTTTGCCTGTTAAGGTTTCCTGTATATCAATAATCTCGTTCGCGACTGTTTTAGCCAGGTTCTGATGCTTTTGCCATAGTGTATCAACAGTGGCAGCGGTTTCCAGCCCCATTTTTTCCAGCGCTAACCCGCTAATATTGGTTGTTAGAATGTAAACATTTTTAATCACTAACTCTAATTCAAGTTGTTCACTATTTTTGAGGATGGTAACTGGAATATCCAGTGTAGCGAGCGCGTCATGTATGGTTTGTGCGTGTGTGCCGTACACGGGGGAGGGAATAAGTACTTTTGAATCCTGGCCTTTTTTCTTTTCAAACCAGACTGAAATAATGGTTGGGGCAATGGCTTTACCCCAGTCATATTGTTGCCAGTCTTTTGGTAGTAACTCATTTTGCAACAGCACAAGACGCTGTTGCCAGGCATCTGGTATTTCTTTTAGTACAGGATGGAGGTCATTTTCGGCCACGGCAACCAGTACCAGCAAAGGATTGGGTACTTGTTGTGCAGTGGTTTTAAGTGATGTTCCTCGACTGACGGGGTAAAGGGGGTGGCCTAACTTAAGTAGCCCTCGGGCAAAGACACTGCCCATTTCACCCTGGCCGATCACTACAATGGGTTGTTTCATATTTGGTTTTCCTAATATAGGGTTGAAAGTTGCTCATTTTCTGTTTATTTATTGATCTCAGTCAATAAAAAATAAATACATCCGTATATTAATCGATTCTTCATTAATCAGAGTCATGACGCAATAAAAAGAGACAATACCCCTACTGCTTGAAAAGGTATAGCATCAAGGGGCTAAAATTTTACACACAAAATCAAGAACCAACAGGGGAAGATATTATGTCAGACGGTTTACTCTTTGCTCTTGGATGCTCACTAGTTGCTATTATATACGGTGGTCTTTCAATTGCATCCATTATGAAATTACCGCAAGGTAGTGATGAAGTTAAGCGCATCGCACTTGCTATTCAGGAAGGTGCCATCGCCTACCTTGCTCGCCAGTACACGGCTATCGCAATGGTCGGTGTGGTTTTATTTATTGCGATGGGCATCTTTTTAGGATGGTATTCCGCTATTGGCTTTGCCATTGGCGCAATATTGTCAGGTGCTGCCGGTTACATTGGTATGCATGTTTCAGTGCGTTGTAATTCACGTACTGCCGAAGCGGCTAAACAGGGTATTAACCCGGCGTTAAGAGTTGCTTTTAAAGGGGGTGCAATCACCGGCATGCTGGTAGTGGGCTTAGGCCTGTTAGGTGTTGCCGGTTATTATGCCATTCTGATTTCAATGGGGGTTGAAGATACACTTCATCCGCTGCTTGGTTTAGCTTTTGGCGGCTCGCTGATTTCAATCTTTGCACGTTTAGGTGGGGGTATCTTTACCAAAGGTGCAGACGTTGGTGCTGACATCGTTGGTAAAGTTGAAGCGGGTATTCCAGAAGACGACCCGCGTAACCCAGCTGTTATTGCCGATAACGTAGGTGATAACGTGGGTGACTGCGCCGGTATGGCCGCGGATTTATTTGAAACCTACGCGGTAACCATTATTGCCACCATGATTTTAGGCAGCCTGTTATTAAAAGACGCGGGTGACCTGGCAATAATTTATCCATTGGTGCTTGGTGGTGTTTCTATTCTTACCTCTATTATTGGTACATGGTTTGTGTCAGTTCAGGATGGTGGCAAAATTATGAATGCTTTATACCGGGGCACCGGTATTGCGGCTGTACTTTCTGCCATTGCCTTTTATTTTGTTACTCACCAGATGATGGGTGATGTTACTTTGCCGGGTATTGAAGGCTCGGTACCGAATGCCCTGTATGCTTCTGCATTGATTGGTTTAGTCTTAACGATTGCCATGATTGTGATTACAGAATACTACACAGCAACGGAGTATGGCCCGGTACGTCATATTGCAGAAGCATCGACAACAGGTGATGGTACTAACGTTATTGCCGGTTTAGGTGTTTCAATGAAATCGACTGCGCTGCCCGTGCTTGCTATTTGTGCTTCTATTTATGGTGCTTATTACTATGCCGGTTTATACGGGATTGCCATTGCTGCAACCTCTATGCTGTCAATGACGGGTATTATTGTTGCTTTAGACGCTTACGGACCGATTACGGACAACGCCGGTGGTCTTGCTGAAATGTCAAACATGCCAGAAGACATTCGTGCACGTACTGACGCATTAGATGCAGTGGGTAACACAACCAAAGCCGTTACCAAAGGTTATGCGATTGGTTCGGCTGGCCTGGCAACGTTAGTTCTGTTTGCAGACTTTACGCAATCATTGGCGACCCATGGGGATGGGACAACGATTACTTTTGACTTGTCTAATCACTACGTCATTATTGGTTTATTCATTGGTGGCCTTATCCCGTATTTATTCGGTGCGATGGCAATGGAAGCCGTGGGTCGTGCCGCGGGTTCGGTGGTTATTGAAGTACGTCGCCAGTTTAGGGAAATGCCGGGCATTATGGATTATACGCAAAAGCCTGACTATTCCAAAGCGGTTGATATGCTAACCAAGGCGGCAATTAAGGAAATGATAATTCCTTCTTTATTGCCGGTTGCAGTACCCATCATCGTCGGCTTAACCTTGGGTGCGCAGGCACTGGGTGGTGTCTTAATCGGTACCATCGTTACTGGCCTGTTCCTTGCTATTTCAATGACAACCGGTGGTGGTGCCTGGGATAATGCCAAAAAATACATCGAAGACGGTCATCATGGTGGTAAAGGCTCCGATGCCCATAAAGCAGCAGTAACCGGCGATACTGTCGGCGACCCCTACAAAGATACTGCGGGTCCTGCTATTAACCCATTGATTAAAATCATTAATATTGTTGCACTGTTAATGGTGCCATTATTGTAAAAACGACAATTTTTTAATCAATACAGAAAAAGGGCAGCCATTCGGCTGCCCTTTTGCTTTTTTGCAGATACTTGTAATTTTTCCCCCATAACATCTTAAATACCTAAAGATATGCTAACAAATGCCGCTATTTTGACTATCAAATAACAGAATACTCAAAGAGCGACTATGAATATAGCAGCAACCAACCAGCCCATTATCGATAATGAGAGCGAGGTCTTAACCGTTTTTACCTTCTGGATCGGGGATGAGTTATTTGCGATTAATATCGAGAACATTCTTTCTGTCACCCAGGATTTAGACAAGTTATTGCAACCGCCCGTAAAGTCTCGAGGACTGATGGGGGTTATCAACTACATGGACGACCCCGTTGCTGTATATAACTTTGCAGAAATGCTAAATATCCCTTCAACCCGAGAAATTAAGTCGGGTATGGTTGAGCTTTTAAACGCGAGAGAACAGGAGCATGTCGACTGGGTGGATGCACTTGAACGCTCGTTAAAAGAAAATGCCCCCTTCGATAAAGCGCGAGACCCGCATTTATGTGCCTTTGGCCTGTGGTACGACAAATTTAAAACACGCGATGAAGCCTTAATGGATATAATGAAGCATTTTGACAAGCCACATAAGGCAATCCATGCGCTGGCAGATGAACTGCTTGATTTAAGAGATAATGGCCGGTTAGACGATGCGTTAGAAAAATTACGTATTGCACGGCTGACAAATCTGAATTATTTAATAAAATACTTTAGTCATGCCCGTAGCCAGATAGAAGAGTCGCTGCATACGGTGGTCATTAACATTACCAATGATGGTGTAAAACCTTTAGTGGCTCTAAAGATAGATGAAATTCATGAAGTAATGAACTTCCACCAGTCGGATTTAAGAGGTTTGGAGCGCATGGGTCTGGATGTGGTTCTGGAAATGGAGGGCTTGTTTAAAGGCTATTTAGGCAGTGACGATAACCAGAGTAGTTGCCTGTTACTCGATACGTCCAACCTGCTGGTTAATGTAAAAGCACTTTAGGGTTCCCCTTTCTATTTTAAGTAAGGTTTCCCCGTCTGCTTGCGGCCGGCACAATGAACTTCCCAGCTTAGTTCCTTAAAGCCTGTGTGCCTTTGGGGGTTATTTCAAAGTTAAGTACAAACATAAATTGCACATTTTGATGAGTCAGCGTGAGCAGTTCATGGAAATCAAACCCAGAACCTGATTCATCTAGCCCAGTATAAATACTGGTGGGTGTTGCTGTTTGTTTTAACGAATTTGAGTTCAGGTATACGGTTGACTCAGCCTTAAAGCCACTGATATGTTGCGCACAAAGGGCAATCGGCAGGCGTTGCAAAGTGTAAAAATCTGTTTCAACATTATTGTGATAAACGTCCTTATTAACAAATGACTTGCTACCGCGCTGGATACGGATTTGGCTGCTTATCCAATGGTGTTTTAACGTGGAAACAACAAAAGTCCAGCCATAACCATAATCGTCTCCTGTGTAATGGATTGACTCAAGCTTAATTTTAATTTCGTAGTTATTAAAACCACTGTGCGGGTTATGTAATTTATTCCCGGCTGGAAAAAGCGGCAATGCACCCACTGGAATATTTTTTAATAGTGGGTTGAGGTTTTTCCCCGGATCTAATTCGTATACGCTAATCATTTTGCTCTATCCTGTTATTCATGGAAGTATCATATCGATAGATTTACATTTAAAAAATGAAACAATGCGGACAAAAAGTGTGAAGTATTTACAAAACCAAATATATAATTTTGGATTTTATATTTAAAATCAATATGTTAGGGGTTTTTTCTGTTTTAAAGTAATTTGAGATATAACCGATATAATTACTGTATAACTATAAATTGCAGTTACATTGAGGAGGTCGTATGCAGAACCTGGTTGTTGACGGTCATAATTTTACACTGACAGACAATGGTGACTTACAGAATATTGCAGATTGGAACCCGGACATTGCCAAAGCACTGGCAGAAAAAGACGGTTTAACATTGCGCGATGCACATTTTGAAATATTGCATATTATGCGAGATTATTATGATCAGTTTAATATTTCGCCAATACGTAAACTTTTAAAGAGAGACATTGCAGAAATGCTCAGTGACTTAAAAGCAAATGACGATTACTTGATTAGCCTTTTCCCCGGAGGCGTTATGCACCAGGGACTGCATATTGCGGGTTTGCCAAAGTCGCGACTCGATGCAGAAGTGGAGCCGGTTACTCATGTGCAAGCGGTGAGCAAGCAAAAGGATGTTAAACACTTTGTTTCTGAATTTGAATTTTCAGGTAAATCATACCGTGTTTATGCTAAAGGGAATCTGGTCGATCCATCCGAATGGACGAAAGAGCTAGCCGAATTTTTAGCAAATAAAGAAGATATTCAGTTAACAGCGGATCACTGGATTGTTCTTAAGTTTATGCGTACTTTTTATTTTAAATATGGCATTACACCGATGGTGAAGTTATTGATTAAACATTTGTCGCGTGAAACAAACCAGAAGTTTCCAGAAGATGTTTTATATACTTTGTTTCCAGATGGGCCCGCACGGCAGGGGTCGCGTATAGCGGGCTTGCCAGAGCCGCAAGGTTGTATTGACCATTAGGTAGGTTAAGTTATTTTAACCACTACGGACACGAAGGACACAATGAGAAAAATATTCAAAGTCTAAACTAAATAGTATCACTATTAATATTTAGTTATTTTAATTAGAACGAGCTGCTTCCATTTTACAGGCGTGAAACCAATAGTAGCTGGCTATCGCTCACAATGACATTGCTGTTTTCTATTTCTTTCGTTGTGTACCCAAAACACTTCGTGGGGCAGGCTCTCCTTCGTGTCCGTTGTGGTTCATTATTTTTTCTGTTTAGGCTGCCACAAAACCTCGCTGCCATTTTCGTGTCGGGCGAGTACGCGGCAAACTACAAATAATAAATCTGATAGTCTGTTTATATAAGCGAGCGCATCTGTATTAACACTTTTTTCGCTGTTACTAAACGTCCAGCAACGGCGTTCTGCGCGGCGGCAGATGGTTCTTGCCAGGTGGCAATGTGATGTGGCTAACCCCCCGGAGGGTAAAATAAATTCTTTTAATTTAGGCAGTGCCTCATTGAAACTGTCGAGTACTTCTTCTAAATACGCCACATCTTTATCACTAATAATATTGCGCCCCGGAACACAAAATTCACCACCTAAATCGAATAAATCATGTTGTACTTGATTAAAACATTCGCGCACCGTATCAGGTATATCGTAAGCGAGTACCGTTCCAATCGCGCTATTTAATTCATCAACGGTACCAAAGGCCTCGACACGCGGATGATCTTTAGCGATGCGGCTACCATCGCCTAATCCGGTTGTTCCCTTGTCACCGGTGCGTGTATAAATTTTTGATAAGCGGTATCCCATTTTAACCTTCCTCTAAACGATATTTAACGGTGAGCTTTAAGCTTGAATAGTATTCTGACTTTATCCAGCTTGGGGGAATAGCTGTAACTTTTGTCAGTGAATCCATTGCTGCATTGTCCAGTACTGAATAACCTGAACTCTGTTTTACTGTAATATTTTTTATTAATCCGTGCGTATTAATATCAAAGACCAGTAGCACCTTGCCTTGCCAGCTTTGGCGTTGTGCAATTTTAGGGTAGTAAAAGTGTTGTTTGATTTTATCTTTTAATAAGCTAATTATTTGCGTTTGAGATGTGACACTTGCTGTTTGTAGTCTAGCGGGTTTATTAAGTGGCGGGCTTTGTTTTTGTGCAGTGTTTTCTGCGGTTTGCTGTACAGGTTTTTTATAGTCTAGTTTTTCTTCTGCTGGTTTTGTCTGTCGCAGCTTCTTTTCTGTGGGTTCTTTTGTTGTTGCTGCTGCCAGTACAGGTTTTGAATTTGGTGTTGTGTCTGGAGAAATAGTAATCGATATTATATTGCCTGTATCTGCAGGCAATATAATCTCTTGTGGTGTTATTTTTGTAAATAAAATCACATGAAGCAGTAATGATATTGCAACGAATATAATAATGTTATTTTTCGCTTTCATGTGATTCGATTTTTAGCTCAATTAATTTACTGGGCTAGTTTCCTGAGTAATGAATAGAAACATAAACACCCAGCCCTTCGCTATTGTAATTATTGGCAGTTTGATATTCACTATCCAACAGGTTATGTATCTTACCACGAAGCATCCACTTTTTAGAAAGAGGATAGCGGGTATTGAAGTTAAGCAGGGAATAACCATCGAGTTTTATTGAGTTACTGGTATTGTCATAGCGCTTACCTTTTATAATAATTTCCATCCCCGAACGCCATTTTCCTGTGTTCTGGTCAATATTAATCTTTATTGAATGTTTAGCTCTGCGTGGTAACACTTTTTTAGTTAATGCATTAACCGGCTTCAGGAAGGTCAGCTCTACACGAGTATTGTAGTCGGCCTGTTTTAATGTGGCATTCATTTCCAGTCCATCAATACGCGCTTTATCCAGATTTGTTACCTGGTAAGTCGGTGCAGGGTAGACAATCAGGTTTGATATATTGGTACGGTAAAGATTGACAGCCCATTGCGTTGTTGAGGCAACGCTTCGGAGTTCAATTTCATATGATTCTGACTTCTCTGGTTTAATGCTTGCATTGCCTGAGCTTGGGAAATAAAGATTATTGAATGTAGGTGCTTTAAACCCGGTGCCATAAGAGCTAATGAGTCGTAGTTCATTATTCAGGTTTGTTCCCCAGCTAATATTACCGGTGGTGTTGTTGCCAAAGGCTTCATTGTCGTCAAGGCGAATGGCGGCGAGAATGTCATTGTTATTTCCAAACCATTGTTGTTGTATAAAATAACCTTTGTTATCACGCGTTTTTTTATCATAATTCGTCGTACTGTCAACTTTGTCATTTTGATAATCAACACCAGCGGTTAATAGCAATGTATCGCTTAAGGTAATGTCATTTTGCCATGAGAGCGTATCGCGTGTTGTATTAAAGGTGCCGTTTGCTACGCCATTTCTAAAGTTGTCACTTTTATCCTGACTCTGGCTGGCTTTTAAAGACATTTGCCAGTCTTTAAGTGGTGCAAAAACATAGTTAATACCGGTTGCCTGTTGCACGAAGTCGGCATCTAAAACGTTGCTTATTGTAAAACTGTCATCGTACTGGTTATTGCCCTCAGCACGCATAAAAGTGGCTGTTAACCAGGACTGTTTTGATAACTGGCGTTTATAGTTTGCGCTAACCGAGGTATTCTTATAGCCGTCTTTATCGGGGTCACTGGTTTTTAAGGCATTAAAGCCATTGGTTTGCAGGTAGCCGATATTCAGGGAAAGCTGGCTGTTTTCGTTGCGTGCATTAAAACCAGCATTTAACTTTGTTGTGTCCCGGCTGCCATAGCCGATTGATGCATTAATGTTATTTGATTGTGCTTTTTTGGTGAAAATCTGGATAACACCGCCAATGGCATCGGAGCCATACAATGAAGCGCGTGGCCCACGTACAATTTCAATTCGCTCAATTTGTGAAACAGGAATGCTTTGTAGTGAAACCGTTCCCAGTGTTGCAGAGCCCATGCGGATACCATCAACTAAAATCAGTACCTGGCTTGCATTGGTGCCGCGCATATAAATGCTGGTTGATTTTCCTAAGCCACCATTGTTGCTAATATCAATACCCTGAATGCCATTAAGTAGTTCAGGAATATCATTGGCCTGTTGTTGCTCAATTTGTTCTTTTGTAATAACGGTAACCGAGGCTAAACTATCGTTTGCAGTTTGTGCTGTTCGTGTTGCGGTTACAATAATATTATTTTCATCCGCGGCAGCAAGATGAGTACTTGTGAATAGTATACTTGTGGTTATTGCCAGATTTAAGGCCGATCGGTACTTCATTGTTCTCTCCAAAACACACACCCGTGTATAAGTTATGGTGTTGAAGAGGTTTTTTTGCGTGCAGCATTGCGTGAAGGCTGTCCGACTATATTGCCCTCCGCAACACATTCTTTTAATAATAAACAGGCCGGTCTCCGGGCTTACGAGTGATTTACAAAAAACATAAATCGGGTGAATTGCCTTCCCACCTTTAATCATTGATTGTTATCGCCGATTAATTTTGGCAGTGGCTTAATAATTCACTTTTACTCGCTTACCGTTGCGGGGGCAGCGCCGGAATTTCATTTTTTAGATGATCACCGGTTTCCCGTTTCAGTTGAGGTTTTGGTTAAAAGCTCAAACACCTGTTTGCTAAGGAGGGAGACTTTACGAGAAATACCGGGTGAATGTCAAGCAGGGTAGATGCAGCAGTTCGGATAAATCTATATAACAGTATGTTTATTATGGCTTTTTAATTAAGAGGTTGTTTTATCTAAAAGTGTTGAAGGGCTGTTCCACTGTGATTTGGTTGTTTTTCAGTCAGAACAGCTATACTAAATAAAGTATAATTGTTACATCTATCACATTATTTCCTCGAATTTTTCGGTTTTTGGCCGATATTTAAGGAGTGCAGGGTCAGTTTGGTATTGTTATGGATATGCAGAGAATTATTGTTCTGAACACAAAAGGTGGTTGTGGCAAAACAACCATCGCGACTAATCTTGCCAGTCACTATGCCAGTGCCGATTTTTCAACCTCACTTATGGACTATGATCCACAGGGTTCAAGTACCCGCTGGTTAAGCCTGCGCTCGAAAGAGCGGCCATTTATTCATGGTATTGAAGCCCATAAAAAACCGCGTGGCAGTGTTACCCGTGTCTGGCAGAATCGAATCATCCCTGATACCGACAGAGTAATTATTGATGCACCAGCCGGTGTTGACCATTCGCAGTTACTGGAATTTATTCGTCAGGTTGACACCGTGCTTATCCCTGTTTTACCTTCACCGATTGATATTCATGCGGCCACCCGTTTTGTTGAAGACTTATTACTGGTTGCCAAGGTTCGGCAGTTGGGTATTCGGGTGGGAGTGGTGGCAAATCGAGCAAAAACAAATACTGTGATTTACCAGTCTCTGGAACGCTTTTTAAAAACCCTGCGACTTCCTTTTATTACCACCTTGCGCGACACTCAAAATTACGTGCGTGCAGCTGAACGCGGTATTGGTATTCATGAAATGTGGGACAAACGAGCAGAAGTCGATAAAATACACTGGCAACCATTGCTTACCTGGCTGGAAGAAAATAATGCGGAGCAGAGTCGGGTTTCGCCTATGGCTTAATGTTCTTTATACTGTATTTACTTCGCCACAAAAACTGATTGCTTGTCGACTGTTAATTCTGTTATTGGGTAACCATACACTTCGGTTAAATTTTCTGCGGTGAGAATTTCTTTTGCTTTTCCTGTTCGTGTTAGCCCATCATCATAGATTAATAAAATATGGTCGCAATATTGTTTTGCCAGATTAATATCATGCATGACCATAGCAATAGCATGTTGTTGTTTGAATAGGGGGGTTGTTAAATAATTTAACAGTTGATGTTGATGCGCAATATCCAGATGGTTAACCGGCTCGTCGAGTAATAAAATATCGGTTTGTTGCGCTAGTAGCGTTACTAAACCCAGTCGGCGGCGTTCTCCACCTGATAGCGAAGCAATATTACGTTGTTCATAATTGCCCAGGCCCATTTGATTTAATAATTTTTTAACTAGACTGATATCGTCATAACTCGGCCATTGCCATGCTTTTAAATGCGGGTGACAGCCGATAAGCGCTGTGTCGAGCACGGTCGATGGAAAAATATCCTGAAAATCCTGTAACAAAATACCCAGTTGTTGCGCTCGTGCCTGGCTTTTTATTTGCCGGGTGGGAATATTATTCAGCTTAATACTTGCTTGCGGGTTAACAACGGTACTCGATGATTGTATTCCCGCTAGTGTATGTAATAAGGTTGTTTTGCCTGCACCATTTTTCCCAAGAATGCCCCAGCATTGCCCGGTTTGTATTTCAAAACTGAGTGACTGGCATAAAGTGCGCTCTGCTATTTTTAGGGTGAGGTTATTGACACTTAAACAAGACATTAGCGATGTGCCTCGCTACGGTGTAATAAATATAAAAACAACGGGATACCAATTAACGCAGTTACAATACCTACTGGTATTTGTATAGGCGAAAACAAACTTCGGGATAAAGTATCAGCGAACGTAAGTAGGGTGCCGCCACATAAAACACTTGCTGGTAACAGTACCCGGTGATCCTGAATACCAGCAAGTCGTATAAGGTGGGGTACAACCAGACCAATAAAACCAATGCTACCGGCCTGAGTAACGGCCGTTGCGGTACACAGTGAAGCCAATACTAATAGCTTCCATTGTAATTGATGTGTTGCGATACCTAATGACTGGGCAAATTGTTCTCCACGAATAAGTACATTCAATGATCGGGCTAACAGTA
The DNA here is from genome assembly GCA_024275115.1 of Gammaproteobacteria bacterium. Lineage (GTDB taxonomy): Bacteria > Pseudomonadota > Gammaproteobacteria > UBA6429 > Thiohalophilaceae > SZUA-37. Next base: position 13,500 of record JAJRZT010000092.1, read on the forward strand.
AACTCAGTAACAGGCCAACGAGCAAAATAATAAACCCAAGCGTTGGCAAGTGGCTATAACTTAAGTCCCCCATGAGCCAGAACAACATACTATGCACGCGATTGCTGGGGCTAAAGGTGAGTATAAAACTGATAATCGCGCCCCAGCCTGCCGCAAGAATAATGCCGGTTAATAACAGACGAGTCGGGTTCCAGTGGCTATTTTTTAATCCACGACTTAATAAAAAAACCAGCAGCATAGCAAATAAGGCACCAGCGAAAGCACTTGCTGTGAGTGCTATTAGTGGTAGGCCAACCATAATGGCAAGCAGTGCGGCAACCGATGCACCACCCGATATACCTAATATATAAGGGTCAGCGAGTGGGTTACGTATTAACACCTGCATTAATGCACCGGCTAAGGCAAGCAGACCACCGGTGACAAAGGCGGCGAGTGCACGCTCCAGTCGTAATTGTACAATCAGTTGCTGAGTCGAGGTTTGCGAGTTAAAAATATTATGCAGCACATCGCTAAACGAAACGCTGCTACTGCCCACCAGCAAGGCGGTAACCAAACTGGTAAGGGTTGCAATAACAAGCATACCCATTAGCCAGTAAGTTGAATAATTTTTTAACATGATTGAGAAATAAATTCTGGTATTTACAGGCTGGGGTGTAGGCGCAGCATTTTCCAGCAGTGTTGTTTGGCATGTTGTGCGAGCTTGTCGTCTGGGTCAACAACAACTGGGTGGCTCACCTGTTCGAGTAACGGAATGTCGTTATGTGAATCACTATAGAACCAGCTATTATCAAGGTTATAGCCGGTTTGTTGTAGCCAGTTATTAAGCCGGGTTACTTTGCCGTGTTGAAAACACGGAATACCCTCGACCTGTCCAGTATATTGGTTATTTTTTATTTCAGGCTCGGTTGCGAGCAGGTTATCAATACCAAATTCTTTTGCGATGGGCGCGGTAATAAAGCGGTTGGTTGCGGTAATAATTAATAACTCATGACTTTGTTCCCTGTGCTGCTGAACAAGTGCTCGTGCTTGTGTGCTAATAAGCGGAACAATGGTTTGTTGCATAAATTTTTTGTGTAATACCGCTAATTCATCCATGCTGAGCTGGCTGAGCGGTTTTAAACTAAAGCGCAAGAAAGCATCAATATCCAATGTGCCAGCTTTATAGTCAGCATAGAATTGCTGGTTTTCACGTGCATATTCTTCCTTGTCGACGTGGCCGTGTTGGGCAATAAATTCGCCCCAGAGTGCATCACTGTCACCAGCGAGGAGTGTATTATCAAGGTCGAAAATTGCTAAGTCTTTATTTTTATTAGCTTTTACTATTTTCATGGGGGTATTCTAGCCTAAAAATGCATTCTGCAACATCCTGGTATTGTACTGTGTGTTTGTGCGTAAAAAGGGGTTAAAAATTAACCCTTTAGGGGCAATTTATGCAATTATATTAGGTAATAAGAACATAATGAATATGGAGCTGGGATGATTGACCAAGATGGCTACCGTGCAAATGTCGGTATTATGCTGAGTAATGGTGAAGGTGAACTTTTGTGGGCACGGCGAATGGGGCGGGACGGATGGCAATTTCCGCAAGGGGGTATTCAGAAAAACGAAACCCCGCAGCAAGCCCTGTTTCGTGAATTAAAAGAAGAAATCGGTTTAGATGTTAATGAAGTTGAAGTTCTAAAATCAACCGATGGCTGGTTGCGTTATGATTTACCCAAAAGTTTACAAAGACCAAACAGTAAACCTGTCTGTATTGGTCAAAAGCAAATCTGGTTTTTACTTAAGCTAACATCGAGTGAAGAATTTATTAAATTAGACTGTTCAGAAAAACCGGAGTTTGATCGATGGCGCTGGATCCAGCCTCAAACTGCAGTGGAACAGGTTATTGAATTTAAACGCGGTGTTTATCGCCGTGCCTTATTGGCATTGTTACCCGATTTTAGTTTGGGTTTAAAGCAACGTTGTTAGTTTTCAGGCTGGGCAACCGACACCAATGTTACAAAAATTACAAAGAATTATAAGTGAATTTTTTGTCACGCGAAAAATTGAGCGCAAGCTACAGTTGCTTGTTAGCAATATCCATAAATCAATTAGTTGTGATGCCTGTTCTATTTTTTTAGTTGACGAGCAAAATCGTCAGCTCGTCTTAATGGCAACGGAAGGCTTTTATCAGGAAGCGGTGGGTGTTGTTCGTTTGCCACTTAATAATAGCTTGTCTGGGCTGGTTGTTAAACGTGCTGAACCCATTAGTCTTGATGACTGTTCGCAACACCCGGCTTACTATTATGTTTCCGAAACGGGCGAAGAAGCCTTTCATGGTTATATTGGTGTGCCGGTTATCCACAATCGGAATGTGCTTGCAGTTCTCACGCTGCATCAAAAAGCAAAAGCCTGTTTTGATGTGGATAGCGAAACTTTTCTGATCACCATTGCTTCTCAAATTGCAGACAACCTTGCGCATGCCCGCATTAGCCAGGATTTAGACGACATTTTAAATGCCGATGTGCCGCGTGGCGCTTTTCATCCGATTGCCGGTTTGCCGGGTGCGCCGGGTATGGCGATTGGTACCAGTTGTGTTATGTATGTACCAACGGATATTAAAGCAATTCCTGACCGGAAAATTACTGATATCGACGCAGAAATTAAACAGTTTGAATCTGCTGTTAAAAATGTAAAACAGGATATTGCTGAGCTAAAAATAAAACTGGCTGAAACGGTTCCTGATGATGAACTTGCCTTGTTTGATGCCTATTTATTAATGCTCGACAGCCAGTCTTTACTTGGTGAAACCGTTAGCCATATTCGTGAAGGGCAATGGGGACAAGCGGCATTGCGCGATACTTTGCAGGATTATGCGGCACAGTTTGAAAGCATGGATGACTCGTATTTAAGAGAACGGGGATCCGACGTACTCGATCTTGGTCGGCGTATTTTGCGTTACCTGCGAGAAGATAATGAAAAAGACCGGGTTCTGCCAGATAGAGTTATTTTAGTTGGCGAGTTATTAACACCAGCCAATTTAACGCAAGTGCCGATTGAAAAATTAGTGGGTGTGATATCCCGACACGGGTCACGCACGTCACACCTTGCTATCTTTGCGCGAGCGATGGGTATCCCTGCGGTGATGGGTGCCGAGTTAATACCGATTAGAAAGATGGACGGTTGCAAACTGGTCGTTGACGGTTATAAAGGAGACGTTTACGTTAACCCGGCCGATGAAGTTCAGCAACGCTACCAGCGCTTAATTGACGATGAAGCACGCTTAACAACCAAGTTGCAGGAACTAGCGGGTCTCCCTGCACAGACAGAAGATGGCCATCGGGTGACAGTTTTTTTAACGTCTGGACTAACAGCCGATATTAATCCAGAAAAAATATCGCAGGCCGATGGGATTGGTTTATATCGCACCGAGCTTCCCTTTATGGAGCGCGAACGTTTCCCAAGTGAAAATGAACAATGTGAAATTTACAGGCGTATTCTGGAACTTTGCGCACCGCGACCTGTTCATTTGCGCACTCTGGACATTGGTGGCGATAAGGCACTTAGTTACTTCCCCATTGTAGAAGAAAATCCCTTTCTTGGTTGGCGCGGTATTCGCATTACGTTGGATCACCCCGAAATATTCCTGGTGCAAATAAGAGCGATGTTGCGAGCAAACAGTGGGCTAAATAATCTGCATATATTATTGCCTATGATTAGCAATGTTGCCGAATTAAACGATGCGCTTGCTCTAATACATCGTGTTTATGGTGAATTGCTCGAAGAAGGTGAAGAGGTTGTTATGCCAAAAGTCGGTGTGATGATTGAAGTACCTTCTGCTGTTTATATGGCTGAAAGCTTAGCGAAGCGAGTGGATTATTTTTCCATAGGTTCAAATGACCTAACTCAATATCTTTTAGCCGTTGACCGAAATAATGCACGTGTTGCCGGTTTATACGATGCGTTGCACCCTGCTGTGTTAAAAGCAATTTATCAGGTCGTTCAGGCGGGGCATACTTATAACAAACCGGTTGGGATTTGTGGCGAAATGGCGGGTGATCCGGCTGCCGCCTTATTGCTGGTTGGAATGGGGCTGGATAGTTTAAGTATGTCGGCCTCTTCTTTATTGCGGGTGAAGTGGGTATTGCGTCACTTTAGCCGTAACCGCACCCGCCAGATACTTGATGATGTTTTAAAACTTGAAGATGCTGAGTTGATCCGGGCACATATGAATCATGTTTTAGAACTTGCTGGAATGGGTGTGTTGTTAGGTGCGGGTGACTAGACATTAGTTTTACAATTGTCGAATGAGTCGCTAAATAAATGAATAATTGTAAATAACAGTGCTATTATTAGATGATAATCGTTCGATATTAGCGAACTAAATAAATTAAATGTTAGCGAAATAGTTTATGAATCAGGTACGTCAGTTCCATGCAAGCAGTGATGAATCACTTTCTTTGTCCGATATTGTTAAAAATCTGATCGAAGATGGTCGCATTGCACCGAGCTTATCCGAACAGTTCTTAATACCGGCGCGTACTTCCAGCAAGCTAGATATTAGTCCGCTTATTATTATCAGCCAGCAGGAATGGGATGATCTTAAAACCCCAGGGCAAAAACTCACGCTTGATATCTTATCCCAATGGTTAGCGGATAAATCAGGTTTACCCTATTACCGTGTTGACCCGTTAAAGATTGATGTAACGAGTGTGACGGATGTTATTTCATCGGCTTATGCGATTCGGCATAAAATTTTACCGGTAGAAGTGCATGAGAACCATGTTGTTATTGCAACCGCTGAACCGAATGTGCGTAGCTGGGAAAGCGAGTTGTCGCACGTTAACAACGGTATTGAAATTGAAAGGGTGATAACAAACCCACTGGATATTTCGCGTTTCCTGAATGAATTTTACAGTGTTAGCCATTCAATAAGACGTGCTACATCTGAAACAGAAAACCGTAAGAACATTGGTATCGGTAATTTTGAACAACTGGTTGAATTAGGTAAGTCCGGCAATCTCGATGCCAATGATCAGGATATTGTTCAGATAGTAGACTGGTTATTGCAATATGCCTTTGAACAACGTGCCAGTGATATTCATTTAGAGCCACGCCGTGATAAAGGCCATATCCGTTTTCGTATTGATGGCATGTTACACCTTGTTTACGATATGCCACCGTTAGTAATGAATGCGGTGACTAGTCGGATTAAAGTGCTCGGGCGTATGGACGTGGTTGAAAAAAGACGCCCACAAGATGGCCGCATCAAAACAAAATTACAGGACGGTGCCGAAATAGAATTGCGCTTATCCACTATGCCAACAGCCTTTGGTGAAAAACTGGTCATGCGTATTTTTGACCCCATTGTTTTAACAAAAGATTTTACTGCATTAGGTTTTGGTGAAAAAGATATCGCCTGCTGGAATAACATGGTCACGCAACCTCATGGTATTGTGCTAGTAACCGGGCCAACCGGTTCGGGAAAAACATCCACGCTATATGCCACGTTACGGCAGTTAGCCACACCAGAAGTGAATGTCAGCACGGTTGAAGATCCAATCGAAAATATTGTATCGGAATTTAACCAGATGCAGGTACAAACAAATATTGATGTAACCTTTGCAGCGGGTATTCGTACGCTATTGCGTCAGGATCCGGATATTATTATGGTTGGTGAAATTCGTGATAAAGAAACAGCCGAAATGGCAATACAGGCTGCGTTGACCGGGCATCTGGTTTTATCCACCTTGCATACTAACGATGCGGCTGCGGCTATTCCACGCTTACGCGAAATTGGTATTCCTGCCTACCTGTTAAATGCAACATTAAACGGGGTAATGGCCCAGCGTTTGGCTCGAACACTTTGCCCGCACTGCAAACAGCCAACAGAGATAGACGGTGATGTCTGGCATGCTTTAACAAAACCTTACAAGGTTACCGGCAAGGGAAAGTTTTATAAAGCCGTGGGTTGTGACAAGTGCCGTGATACTGGCTATTTAGGGCGTGTTGGTATATATGAAATGCTAACAATGAGCAACAATATGCGCCATAAGATTACACCGGAAAGTGACGCAGTCGAGATTCGGCGCTTAGGTATTAAAGAAGGCATGATGCAGTTACGTATTGCCGGTGCACAGAAGGTGGCTATGGGGATTACCACGCCTGAAGAAGTGTTGCGCGTTGTACCATTAGACGACAATTTTTAGGCCAAACTCAATTTAAAAATATCTTAAGAAGTATAACAGCGGCCATTGCTGTATGTGCCACGTTTTAATAGGGGTTGTTCTGTGGGAACTAATGTGTTCGTTTAGCATGTGTCTGAACCTGACGAATAAGTTCATCAGGAAAATAAGGCTTTAAAATAAAATCATCCGCACTGGTTTCCAGTATCTCATCAACGGTACTGTCTTTTTCATCACCAATAACAATAATGGGCAAATGTTTCCATTTTTCCTGTTGACGGATCACGTCAATAAATTCATGTGTATTGGTATAAACCAGTTTTGCATGGATAAAAATTAAACCCGGTGGCAACATTACTTCAAACAGTCGCTTTATATGGGCGGCTGAGTAAGCAGTTGCAACCTGATATCCTTCCCTGTGCAATAAATATTCAACTAGACTTGCACTGAATTCATCATTTTCAATAATCAGCACAGAGCTGCGTAAAACCTGATGTGGGTGGGGCATAATTGCCAATTACCTCATAACTGCATTTAGGCTTCCTGGCACTTGAACTGTATCCTGCGTTATTAAGTTTATCGGCAGTATTGAAGGTGGGCTTTAGTTTATTTTTAGGGCTGAGAGTGGCGCTTACGGGTATGTTGAATGAAGAGTCTCTGTAAGGTACTGTATTTAAAGAACTAATAATAAATAGAGATAAATGCGCTATACAAATAACGCTAATAATTCACCCGCAGGATCACGTTTATTGCCATTGCAGCTGATGTAGCGTTGCACCTTAAACTTAGTGATTGTTTGCGCCTGCTCATAGGCTTTCAACGTAAACGATGTATTGTGATTTGATATCAATACCGGAATACCCTGTGCAGCTTTTTGTGAGGCCATGCTTGCGAGTTGTTGCTGTTGTTCTAAAGTAAATCCACCTGCGCTGTACTGGGTGAAGTTTGCGGAAGAAGATATAGGTGCATAAGGCGGGTCGCAATAAATAACATCACCTTTTTTAGCCTGTTGCATAATAGTCACAAAATCCTGATGAATAAAGGTGGCATTTTGCGCCTTGTCCGCAAAGGTGTACATTTCATTGGCAGGAAAATAAGGTTTCTTATAACGGCCAAAGGGAACATTGTAACCACCTTTTAAATTATAGCGGCACAGGCCGTTGTAACCATGGCGGTTTAAATATAAAAACAGTGCTGACTTTTTCTTTATCGAACGGGTAGTATTAAATTGCTGTCGGAATTCGTAGTATGCTGTTTCGGTGTTATTTTTTGCACTAAAATAAGGCTGGCAATATTTTATAAAGTGGTCGCTATTTTCTTTTAATAAATTATATAAATTAATAAGGTCAATATTATTATCGGCCAATAAATATTGACTGTAGTTGGTATTCAAGAATACGGCAGTTGAGCCTGCGAAAGGTTCAATGAGGCGTTTACCGTCAGGCAACAACGGTTGTATTTTTTCCATTAAGCGATATTTATTACCGGCCCATTTTAAGAAAGGCCTGTTTTTAAGTGAGGTCACTTTTAATAAACATTTTTGAGTTGCGTTGGTAGTTGTAAAGCAAGCGACGTTTTACCGGCAGTTGTTTTATGTCTTTTTGTTTAAAGCCGCGTTCTTTAAACCATTGTGATGTCCGGGTGGTTAGAACAAACAGGTTACTTAAGCCCAGTTGTTTTGCGTGTTGTTGAATGGCATTAAACAGAGCTTCACCACGGCCATGATTCTGGTAGTCTTTATGCACGGCAAAGCAGGACAGTTCGCCCGTTTTTTCTTTGATAAATGGGAAAAGAGCAGCACAGCCAATCACCATGCCGTCACGTTCAATGACGGTAAAGGATGATATTGCCATCTCCAGATTTTCGCTTGAACGTTTTACCAGTATACCATCGTGCTCAAGTGGCTGGATAAGTTCAATCAAGCTGGCAATATCGTTAATTGTTGCCTGACGCATCACTTCAAAACTGTTGGCCGAGATAAGAGAACCACAACCATCTCGGGTAAAGAGCTCAGTTAACAGACCGCCATCAATGTGCCTGTCGATGAGATGGCAACGCGGTACATTATTGTTAACAGCACTAATAGCATTGTGAATACAGCGAATAGTACGGTCAGACATTTTTGTTTTTTTAATTATAAGTTGTTGAGCATCATTGGCTGTGAGTTCTCGTATTAGCTGGTTGCGTAAATTGGTTATTCCTTTATCATTAATCAGGTAAATAAGTTTGTCGGCCAGAAGCTGGCTTGCCAGTTCAGCAGCAAGATCGTTGGCATTTAAGTTAAAAACTTCGCCAGTGGGTGAATAGCCTAAGGGGGGAATGAGCACCAGATTATTTTGTTCAAGCGTTGCCTGAATAGTTTTTGTTGCAATTTTTCTCACTTCCCCGGTGTGTAAGTAATCGACTCCGTCGAGCACACCAATGGGTTTTGCGGTAACAAAATTGCCGGAGCTAATATGGACAGTTTTACCGGCAGTGAGCGAGTTTGCCAGCCCCATTGAAAGTAAGGCTTCTATTTCAACTCGCACGCGACTGGCTGCACCAATAACACAGTCCAGTGCTAAATCATTGGTAATACGTAAACCGTTAACTATTTTTAATTCACCGCCTGATTTTTTCAACCGTGCGTTGGTTTGTGGGCGTGCACCATGTACTAATACTAGTTTAACCCCAAGGCTGTGGAGTAGCATAATATCATGTACCAATGGAGTGAACTGCGTGTCTGTTAGCAGCTCCCCACCGAAGGCAATAACAAAAGTTTTGTTTCGAAAAGCATTAATATACGGTGTTGACTGGCGGAACCAGTCAATAAAAGAGTCCTGTTTATCGGGTGTTTTTTTTATCACAGTATATGAACAGCTATTTTCTGAGTGGCCTTGTACAGGCACATTAATTTTACGCTATGGCAGTTGTGTTATTTTAACCCCTGCTTACCAGGATGATTTTTTGCTAAAGCGAATTTTTGGAATGAGCAAGCCAAGGAACATGCCGCCAAATAATACCGCAGCACCCGCAATGAACCATTCACGGTTATCCTGATCTTTTAATACCTGATTTTCCTGATGTAACATCTGTAAATCTTTCTCAAGTTTTACATTTTCCTGCTGCAGGTTACGGTTTTCTTTGTCAAGTAATATTGGTTTTGCCGCAACTTTGGATAAGCGTGCCAGTTCCGATTCGAGTGAGCTTGATTTTTCAGACAAAGACTTTCGTGTTTGACTTAGCTCTTTTCGGTCTTTACGTAAAGAGGTACGTTCAGCTTTTAACTGAGCGACTTCCGCGATATATTTTTCAAGTTGAGCCTGGGCTTTATCTAATTTTTGCTGGGCAATAGGCTCCGGAATTAAATACTGGCTACGCACCCAGCCTTCGGTTCCGTCTTCGGTGCGGACGTGTGTGTAGCCGGATTCAGATTGTTCAAGCACTTCGAGTTTGCTGCCACTTTCAAGGGCGCGAATAATCTGAAATTCGGTGCCTTGCCCGGTGCGCAGGGTGATGCGTAATTTATCACTCACGTACTGAGTTTCTGCAAAGGTGGGCGATAAGATCAAAGCTGAACTTGTTAAGATAAGAAGTAATAATAAGTGCTTCATGTGAGCGATTCCAAAAATGTCGTAATGCATTTAATATTATAGCCATAAGATCGACAAAGCAAGTAAAGCGATCATAAAATGTGTATTCACCTCAATGGTTTAGCTGTTGGAGGTGACGTTAATTCGGGTAGGGCACAATACTTTGAAAGGCAGCGGTTTAAACTTATTCCTGAAAGGCAACCATGTGGTCGGCGGCAAGACGCAAATTAACCTTTTCGCCAATATTAAAATTGTGGTGGCTTGGGAATAAAGATAGAAGTTCTGTACCGGAGTGAAGTTTTACTGTGTATAAAATCTCCGCGCCTTTAAATGCTTTTTGGCTGATTTTGGCCTGGATTTCGCCGGCTGGATCCAGCACGATATCGTCCGGTCTGAGAAGCAGCTTTACTTTGCTGCCGATTGCAAAATCGTAAGCACGGTCACCACTGACAATGCCAATTTCTGTTTCAACCGAGTCAGGTGTTTTTAAAGTACCACTAAGAAAAACACCCTGGCCAATAAAGTCAGCGATAAACAGGCTATTGGGGGAATGGTATAAATTATAAGCGGTGTCCCACTGTAATAATTGGCCATTATTCATTACACCAATGTGGTCGCTGATAGCAAAGGCTTCATGTTGATCGTGAGTTACGAGTATGCCGGTCATATTTTTAGACTTTAATATTTGCCGCACGTCCTGATTAAGTCGTTCGCGCATTTCAATATCCAGGTTTGAAAAAGGCTCGTCCAGTAAAATTAGCTCAGGATTAGGTGCCAGTGCCCGAGCGAGCGCAACCCGCTGCTGCTGGCCACCGGATAATTCATGAATATAGCGTTGTCCAAAACCGGCCATATCAACGACTTCCAGCATTTCATCAATAATGGCCTGTTGCGCTGAGCGGGTTTTATGGTTCAGGCCAAAGCCAATATTGTCGGCTACGCTCAGGTGGGGAAACAGGGCATAGTCCTGAAACACCATACCAATACGGCGCTTCTCTGGTGCACGGGTAAACCCGGGGCGAGAGGACACAAAACCACGAATGATAATTTCACCCTTGCTAACCGGCTCAAAACCGGCAATGGCACGTAAAGCCGTTGTTTTACCGCAGCCACTGGGGCCGAGCAGGCAGGCGAGATCGCCTTCATTGACATGAAAACTAAGATTGTCCACGATGATTTGGGCGCGATGCCGACACTCGATATTGTGTAATTCTAGTACTGCACTCATAAGTGCCTATACTAGCAATTTTCGGGCGATTCTTAAATGTGATTTTTAAACCGGTTTTATGTGAAAATTCAGGAATCCTTAGTTTATTTTAGCAAATCGCTAAAGAAAAGCCGGAGAGTTGACGACATATATAAGGAATTATATCGACAGGCAGGAAACAGCTTGTTTGTTCTTCACAACGTAAGAGAGAATATATGGCACCCCCTGTTCAATCAGATACCGAACATAAATTAGTGTTACTGCAAGCAGACTTTAAGCATGCCCTCCCTGACAAAATAACAGCCATTGAGCAGAGCTGGGCTGGTAGCCTGGCCGGAGAGAATAATGATGCGATTATTCTTCAGTGCCATCGAATGGTGCATAAGCTGATAGCTGTCAGTGGTACTTTCAGTGCGATGGCTGTGAGCAGCGCAGCGCGGGAACTCGAACAGGCAATACTGTTACTGAAAGACAATGGCGTTCTATCCGAGAAAACTAAATTAGCCATTTCAGAGCAGATTTCAAAGCTTAAAGACACAGCAAGCCGTTGGCAAGTATCAAAGATTCCGTATTTTCAGCCTCCAGCTGTCGATAACAATAACCGGTATAACAGCAAGTCTGTTTACCTTATCGAAGATGATAAGGTGTTGGCTGCCGATCTGATTTTAAAGCTGCAAAGCGATCATTTTAGTGTCACCGTTTTTTCTGATTTAGCAGACTTTACCGCTGCATTTCATAAACAACAACCGGCTGCCATTATTATGGGTATTATGTTTAACGGTGACGACATTAGCGGCATGGATACGATTAGTCGCTTACAGGCAAAATATGACAGTTTTCCACCGCTGGTCTTTCTTTCTAAACGCAATGATATGGCGGCACGTTTAGCTGCTGTGAGTGCAGGTGCGCAACGTTATTTCTGCAAACCGCCTGATATTAAAAAACTTTCGCAAACACTTGGCAGTTTAATTGAAGGTTCCGTTACAAAATCATTTCGTATTTTATGTATTGATGATGACATGATTTTACTGGACTACTATAAAACGGTTCTGTGTGGTGCCGGGATGAAAGTTAAAACCTTATCTCATCCTGTAAAAACGCTGGAGGTGTTAGAAGAATTTAAACCAGATGTCGTTATACTTGATATAGATATGCCAGACTATTCCGGGCTGGATATTGCACAGGTTATTCGCCAGGATGAGCGATGGGCATTAACCCCCATTCTATTTTTATCCACTGAAACCCATATGGATGCTCAACGGGTCGCAATGAATCTCGGTGGTGAACAGTTTATGCTGAAACCGGTTGTTGCTAATCACTTAATATCGGTGGTGGTTGCAAAAGCCAGACGTGCATGCTGGAGTTACAGAATGATGGATGATATGAAAAAGGCTTTGCGAGAGAGCCAGTATCAGCTTATCACTTCTAACCAGCATAATCTTGTGAGTGAAACCGACATTGCCGGTCGAATAATTTATGTGAATGACAAGTTTTGTAATGTAAGCGGTTATAACAAGGATGAATTACTAGGGCAAAACCATCGAATCCTAAAGTCGAAGCAACATTCTGATTCATTTTATAAAGACATGTGGGCAACGATTTCAAAGGGGGATGTCTGGCATGGTCTAATATGCGATTATTCCAGAGATGGAGAAGAGTACTGGGTCGAATCAACCATTGTTCCGTTTCTTGACGATAAAGGCCAACCTTACAAATATGTATCGGCAAGAACGGAAGTAACACAGGTTATAAGAAATGAGGAGCGTCTGACACGCAGCCAGAAGTTTGCCAATATAGGGACATGGGACTGGAATATAATAACAGGAAATTTGTACTGGTCTGATCGTATCTGGACATTATTTGGTTTTGACAAACAACAAACTGAAACCACCTATGAAAATTTTATGGCAGCGATTCATCCAGATGACCGAACATTGGTAAGTGATGCCGTGGCTCGTTGCCTGGAAAAGGGGGATGAATATAATATTGAGCACCGTGTTGTCTGGCCGGACGGCAGTATTCACTGGTTACAGGAAAGCGGTGATATTACTTATAATAGAGAAGGCAAACCGGCTCATATGTTAGGTGTGGTTTATGATATTACAAAAAGAAAAGCGGTAGAGCAGGATTTAATCGTCGCACGGGAAGAAGCTGAAACGGCAAACCTTGCCAAATCAAAATTTCTTTCAAGCATGAGCCATGAATTAAGAACACCGATGAACGCGATTATGGGGTTTGGGCAACTGCTGAAAATGGAATTAGCATTAACAGAATCACAGCAGGAAAATGTTGCCGAGATTATTAAAGCCGGTGGTCACTTGCTTAACCTTATCAATGAAGTACTGGATTTGTCTAAAATAGAATCGGGGCATATTGATTTTTCTATCGAAACGGTGGAGCTGGGTGAAGTTATTTCAGAGTCATTGCAACTTATTATGCCTCTGGCGCAAAAGCGGGGCATTGCTATCAAAATACTTCAGGAAGGTTCTGAAATTTTATTTGATGATTTGTTAAGCCAAAACTATGGTATACGCGCCGATCGTACTCGCCTGCGCCAGATATTACTTAATTTATTGAGTAATGCGGTTAAATATAATTGTGATAAAGGGCTTATTACCGTTGCCTGCAATCACATGGAAAACAATATTTTACGTATTAGCATATCAGACACGGGCAATGGTATTGCTGCCGATAAACAGGCGAGATTGTTTAAGGCGTTTAGTCGTCTGGGGGCTGAACAAACCGAGGTAGAAGGAACTGGGATTGGGCTTGTTATTACCAAAAATATTGTTGAGCTAATGGGAGGAAAGATTGGTGTAGAGAGTCAGGTGGGTCTGGGCAGCACCTTCTGGATTGAATTGCCGGGTGAGGTTTTACTATCAGAACAGCAAAACAGAATGCACAAAGAGCCGTTAGTGGCAATGACATTACCAGAAAGTCAATCACTACATGAACGCACGGTTTTGTATATTGAAGATAACCCGGCTAATTTACGATTAGTCACTCAACTACTGGGGCGGATAAAAAACTTGTATATGTGGACAGCACATGAACCTATGTTAGGGCTTGAACTGGCCGCAGAATATAAACCGGATTTAATTCTGCTGGATATTAATTTACCCGGGATGGATGGCTTTGATGTATTAACACAGTTACGCCAGCGTGAAGCAACACGGGAAACACCTGTTATTGCTATCAGTGCTAATGCAATGGCCAAGGATGTTGAAAAAGGATTGCAGGCCGGTTTTGATGATTACATAACCAAGCCGATAGATATTGCTGTGTTATTGCAAACGGTTAGAGACAAACTGGATCTTCATCAAAAAAGAAAAAGCGAAAAATAGTGCTGAAATTATCCATTACCAGCAAAATTAGCCTGGGCAGTATTCTTTTAATACTGATAACGGCCGGTGTTGTGGGTGGAATATTTTATACGAAAACAACCGACATCATGGTCGTTCGTGCATTAAAGCATATTGCAGAGGATGTTCGTGAAGCAGGTATTACATTACAACAGATGGTGAACGCGCATAATGAGGAAGTTCTATTTCTTGCAAATACACCCCCTTTTCAGGGGGTGATTCGTGCACGTTCAGGCAATGGAGTGGATAAACAGGATACGACACATTATGTGCAATGGCTTACACGAATGGAAACCATCTTCGAGTCACTTCTTGAAAGAAAGAAAAAGTATTTAAAGATACGCTTTATTGATAAAAATGGTAATGAGCTGGTGACTGTACGGCGAAGTTCATCAGGCATTATGCGATTAAGAGGTAAACAACTGCAAAATAAAGCACACCGGCCTTATGTAAAAAAAGGGCTTGAATTGCTTCCGGGGGAGGTTTATATATCAGAAATTGATCTTAATCGTGAATATCGCACTGTGAGCCTTCCTTATCAGGAAGTCCTTCGTATCGTAACGCCTGTTTATGATAAAAGGAATAATCAACTTGAAGGGCTGGTTGTGCTTACGGTGGAAATAGGCCAGGAGTTACGCGCAATTCAACGTTGGGCTCGTCATAATGGAGCCGATACTATTTATATTACCAATGAGCAAGGTGATTATTTATTACACCCGAACCCACAAAAGACCTATGGGTTTGATTTAGGTAAGCGGTATCGTATTCAGGAAGATATACCTCAACTTGCAGCACAATTTTTACCGGGTAGTTCAACTCAGCATGTCACCCTGACGCCAGAGAATACAGATGGGCGAAACGTAGTGCACTTTAGCAAGGTTCCCTTTGATGCAATGCACCCTGAACGTTTTATTGCGGTGATCATGACTCAGGATTACTCCGGAATCGTAACAGAAGTATCAAAAGTACTGGATGATGTAACATTGTGGGCAGTGATTCTTGTGCTGCTGGGTGCCATTTTAGCGGTTTTGTTTTCAATACGAATTACCCGTCCTATGCAACAAATGACAAAGGCTGTTAATGAATTTGGGCAAGGACATGCCACGATTACAAATTTACCAGTGAGTCGCGGCGATGAAGTGGGCGTGCTGGCTCGAGCCTTTAAATTGATGGTTCAACAGGTGAAACAGTCACAAGCCCGGCTTAAAGAAATAAATGCCAACCTTGAATCGATGGTGGAGGAACGTACCGAAGATTTGAATAAATCACGGCTGGAGGCTGAACGGGCTAATCAGGCTAAATCTGAATTCCTTTCCCACATGAGCCATGAATTGCGAACACCAATGAATGCGATACTGGGGTTTGGGCAAATACTTAAACTGGACGAGGAGGATTTAACCGATATTCAACGCAGTAATGTGACAGGAATCCTTAATGCAGGTAATCATTTGCTGAATCTCATTAATGAAATACTTGATTTAAGCCGGATTGAATCGGGTAAGTTAGATATTTTACTGGAAAATGTAAATCTTACGGATGTTATACAGAAGTCGGTTACTTTAATGTTGCCGCTGTTAAGGGAAAAAAATATTGAGTTGCTGGAACATGTCAGCGGTAATAGATATATTGTTCAAGCTAATCCAGTTCGTCTCAAACAGGTCTTTGTTAATTTACTTTCGAATGCCGTTAAATATAACCGTGGAAATGGAAAAATAACAATTAACAGCGAAATTGTATCTGAGCAATGTCTTCGTATTTCTATAACAGATACCGGTAAGGGGTTAACAGAAGAAGAAATTAAAAAATTATTTACTCCCTTTGAACGTTTGAACGTGGAGAAAAATGTTGAAGGAACCGGTATTGGTCTGGTTATAACTAAACATCTGGTTGAATTAATGGGTGGGCAGATTGGTGTTAAAAGTAACCCGGGAGAAAGTTGTACATTCTGGGTTGAATTGGTATTAATAGAACAGGACATCGTATAAAGCCAATGAAATTAAACACGATTATATTATTAATGACGATTATGCTGTTAACGACCGTTTCTGCCGGAGGCTATTACTTTTACTATATGTGGACTAATAGTGTTAATAATAGTATTCAGGAACATTCAAAAGTGGCTGTGGAATTACTGCATAGTGAGGTTAATACTTATCTCGGTGATCAGAGAAAACCTGTAAGAACATTGGCAAATATGCCTGCTATTAAAGAGGTGCTGGTTAGTAATACTGTGGACAGTTTAGAACAGGCAAATAATTTGTTAGATATATTTTGTACAACATTAGGCGCCCTTGCCTGTTATTTGATGAAGGATGACGGTACAACCATTGCGTCAAGCAACCGTAACTCTAAAAGAAGTTTTGTGGCTAAGAATTATTCTTTTCGCCCTTACTTTAAAAATGCGATTGCAGGCGCAGCTTCTATTTATCTTGCGTTAGGTGTTACTTCAAAAAAACGGGGTGCCTATTTTAGTCATCCGGTTATTGTGAATAGTAAACCGGTTGGCGTTGTTGTTATTAAGGTTTCTGTTTCTGAACTGGAAAAACGATTTGCAAAAACCCATGATATTGTGGCGTTAACCCGGTCTGATGGAATGGTGTTTGTTGCAAGTAAACAGGACTGGCTGTTCAAAAGCATGTGGACTTTAACGGCCGAAAAATCCAGGCGGTTAGCCAAAAGCCGACAGTTTGGTGATTTGTTACCAGGTTCAGTTGGATTAACGCTGCAAAAAAATGGACAGGTGATTGATAGCAACTATAACCGCTATGTAATGAGTCAAAAGGAATTAAGTGATATTCCCGGTTGGTGGATAAGCCATTTTCATGACAGCCAACTTACAGCCGATCATCAGCCTGATATACTAAACCGAATAATCGGTTACACTGCTCTTTTTTTATTTTTTCTGATCATTTCTATAACATTATTGCTAAATCGATTTGCTCGAAATGAAATTGAAACACGCAAGCATGTTGAACAGGACTTGATAAAAGCAACAGAAGAAGCCTTGCATGCCAATAAGGTTAAATCTGAGTTTCTTTCTAATATGAGTCATGAATTGCGAACCCCCATGAACGCTATTCTGGGCTTCGGGCAATTATTAATTTTAGAAAAGGACAAACTAAGTGAATCTCAAATAGAACATATCAATGAGATTCTGGATGCAGGTTATCATTTACTGGAACTTATTAACGAAGTGCTAGATCTGGAAAAAATTGAATCAGGGAAACTTGAAATTTTTATGTGGGATGTGGATGTTGATGAAGTTATGCAACAGAGCCTTGCATTGATAAAGCCTCAGTTAATAGAGCGTCAAATAGAGCTGATCGATAATATCAGTGGTAATGGGTGCCGGGTTTATGCCGACACAACCCGTTTTAAACAGGTGTTGGTCAACTTGCTTTCCAATGCAGTGAAATACAATTGTGAAAATGGGCGTATTGTTTTAGACAGCGAATTACTGGATAAGCATCGCTTGCGTATTTGTATTACAGATACGGGTGAAGGTTTGACGAAACAGGATAGAGCGAAATTGTTTATGTCCTTTGAACGGCTAGGCAAGGATAATAATATTGAAGGTGCCGGTATTGGCCTTGTCATTACCAAAAATCTGGTGGAACTAATGGGGGGCACGATTGGTGTCATAAGCACCCCTGGTGAAGGCAGCACATTTTGGGTAGAGTTTGAAGTGGTTGAAATAGATTATGAACTAGCAGGAAAAGAGAATGGACAAAATAAATAAAGAACTCAATACTGACCCTGGTAAGGCAAGTATATTGATCGTGGATGATGAACGGGCAAACGTTGTCTTACTAGAAAAGATTCTTGCATCAAGAGGTTACAAGAATGTGGTTGGCACTCAGGACCCTGAACAGGTTGTGTCTTTATATCTAGAGCACAATAGTGACCTGATTTTACTGGATATTAATATGCCGGTTCTTGATGGCTATGAGGTAATGAAACAACTTAAACAGCAGACAGAAAAACCATTGCCGCCTATTTTAATATTAACCGCTCAGCATACACAAAGTTTTCGCCAACGTGCTCTGGACAGTGGTGCTATTGACTATGTAACCAAACCATTTGATGCCTTGGAGCTGTTGTCGCGGGTACATAATTTGCTGGAAGTACAAATGGCACATAAATACATGCGCCATCAGAATAAAATTCTTGAACAGAAGGTGCAGGAGCGAACTCGTGAAATTCATGAGACCCGTTTGCAGATAGTCAGACGACTTGGTCGTGCAGCAGAATATCGAGATGAAGAAACGGGCTTGCATATTATTCGTATGAGTAAAATTGCTGTGGTGATTGCTAATGCTGCTGGTATGGACAATACACAATGTGATTTATTGCTGAATGCAGCACCCATGCATGACATCGGTAAAATTGGTATTCCGGATAAAATTCTTTTAAAGCCCGGAAAGTTTGAGCCTGAAGAATGGAAAATTATGCAAACGCATGCGCAAATTGGCGCTGATATTTTGGCGGGTGATAATTCGGCCTTAATGTTAATGGCACATGTCATTGCATTAAGCCATCATGAAAAATGGAATGGAAAAGGTTATCCCAATGCTCTCAAAGGTGAAGCTATACCACTAATGGGGCGGATTACCGCGTTGGCCGATGTTTTTGATGCGCTCACTTCAATTCGGCCCTATAAAAAAGCATGGTCAGTTGAAGATGCTGTTAAATACATATCAGACGAAAGTGGCCAGCATTTTGATCCAGCTCTGGTTGAATGTATGCTTGGCAATATGGATGAGATTGTCAGTATAAAAGATAAATATTCTGAGCCGGATAATAATTAAACTAAAAAATAGAAGTTACAACACTAAGTATATAAAGACGTTAAGAGGTGAGTGCAACATCCCTGTTGCAACAAGGCGAACTCTAGAATTTATAGATTAAGCCCAGAGAAAGTGCACTTGGGTTGCCACCATTAACTGTTTTAACTTCGTCACCGTGTCCACCGTCAACAGCCTGAAATTTTGCATTGGCATCATTATCTGTCGCGCCGTAAGCAAGATAAACCTGTGCTTTTTTATCCAGTTTATGGAATATACCAAAACTGATTTTAGTTGCACCCGTATCTGTCGTACCATCGGCATCGTCAACGACCAGGTATTGGGCACGTATATCTGTTTTTTTACTGATTTTGAATTTAGCGTTCAGGCCGGTTGCATCACGTTTCCATTGTGCTTTGTTATCCGAATCGATGCTTTCATAAAAAACACCAACTTGAGCTATACCAAACTTGTATTTAGCACCAATACGCAATGCATCAACGTTACCTGCTTTGCTCTGGCCTTGCCATGATTCGTTTGCAATACCCAACCACAATGGGCCAGATTTATAACGTAGACTTATGCCATACATATTTTTATCGGTGTTGTCTGTCGCACCGGATGTTCCTTTTTCAGGGTCGTTGGCATACATGGCATCAAATATTAATGTTTTTGTTTTGTAGGTATACATAATTGAATTTTTAGCACGTTCGTTTAACTGGTTGCCATCTGAATAGCTGGCACCCAAAATAGCACGGCGTTCACCCACACTGTCGCCAAAAATTCCCCATTTGGATGCAATGGTTTTAAATGGGGTATCGTACTGGCCTACTATAATCTGACCAAAGTTGCCTTTTAAACCTGCGTAAGTATTACGCCCGGCCAGGGTACTGCCGCTGCTACCTTCATCAAACCTGATTTCAGATTCGACCTGATAGATAAATTTTAAATTACCAGCAGGAAGCTGGCCTTTAAATCCCAGTCGGCTGGAGTTACTGGATACGCCAATGCCATCGTTCGTTACTGACGGGTCATCACGATCACTTGAGTCGATTGAAACATGGACTTTGCCATAAATCTCCAGTTTGTCATCAAGGATTTTAGCCGCAAAAACGGACTGGGTTGGTAATAAAATAGCGGCAACAGTTGTCGCAATAATCATATTTTTATTCATGGTGTGTTCCCCAAAAAATTAAGTTAAAAAAATCTTACGTAGTATTTAGTGAGGTGCATCTTGAATAAAACTTGTGACACTGAAGTTACAAAAAGAATAAGGTTTTATGACAGGTGTAATGGTTTCCTGCTGATCTTTTTATCTATGTAGTCGGTATATGGGTGTAGCGCAGTGAAATACGGGAGTATTAATGCATTATTTCCCGGATTACATTTCATCCGGCTGATAACTGACTTGCCGCTAAATGTATGTGGGTATGACGAACATTCAGGTTATTTGTAAAATAAAAGAGAGAGTCAAACTATAAGGAATTTGGTTAGCTTACTTTGTACGTTTCTGCCAGTAGTCAGCTAGTTTGTTATCTTTTTTAAGTCCAAACAAACCTTTCTGGTAGGCTTCGGCTAATGCCTGTGCGGCTTGTTTGTTGCCTTTAACGGCAGCTTTATACCACCATGATAATGCCGCTTTTGGGTCGGCTTTACTGCCATGGCCAAAGGCCAATAATACACCTAAATTATATTGTGAGTCGGCGTGCCCCTGATTAGCCGCTTCTGTCCACCAGTACAAGGCATCTTTCTTGCTGGGGAAACCAAAGTTCTGGCTCATATACAACGCGCCTAAATTATAGGCTGCATCGGCACTGCCGTAAAAGGCTGCGCGTTTAAACCATTTTTTTGCGAGTTTATAATCTTGCGTAACGCCTTGTCCTTTCATATAAAGCAGGCCAACGTTGTACATGGCATCGGCATTATCTTTGGAAATGTCGTTGCTTTGTGCAAGTGGCAGCCATAACTTTAAGGCTTGAGCATATCGGCCTGCCTTGTAGGCATCAAAACCATCTTGTAATGGGCTGGCATTAGCGGTGAGGCTAATGCTGCAAAGCAGGAGTAAGGTAATCACTTTTAACAGTAATAAACGCATAAAATCTAAACCCGGCACTATAAAGGCATGATTGAATTAAGTTACCGTATATAGCGACCCAAATTGATAATGCTTTAGAGTGTTTTTTTATTTAACAAGCAAATATTCAAGCAATGCTTTTTGGCTGTGCAAGCGATTCTCTGCGGCTGTCCAGACAATGCTTTGCGGGCTGTCCATAACCTCGGCAGTGACTTCTTCACCTCGGTGGGCGGGTAAACAATGGGTGAATACGGCCTCTTTATTAGCTAGTTGCATTAATTCAGAGGTAACCTGGAAGCCAGCAAAGGCCTTCTCACGTAGTTTTTGTTCTTCTTCCTGTCCCATGCTTGCCCAGACATCCGTTGCAATAAGGTCACTGTTTTCAACGGCTTCTTCGGGAATATTTGTGAGTGCTATACGACCACCGGCCGCTTTCATAATATTGGCATTTGGTTCATAGCCTTTGGGGGTTGCAATATTGAGTTTAAAGTCAAACTGGCGGGCGGCATTAATGTAGGAATGGCACATATTATTACCATCACCAATCCAGCTTACGGTTTTACCTTTAATGCTTTCACGGTGTTCATAATAAGCCTGCATGTCGGCTAACAACTGGCAGGGGTGATACAGATCGGTCAGGGCATTAATCACCGGTACGCTGGAATTAGCGGCAAAGGTTTTAACCATGTCATGTGAAAAAGTACGGATCATAATCACATCGACCATGCTGGATAACACGCGTGCGCTGTCTTCAACCGGTTCACCCCTGCCAAGTTGTGTGTCGCGTGGTGATAAAAAGATCGCATGGCCACCAAACTGGCTCATTGCTGTTTCAAATGAAACACGGGTGCGGGTGGATGACTTATCAAAGATCATCGACATGACCTTATTTTTTAATGGTTCGAAAATTTCGCCTCGATGTTGCATGGCTTTTAATTCAATAGCGCGTTGAATTAAACGCTTTAAATCGTCGGCAGGAATATCCAGTAAAGTTAAAAAATGTTTCATTGTCGTTTCAATATATTTTATTTAATAAAGTTTTTAATTAGTGTGGTAACTTTTTGTATGATTTCGGTTGCCTGATCATCACTGATAATTAAAGGTGGCAATAAGCGCACGACTTTTTCGGCGGCAACATTTAATAGCAAACCTTGTTCTAATGCTTGTTGCATCAAGTCACCACAAGGGCGGTCAAGTTCAATTGCCAGCATTAGTCCTTTACCACGTATATCAACAATGGCAGCATTGTCGGCAAATTCATTTTTAAGTTGTGCCAGCATGGTTGCGCCTAATGCTTTGCTGCGTGCGGCTAGAGATTGCGCTTTCATAGTATTTACAACGGCAAGGGCGGCGGCGCAAACAAGCGGGTTGCCGCCGTAAGTACTACCATGGTTGCCGGGGGTAAACAGTTCGGCTGCATCGCCTTTTGCGAGGCAGGCACCAATGGGTACACCGTTACCTAATGCTTTAGCCAGAGTCATAACATCCGGTGTAATATCAGTATGCTGAAAAGCAAACCATTCACCTGTTCGACACATGCCGGTTTGAATTTCATCCAGCATCATTAACCAGCCATTATCGTCACAGAGTTTGCGAATGCCGCCAAGATAATCTGTATCGGGTATTGTTACACCACCTTCACCAATAATTGGTTCAACCAGTACCGCAACAACGTTCTGGTTATTTTTGGCAATGTTTTCGATGGCCTCTAAATCGTTATAAGGTGCGCGAACAAAGCCCTGTACTAAAGGTTCAAAACCGGCATGTACTTTACGGTTGCCGGTGGCCGAAAGTGTTGCAAGAGTACGGCCATGAAAACTGCCGTCCATAACAATAATTGCGGGTTCATTTATATTTTTTTTGTGGCCATATAAACGTGCAAGTTTAATGGCCGCTTCGTTGGCTTCGGCACCAGAGTTACTAAAAAAAACATTGTCCATGCCACTTAACTGACAAAGTTCGGCAGCAAGCTCTTCCTGGTTCGCAATGTGGTACCAGTTTGAAGTATGAATAAGTTGTTTAGCCTGTTTGGCAATGGCCATAGCTACATCCGGGTGGGCATGACCTAAACTGCAAACGGCAACGCCACTGAGCACATCAAGGTAAGGCTTGCCTTCTGTGTCCCATAATGTAGCACCTTCGCCTTTTGTAAAAGTAACCGGCAACGGCGCATAGTTTTTCATTAAATAGTCAGACATTGTTTTTCTAGTCGAAGTTTCGCTTCCATTGGTCATAAATTAAAAAAGCAGCCATTCAAAATGACCGCTTGTATTTTGTTCGAGCATTGTATTTAGCCCATGCTTCCCGCATTTGATAGCGGAAAACCATCAATTCTAGTCTTTTCGACGAATTTACGCAAATGACTGAGCAATGAAATGCTGCTAAATGTTGTTTTTCAGGCATTAAAAAACCGGCTATACGATACTCGCAAGCCGGTTTTGAATAGTTACTTTTTAGATTTAAAAAGTAAGACCGTGGCCGTAACCTACCATTGTCATTAACATTGGAACAGACAGTACGGTATTAGTACGTGAAGCCATTAACGCCGTTACTTTTGCGCTTGCGATTTGCTCTGCTGTTGCATCAACAATGCCCAAAATTTTCTTCTGATTTGGCCAGATAAAAACCCAAACATTGAATAACATAATGGTGCCCAACCAGGCGCCAAGACCAATCACTTCGAAGTTTTCAGCAAAAGTAAACGCCGCAACTGCACCATTCATACCTTCGGGTACCGGTAGGTTTTTCAGTGCGCCTATGCCTGTTAACCAGGTTGCAACGGCAGCCCAACGGAACCAAAGCAGCGCACGTGGTGCAACGTATTTGTTGATTGCAGCAGGGCCTGGGCCGTCTGAGTCTGCTAATGCAGCACCAACGCCAGGCACTTGTACGAAATTGAAATAGTAAAGTAAGCCAATCCACACAACACCGGCTAATACATGTAGCCAAACTTCTAATGCAAGTAGATTAAAGCTTGAAGTGGCCGCCGCAAAGTAAATAATAATGGCTAAGATAAAGCCGGTTACAATCGTACCGGTTACCGATTTTAATGGATTCATAGTGTGTTTATCCCCTATATTTTAGGTTTGTCGTTATATGGCTTTTGTTAAAAAGCCAGGTTATAAAAAGTTTGACTAGTTTACTACAGTATTCGAATACTGACATCCCTAAATAGAATAGGGTTAAATCTGGGCGGAATAAGCTTCAATAGGATTCTTAATCTTAATCGCGTAATATTCAGGTTGTGGATGCCATTGAATTAAGTTTATTATCCAACCGCTTAGCTGCTGTGTGTGATGAAATGGGCGCTATTTTGCAGCGTGCGGCTTTTTCGCCCAATATTCGCGACAGGTTAGACTATTCCTGCGCTGTTTTTGATGCAAACGGTGATTTATGTGCGCAGGCGGCGCATATTCCGGTGCATCTGGGCAGTATGGCCTATGCCATGCAGTCGATTATAAGTCGCTTTGACTGGCAGCCGGCCGATATGGTCATTGTGAATGACCCCTACCTTGGTGGTACCCATTTACCTGACGTAACCTTTATTTCTCCAGTTATAAATAACGGTAAGTTACTGGCATTTGTTGCAAACAGGGCACATCATGCCGATATTGGCGCTGATTCACCGGGCTCGATGCCAATATCATCAAGTTTGGAAGAGGAAGGGTTGGTTATTCCCCCCAGCTATATTGTTCGTAAAGGGCAGTTACAGGAGGAAATGATGGCCAAGCTGCTAGGCGCTACCCGCCAACCCCAAACTATGCAAGGTGATATCGCTGCACAAATGAGCGCTAATCGAACGGGCTGCCAACGTTTGTCTGAGATGATCAGTGTATTGAATATTGGAGATGAACCTGCTTTTACGGTGGCACTCGATGCGCTTAATGACTATGCCGAGCGGCTTGCAAGGCCGGTTTACGAAAAAATCCCCGATGGGCAGTACCGTTTTACCGATTATATGGATGATGATGGCCAGGGGCAGCAGAATATTCCAATTACTGCTTGCGTTACTGTACAAGGTAGCCAGATTGAGGTGGACTTTAATGGCACCGCAGTGCAAGTCGCCGGTAATATTAACTGCCCGCTATCGGTTGCAGCAGCGGCGGTTTATTATGTTTTTCGTTGTTTGCTACCGGCACACACGCCGGCCTGTGCTGGTAGTTTTCGTGCCATTCATCTGCATGCACCCGAGCGGTGTTTAGTTAATGCAAGCCGACCGGCAGCGGTTGCGGCCGGTAATGTTGAAACCAGCACTCGTATCGTGGATGTGATAATCGGCGCATTGTTGCAAGCGATACCGGATAAACTGGCCGCAGCCAGTCATGGCAGCATGAACAATGTGGCGATGGGTTTTGTGGGTGACAGCCAGCAAGCTGCCTGGGATTATTATGAAACCATTGGCGGCGGCATGGGCGCCAGTGCCAACATACAAGGTTTGAGTGCGCTGCAAACACATATGACCAACACTTTAAATACACCGGTCGAAGTATTGGAAACAAGTTACCCTTTGCGTATAAAACAGTATGCTATTCGAAAAGGCTCGGGCGGTGCGGGAAAAAATAACGGCGGTGATGGCATTGTACGTGAATATGAATTTACTTACGAAGCAAATGTAACTTTATTAACCGAACGCCGAAGTACATCACCCTGGGGTGTGGACGGCGGTGGTGAAGCAAAACCCGGAAAAAACAGCTTAAACGAAAAAGAACTGCCGGCTAAAATCAGTGTGCAGGTAAAAAAAGGAGATTGTTTAAAAATAGAAACGCCGGGTGGGGGAGCCTGGGGTTAATTTAGTAAATATATGGGGAAAATAAATGTGCGGAATTTGCGGTGAAGTTCGTTTTGACGAACAACCAGTACAACAAAATATAGTACAAGCCATGCTGTCCAAACTCGAACGACGGGGCCCCGATGCAGAAGGTCTATGGATTAAACCGCAGGTGGGTTTTGGCCATCGGCGTTTATCGGTTATTGATTTATCCGCAGATTCAAATCAACCGATGGTTGATGAAGAACTTCAATTAACATTGGTTTTTAATGGCGCTATTTATAATTACCCCGAGCTACGCGCACAGTTTATAAAAGAAGGTTACAACTTTAAATCGCACGGTGACACCGAAGTTATTTTAAAGGCCTACCATAAATGGGGCGAGCAATGTCCTGAGCATTTGCATGGTATGTTTGCCTTTGCGATTTGGGACTGGAAAAAACAAAGCCTGTTTTTAGCGCGAGACCGAATGGGAATAAAACCACTGTATTATTCGTTTAGCAATAATCAGTTACGGTTTGCGTCTAATATACAAGCATTATTAGCCAGCAATAAAATAGACAGCGCCATTGATACCAGCATTAATCCAGTTGGCCTGCATAACCAGTTTACATTGCACGCGGTTATCCCCGCACCCAACACTATTTTAAACGGTATTCAAAAATTAGAACCGGGTACAACCTTAAGTATTAAAAACAGTACCGATTATAAAACCCAATGCTATTGGCAGTATGATGCGACACGCTCGGACACGGCAATGTCAGAGGATGAATGGGTACAAGCTATTCACGATAGTTTGCGCGATGCGGTACGCAAACGTCTGGATGTGGCTGATGTACCCGTCGGGGTTTTGTTATCCGGTGGTTTAGATTCAAGCTTACTGGTTGGTTTGCTAGCTGAAGCAGGAGTCAAAGATATTCGTACCTTTTCAATCGGCTTTGAAGACCAACCCGAAGAAAAGGGCAGTGAGTTTGAATTTTCAGATGCGGTGGTTGAACGTTACAAAACAAATCATCAGAAAATACAAATCCCCAATGCTGAAGTGTTAAAGCGTTTGCCTGAAACGGTGCAGGCAATGTCCGAGCCCATGGTAGGGCAAGATGCGGTGGCGTTTTATTTATTGTCTGAGCAAGTATCAAAACACGTCAAAGTGGTGCAAAGTGGGCAGGGTGCCGACGAAGTGTTTGCCGGTTACTTCTGGTTCCCAAAAATACAGCAAGACGATCTTACGCCGGGGGTTGAACGTTTTTCAAAATATTATTTTGATCGTGACCACGCAGAATTTTTAGAAACCGTGAGCGACGATTACCGGGGTGAAGACTATACTTCTAAAATCATTCAGGATTTACTCGCCCGTCCGCAGGCCGACACCTTTATCGACCGGGTTTTGCATCTGGATGTAAATACACTGGTTGTCGACGATCCGGTTAAGCGGGTGGATAATATGACCATGGCGTTTGGCTTAGAAGCACGGGTGCCTTTTTTAGACCACCACCTTGTTGAACTGGCCGCTAAAATGCCACCGGAAATGAAGTTACAGTCGGGTGGTAAACATGTATTGAAAAAAATTGCGCGTGGCATAGTGCCCGATAGCGTCATCGACCGTCCTAAAGGTTACTTCCCGATGCCAGCATTAAAGTACGTGCGTGGTGAGTTTTTAGAATTTATGCAAGACATTTTAAACAGCGGTGCGTGTATTAACCGTGGCGTTTATAACCGGGCGTATGTGAATAAGCTGTTAAAAAAACCAGATGAATATTTTACTCGTTTACAAGGGAGCAAGCTCTGGCATTTAGCGTTGTTGGAGTATTGGTTACAAATGCATGTTGATTGAATGCTATTTAACTTCAGGTAAGTTAGCTAAATTTTTCTTATGCTCGCGTTTAATCTTGATTAGGCATCGCAATTCCTGGCCTGTTTTAGTATCCTGTGGCGGATGATAGACGAAGAAAATAATACCATTCATACCCGTTTTCGCGGTTTTTTGCCGGTGGTGGTTGATGTTGAAACTGGTGGTTTTAATGCCAATAAGCACGCTCTGCTGGAAGTGGCGGCGGTGCCCATTTTGATGAAAGCCGATGGCTCGGTGGGAATGGGCAAAACGGTGTCCTGCCACGTTGAGCCTTTCCCTGGCTCGGCGATGGAAGAAGAGGCCCTGCAATTTACCGGTATCGACCCCTACAACCCGTTCCGCATGGCGATGCCAGAAAAAGAAGCACTCGAACACATCTTCGAGCCTATTCGCCAGCTTATAAAAACCACAAAATGCACCCGTGCTATTTTAGTCGGGCATAATCCTTTCTTTGATTTGGGCTTTATTAAAGCCGCATCCGAACGTTGTAAAATAAAGAAAAATCCTTTCCACCAATTCAGTACCTTTGACACTGCAACATTAGGTGGCTTAGCTTACGGCCAAACGGTGCTAGCCAAGGCCGGCAAAGCCGCCGGTATTCAATGGAATAGTAACGAAGCGCATTCGGCCATTTACGACACCGAGAAAACTGCTGAGCTATTTTGTAAAATTGTGAACACCTGGGACAGTGCTTTTAAGCCGGAGCAAGGTGAGCATTAGATCAAATGGTTGGATATCAGTATTTAGTTTAGTACAGGCTTAAACCCTGTTTCTGGTTTTTATTTTTTCATCTCATGTATGGGCTTCTACTGTAAGCTTCTTTCTCGTGTTTTTTGCTCCAATACCCCTGTAAACACGTACCAAATATGGTACAATTATTAAATGAAAAGGATTTCAGTATGGTTTTATATAAGCTGTTCAAGCCGTGAGCCTGTTAAAGGCTGGTTGAAGAAACTGGATGCAAATAATCGCCGGATAATAGGTGAGGATATTAAAACAGTTGAAATAGGCTGGCCATTGGGAATGCCATTGGTGAGGAAAATGGATAAAAACTTATGGGAAGTGCGTAGCGATATCTCAGATGGGAGAATAGCGCGTGTGCTATTTACGGTTCAAGGGAAGATGATGGTGCTGCTACATGGGTTTATTAAAAAGAGCAAAAGCACGCCAAAATCAGATTTCGATTTGGCTAAAAACCGTCGTAATGATGTGTTGAAGCAAAGGTGATGTTATGAAGAATACACATGTTGGCGGTAACTTTGATGAGTTTCTTGAAAAAGAAGGCTTGTTAGCTGAAGCACAGGCAGAAGCGATTAAAAGGGTTCTTGTTTGGCAGATACAGGAATATTTAAATAATACTGGAACCAAAAAAAGTGCTTTTGCTAGACTAATGGGAACGAGCCGTTCCCAACTGGATCGGTTACTTGATCCTGATAATACAAGCCTTAACCTTAAAACATTGTCGAATGCGGCAGAAGCAATGGGTAAGCATCTGGAATTACGTTTAGTATAAAGCCTGGAATATTGCAGGTTTAAAAAAAGCCCAGCCCCAGTAAATTAGGGCTGGGCTTTTTAAACTCGAATAGGCTAAAAAGCACTAACCGTCAACGGCTTCATTAACCATCTTTTGTAAATCGCCTTTCTGGAACATTTCCAGGGTAATATCGCAGCCACCAATCAGTTCGCCTTTAATATAAACCTGCGGGAAGGTTGGCCAGTCGGCGTAGCGAGGCAGATTTTCAAAAATTTCTGGGTCAGCTAAAACATTCACATGGGCAAATTCTTTTCCACAGGCCATTAAAGCTTCGGCCGTTCGGCTTGAAAAACCGCATTGTGGAAGTTGTGGTGTGCCTTTCATAAAAACAACCACTGGGCTGTCATTTACAATTTTTCCAATACGTTCTAATACATCCATAATGCTACCTCGAATAAGTTTAATGATAATTAGGCTATTCTAATATATATAGCGCTTAAAAGGAATTCCTTAGTGTTTTGCTCGGGAATACAGTAGCTTATGCTTAATTTGCCGCCAATTACCCATTTTTAACTAATGGTTAATTAAGGATAAACCGAGCAGATTGTTTTTACAAAATAATGTTTAAAACTGTGATTAATGCACACAACAAATGTGCATGGCTCACATGATTTTTATCTACTTTCGGCTAGAATTGCATAAAACACACACAAGGAAACCCAATGACAAAATTATCCTATGCGATGGACGTTGCAGGTAAATGGTTAGAAATGGACGGCGTTGATATGATTATTCCTCGCCCTGATACTAACGAAGTCGTTGTTGTTATCAGTTGCCCTGCTGATAGCCTTAAAAATTCCATTCCTACATCGATTAAAGATATTTCGGTTAAAACTTGCTACAAAAGGTTTTATGCGGCTTAATCTACTGGCGTTGAGTATTTTGAAAAATAATTTTCAGGTTTAAGCTTCGGCAAAAACAACCTGATTCTTGCCGTTCTTTTTCCCATCTAACATCGCTTTATCGGCTTCTTTTATTGTGTTATCAATGTTCATACTGTGGCTGCACATGCTAATACCAAATGTTAGCGCGATATGGTGTTTTTCATCTTTATAGCTAAAACCACTGGTTGTGAGGTTTTGACGTATTATTTCTACAACCTGTGCGGCTTTTTCTTTGTTGGTATTGGGTAGAACAATAATAAATTCTTCCCCACCCCAACGCCCCACATGGTCATCGCGGCGCAACATATTTTCAATTGAGCCGGCAACAGCAACCAGAACAAAATCGCCGCAGTCGTGGCCGTACTGGTCATTAAAGTCTTTGAAATTATCAATGTCTGCCAGAATAATGGCCATTTCAGTTTTATTGCGCTCACAATGCAGAGCTTCCAGTTCAACACGTTCGAGTGTGTCGCGTCGGTTGGATAAACCGGTTAACGGATCGGTTCGGGCCAGCTTCTGGATTTTCTCATAAGAAACTTGCAATTCTTCCTGAGCACGGTTGGCAGCGAGGGCATAATAGAGAGATAAAAATACCAGCACCACATAGAAAAAGAAGTTATTCATATAAAATAAATTATTTAATACTGTATCTGAGACAGACATAGTTGGTGGGCTCTCTACCGAGTAATACTTTAGGCCAAGTGAAAACAATGTGACCAGAACAGAAAGGAATATTTTGAAAAAGTTAGACCAATCAGGATAAAAACAGATTAGAGGGATTAAAGCCATCAGGTACACATAGAAGCCGCTATCCCAACCAACAAAATGCGTTGCCAGGCTGGCATGAATGGGTATTTCTATAATCATTAACAGTAAGGCGAGCTGATGCCATGTTTTGCGGTTTAAGATAAAGGCGAGCAGAAATACAAAGGTGCTCACAATATTGTATTTCACCATAAAGTCGTTACCCAGATAACTGAATAAATAGATAAAGAAAGCATGAATAAGTACACCCAGAAAATAACTGTAGTTCGCCATAAAAAAGAAGCGGTAGTACTTGGCTTCAATTTCTCTGGGGTGCAGTATATTTTGTAGTTTCATAATAAATACAACAATGAAAGCCTTAAAAATTTTAATGGCTGGTAAGTTAAATTATTTTAGTAAAGCCATTGGTGGGGGGTAACCAATGCTTTTATTTATATTGTAATAAAAAATAGTATTTTAATACTAGTTGGTGGGTGAGGTACTGTCAAAGAAAGGCGGCGATTAAAAGGGATAAAAACCGGCACTGAAAAATATCAGGCCGGTTATTAGTGGATGTTAAATTAGTGTGGATAATTAAATTTGATGCAGTTACCGCCCGCATCGCAATAGTAAAAATGGTGGGAGCCTATTGTTTCAATTATATTGAGTGATTTTGAACTGACGAGTTTCTCATTTTTTTTAAGTAATTTTCCTAGTGTTCCTCTGCCGGCCGGTTCCCCGTCTTTAGCGAGTACATAGATAAGTTCATTGTCTTTGCCTAATAAAATAATAGTTTTAACTTCACCAAGCTCTGTTGGCGTGTATTTATTGAGTATTTTAAAAACAGTGGCTTTAACTTCCCCTTTGTTTTTCCCTTTTCCTTCCTTTCCTGAATCTGAGCAGGCTGTTAATGGGTAAGCAACGATTAGAAGTAACGCCATAATTTTAGCGAGTGAGTTCGGTTTTATTGTTGTTTTCATTTGTTCCTCCGGTGGTTTGATTAAAATTGGTATGTGGCTTGTAAGTTGTATGTTCTATCTGGAAGGATAGAAGGGTTATTAAAATCAGTTTCCTGATACTGGAAGTTTTCATCCAAAATGTTTTTTATAATTAGAGCAATGCTTGTATTACGGTTGGGTTTGTAACTAAAATTAAAGTCATAGAGCCAGAAATTATCTTCGCCTTTTAATATTGATGCGGCAGTAATGTTTTTAAACAATCCATCCTGTTTAATGTTAGTTGCTGTAAAAGACGCGACGATTTTATTATTGCTCGTAAAGGTTAGTTTGATTGGTAATCGCTGGGTATTTGCAATTTCAAACTCGCGAGGAAAGATATTATTTCGGTTAAACCGTTCATAAATGTAGTCAACGCTAGTGCTCCATTGGGAGTCGATGCTCCAGTAGAAATAGGCTCTTAAAATATGCTCACGCCAGTCTGTTTCAAGAATTGAAGTGGTTGGAGAGTCATAATAGGTAACATCTAATTCACGCTTTAACCACTCAATACCAGTAAAAACTTTATTACTGATTTTAGCATCAACCGCAGCGCCTTCGACACTAGAATCGGTTGCATTAATATCGTCATAGAATTGGTTGAAACCGGCCACTTGCGTAGGTTCAAGAGATTTGTCTGTTAATAAGCGGCGCTTAATAGTTCTAAACTTGGCAGCTCTAAAAGTCAGATTGTTAGTAATATCCCAGCTTAAGCCAATCTTAGGGTTGTACTGATCTCGTTTGTAACTAATCGTGTTCGATTCAGTTAAACTAGTATGGCTCAAGCCTAGCATCCATGTGAAGTTGTTGGGCCATTTTATGTGAGTGTAGGCATAAGCTGTGTCATTTTTAATAATATTGTTTGTAAAAGTATCGGATATAAATTGAATAGTAAGCCTTTTCGATGTGTTGCCATCCACTGAATGGTACCCGGCTACCGTATCAAAATACCTTGAGTTAAACAGATAATTAACTTCTTTTGTTATTACATCGGTATCTGTTTTATCGGTTAGATTAAAAACCCCGCCAACTAGATCGGTGGTGGTAAATTCTTCACTCACACTTGATGCAGTCGCAATCAATGTTTGGTTAGTTGATATTTTATGTGTGACGCCTGCCGTAATGCTGTTAAGTTCTAAATTTGTTTTCTTAACCTTCGAAAAATCCGTTTTAAAAAAGCGTAATTCGCGATCACCTATCTGACGGTGTTTGATTTGTACGTCTACAAGCGCTTTAGTTGAACTGCTGACCTGATTCTGAAACAGGAGATTGAAAATAGATTTTTCCAGTTGGTTATTTTTCCGGAAGCCTTGATCTTGATAAGTATAGATACCGGCACTGGCAGAAATATTATTATCAAGTACGCCCATAATCGCTTCGAAGCCGCTTGCAGAATTATTGCCAATAACCGCCGAGCCGTTAAAGTAGTCCCCATTCTGGTTAAACAGGCTATTGTAATCGTTAAAGGTGGTTTGGTTGGGGCCGGTGCCTTGTTGCACATCCAGACTGGAATCGCCGAGTAGTGGTGACACCGGGGCACGGTTTACTTGTTGCAACATGGTTGCCTGAAATAACTCACTGACTCGCGCAATTTCATGGCGTGGTTGTGATGCATACGTTTCGGCCAAAAAGCGGTGTGCAGAATAATTGCCCGGGTCGGTTTTTAATGACTTCCAGCCTTCGGTTAATGCCAGCCTTTCAAAGCCGAGCTCACGATAAATTTTTGCCAGATTGGTACTGCGTGCAGCACTGTCCTGATCCAGCAATAATTGAGAACGGTAAACCGCACGGTTCTGGTTATGTTCAATGGCTTGTTGAATTTCCTGCAATGCTTCTACCGGCATATTCTCACTTTGTTTTCGAATAGCATCATAAAAATAAGCCGTTGGGTCATTTGGGTCTAAAGCCTTTGCCATTTTAAATTGAACGGCAGCGAGTTTATTGCGATTTTCTTCGTAATAGGCTTTGCCTAAATAACTGCGGATAAGGGCATTGTTGGGGTCGAGCGTGGCGGCGTATTCAATTTGGCGGCGGCCACTGCTTAAGTCGCCTTGTCGAATGGTGGCTAAACCCAAACCCAGCCTTGCAAGTGGGTCGGCCTGGTCTTTTTCAATGGCGGCGTTAAAGCTGGCAATGGCCTGTGGAATGTCAATACGGGTTAAGTAGGCAAAACCCAGCACGGTATTCGTTCGGCCTAAGTCTGGGTTGAGTTCGTTGGCTTTCTTCGCGGCGCTGAGTGCCTTGCTTAGTTCGCCGTGCATTAAATACACTTCGGCCAGACGTGACCAGACAAGCGCATTGCCGGGCTCATCTTTTACGGCTTGTTGCAGGGTCGCTAAGGCTTTACCCACTTTAAAGTGAGCCTGGTGTGCATAGCTGAGTGCCAGTTTTGCGGTAGCACTTTTGCTGTTTGCGGCAACGGCTTGTTGCGCCTGTTTTAGCCCCTGCTCTTTATTGTTTTGTACGATATTGATAACGGCCTGCATGGCCAGAGCGGTACTGTTATTCGGGTTTTGTTCAAGCGCCTGCTGCAATAATGTTTGGGCTTGTTCATTCTGGCCGGTGCTTAATTTAAGCGCTGCCTTGTCTTCGAGTGATTGCTCGCCGGGTTCAATAATCATCGGGTAATACAATGACCAGTTCACCGCATCCCTGGGCGTTGCTTTTAAAATTAAAACCGGTGCTTCGCCTTGTTTGGCTTGTGCCGTTTGGTTTGCAGTTAAACGCACTTCGCCGTGCGGGTTATAGGCGCGTACTGAGCCTTCAAAGACGGTGACTTCGGCGCTGTCTTTATTTACGCTAACAACAAACTCGGTGCCTTCGATGGCCGCGTTGATAAACGGGGTGATGACTTCAAAGGCGGCTTTAATGCGGCTGATAAAATGGCCAATGCCTTCGTCAATGGATACAACCGATGGTTTGTCGGGTGTAAGGTTGGTAAAGGTAATGGTTGTATTCTGGTTTAAACGAAGAACAGTGTCGTTTTTAAGTAATAAAGCGGCGCGACTGTTTTCCTGTACGCGTAACACATCGCCTTTGCAAAAGGTCGCATCACGTTTAACGTCTGTCCATTGCTTACTTTTTAACCTGACTTGTACGCTGCCCTGGGAGGACTGCAGCCTGGCTACCCAGTTTTCACAGTCAGATGCGTATGCCAGGTTATTATTTAAACCCACATAAACAAAGCTCAATATTAAAAAGTATTTTGCTAATTTAACATTTTTTATTGGTCGCATTATTATTCCATTGCGTTAAACGCTGCGCTATAAAACGCACATGCTTCCCTGTCGTTTTTGACGTCCTGTCGGTCCTGCTTACTACATTAAAATAAGGGGTGTTTTATTTTCCTACCCGGTTCTTGCTGCCAGGTTAATACTTTCAATTTACAGATGGTTTTATTTCTTGTCGATTGTTATCGTGCCGTCCCAATCTTTATTGGTTAAATTTTCACCGGTTAAATTTCCATCAGATGCTATTGTACGTTGTTGTTTACATTGTTGTAAATAGAATCGTGCAACACCATCGGTAGGGAACGTCTTACAAATACCCACTAGTGCGATTTCGGCTTCTTTCAATAGACCTTGTCTAAAAAAGGACAAGGCCTGATGGAATTGTTCAACCTTTTGTTGATCTACATCACTTGCGTTTGCTTTGAGCTGAATTATTTCATAAAGGGTAATGGCATTATGTTTGCCGGGCAGGATAAAACTACCAATGTTTCGGGCGAGGAACTGGTCAGTTTTTGTCATTACTTCTGCAGAAGCAAGTAAGTAGGTATTGAAATATTTATTTAACCCTTCAATTCGGTTTGTCGTGTTAACGACATCACCAACCGCACGATATTCATAATGGTCGACTGCACCGACATTGCCCAGCATCATTTCACCGGCATGCAAACCGATACGGGTGGGAAGGATTAAGGTCTGGTTGTTGATAGTGTATTTTTTATTATGTGCCTTGATTATTTCGAGGGCGGTTAGGCAGGCTTGTATTCTGATTTCAATATTTCCCTGAGTTGCTTGAGCTGTGATGGGTAACCACAGCGCCAGCATCGCATCGCCAATAATGTCAGACACAATGCCGCTGTGCTCTCGAACGGTTGAGAATAAGGTCTCGTAGTATTGGTTCATTAGCTCAGCCAGATCTTTCGGGCTGAGATTTTCTGCCAGTTGGGTATATTGCTCGGCATCGGTTGCCATGCAAATACCGTACTGTAGTTTTTGTGAATGTTGAATCGGTTGCTTTTGTTCGGTTAACAAGTCCACCATGGTTTCTGGCACATAATAGCTAAAGGCGCGGTGTAATTTTTTGCGTGCGCGGTAGCTGTCGAGAGCATACCAGCTAATGCCAAAAACAAGCGCAAGCGGGGCTTGCACAAGCAACGGCACAAATAAGGGTAACCAGAGTGCGTGCTCACTGAACTGATAAAAAGCAATATATAAGTAACCTGCGGACAAAATAAACCACAAGCCAAGTGCAACTGTTTCACGATACGTGCGGGACACAAAGGCGATAATAAAGCCAAAGCCAATAATAATCAGCAAAGATGACAGTGTTGATACGGGTTTAATTGTATTGTTGTGCAGTAAATTTGAAAAAGCTGTTGCGGCTATTTCTATGCCGCTCAGATCCAGCCCATTGGCCTGTGAAAATACCGTGTGAAAATTATCTTTTTGCTCCGGTTCCAGTTTTTCTGAAAAACCAACAAAAACCGCTTTGTCTTTAAAACTAAAATTATCGGGCAGGCGGTCTTCCAGAACCTGATCATAGGTGAGCGTTGTTATTGTGCGTGGTGGGCCAAAAAAATTTAAATAAGGTTGAGGAGTACCAACATAAGCAGAAAGTAAATTTGCCAGCGCCGTTTTGTCTTGTGAAAAAATCTGGTTTTTAAGTTGCATGTACCTCTTGTCATTATTGTTTAAGCCTTCACGTAGCTGTTTTGCCTGTGCAGTGAGAGTAATATTACTCGCAAGTGCCGGTAGTATTTTTTGAAGATAAGTATTTAAGTCTTGCTGAAGGTAATAATGTAATGCAACCAGTGGGATGGTGGGGGCATCGCCTGATGTTGACCGAAAGGTCCAGAAGCGGGTTACTTTTGCTGGGAATTTGGGCAGAGTGAAGGGAGCTGTGGCCAGTGCGGACTCTTCAAACAGTGCCAGTGGCGAGTGAATGGTTTCGATGCTGAAAATATTTTCGGCAGTGAGTGTTTGTGGTATTTGTCCGGCTGTATTGAGCAGTTCGCGGCGCAGTTTGGCAAACAACACCACATTGCCAGCCTGTTTTATGGCGGCAGCCATAACCAAATCATGGTTTTTGTTTCTGGCCTGTTTAAAAAAAATATCAAAAGCAATAATGCGTGCGCCAGCTTCCTGTAACTTTTGTATTATGCGTGCGTGGTAATCGCGGCTCCAGGAGAGGGGTTCATTGTTAAAGCCATAGTGAGACGATGCGACCTTGTCAATTGCAACGATGGCAACCTCGGTAGGTGGAGCAAGGGTGCCACGCAGTTTGAATAAAGTATCGAGGCCGACTTTTTCTTCGATCGAGGTAGAGGTAAATAATTGAATGCTTATACCGATAAAAATAACCAAAATGCTTAATATTATACTTTTATAAATGGTTATTTTTGGTATGGTAGGCATAGCAGTCAATTCTTAAGTGTTGCTCAACATTTGCTGTAGAAGGACTTACGTTGTTATAGGTTAACTATTTTTTTTAAGAATGCTAACGTATAACTTGAAAAATATCATATTTAAAAGATAATGTTATGGAAGCGCTAAAATATAAACAAAAACCAAATGCTAACCCCGAGGCAAAAATGGTTAAAATGCTAAGAAATGTGCCTATCTTTGATAATTTATCAGACGATGAGCTAGAAGCGGTTAAAAAATGCGCAGTTACGCGCAACTTCCCCAAGAACAGCGTTATTATCAACGAAGGCGACAGCTCAGACAGCCTCTATATTATATTAAAAGGCCGTGTGACGGTTTTCCTGAGTGACGAAAATGGCAAAGAAGTTATTTTAAATTCACAAGGTGAGGGCAGCTATTTTGGTGAGCTGGCACTGGTGGATAATGATAAACGTTCGGCCTCCGTTGTTACCGCCGAAAAGTCGACCTTTATTGTTATTAGTAAAGCCGATTTCAAAAAGGTTTTATCCTCTAACCCCGAGCTGGCGTTTAATCTTATTCGCGGCTTAACGCACCGGGTGCGTGATTTAACCGACAATGTTCGTAGCCTTGCTTTGCTGGATGTATACGGGCGTGTTGCGAAAACGCTCCTGTCCTTAGCAGAAGAAAAAGAGGATGAGCTGGTCATTGATATGAAGCTAACTCAGCAGGACATTGCGAACCGGGTCGGTGCATCGCGCGAGATGGTGGCAAAAATTCTTAAAGACTTAACCATTGGTGGTTATATTAGCAGTGACCATAAGCGGATTACGATTCATGAACGGTTACCGTCTCATTATTAACTTTTTATTTGAAAAAACAAAGAAAAAGCCAACCTGAATTCAGATTGGCTTTTTTTATGTTTAAGAATAAGCAGTCAGCTACTAGGTCAGCATATAAGCTGCTTCTTCACTAACCATGCGGAATAAATCCACATTGCGGTCAATCTCCAGCTTATTAAAGATACGGTAGCGATAGGTATTTACCGTTTTAGGGCTAATGGATAATTCAGACGAAACACTTTTAATGTTCATGCCATTGGCCAGCATATAGGTTATTTCAAGTTCACGCTTTGACAGGCTATTAAAGCTCGAAGGGTATTCAGTGTTAATGACCATTTTGCTTAAGTCAACGCTCAGGTACTGCTGCCCGCGCATTGCAAAGTGTATGGAACGAACCAGCTCTTCGAGTGGGGACTTGTAACTGACAATAGAATCTACACCCGCATTTAGCAGCTTTAATAAAAACTGCTTGTGTGCCATCGGCATAATTAAAACCTTTTTCACCGCAGGTGTTTGCTGGTGGAGTTTCTTTATTTGATTACACAGGGTGTTTGAATAGCTGATGGCGCAGTAAATAATCACGTCTGTTTTGTTGTGTGGTGGAGGCAAGGGCTCGTATTGTGTGGCTGTATATACTTTAAAAACGGCTTCATCCTGCAATAAGCGAGCAATGGCTTTAACGGATAAAATATGTTCACCATAGATTGAAATGTTAAGCATTTTGTTAATCCTTAGAGCGTACTTCTAATAAATTGGGTAGAAGAATAATGCCTGTGATGGAGAGCCTGATCTGCGGGAATTTACTGCTTAAAAATGTGCATAATTCACACTTTTTAAAGTACAAATGGTTTAAGGTATTGCTGAGATTAATGTAAAAATGCGCTAATACAAGGTGGCGTTGGCTTAGGAAATAAGGCCAGCTTATAAAAATAACCAGAAAAAATAACCAGATATCATATCGTGATGGTATCCGCTTATTACAAAAATTCTGGAATGACCATAAACAGGGTTAAGGGGGATAAAATGGAATTAAAGTCAGTTCATCAATTGTTACTTATAGGGAGCCTTGTTTTAATTAACGTGATCTCGCTTGTTATTTTATACACGCTTTAGTTTCCACTGAACCATTTCACCGGCTTTAAGCGGGGTGAGTGTTTCGCTTCCAAATGGGTAGTGTTGAGGAATTTGCCAGGGCTCTTTTATCAGAGTAATTTTATCAACATTAATGGGGAGCTGATAATATTTGGGGCCATAAAGGCTTGCAAAGCCCTCGAGTTTATCCAGTGCATTATTGTCTTCAAATGCTCCCGCATATAATTCAATTGCCGCATGTGCGCTATAGATGCCGGCACAGCCACAGGCACTTTCTTTGGCAGTTTGTGAGTGGGGCGCACTGTCTGTGCCTAAAAAGAATTTCGGGTTTCCACTGGTTGCCGCTTTTACTAGTGCTTCACGGTGTTGCTCGCGTTTTAGTACGGGTAGACAGTAATAGTGAGGTCGGATCCCGCCCTTAAAAATATCATTACGATTAAATAATAAATGCTGCGGGGTAATGGTTGCGGCGATGTTGTTGGGTGTTGACTGAATAAAGTCAACCGCTTGTGCGGTTGTAATATGTTCCAGTACTACTTTTAATTCAGGGAAGTCTTTTAGTAGTGGTTGTAAAACAGAGTCGATAAAAACAGCTTCACGGTCAAAAATATCTATTTCAGGGGTGGTTACTTCGCCGTGTACCAGTAGCGGCATCCCTTGTTGTTGTAAACTTTCAAGAACAGCCCAGGTTTTTTTTAAGTCGGTGACAGCGGCATCGGAATTGGTGGTTGCACCAGCAGGGTAATATTTAACAGCATGGATAATACCACTTTCTTTGGCAGTTATAATTTCATTGGCACGCATATTGTCGGTTAAATACAATGTCATTAACGGAGTAAAATTGACGCCATTGGGAATGGCTGCCTGAATGCGTTGCTGGTAAGCTTGAGCCTGTTCTGTTGTGGTTATCGGTGGCTTTAAATTGGGCATAATGAT
This sequence comes from Gammaproteobacteria bacterium, assembly GCA_024275115.1. GTDB lineage: Bacteria > Pseudomonadota > Gammaproteobacteria > UBA6429 > Thiohalophilaceae > SZUA-37. The sequence goes on from JAJRZT010000092.1 coordinate 53,919, forward strand.
TGCACGGCCAAAGCGTGCGGCGGTATGCGGAATAATATCTTTTAGTGCGTCACCATCACGTACATGCAAATGCCAGTCATCGGGGCGAATGAGAGTAATTGATTTCATTTATTAATTATCGCAGCGAATGCTTTCAATCGCTAGTGCTTTAAGGTGTTTTTGATTTTCAATATGGCTAAAAAGGTTGCACAGGGTATGCCGACCCAGATTAATTCACTTAATATCACGCGTAAGCCATAAGAACTAAAAAAGGCACTGATACCAATGGGCGAAACTTGAATGGGTTGCCAGGGTAAAAAATAACGTGTGGTATCAAAGGGTGAAAAAAAGGCAACACCGAGGCCACCATTGGTCATGGCATCCAGCAGGCCATGTGAAGCGGTGCTTAGAAAAAGAATAAGCATGGCTATAAAGCTTGTTTTTGATAGAAACAGGCATTGCTTGTATTCGGATGAACGTAATAGAAGTGACCACAAAGCAATGGCCCAGATAAAAGCAAAAGTTAGTGAGTGTGTTAATCCCCTGTGCCCCCATAAGTCACCGTAAGCAATGCCAAACCGAAAGGCCAGTACATCTAAATCCGGTATGATTGAAGATACGATAACAAGAAATAAAAATTTATTAGTGAGTAAAGGGTTTTTGGTGGTTTTGGTAATGGCGTATGCGACCAGTGTATGGGTAAATATGGATGCCATCGAGAAGTTTATATAAACAGGCCCGGTAGAAAAAACTGCCGGGCATATTTAATTCACGTCTTTATTTAAAGCCAAGTTTTTTAAATAACATAATACTTGGGCAGGTTCCGGTAATGCCAGCAAATGCCAGACCAATTGCTGGTATGTATAGAAGCCAGTGAACAGAATTATAGCCGGACAGGTAAATACCACTGGCGACCAGAGCAGACATTACTAATAAAAACATTCTTATTGCGGTCATCATTTTCCTCTTTGTTTATATATTAATGGTAAAACTGTAACGCAGCCGTAGCTGGCATGGCAATCTAAAAATGAAATTATTTGTATATTTTGGGACGTAAAAACGAGGCAAGTTTGTTATTGCCGCGCCATTATTTACAGTTTGCTGGGGTAGCATTATTTAACTGTGGCAATAATGTGTTATTCATTAATACCTCCCTGCGTTAGCATTGCAGGGTTTAACAAGCGTTCGAGTTCTTCTTCACCTAAGTCGGTTTCTTCCATGGCGACTTCAAAAATAGCGCGTTTTTCTTTATAGGCTTTTTTTGCAATCGCGGCGCCTTTTTCATAGCCGATAGCGCGGTTGAGTGCGGTAACCAGAATCGGGTTTTTGTCCAGCGCACTTTCTATGTTTTCAATATTAACCGTAAAGTCGTTAATAGCTTTATCGGCTAATACACTTGCGGCATTGCTGAGTAAAGCAATGCTCTGCAATAAGTTGTAAGCAATGACCGGTAACATCACGTTAAGTTGGAAAGTGCCGGACTGGCCAGCAATAGTGATGCTGGTGTGGTTACCCATGACTTGTGCGCAAACCATTGCGACGGCCTCAGGAATAACCGGGTTGACCTTGCCGGGCATAATGGAACTACCGGGTTGCAATGCAGGTAAGGCTATTTCGCCGATACCGGCGAGTGGGCCGGAGTTCATCCAGCGTAAGTCGTTGGAAATTTTCATCAGCGCAACGGCTAAGGTGTTTAACTGGCCACTCATTTCAACCGCGCTGTCCTGTGTTGCGAGGCCGACAAATTTATTCGCCATCGAAGTGAAGGTAATGCCGGTTTCAGAATATAGAACTTCGGCGACGTGTTCGCCAAAGTTTTCATGGCAGTTAATCCCTGTGCCAACGGCGGTGCCACCTTGTGGCAGTGCATGCAAACGCTCCAGAGAGTCTTCAATACGTTCAATGCAGATGCGTATTTGGTCTGCCCAGGCCGTTATTTCCTGCCCCATAGTAACGGGCATGGCATCCATTAAATGGGTGCGGCCTGTTTTTACAATGTGTTCGACTTGCTGTGCTTTATTATCTAATGCTTCTATCAGCTTTTTAAGCGCCGGTAATAGTTGCTCGGCAATTTCAATGGTGGCACTGACGTGAATGGTGGTTGGAATAACATCGTTGGAACTTTGGCTCATGTTAACATGATCGTTGGGGTGAATTTCTAAACCGGAGTCACGAGTGGCTGCGGTTGCAATCACTTCGTTGGCATTCATATTGGTGCTGGTACCAGAACCGGTCTGGAATACGTCGATAGGAAACTGGTCGTCATAAATACCATCGGCCACATCATCGGCGGTGTGTTTAATCGCGTGGTAAATTTCTTTATCCATTAAGCCGAGTTTAAAATTTGCGCTGGCGCAGGCATGTTTAACCAGGCCCAGGGCATGAATAAAGGCAGCGGGCATCGGCATACCGCTGATAGGGAAATTATCAACTGCGCGCTGGGTTTGTGCGCCATAAAGTGCATCGGTGGGTACTTCTAATTCACCCATACTGTCGCTTACTTTTCTTTTTGAATTTTGTTTTTGCTTAGCCATTTACCTGTTGTCCTATTTCCATTTTCTGCCAACGGTGGATTTTTTCTTCTACGACTCGCCAGTTATCGTCTTCTTCACGTTCCAGTAAAATATCTTTACGAATGATAACGACTTTACCGTCGGTTGCCATCATTTGCTCTTCAACTTCAAAACCCAGTCGGCGCTGCTGGTCATTTTTAATCCGAATAATTTTGTACTGCAAGCTGAATAAGCGGTTGTGCAAAAATTCATTATGGCGGCGGTATAACCATTGCTGGTAATTGAGAGTGTTGATCCCCGGAATGCCGTAAACCTGCACGTGTTTGGAAACCAGTCGCATATGGTCATTAATGTCCTGGTTTTTCACCGAGTTGCTGATAGCTTTCAGCCAGTCTTCTGCAATATGTTGTGCCATACTCTTATAATCGTTCATTTTACTTTTTTCTTGATTTTAATTTTGACTAATGTGAAGTCGCATCTCATTACACTATTATATATACTTATTTGCCAGGTACTGCTGAATACTGGGTTTGTATTTAAGTTGTTGATTTCAATGGTTTTACTGAAATTCGCAGGCATTTTTAATATCAACATGACTTGACCTCGCGCGCTAAAAAGCCCATTATACGCGCCTTTTACGGACTAAATTTTACTCGTAAAGCATACAGTAAGTCATTCATTTTTTTAGACATTTTTAAGGTAAAGCATGAAAGCAGAGGATAAAAAACGGCTGTTACGTGAAATGATTTTTGCGCGACGCTTTGAGGACCGCACTTTTGAAGCTTATATGGAGCGCAAAGTTGGCGGATTCTTGCATTTATACACTGGTCAGGAAGCAGTTTGTCTCGGTGTTTTAGAGAAAGCACGCATGGGCGGTGGCGATAAAGCTGATTATGTGATTACCGGTTACCGTGATCATATTCATGCGATTAAAGCCGGTGCACCGGCACGCGAAGTAATGGCTGAGCTTTACGGCAAAGAAACCGGCTCATCTCGTGGTCGGGGTGGTTCGATGCATATCTTTGATCCCACAGCGAACTTTATGGGCGGCTACGCATTGGTTGGTCAACCCTTCCCATTAGCGGCCGGTTTAGCTTTAGGCTGTAAACATAAAGGCACTGACCAGATTGCCATTTGCTTTTTAGGCGATGGCGCGAACAACCAGGGCACGTTCCATGAAACCATGAACATGGCAAAAGTGTGGAACCTGCCGGTGTTGTTTGTATGTGAAAACAACGGCTATGCCATTGGTACCCATATTGACCGTTCAACGGCGCAACGTGATCAATATAAACGTGTTGATACCGCTTACAATATGGAAGCGAGTCAACATGACGGCATGGATATCGAAATCGTAATGGATGCGGCTAAAACCGCGATTGATTTTGTACGTTCAGGTAAAGGTCCTTACTTTCTTGAGTTAATGACCTACCGTTTCCGTGGCCACTCTATGTCTGATGCGAAAACCTACCGCACCAAAGAAGAAGAAGCCGAGTGGGAAAAACGTGATCCTATTAATCTTTATACAGATAAGTTGATTAAAGCAAAAGTGATTACTAAAGCGGACATCAAAAAAATGGAAAAAGAGATTGATGATGAAATTGAAAATGACATTATCAAGTTCTCTGAAGAAAGTCCTGAACCAAAAGTTGAAGACTTAAACAAATACGTATTAGATGACAATCCAGACCCACGTTGGATTGGTCCTTTAAATAAATAATCGTTTGAATAGCGACGAATTAGATTAAAAGCGGAAGGTATAAATAGCATGGCAGAGATTGCATATTGGGAAGCGATTCAGCGCGCCCATGATGAAGAAATGGCAAATGATCCCTTAGTGATCTGCATGGGTGAAGATATTGGTGTTGTAGGTGGTACTTATAAAGCAACGACCGGTTTGTATAACAAATATGGTTCAGAACGTGTAATTGATTGCCCTATTTCAGAAAACTCCTACACTGGTATCGGTATTGGTGCATCGATGATTGGCGTTCGCCCCATTATTGAAATTATGTCGATTAACTTTGCACTGCTTGCATTAGATACTTTAATCAATGCAGCAGCAAAAATTCGTTATATGTCCGGTGGTCGAATTTCCTACCCGATTGTAATGCGTACCCCCGGCGGTACGGCGCATCAATTAGCAGCGCAACATTCAGCGCGTCTTGCGCGTATGTTTATGAGTACCTCTGGTTTGCGTGTAGTGACACCCCGTGGCCCGATAGATGCGTATGGTATGTTAAAATCTGCAACACGTTGTAATGACCCGGTTATTATTATTGAACATGAACGCATGTACAATATGAAAGAAGAAGTGCCCGATGAAGAATTCTTCCGCCCACTCGAAGGTGCCGAAGTGGTTCGCGAAGGAACCGACATTACTTTAATCGGTTATAACTATTCCGTACATTTATGTTTAGAAGCGGCCAAACGTTTAGAAGGCGATGGTATTAGTGCTGAAGTGGTCGACCTGCGTTCGTTAAAACCTTTAGACCGCGAAACCATTCGTAAGTCAGTAGAAAAAACACATAAAGTGGTTATTGCAGAAGAAGATGAAGCGGCTGTTGGTGTGGGTTCAGAAATTATGGCCATTATTAATGAAGACGCTTTTTATGCTCTGGATGCACAACCTATGCGTATTTATGCGGCCGATGTGCCCGTGCCTTATAACCATAAGTTGGAGTTGGCGGCTATCCCCGATGCCAACGATGTATACATGGGCGCCCTGAAAGTTATGGGTAAAATCTAATCACGAAGAACGAGAGCTTAAATTACGGCGTTAAAACTTAATTCAAAAATGCTCACTTACTAATCGTAAGCTCCGCTTTTTTCATTAAATTTTGCCTTGTACTTTAAGCTCTCGTTCTCCGTGATACGTGCTAGTAGTTAGTGTTAACGTGTTTCAAAAAAATCAATTCGGAATTAAATATCAATGGCTGATCCTTATGTAATTAAAATGCCTAAACTTTCAGACACAATGGAAGAAGGCACAATTGTCACCTGGGAAAAAAATGTAGGCGACTTTATTGAGCGCGGTGCGATTGTTGCTACCGTTGAAACCGATAAAGCAATCATGGACGTTGAAGTTTTTAAAGAAGGTTATTTGTCCGGTACCATTGAAGTTGATTCTGCTGTACCGGTTGGAACGCCCATTGCGTATTTAGTTGAAAATGAAGCGGATGTATCTGGTGATGCGGCTGCAAGTGATTCACCTGTTGTCGAATCAGAGCCTGCGCCAGTAACTGAAACAGTTGAAGTTGACGCAGCCGAAGAAGAACAAGATGTACCCGAAGGTGCTTACGCAGTTAAGATGCCTAAACTTTCAGACACCATGGAAGAAGGCACCGTTGTTACCTGGGAAAAAGAAATTGGCGACAAGATTGAACGTGGTGATGTGATTGCCACGGTTGAAACGGATAAAGCCATTATGGATGTTGAAATTTTCCGTGAAGGTTATTTATCTGGCCCGCAATTAGAGTTAGATTCGGTGATTGAAGTAGGCGGTATTATGGCCTATATCGTAGAAGATAAAGCCAGTGTGGTCGACAAAGCTAAAACATCATCGGCTGCAACTAAAAAAGTTGAAGCAATATCATCCAATACAAAACCTATTCCATCCGGAACGCATAAAGCTAAAACACGTATTGCAGCGATGCCATCCGGTGCAACGCCTGCGCCGCGACCACGCAGTGGTAAAGCATCACCGTATGCTCGCCAACTTGCCGGCGCGCATGGTATTGATTTAAACAGCATTACAGGCACGGGCCCCGATGGCTCAATTATTGCTGCCGATGTTTTAAACAGCAACGTACAAAAAACATCAACCAAACGTATCTTCCAGGTGCCGGGTGAAGGCCGCGCGATGAGTGCAATGGAAAAAGCCGTTGCTCATAACATGGAATATTCTTTATCCATGCCATTGTTCCGTGTAACAATGAACATTGATATTTCATCTTTAAAAGCAGCATCGAAAGCAAAAGGTTTTTCTTTAACCGTTACTTTGGCGAAAGCGGCTGCTTTAGGGATTGAAAAACATCCCAGCATTAATGCGGTTTACCAGCATGAAGATAGAATTGTTGAACGTGAATCAGTTGATATTGGTTTAGCGGTAGAAACAGACGGCATGGGTTTAGTGGTGCCTGTATTGCGTGATGCAGCAAATCGAGATTTGGCTGACTTATCGGCCAGCTGGAAAGATCTGGTTGACCGTGCAAGAGCGCGTCGTTTAAAACCGGATGAATATTCAAACCCGACCTTTACCATTTCAAACATGGGTATGATGGGTGTGAGTCACTTTGATGCAATTCCATCACCGGGTACTTCCGCCATTTTTGCGATTGCAACACTTGGGCCACAAGGTATGCCAGTTACGATTACCGCTGACCATCGTATTGTTAACGGTGCCGATGCCGCGAAGTTCTTAAAAACATTTAAAGAATTAGTCGAGTCGCCTACGTGGATAGATGCAGCGGCAGCCTCGGTTGCAGCAACCGCAGCACCACAAGCCAGTGGTTTTACTTTAGAGAAAGGTAAATACGATTACGATGTCGTTGTTATCGGCGGTGGCCCCGGTGGTGAAGATGCCGCACGTGATTTAGTCGGTGACGGTTATAAAGTTGCCATGGTCAACGATGCGCCGTTCCCTGGTGGTGAATGTTTATGGCGTGGGTGCATTCCGTCTAAAGCATGGCGTGCCGCAGCCGATCGCATTCGTGATCGTGCACATGACAAGCTACTCGGTGTAACCGGTACCAACAAGCCGGTATTAAAATGGAACGACCTGGAAAAACATCGTCGCAATGTATTAGAAACACGCGGCGGCATGGCATTAAATACCGATAAGGGCGTAAAGATCGATGTTATTCAGGGCTTCGCCCGTTTTATTGATGCACACAGTGTGCATGTTGATACGGCGGGTAACACCAAAGACCCACATACTCGCGACATTGCTGGCAATGGCAAAAAAGGTAAAACCATTTCATTCGGCGCGGCCATTATTGCAACCGGTGCGCCACCGTTTGTACCGCCTATTCCGGGCGCGCATGATGGTGTTGAAGCAGGTGGTGTCTTAACGTCCGACACGGTTTGGGGTTTAAAGAAGCAGCCAATGAAAGTCGGTGTTATCGGTGGCGGTGCCATCGGTGTTGAAATGGCACAAATCTTTCAGGACTTTGGCAGCAAAGTTTTATTGGTCGAAGGTGCCGAACGTATTCTAGCTGAAGTTGAAAAAGACGTTGCCAAACAACTCACCGATATTTTAAATAACGACAAACGCTTAACCATTGTTACCTCGGCTAAAGTGGTTGAACTCAAAGGTAAACCAGGCGATATGAAACTGGTTTACGAAGACAGCGAAGGTAAAAAGAAAACCTATAGTTGTGATTATGTGATTATGGCAACCGGTAAACGTCCGGTATTAGAGCCATTGAATTTAGACAATGCCGGTGTTGCTGTTGAACATGGTGTGATTAAAGCTGATGAGAAAAGCCAAACCAATGTACCGCACATCTTTGCCGTCGGTGATGTTATCGGTGGCTTAATGCTTGCGCATACCGCTGGTCAACAAGGTCGTGTTGCCGCCGCAAACATTGCTGGTGAATATATGGCCTACAATCAGGACAAAGATTCTGGTGTTATCTTTACCCGTCCACAAGCGGCATTCGTAGGTTTATCCACCGCGCAGGCAAAAGAAAAAGGCATTGATGCGGTCGAAATTAAAGTGCCGATGAGCATTGATGCCAAAGCGATGATTACGGGTGAAACATTAGGTTTAATCAAAATTGTCGCCGACAAGGCATCGCACCGTGTTATCGGCGTTCACTTCTTAACCGACCATGCCGACACTTTAATTGGTGAAGGCGTGATGATGGTTTCAGGCGATATGACGCTGGAACAGGTCGGCAACGCGATTCATCCACATCCAACCCAAACCGAACTGTTTGGTGATATGGCGCGGCGTTTAGGTGCCAGATTACGGCGTTCGGCAAAGCGTAAAAAATAAAAGAATTATACAAGAGCCCGGATGTTTTACGAGCTCTTGATTTATTTCCCCCATCTTCTCACGTTTAAAATTGTCTATATTTTAAACAATCTTCTTGTTTTAATTTCAGATTTGCTTGCTGCGGCATGGTATTGCAGCCGATGATTTGGTAAATTTACTCAATCATCGTTCTCGAATGACAAAAAATATTAAGATTATAAAATCAACCTTACATAAGGATTATGTATATGTCACAAGTTGGAGAATCATCTGTCAGTGCTACGATTGAATCGCAAATAATCGAAGATAAGACCATTGAACGTATCAAGGTGCGCCTTAGTGTTTTTTTCGATGGTACAAAAAACAATCGGACTAATACCGATTTACTTAACGTTTTAAAAAAAGAAGCAGAAGATAATGGGAAAAAACTGACCGACAAAGCACTCTATAAACACGCCAAAGCGGGGAGTAGTTATGCCAATGACTACACCAATGTTGCTAAAATGGAACGGCATATTGAGGTTAGCGAGGATAAAGCCTACCAGAAAAAAATGGCCATTTATATTGAAGGCCCCGGCACAGATGATGAAAAAAGAGATAAGTTTGTTGGTTATGCCTTTGGTATGGGCAGGTCAGGTATCAGTAAAAAAGTAAAAAAAGGCATTGTAAAAGCTGTTGATAAAATATTAGCTAATAGAGATGGAGATACGGATGTTATTGTTGAAAAACTCACCATTGATGTGTTCGGTTTTAGTCGTGGCGCAGCGGCGGCTCGTTATTTTATCTATAAATCTATGTTAAGTGATGAAACCATAAAAACAGAATTAGAAGAAAAAGACTGTCAACTAGAACGTGTTGACGTTAACTTCGCTGGCCTGTATGACACCGTTTCATCACATGGTATTCGTTATTCAAATGATGTATCCGATTTAGTGTTACATGCTATTTCTCGGGCAGAAACGGTCATTCAACTCGCGGCAGCCGACGAACATCGTGAGCGTTTTTCGCTTACCACGATACACAGTGCTCGAAATGGCTTAGAGATATTTTTGCCCGGTGTACATTCGGATATTGGTGGTAGTTATAATAATGCTGAGGTTGAAAACCAGATTATATACGATAGTTTTGACTATGAAGAAGCGAAAAAAGACCAACAAAATTTAATTGATGCCGGTTGGTTTAAAACCGATGAAATTGAGTTAATTCAATCAGATGATGACGATGAAATAGCCAGCACGGTACAATTAAAAATAAATCGCAGTATTGAATATAATCACTATAGTCGGATCCCGCTGCATATTATGGCGAAATTTGCGCGGGAGAGTGGGATTGATATTAAGTCAAAGCTTGAAAAGAAAGAAAAAATACCAAGTCCATTAAAAGCGGTGCATGAAAAAATAAAAGCCTATATTAATGAAATCGAAAAATCCAGAATGGATGACTGGTATCATAATGAACCATGGTTATGTGATCTGAGGCATGATTATCTTCATTTTTCAGCTAAATGTGAAATTGGCTTGCATCCTCGAATGCGGGATGGCAAACGGATTAGGATGCGATATGAGGGTTAAGCGAACGATTGGTAGCAGCCTTTTAATTTTATTTTTTTTATTCACTGCAGGTGGAACAAGTATGGCAACTCAATTTGACTGGCTGGCAACGGACAGCGCACCCAAAAATTACCCAATGGAAATTGTACGGGGTGATTTATTTTTCCCCAAAGAAGGGAAATTATACGTGCCCAATAAAAAAACATTGCATCATGGTTGGGGCGAAGGTGTCTCGATTCATATTGTGGGGGATGATACCAAGCCCTTGCCCGAGCGGCTGGAAATTACTTTTTTTTCCTATACGGAGAACCAGTTTTATAAAGGTGAATTCGATTTACCCTATGAGGAAATACTTAAACTGTTTCAGGACGGTTATGATAGCCCTAAAATTAACGAGCATACGACTTACAAGGAAGTGGTCGTCGGGGTTGCCCCAGGCGGGCATGTTTCTGTGTGGTTAAGTGGTATTGATAAAACCACGGAAGTATTTTCTGGGCAAGCAGAAAAAATCGAAGTGGACTGGAAGGAAATTATTGATAATCCTGATATATCGCGTGAAGTATTTATTCAAGAAGAAATCGAAGAATCACTTAAACCGGATGAATTGCAATCACTAAAACAAAATGGCGTTCCCTTTGGTTTATGGGAAACCTACCGTAAGAAGTATAACTGGGAGCCTGAATTTACCGGCCTTAAAGCTCCTAATAGAATAAAACGCGTGATTTATTTTAACGGTGAAGATGAATACCTTTACTATCCACTGGATGTCGAACACGCCAATAAACCATTACCGATACCGAAAGAAATGCATTTCAATTGGGAATGGCCAAAGGGCAAACCGCTGGTCTTTAAGCTCTATTTTAATGAGCCAGAAATTTTTGATACTTTTAACCAACTTGGTGCTCAGGGTGAACCACTGAAATTGGAAATGCGCATGCTGGTTAACGAAGAAGGAAAAACCCTTTTCTCAATCTGGCTTAAAAACAGTAAAGATGAAATTTTCCTTAAAAAAACCAAGCTAAAGAACTATGGTATTCCCAAAAAGAAAGATAATTAATGGGGTGGCCAGTTGACCCTCATCCCAACCTTCTCCCAGAGGGAGAAGGAGTTTAACGGTGGTGACTATTTAGGAATATTTATTTAGATATCGGCGCAAAGATTTAATCTCTCTTTTCTCGCTTTATAGTCAGGCATAATTTTTTTTACTAACTGCCAAAATTTGCGGCCATGGTTATGTTCTTTTAAATGGCATAACTCGTGGATAATCACGTAGTCTATACATTCAGTGGGTGCCTTGATTAATTCTATATTAAGAATTATTTTTCCAGATTTAGTGCAGCTCCCCCAGCGTGTTTTTAACTCGCGTATTGTTAGTGGAGCGGGTTTTATATTGATTTGTTTTACTTTAGCGCAGCAAATATCATAGCGTTTGATAAAAATCTTATTTGCTTTTTCCTGATACCAGTTATCTAATAATTTTTTTACTTTATGGGGGGTTGGTTTTTGTGTGCAGGTTACCTGAAAATATCCTCGATAGCATTTAACAGAATCGGTTTTACCTTTTCTGGATTTTAATCGGTATTGCCGACCTAAATAACGGTGAGATTCACCATTAATATATTTTCTGGCGGGTTGTTTGGGTAAGTACAGTTTAAACTCACGCAAGGCTTTTCGTATCCAGCCAGCACGTTTTTTAACTTTTTCCTGAATCTTGCCGGCTTGAGTGCCAACAGGGGCATTAACCGTCACGCTTAGGTTTGGGTGAACATGTATGGCCAGAGTTTTACGGTGACTAAATTCATAGCTATAACGAATTTTAGTTCGCCCCCATTGGATTTCATCAACCAGCATCAGTTTCCTGCTAATTTTTTAGCAATACCAATACAAAGCTCCATGATGCTGTCCATATCATGGGTGCTCAGATTGATTTGCCCAGCGTTCTTAATATCATATAAATAATCATCAATATCGATTTGAATTTTATTGATAACATCCTCATTGTGCATCCAGTCTCTTATTTTACGCTTTGCAATAATCCCTTCAATATCAAGCGATATATTTGCGACAGCATTTGCATCCATTACTGAAGTCTTCCCCTCATAAGGTATAGGCTCTTCAGCTACTTGCAACTCTGTTTTTTGTGTAGAAGTGAATACTTCATTTAGAATTCCAAAATAGGCTTGTGCTTCACCATGACCCTCCAGCTTAATGGGTATATCAACTTCATGTCCACGGCGAATGGTATCCATGCATTCTGTTACACGATGTAAATATTCTGATTCATCAATACGTCCCTGACGGTATTCTTTAATGGCTTGTTCGACTAAATCGGCAAATTTTTTGTAAAAAACAGGATCTTCTTCCATGCGCTCAGTAACCGTTCTTATAACACGGCTGGCAATAGTATCGGCCTTCGCTGCTTTACCTTCTTTTTTTTCAACTTCGGCATCAAAGGCTTCAGTATCAAAAATATTAACCAACTCGGTAACAATGCCAATATCGGGTGCTTGTATATGGCTATCCATAACTTTACGGATTTGTTTCTCGTATTGAGAAAAATCAATGGTTTCTGCATAACGTTGCTGAATAGACGAACGCAGGCTACGGAAATTTTTCAAGCTATCTTTATAGGTTTTAATTTGCTTTTTAGGCGTATCTTCATAAAAATGTTCAGTCGCTAACGCAACCATTAATACTTTTTGGTACGCTGTTAAGGCTTCATAAAATTCTTCACGTTTATCTTCAGGTGCAAGGTGTCGTTCCATAGATTCATTATCATGCTTGTTTTTAACTTCCTTGAACACATCCCATAAATCCGAATGCACTTGCGGTAATTTTGCAACTTCCACATGGCTATCTATAACTGCATCATCTAATAACACATCTTCTGCGTCATAACCAGCTAAAGAATCATAGGTTTTCATTGCTTTGTTCAACCCCCCCAGCACACCTCGGTAATCAATTATGTAACCATAATCTTTACCTGGAAAGAGTCGATTAACACGGGCAATTGCTTGAAGAATACTGTGGTCTTCAAGTTTTTTGTCAATATAAAGCACGGTGTTTCTTGGCTCATCAAAGCCAGTGAGCAATTTACTCACTACAATAATAAGATCAACACCGTCTTCACGGCCAAATGAAGCCTTGATTTGAGTCACATAATCTTCTTCGTTACCAAAACGTTCCATCATCTCTTTCCAAAAGCGATTGACCAGGGGTAAATCTTCTTCCTCGATGCTATCGCCACTTTCACGGGTATCTGGTTTCGACATAATGACTTCACAACTCAGCATGTCATAGTCATTCATATACTGGCGAAATAAAATGGCATTGGCTCTTGAATCGGTTGCAAGCTGGCCTTTTAAGCCCGTGCCCTGGAAGTTTTCTTTGTAATGTTTACTAATATCATAAGCCAGTAAAGCAATACGCTGCTCGGTGGCATGAATCATATTTTTCGATGCAAGTTTACGTTTAAGATCAGCCTGTTGTTTTTGAGTTAAGTTTTGCGTTAAACGGTCAAACCATGCGTCCATTGCCGCTTTGTTTATTTCCAGGTTGGCTATACGCCCCTCATAAAGTAACGGCAGTACCGCCTTGTCTTCTACAGTGGCCTGGCGAAGTGGGTAGCTATGAATTAAACCACCAAATTTTTGTGCGGTATTCCTTTCTTTTTTTAATAAGGGGGTGCCGGTAAAAGCAAGGTAACAGGCATTAGGCAGCACTCGTTTCATAATGGCATGGGTTGCACCGTAGTTTGTGCGATGGCCTTCATCAACGAGTACAAAAATATTCGGGTTAGTATCTTTAAGGCCATACTTGTTTTGAACAGTATCAAACTTATTAATAACGGTTGTTATTATGCTGGCTTTGGCTTCTTTTATTAGGCGCATTAATTCTTCGCCCGATTTAGCGCGCTTAGCCGACTTGCCGCAAGCCTCAAAGGTTTCCCAAATTTGATCATCAAGATCAATTCGGTCTGTTACCAGCACCACACGCGGGTTGGTAATATTAGGTTGAGTCGCTAATGCTTTTGCAAGCATAACCATTGTTAAAGACTTGCCACTGCCGGTTGTATGCCAAATAACACCGCCACGGCGTCGGCCTTCCTGTAAAGCAGCTACCCGTTCAATGGTTTGCTTTACTGCAAAATATTGTTGGTAACGCGCAATTTTACGCACGCTGGCATCAAACACGATATAACCATAGAGTAATTCCATTAATCGTTCAGGACGAAGCATTGCCCATAAAGAACGATCTTGCTCGGTAGGTAAGCGATCGCCTTCTTTCCATAGTTCACTAAAATGGCTCCGTGCCTGCTGATAGGCTTTTTGAGCTTTTTCTTCTAACGGTGTGAATATTTTTTCTTCAACTTCTGTGGGTAAATGTTTATTCGCAGCCTGATGCACAAGCGCTTCATGTGAACCTGCTTCACGCCAGACACTCCAGAATTTTCGTGCGGTGCCTGTTGTGGCGTAAAGGATATCATTAACACTGGTTGCCATAACCATTTGGGCATAAACAAACAAGTGGGGAATTTCATCTTCACGCTGGTAGGTAATAACCTGCTTTACCGCTTTATCAATCTGTTTATCGCCGGACTGCACATCTTTATCACGGCGTTTACATTCAATAACAACAAAGGGAATACCGTTTACAAATAAAACCAGATCGGGGCGGCGGGTATCATGGGAGCGGCGGCGTTCGACACTAAATTCATCGGCCATATGGTAAACATTATTTTCAGGGTGCTGCCAGTCAATGTATTTTAATGAACGGCCTTTACGATCACTGTTAATGGTTTGGTCAAGGCTTGTGCCTAAAGTGAGCAGGTGATAAATTTTTTCATTGGTGCGAACCAGTCCATCATAAGGTTCTTCAATTAAACGCCGAATGGCTTCATGAATATTGGCATCGTTAAAAGGATGGGCTTCTCCTTTTGTTTGAATCGAATTATTTTGTTCTAGCCAGGGGCGTAAAATACCGGTTAAAATAACCTGGTCTTTGCGGTTATTTCTTAATGCCAGTGCTTCGTTCTGTGATAAGTATTCCCAGCCTAAACCATGCAATAATTGAATCGCAGGAATTTGGGAATCTAAATCTTCCAAATAAGATAAAGCCATTATTTACTCCTGACCTCTTGCATCATTGTCATGTTCAGCATTAACACGATTCCAAAGCGGGTGGTTCTGCCAATCATCCGGTAAGCCCATTGCAATACGCCAATAATCTTTTTTAGCTATCGGTTTTAATAATTCTGATACGCGCTGTTGCCAATGCACACCCTGGTGATGATGTGCCATCATTTGTCGTAAAATAAGTAACACGGCAAATAGACGTTTGCTAGTAGGCGTAATTGGTGACTGCCATTGTTCATCGTGGCGAGGTAATTCAGGGGCAACGGCAAGTTGTCGATTCCAAAGGCGATAATGGTGTGCACAAACATTACGAATGTAAGTAAGTGTTCGTAACCAGGTACGTAAAACAATTGGTTGAATATGATAATCACTAGAAATTTTTAATTGATCGCCATGAAGCATTGCTTCGTAAAGACGGGACAAAGCACCAAGACTAACAACCTCGGTCACCATCCAAAGAGGAAGCGTTGGGAAGCCTTCATAAGTATTTCTATAATGCGAGACAAAATCTTCCTGAGCATATTTTGAGTCATGTTCAACTTTAGCTATCCATTGTTCATGGCGAAAATGTCGTCGGGAATTATCAGGGTTCGTATGCGCGAAAGTACCGTAAGTGTGAGACAAGGTATATGTAATAGCGGTACGTAGAGAAATTTCAACTCGTTCAATAGCATCCATCACCAATAAACGCAAGTGACGATCAAACTCATAAAGTTGAAGGGCAACATCAAAGTTTGCACCAGCACTAAAGCTGCTATCAGCATTTTTAACAGGGTACCAATAAGCACTTAAACGGTAATAGCTAATACGCTCAAGAGTATGTAACGCATGACTAGAGTCAGTGATTTCTAAACCACGAAAAGAAAGGCGTGCTACTTGTTCATCAATAGTCAGCGGCTGTTTATCGTAAATCATACCGCTAACCTTTTATGCTGATTTTTTACTTTTTTTTGGCATAAAAAAACCCGCCATGGTTGCGCTTCACGGTCGAAACCGGATAGGCGTGGCGGGTGTGTTGGATACATTATAGCGAGACTTTTCTCATAAATCAATGCCTCTTTATTGCTGTCATTGCGACGACTGCATGGGCGCAGGAGGTACGAGCCCACGGATGGGCTAAGGTAGAACAATGCAGGAGCAATTGTCGAGGGCGACGCAGGAAGCCAAAGCCGAGGAAGTATTGAAAAAAACCATTTTTTCAATACTGACGCGGCAATCTCTTGCAGTAATGTCATTACTCCCATCAAGCCACATCCTTAACCTTAACGCGTCTTTTACCCGTTAAGAGCTGTTGCATTAGGCCTTTTTTTTGTTCTTTTAGAGTTTCTAATTTCTTCTGTAATAGCTCTAGTTTTTCGTCAATAATTTTGAAAACAGATGCAATCTTTATTTGTTCTTCTTTCTCAGGAATCGTTACCTGAATTTCAGAGAAGTGATGAAACTTTAAGTTAAGTGTATCATCAACCAAGCCTTGAGAATAACGCCTAAAAAGATTGACTGTTGGAGGATACTTAAAAAATACAGCCATGAATCCAGCATCAATATTATTGTCTGGTGTAACAATTGTGTAAGCAGGGCTGACAATTCCTTCTAGTGATGAAAGCCCAGACACGCCTTGCCACATACGCATGGTGTTATAACCAATATCACCGGGGCATATTCTAAGATAACGGCTTTTATCTTTATTTGACGAATCTTTTTTATTGATAGTGTTTCTATTAACCACACCATCTTTGTTTGTTATTGCTAACAATGGTAATGCATTATGGTTTGTTTCAGTTCGATTACGAAAAACTTCCCCAAGATACACAGTTCCCCACGGTTTATTAAATTCAGGAAATCGCTGTTTTCCTGAAAGCAACTGTTGCATCAAACCTTTCTTTAATATAGAGTTTTTTATTATTAAATCAGATATGGTGAATATTGCTTTATCCCATAATTGTAAAATATTTACTATTTTCTTTTGTTCATATTTAGCAGGTAATTTAACGGGACATGTGCTAACTATATTCCAGTCTGCTCTAGGCATTTTCGATCCACTTGAAATAGTAGCGTATTTAATGAAACTGTTTCTTTGTACTGTGTAAAAAAGATATTCTGATATAGCTATATCTTTTGGCTTAAAAACCCATATTTCTGTAGAACAAACGCCATTAAATTCACATAGAAGATATTTTCTTAAATATGGCCGTAATTTTCCAAATAAAATATCACCTTTCTTATATTTATTTTTAGTACTGAATAATTTGTTTACAGATGTTGTTTTAATTAGCCTGCCTGTTTCTTGGGTGATATGTTCCAATTCAATACATTCATGATTTTCTGTGCTTGTCTTTGGATTGTGTTTTTCTTTACCCAAAGAAACGAGTTCTGAAAACTCATATATTTTCCAATTTTCTAGAATCAAAACTTTAACTCTTTTAATACCAGGCTTATTTCAGATTGTACATTAGTTAATTCTTTTTCAAGATTAATAATATTTTCCTGAACCAATTTAATATCAACTTCTTCCTCTTCCTCAAACGTATCGACATATCTTGGAATATTAAGGTTGTAGTCGTTTTCTTTTATTTCCTCTCGTGTTGCAAGGTAAGCATATTTATCAACTTCTTTACGCGCTTGATAGGTTTTAACTATTTTTTCAACTTCAACATCAATGCGAATATTATTCTGGTTTTTGCCTTGCTCGAAATGACGGCTGGCATCTATAAATAGTACACCGGTGTTTTCATTGCGATCTCGCCTAAAAATAAGTATGGCAGCGGGTATGCCGGTGCCAAAAAATAAATTTTGTGGTAGGCCTATAACAGCATCTAATAAATTTTCTTCTATAAAGGCCTGACGTATTTTACCTTCCTGACCGCCACGGAAGAGCACACCATGTGGCACCACCACACCAACGCGACCATGGCCTGCAGTGGTGGTTTCAACCATGTGTGAAATAAAGGCGTAGTCGGCTTTGCTTTTTGGAGGCACACCACGGTGCCAGCGGTTATAAGTTTCTTCTTCTTTGCCGGATTGTTCAGCCCCCCATTTGGCCAAAGAGAAGGGCGGGTTGGCGACGACCACGTCGAACTTCATTAGTTTGTCTTCTTTTATCAGGCGGGGTTCTAATAAAGTATCGCCGCGCTCAATTCGCGGGTTGTTTACGTTGTGCAGGAACATGTTCATCATGCACAGTGCCCAGGTGCTGTTGATGGCTTCCTGGCCGAAAAGCGAATAGTCGTCTGTGCCGACTTGGTTGGCGCATTTTAGTAAAAGCGAACCGGAACCACAGGCCGGGTCACAAATGCGTTCACCGGGTTGTGGGCTAAGTAGCTTGGCAATAAGAATAGATACCTCGGGTGGGGTATAAAACTCACCGGCTTTTTTACCGGCACCGGCAGCAAACTTACCGATAAGAAATTCATAGGCATTGCCAATAACATCAAGGTTACCGATGCGTGATGGCCTAAGGTCTAATTTTGGGTCGTTAAAGTCTTCGAGTAAGTTCTTTAATATGTGGTTACGCTTACGGGTATTGCCTAAACGCGATTCAGAATTAAAGTCGACATCCTGAAATACATGCAGCAGTTTCTTTTTGTTTTCTGTTTCTAAATTTTCTAATGCGATATTAATTAACTCACCAACATTGGTGGCTTCACGATTATTATATAAAGAGTAAAAAGAACTTTCCTCCGGCAAAACAAACCGTTCGCGCTTCATTCTGCGGAGAATGCGTTCTACGTCGCCTTTATATTGTTTTTCGTAATCCGCGTAATGGTCTTTCCAAACATCGGATATAAATTTTAAAAATAACATCACCAGGATATAATCTTTATAATTAACCGCATCAACGGTTCCCCGGAAAGAGTCACAGGCTTTCCAGAGTATATTGTTAATTTCTTGTTGCGATGCTTGTTCAGTCATTTATTATATTTCCTTGAGTGTTTCTATGGTTACCGGGTATGTCATTTTTATGGGTTCGTTTGGTGCAGGTTCAAAATGTTGCCCTTTGATTAATTGCTTGGCACTGTGAAAACCTGAAATACGTTTTAGAAAGATTAATATTAAAATAGCGGATAAAACAATAAGTGTAGATAAAGTTATAACACTGTTAACCTTGGCCAACGGATAAGTTTCTATTAGATACACTAATGGAAAATAGGTTGTTGCCGACCAAAATAGATAGCCCAGCCAATTTAATATTTGTTTATATTTCCTGCTTTTTTTAGTAGCGTATTTATCCTTATATAAGAACAATTTACCGACTTCATTGTATTCTATCAACTCTTTTGCATCGAGATATTGTTTTATACCGATGAGTGAATCCTGCAATAAAAAAAGCCCGATAATTTCGCTTGCATTTAAGCATTTACCGGTAAAGGCAAGGAAACCGGTTTCGAGTTCAAGTGGGTGCATTTTGTAATCCGGGTTTTTATAATTTTCCAGGAGATTTTTTATGCAATCGTGGTCTGCTCGCAGTTGTTTTTTACGCTGAAGAAACAGGTTCATATAAGCGAGATAGGCGGCAATGGTTGCAGTGATAACGGCAATACTGCTCTGTAATATAGTGTTTAAGTTTAAGATTGATTCCATTATGAGTTATCCTTTTTTAATCCGGGTATAGAGCTGCTGGCCGATGGCTCGATGCAGCGTTTTAGTTTGTTCAAATAGTTCATTGCGCAATGAACGTTCTTTGGACATCAGATTGTTTAATGAAATAATTTTTGTTTGCATTTCTATATCGGGTACAGGAATTTCAATATCCAGTAATTCGGCACGTTGTACCAGCGGGGTGCCAGCACCCGTACGCGCCTGAGTTATTTTTGCCTTGATATGAGGCTGGTTAAGTATCCAGGCCAGATAACCGGTTTGGATATTGTTTTTGCCACGTATAATATAGAGTGCAGAAGAGGCCACCGTATTCTCAGGTACATCTTCAACCATGATAGCTTCATTGCGCAAACCGCGTGAGGTAAACAAAACGTCACCTTTTGCTACTTTATAGCGTTCGAGTGATTTGCTTCCACTTATGCGTAATTGATGGTTTGCATGGTACGAATAGGGCACATCTTCTTTTAAATGTTTCATTAAAATAACCTGATGGGTGCCTTGCGGCTCGTGCTCCGCACGAGCCTTTAAGGACAGCCCGGCGAGGACTTCTGCACAGTCTGCAATCCGTTTCATTTGTGCTTTCACCTTACGACTCCTTGACCTTAATCGTTACACGTTGGGTTATAGTGACGCACCAGATCGGTTTCGATATTAAACCGGTAAGATTCTGTGAGCTCTGTACGAATACCAATGTGGGTTTTGCCATTACGGTCGAAGCAGGCCTGTTTATGGTGGTTTTCGAAACGCTGGCTTAAATCTTCTGTTTGGCCGATATATAGAATGTTGTATCGGCCAAGGGCTGTTTTTTGGAAAATGGCATACACTGCGCCAATTGAGCTGAATTTTGCACCCCAGGCAAATACCTGAAAGATATAGGAGACATCTGATGCACCTGTTAGTGATAGATTGGTTGTTTGTTCCATTAACAATGGTCCTTTTAATTGTTGGGTAGAACTAGCCCAGATTACCAACATGAAGTACACTTACTTTGCTAAATAAAGCGCCTTTAGCTGGTTTAGGCTGCGCCTATCCGGTTAAAGTTGAAAATGCCTGCGTCCTACCGCGGGCATTTTCGTTTACGTACTACTGGGAATTTTGAATTACCTGAGAAGCATACTCCTTACTATTGCATTGATCAAGTTGATATCAAGATAATATAGCCAGTATTGCATTACTCCCATTAATTCCTTGGATTAACGGGTAAATATAAGCATTTTTATTTAAAATTTATCTAAATTTAAAGAAGTGCAGCGTGTACACATCTGCATTTCTGGAATACTTTTTGCAACTCACAGCGGTATGTATCGTGAGTTCAGTTCTTATCGTCGTATTATCTTACTTGGTTTTATTATGCTGGGGACGGCCTCCTGTGGCTTGAAATTTGGTGCTGATGCGCGCCAAGCTGCTGAAAATACAGGTAAAAATCAGCTGCATTCAAAGTTTGTTGATGTTGATAATACCCAGGCTGAGCCTGAAGTTAAGCAAGCACCACCTTTAGACAAGGCAGTGGCCAAACCAGCCAAAAAGGCGGCACGCTATGTCCGTGTCGGCAAAAATCGACGTTTAAAAGTTGCCACCGGCAAATCTTTCGACGATGCGACTGAAACCAAAAGCCAGCCAGAAAAAGCAGAATCCACAGATGATAATAGTGGTGTAAAGGCGGTGGTCAGGAAAAAAGGCAGCCTGCATCAAAAAGTTACCAGTAATATCCGCTCGGTTCACCAGAAAATTATAAATAAAATAACAGGAAACCGACCCGTTAAAGAGCGGGTTTTATACCCGAGGGTTCAGTTATACGGAGCAAAACTTGCGCAGTCTGAATGGGTGTTAACATCCACAGAAATGGAATGTGTGTTAACCCAGCCGATACCACGTTTGGGGAAAGCCCGATTCAGATATAATCCGGTACAATTTTTAAAGTTTATATTTGAAGTAAATCACCCTGCCGCCCGAAAGCTTAAAGCCAAAGACAAACGCTATTCTCAGCCATTATTAACCGATCACTACCCTTACCCGGATGTGGGGGCAAAACTGGAGTCCATTCCTCCTGACTGGAAACCGTTTGCGATTAAAAAATCACTTGGGTTTATTCCGTTTAAAGAAGGTTACGAGCCTTTTGTATTGCCACATCGCCAGCGATTTTCAAAAAGTAAATCAAAAATATCAAAAGGCCAGCAACGGCTTGCCTCAATAAACCAGACTATTTTACCTGAAATATGGCCCGACCGGCTGATGTATGAACTGGAAGAAGGTATGTCGATAAGGTTAACCTACCGTGACTGGACCGATGGTACGCAGGATATTATTACAACCATATCACCGATTAATTTTGCCAAAGTAAAACATGCCTTTGAGAAATGCATTAGTGAAAAGCCGAAGTATAACTTTAAGGCACTGCAAAAAACGGTGCTGCATTTTAATAAGAACCAGCGAAATTTAAGCAAAAAATTGCGCAACCAGCTTCGCAATATGGTGAAGTTTGTAAAGCTGGATGAAGAAATCAAGAAAGTAATGATTAAATCCTATACCGACAGCATGGGCTTTAAACGCGTTAATCGAAATGCTGCCAAGGTGCAGGCACTGGCAATAAAAGCCTATATGAAAAAACTGGGCATGCAGGTGCCGATCACCGCCGTTGGCATTGGCGAAGGCCCGTATGTTGCGTCGAACCGCAGTCGTGCTGGGCGTGCGAAGAACCGGCGCAGCATTATCACCCTGATAAAATAACGACTAATAGCCCTGTTTTCGGTATAATCCGCGCAATTTAGTAAATTCATGCTGCGGAGCAACCAAATGGCCGATGTAAAAAAAGTAGTGCTTGCCTATTCTGGCGGGTTAGACACCTCCATTATTCTAAAATGGCTCGAAGACGTTTATCACTGTGAAGTGGTCACCTTTACCGCTGATATTGGTCAGGGCGAAGAAGTGGAACCCGCTCGTGTCAAAGCCGAAGCCATGGGCGTTAAAGAAATTTACATCGAAGACCTGCGCGAAGAATTTGCGCGTGATTTTGTTTTCCCCATGTTCCGAGCCAATACTATTTATGAAGGCGAGTATCTTTTAGGTACCTCCATTGCACGCCCTTTAATTTCAAAACGCTTAATTGAAATTGCCAACGAAACCGGTGCCGATGCCATCTCGCATGGCGCAACCGGCAAGGGTAATGATCAGGTACGTTTTGAACTCGGTGCCTATGCTTTAAAACCCGATGTACAAATTATAGCCCCGTGGCGCGAATGGGATTTAAATTCACGCGAAAAACTTATGGCCTATGCCAAAGAACATAATATTGCCGTTGATTTTAACAAAGGTAAAAAATCACCTTATTCGATGGACGCCAACTCGTTACACATTTCCTATGAAGGCGGTGTACTGGAAGATCCATGGGCAGAACCCGAAGACAACATGTGGCGCTGGAGTGTGTCGCCCGAGCAAGCACCCGATACCGCAACCTATATTGAGTTAGGTTTTAAAAACGGTGATGTGATTTCAATTAACGGCGTAGCCAAAACACCCAACCAGGTAATGGAAGAACTCAATACCATCGGCGGAGCCAATGGCATTGGCCGAGACGACATTGTAGAGAACCGTTATGTTGGCATGAAGTCTCGCGGTTGTTACGAAACACCTGCTGGCACTATTTTACTAAAAGCCCATCGTGCAATTGAATCCATTACTTTAGACAGAGAAGTGGCGCACTTAAAAGACGAGCTCATGCCACGTTATGCCAATATGATTTATAACGGTTACTGGTGGTCACCCGAACGTGAAATGATGCAAGCGATGATAGATGCATCGCAAGTAACCGTTAACGGCGAAGTACGCTTAAAATTATATAAAGGTAATGTGGTTGTTGTTGGTAGGCAGTCTGCAAGTAATAGTCTATTTGACGAAAACATTGCCACCTTCGAAGATGACCAGGGCGCATACGACCAAAAAGATGCGGCTGGGTTTATTAAACTTAATGCCTTGCGATTGCGGATTGCAGCACGAAAGCGAAAATAAGCAAGGTTAAGAAAATAGGATCTTTTTTTAATCTAACAGTCCTATCTTAAATGACGAAACTCTTAATTTTAAAGTTAAACGGTATAAGGTAGTCGAATATCAGGTAGGTTGGGTGGAAAATCTTTACTGTTACGGCTAATTAGCAGGGCGTTCTCACTTTTTGCACTTGCCCATATAATCGCATCAGGAAGTCGAATTTTTGTTTGTCGGCGAATGGAAACGGCTTGTTCAGCAACAGCACTGTTTACGGGTATTTGTATAAAGCGTGCTAGAAAGGTTCTAATTGTATTGCTTTCGCCATCCTTTGCACCCACCATAACTTCCATCCAACTAATTGTACTTATCATAATGGTGTCATATCGTTCAATTTCATCCCTGGCGGCTTTTATGCCGTTGAGATAATCGATAAGAATATTGGTATCGAATAGGGCCTTCATTCACCCCATTCCTTCCGTAACTTTTGCTGGTATTCCAGGCCCTTTTCATTTTGCTGCCTCCATAAGCCGAAAGCGGATTCATCATTCTTATTAAGGTGTGTACGTAAGTATACTGAAATGGCGCGACGCATAAGCTCTGCACGCGAAAGTCCTTCTCGCTCACTCAGTATTTTTAGTGCCTCAATCTGTTGTTCTGGTAATTCGACAATTGTTCTCATTAAATGCTCCGATACTACATATGATGACGTCATCATATGTAGTATAGCATTACCAGGTATCGGAGTCACTTTTTTAAACGCAGACTGGTTTTCTAGCAAAAACTCTTGGTGTGCTAGACGTTTTATCAGAAGTTAAACGTCATGTAGTCGAATTTACTATTAGGAACTCTATGCTTGAGAGAGGAAATCTGACACGGATATAGCTGTTGATGGAAATTCTTTTAATATCTTTGTATCTTGGGTGATTAATTTTCTATCAAATGATGAGCAAGGCAACAAATTCGCAGTCGTATGATGAATAATTACTTTTATCGATGAGTGCGAGTACCTGTGACGATGAAACGCGATATTCGTTTTGAATGATAATTGACCCCGCGGTATCTTGAATTCCTGTCAATACTTGTCTATGGTGTAATAATGGTATACATTTTATGCCATTTGTATACTTTAATACGATGCGAAAAAGAGCCAGATAAATCTTACCAAGCACGGTATTGTTTTGATACCGCCCAGTTCCTCTGGGATGACCCTGATTTATTGGAAATCCCGGCTAAAACAACAGATGAAGATTTTTAGTTAGTGGTATTATCGGCTAAATACTGGTCTGCTGTCATCACCTACCGAGACGATAATATTCGGATTATTTCTGTTCGCAGGTCACGAGTAGAAGAGGTTAAACTTTGTGAAAGCTAAAAAATTCGAAAAAGACTTTGACAATAATCAAGACGTCACCAATGCCCTTTATATTTCAAAAGCAAAAAGACCCAGCCAGGAACAAAAAAGAGTGAATGTTGATTTTCCAGCATGGATGATTGCTTCGTTAGATAAAGAAGCAAAACACCTGGGTGTAACGCGTCAATCAATTATTAAAGTCTGGCTTGCTGAACGTCTTGAGCAAGTAGCTTTAAAAAAGAGTTGTTAGCCAGGGTAGATTGTAAAATTACCTAACTAGGGGCTGTTGATCTTTCACATTGCTATCCACATCATTATAAAAGCGAGAACAAGCATAGCGGAATAGTTTCGTTCCAGTTTATCGTATCTTGTTGCTATTGCTCGAAAATGTTTAATTCTGGCAAAGGC
>JAJRZT010000093.1 GCA_024275115.1 Gammaproteobacteria bacterium
GCCACCGGTAATATTTTCAATATTACTAAACTTGCCAGCACTAAGCCCGGTAACGGTTCCACCATTCTGTGCGTCTATAGCCCAGGTATTCTTCACGTTACCGGCAACAAGTTCATCGTTCACGCCCGCTGCACCATCAATCGAACCCGCAAACGTAAACAGCTCAGAAAGCAGGAAGGTATCAACGTAGCCTGTACCAACATTACTTCCCTGCAATGTTTCTATACCCGAGAAAGATGCAACACCATCTGCTGTGCCAGAGTTTGCACCTGTTATTGTCCAGATCGTATTTCGCGCACCGGCAATCACTATATCGTCTACAGTTGCAAATACAGGGGTGCCACCTATTATTTGCCCTGTAAATGTTCCACTATCAGGTAATGTGAAAGTATCTTGAAACTCGACAGCGCCTTGAAGAATGTCTATCTGAGAAAATGTACCGTTGAGCCCTGTAACTTGGCCCGAATCCACACCTGCGAGACCCCAAACGGTGATCCTCTCACCCGCAATTACTTTATCTAATAAACCGCCACCGCCATTTACAGAGCCGTTAAACTCAGCTGTATTGCTCAAGGTGAAAACATCAACATAATCACCTGCGTTACCGGTCAGGTTCTCAACACCCGTAAAGCCACCGGTCAAACCAGTAACCGCACCTGCGTTAGGGCCTGATATAGACCAGTTTGTAGTAGTTCTTTTACCTCCAATGATCTCGTCACCATTAGCACCATTGCCACCACCGTCTATAGAACCCGCAAAGGTAATGGTGCTGTCAGGTAAGGTAAAAGTATCATCCTGATTACCACCGATCAATGTTTTAAAACCGGTAAAAATGGTCGAGTCAACTGAGCCACTATCTACGCCTGTAATGTTCCACGCGTTATCAGTAGCTACACCACCTTGAAGAACATTGATCACAGTTGTATTAGCATTTACCTGGTCAATATTATTTACATACAGGAAGTCAGTATTACTAGAGCTAGAATTAGCCGGACTTTCCAGCTGAACAGTCATTGCTGTGGCAGAAGCACCCGATAAATTGGCAGGAAGATAAACATTAACAATATCCAGCTCTGCTCCTGAATTAGCCCTGCCATCAAGTACACCGACAAGACTACCCCTCGCTGTAAGATCCGCAGCAAAGTTGAAAGTATCCTTTACATTACCACCGGTTAAGTTCCCAAAGTCAGAAAACTTGAAACCGTTTATAGTACCTGTATTCGCATCAGAAATAATCCAGGTATTCGTTATGTTTTCACCCACAAGCGTAGCATTTTCAGGATTTGTAGTATTACCTTTAAACTCATCAATATTAACAAACCCGCTATTACTGCCTAAAGTAACGGTAAAAGATCCACTTGTTCCACTAAAATCAACAACATCATTTGGATCGAATATATTGTCATCATTACCGCCATTTATATTACTGATAAAGCTGGTACTGCTGATAGTAAAAACATCAGGATCATCACTACCTTTAATACTTCCAATATTTGTAAAACCGCTGTCAAGCACACCCAAAAGTGTGCCGCTTATAGAATCTGTTATGTTCCATTCATTAGGATTACTATCAACAATATTCAAGGTCAGTGAATTAGCACCACCACCACCGTTTAGAACACCGGCGAGAGAACCAGAACTCATAGCCGGAACAATGTCAAATACAAAATCATCAGCAGCATTACCACCCGTTAAATTCTTAAAGTTACTGAAAGTCATACGATCAGCAGGCGTTACAATCGTTTCTTCAACATAGCCCCCGTCCGCTTTATTAATGACCCACGTACTGGCATTATTACGACCGGTTAATGTATCCGTACCTGTACCACCAACAATTTTCTGTATATTAATAAAGTCAGGACCTGTTGATGACAGAAAATCAACTTCACCCTGATTAGCGCCTGTTAAGACCCAACCATTATTGTCATTGTTACCTTTAATTATATTGGTGCCGCCAGTACTACCACCAGAAACAGATGTCATAAAGGGACCTGTACCAGTGCCAGCAGCAGAGAAGTCAAACGTATCATCTGCAGAACCACCGACCAGGTGTTCTATTCCACTAAACGCAACAATTAAGTTAGTAGTTGTAGTAGTATCAACAAGCGATCCGTTATTTGCAGTATTAACTGTCCATGTTGCATTTATATCTGGCCCGGTCAGATAATCAGGGTTCGTTCCACCACCACTAATGGTTAAAGCAGTCGGCAGAGTAACTGACGTGATGGTAAAACGGTCAACAGCCGTACCACCATCCAATGTATCAAAACCACTAAAGACTGTAACTCCTTCTGCAGGTACGGTTTGTGCAGCGGTAACAGTCGCATCGCCTACAAAGCCTGAAATGGCCGCACCAGTGCCGGTAATAAACCAGTTAGAATCACTATCAACACCTTTTAAAGTACGACTTCCATCTGCAATAATGTTTTCAATATTATCAACTTCTAAGGTTGCATTACCTATATTGCCAGCTTTGACTGTGGCACCCAGTTGAACAGCGTCATAAACTGTAACTGCAGACAAATCAATTACATCAATTACGGTACCGGTACCGCCATTTGTGCCGCCGTCAATCAAACCTTCAATAATACCCGATGCGATAAAGGTAAATGTATCGGCAGCATCACCACCGGTAAGGTTTTCAATGTTACTGAAATCCATGAGATCGGTAGGGGACGTAACCGTTTCTTCGACATAGCCCCCGTCCGCTTTATTAATGACCCACGTACTGGCATTATTACGACCGGTTAATGTATCTGTACCTGTACCACCAACAATTTCCTGTATATTTGAAAAACCAGGGGTTGTTATGCCTGTTGATGACAGAAAACCAACTTCACCCTGATTAGCGCCTGTTAATACCCAACTGTTGTTGTTATTATTTCCTGTTATTTTATTTGTTCCACCAGAACCACCTGACACAGTAACCTGCGTTGAAGCATTCGTAGTGAAAGAAAAATCATCATTAGCAGCGCCGCCAACCAGGTTTTCTACACTGTTAAAATTCGTCGTTACACCACTCGATAAAAGCTCACCAGTATTTGCCGAAGTGATAGACCAGTCATTTTTGCTGTCCGAACCGGCAAGCGTATCACTACCACCACCGCCATTAATGGTTGCAGGTAGTGGGATATTGACATTAAAGGTGTCGTTATTTGTACCACCGTTGACTACAAATGACTTAGTGCCTGCTCCAGTCAATATAACGGACGAATTCAGATTAAAGTTATAGACACTTCCTGAATCATTACCCGATATGGTCACATTAGCAGTCTCACCGGTATTAGCATTAATCACAAATGAATCGACACCGTTCACACCATTTAACGAAAAACTACGGCCTATCGCATTATCTAAACCAAATTTTAAATATGAATTCGTAACATCATTACCACGATTATTATTTACTGTTACCTTGCCATTAATTGAAAGGTCACCCTGAGAATTGATAGTTAACGCACCATTAGACGTAACATCACCTAAAACAGTCGAGGTATTATTATTTAGAAATATATCACCTAAACCTTCGATGCCAGCGGTTGAAAGGTTGATCGCACCAACATATGCACTCGATAAATTATCAAGAGTTATGTCTCCATCATTGTTGGTGACCGTAAATGTTGATATACCGTCTACATTAATCACACCATTATCAATAATGCCATCATCAGCTGTAACTGTTAAAAAACCATAAATGGTAGAAACACCACTAGAATCGCCAAGTCTTATCGTTTTTGTATCTTCAAGCGTTACATCGTTCGCACTGATGATGCGTACATTACCTCTGAAATTATTTGATGTATTATTTAACGTAACGTTATTTGCTGCCCCTGCAGTAATGCTAGTAAGGCCTCTAATATCCAGCTTACTGGAACCTGTTATTGCCCCACCTGAGTTAAGCGTTAAATTACCACTACCTGACCCATTTTCCGTTGTAATTACGCCTAGTGACATTGTTCCAGTAGTTGTTATATTTACATGACCCGAATTTGTTGTTGATGCCGAAACGGATGTATCAATAGTATTGTTATTTGTAAAGTTGACACCAGACGCGGTAAAAGTGCCACTGCTAGTACTCACATCATTATTGATCGTTATATCGCCAATTCCATTTCCATTTGTATTAGCAGATAGATTAACAGTAATAATATCTTGATCCGTAGTAGCGCTATCAAATATTCTGGCGTTAATATTTATATTGTTTGCGGCATTGAAGGTAGCAACGGTCGAGTTCGCCCAGTCACTGTCTAAATCACGTTGTAAATTTACATCACCAGCTGTCGAGGTTGCTGTTATTGTTCCGCTCGAAGTTGTTGAACCAGACGCCATAACAATAGTGCCTAAATCAACATTACCACTAGTGGTTATACTTACATTACCACCGGGTCCCGACGATGTAGGAGAAACATCGATAGTGCCATTCGCATCATTATTATTAAATGTTGCAGCACTAACAACTGTGAAATCACCACCTTCAGTGAGAATTTCAGACTTTATATTTACAGCACCTGTCATTGTTAGCGTTACGTCACCACCACCGGTTTTTATCTTGTCACCGGTACTGCTTGAGGTAAAGTTCACGCCAGTCGCTGTAAATGTGCCACCATTAGTTTCAATTTTTGAGTTTGTGATTTTGACATCACCCGCACCAACACTGTCTGCATTTGCGTTGAATTCAATATTAAGTGTGTCACCTCCAACAGTACTATCTTCAATAGCAAAACCAAGAGTAGAAATGTTATTTGCTGCATTTAAAATAAGTGTATTGGCACCTGTACCGTCATAATCAAGATTGGTTGAAAAGGTTATATTGCCTGGTTGAGTAGTCGTTACAGATGATGTTGTTATGGTAACCGTTGCACCACCGGTCATTGCATCTGTAATAAATTTTACATCCAATTTTGCACCATCGGCAGAAGTCGTAAAATCCGGGCCAGTGCCAACTATATTTGTATTGCCACTCCCAGATGATACTATTTCTATATTATTGGGATCTATTAACCATTCACCAGCAGAACCATTCGCTGCAGTTATACCCGGTGTTTTGGTGATCTCAAAATGCTTAAGCCCGGATGTTTCTATAAAACCACCATTACCGCCACTAAGTCCACCGCGAGCAGATAAAGCCCCATAAAGTCGTGCAGTGTCAGTAGCAAAAGTGATGACTTTACCGCCATTCCCATTGTCAATAGCGTCCGCTTTAACCTGTGTGTTTGTACCAAGATAAATAAAACTTGCATTTCGAATTTGTTTATTCAAGCCCTGCACGTCACCGCCAATTAAAACTTCACCGCCCTGCTTTGCACCGGAAGCATTAACCACAGCTTGTCCAACCAGTCCAACATTGTCACCTAAAACTTTAATACTACCGCCTTTACCGCTAGTTGTTGATTGCGCACTGGTTAAGCTATTTTCTGTTAACAGTGTGGTATCACTTGCATGCAGTTCTATCACACCGCCATTAGCACTGATGGCATCGGCCTTTATCACACCACTGCTGGTCACATTGTCACCCAGTACAACAACCTGCCCGGCATTGTTGCTGACGCCTGTTGTAGAAACATCTAACAAACCACTGTTTACAACATCGGCTCCGCCACCTAAGGTAAACGACCCATCGGCATTAACCACTACACTGGTGGCCTGTTTGATATCACCTGAATTGACTACCTGTGAGAAAACATCCTGACTAACACTGGCGGTTAATAAAATCCGCCCGCCTTCGGCA
>JAJRZT010000094.1 GCA_024275115.1 Gammaproteobacteria bacterium
CAAAATGGTACATTAACCGATACACATGATGCATATTCTTTTGTAACTTCATAAGCTGGATACCTGACAATGGGATAATGCCCCATTGTAAGCTATCCAGCTCGGGGGCAAGCCACCCGAGATTTACGCTATGCGGTTAAACCAACTAACACTGTTATATAAAGTTAAGCAAACTTCCACTTCTTTTCTATTAGCCAGTTTTCAATTTCATGCGCAGGTAGTGGCCGACTCATAAAGAAGCCCTGTGCAGTATCGCAGCCATAAGCCTGCAACATCGCATAAATTGTTTTATTCTCAATACCTTCGGCAACCACCCTGTAGCCAAGATTATGTGCTAAATCTATGGTGGATTTTACAATAACACTGTTATCTCTGTCCGTATCCATGTTCATCACAAACGACTTGTCTATTTTAATTTCATTAACAGGTAAGGACTTTAAATAAGATAAAGAAGAATAACCCGTACCATAGTCATCAATACTTAACAGAACGCCCAATGCCGACAGGTGTTCAAGTATTATCATTGAGGTACCAGGATCCTGCATGGTTGAATTTTCGGTGACCTCTAAAATAATATTAGAGGGTTTGACATCATGTTTTTCAAGATTCTGTTTAACCAACGCCACAAAAGAACTGTCGCTTAAGTCATAGGTTGAAACATTAATTGAAATTGTAAATTCAATGCCCATCGCCCGCCATTGCGCCCACTGTTTCATGGCTTTTTCAATCACCCATGTCGTCACTAATCGGATGGTACCGGTTTTCTCTGCCATCGGAATAAAGTTGTCCGGAGGGATAAAGCCATATTCAGGATGTTGCCAGCGTATTAGTGCTTCACAACCGGTTACCCTGTTTGTATTTAGATCAATCTTTGGCTGATAAAAAAGTTCCAGGTCGTCCTGTTCCAGGCTATTTTTTAACTCTGCCATTAAGTTCAGCCGGTATTTTGTTTCATAGTCATGTGAAACATCATAAATCATATAATTTTTGTTTTCTTTACGAGCATGGTATAACGCGTTATTTGCATGCTGTATCAGTTCGTCTGACGTACCACCATGATCAGGAAAATAAGAAACTCCGCTGCGCATAATAATATCGAACATAACATCGGGTAAATCAATGGGCGCAAGTAAGCCGGATGCACAACGACCAATAATGCGGTCAATGTCATCGATGGTTTGGAATATGGGTACAATAATAGCAAACAGGTCTTCACCCAAACGTGACAAAGCCGTGCCACTGGTTGCATCCTGAATAATCGAAACGGTATCGGATGTTCGTAAAATAGTTTTTAATCGTACCGTTATTTGTCTTAACAGATCTTCATAAGCATGATGACCAATAACATTGTCAATTTCGGTATAATTATCAAAACCTAAAACAATAACAGCCACATTTGTTTTGTTCCGCTTACTGACAGCTATAAATTGAGATAAACGATCTTCAAATAAGTGCCGATTAGGTAAACCCGTCACATTGTCATGCAACAGGTTATTCTGTAATTTTTCTTCTGCCTCTTCTTTTTGTTTAACCGCAGACATTAAACTATCGGTCTGTGCATTCACAATATGATCTAATGATTTATTTTTTAAAAGCAATTCTTTATAAAAAGCACTCATAGAAACAATGGTATTAATTCGCGCCAGCATTTCAAAATGATCGAAGGGTTTTGCAATAAAGTCCTTGGCACCACACTCAAGCACCTTTACTTTTATTTCAACATCATCTTCACCTGTTAAAATAATAACGGGGAGATACTCTGCATTGCACTCTTTTTTTAAAATAGCTAATACATCAAAACCATCCATATCAGGCATATTTAAATCAAGTAAAATAACATCCGGGGTATATTTGTTATATAAAGAAGCGGCCTGTCCAGCTTCACGTGTTAAATGAATATTTTTAAATCCCGCGCCCCGTAAAATCGCATCGATTAAACCAAGCGTTGCCTGATTATCATCAATCGCTAAAATAACGGCATCTTCGTTTTCTGCTGTTAACTTCATTTAAGTAAAATTACCCTTAATTTACCCATTTACTGCTCTGATTTCCTCGTCAGCATAATTCTTTCTGCAATCCCGATGATGTTTTTTACGCAAGCATCAAGCATGTCGTTATCCTGCTGACATAATTTTTCTGCTTTTTTGCATTCTTCATATAATTGTGGATAACCATAATTCCCGGAGATGCCTTTCATGTTATGAAGGATGCTTTTAAGTTCCGCATAGTCTGCCTTGTGCATCGCCTGCTCTATTTCTTTTAAATACGTGGGGATGCAGGTAATAAACTTCTTAACCAGGTGTGGAAATGCTGGGTTGTCACTGTTAAGCAACTCAGAATAAAGTGGCTCAGGATTATCATTTTTACTCACGCGCACACCGACACTTTTACATCTACATACCTCACTAAAGTATCGGCAGAAACAGGCTGGACTTTAAGAATTAGTCGCTGAAAAGTTACTCAGGAAATAATACTTTGCTGCAGTAAGCTATTAAATTCTAAGGAGAATTACAAAGATGCTAGTGGCTTGCCGTTTGCCTTTTTAAATAAACATAATAAAAAACGGGAATAACCACTAAAGTGAGCAGGGTTGACACCAGAATGCCTGCTATCAGCGTAATAGCCAGACCATTAAAGATGGGGTCATCGAGGATAAAGAAAGCGCCCATCATGGCAGCCAGCCCCGTTAACACGATAGGCTTAGCTCGCACCGCTCCGGCACGGATCACGGCTTCTTCGATCACCATACCTTCTTCAATTTGCTGATTAATAAAGTCCACCAGCAAAATCGAATTGCGCACAATAATACCGGCCAGTGCAATCATGCCGATCATAGACGTTGCCGTAAATTGCGCCCCCAAAAGTGCATGTCCCGGGAATACGCCAATCGCAGTGAGTGGAATGGGTGCCATAATAACGATGGGAACAAAATACGACCGGAACTGTGCAACCACCAGCAGGTAAATCATAATCAGACCAACCGAATAGGCAATGCCCATGTCACGAAAAGTTTCATAAGTGATCTGCCACTCGCCATCCCACTTTAGACTGTATTCATATGGATTGTCGGGCTGTGAAATTAATGATTGTGCAATGGGCTTACCGTATACTATTTTTTCATTTTGTAATGCTGTGTACATATCTGCCATGCTATAAAGCGGGCTGTCCAGTTCGCCTGCTGCATCACCGGTAACATAAACAACGGGTAATAAGTCTTTATGATAGATTGTATTTTGTCGTAACGTATTTCTGACTATCACTAAATCCTGAAGCGAAATTAACTGCCCTTTACGGTTTCTGACTTTAAAGTTAAGCAGGTCATCCACTGTTGCCTTATTTTTATTTGAGTTATGCAAACGTATCGGCAAAGGGTACTTCACTTTGCCGGTGTGCAAATAACTGACATCTTCGCTATTTAAGGCGGTGGCAATCGCATCCACCACTGCTTTTTCTGATACTCCCCACAATGCAGCTTTATGCTGATCCACTGCAATGATAAATTTTTCTGCCTTTGCCTCAATGCTGTCGTCAACATCAACAACTGATGCTGTATTTTCAAAAACAGCGCGTACTTTTTTGGCAACATCCAGTTGCCCGCTATAATCCAGGCCATAAATTTCTGCAACCAGTGGCGAGTATACAGGCGGGCCCGGCGGTACCTCTACAATTTTCACATTGGCATTATAGCTTGCCGCTATTTTCTGTAGCGGTTCCCGTAGCGCCTGTGCAATTGTATGGCTTTTTAAATCACGTTGATTTTTATCAACAAGATTAACCTGAATATCAGCAACATTAGCTCCCTGGCGTAAATAATACTGGCGTACCAGCCCATTGAAATTAATTGGAGCAGCAGTGCCTGAATAAATCTGGTAATTTTTAACTTCTGGAATTATTTTAAGATGATCGCCTAATGCTGTTAATACTCGTGTGGTCTGCTCCAGCGTGGTCCCTTCCGGCATATCAACTACAATTTGGAATTCTGACTTATTATCAAACGGCAACATTTTCAATACCACTGCTTTAAGTGGAATTAAGCCAACTGAAAAAATTAATAAAATAATAATGCCATACAATAATTTACTACGATTTGCTTTTGCACTATTTTCCCTGTCATTACGATCAATCAGGAACATCCCAATATAGTGTTTAAAAAACAAATAATATTTTTCATTATTACTGCTGTCATTATGTACACCCGGCTTTAGCAAACGATTCGATAACCAGGGTGTAACAATAAAGGCGACAAGCAATGAAATTAACATGCCAATCGATGCATTAATGGGTATTGGGCTCATGTATGGCCCCATCAAACCGGTTACAAAAGCCATCGGCAATAAGGCAGCAATAACGGTAAAGGTGGCTAATATTGTTGGCCCACCTACTTCATCCACGGCCAAAGGGATAGAGTCTGTTAATTTGCTTACACCAAGCATCATATGACGATGAATATTTTCAACAACAACAATGGCATCATCAACCAGAATGCCAATTGAAAAAATCAGCGCAAAAAGCGAAACACGATTAAGGGTAAAACCCCAGGCCCATGATGCGAACAGTGTCATGGCTAACGTAATGGTTACCGCCAGCCCGACAATAATGGCCTCACGTTTGCCTAATGCAAATAAGACAAGCACAACGACTGACAAGGTTGCAAAAACCAGCTTTTGAATTAATTTTTTCGCCTTGGTATTCGCTGTTTCGCCATAATTTCTTGTTATATCCAGACGAATATTATCAGGAATAAACACACCTTTTAATTGCTCAATTCGCTTAATAACCGCATTGGAAACATCAACTGCATTCACACCCGCCTGCTTCGCAATGGCAATGGTCACAGCAGGGTAGTTATCTATTTTATTACCGTGTAAGGTAATATTATTAACCTGTTCAGCCGAACGTTTAATCTTTGCAACATCACGCAAATAAACTGGCTTGCCATTATGCACGGCTACAATTAAATCCTGTAATTCATCAATTGATGACAGAAACTGCCCTGCCTGTACTGCAAATTCTTTGTTATCGGTAACAGTATAACCTGTTGGCTTTGTTACATTGCTCAAGGTAAGTGCCTGACGGAGTTCATTTATTGATATATCATAGGCTGCCAGAGCGGCACTATTCAGTTCAACATGAACAATGTCTTTATCACCACCTATGGTATAAATATCACGCGTTCCTTTGACACGTTTAATTTCTGTTTCAATCGAATGGGCAACTTTTAACAAGTCATAACTTGAAACAGTATTGTCTTCACTCCAAAGCGTTAACGAAACAATCGGAACATCATCAATACCTTTAGGTTTAATAAGCGGTTTACCAACACCCAGATTCTCTGGTAACCAGTCCTGCTTGGAATACAGAGCATTATATAAGCGCACAATGGCCTGGGTGCGATCTTCACCTACTTTAAACTGAATGGTTAAAATAGACATACCCGGCTTCGAAGTAGAATAAATATGCTTAACACCCTGTAACTCTGACAAAATTCGCTCTGCCGGTGAGCTAACCAGTTGTTCCACTTCTTCGGCCGATGCGCCATAAAAAGAAATAAAGACATTGGCAAAAGTCACATTAATCTGTGGTTCTTCTTCACGCGGGGTAACAATAATGGCAAAAATACCCAGCAAAAAACCAACTAACGCCAGCAGCGGTGTTATCTCGGAGACTAAAAAGAATTTGGCAATTCGTCCCGATAAACCTAAGCTTGTGTTATCTGTTGTGTTGTCCGAACCGTCTGTCATTCGTTATTACCCTGCGCATTTTGCTGTTGCATAAGAGTGACGGCTTTAATCGGATCCAGAATAATATTCTCACCTTCAGACAAACCGGCTAACACTTCTATTTCACTGTCAGCATGGCGATGGCCTAAACGAATTTGCCGGAATGTAATCATGCCTTTTTTATTTTTAATATAAACAGCGGTGACTCCACCACGATAAGCGACCGCCTGCAGCGGAATAAGTAGTGCAAATTTTTCACCAATGGTTAGTCCTACCCGTGTATACATCCCCGGATAAACTTTGTGATCACCTGGTGGTAAATGCAGCCGGGCAGTAAAAGAATGACTTAACGGATCGGCATAAGGACTGATCGACATGGAGCTAGCCTCAACTGGGATATCCCTGTTTTCACCCAGATAAACCCAGGCTTTTTCATATTTTCTAACTTTGTAAATAATCGACTGGGGCAACTGCACGCTGGCACGCAATATTTCCAGTGACAAGCCTGTCATCAGTTTCTGACCTATATTGGCCAGCTCACCCACTTCGACGTGGCGCTTAACCACAATGCCACTATAAGGGGCATGCACAACCGTGTTTTCCAGTGATTCATTTGCCTGTTCAAGCAGTGCGCGCGCACTCTTCAGACGCGCTTCGGCTTTATCAAGCGCTGATCGGGCAACCAGTCGTTTAGCATAAATTTCCTTAATACGTGTGTAGTCTGATTGTGCTTCCTCAAATTGTGCCTTTGCCGACTTTACTGCAGCACGCTGTTTTCTGTCGCGAAAGCGCACCAGGACATCGCCTTTTTTTACATAATCATCAATATCTACCGGGATCTCAACTATCCGCCCACGTACCTGTGAAGCAACCGTCGCCTGCCGTACCGCCTCAATTTGAGCTGATAAATAACGTACTGATGGGATTCTTTTTGACTCGGCAGGTACTGTTTTAATCACTGCCGCATAGCTAACTGTTGTGACAAAAAATAAAGCCACATATACCACCGCAGTATAGAGTTTAAGTTTTAGCATTTTCATTACCCATCAATACGTGTTTTTTTACAATATAAACCAAAGCATATAATACCAAGTTCAGCAACAGAATAAATTAAAAATTAATTTGATTAGTCTGAATTTATTTTGCGGCATAACGAGCAGGCATGGATTAAGCACCTCTAACTCAGGAAATAGTGTTATCTAACTGAATGTTTCCATACACCAGTGTTCAATAATGCGCCGCGTTTCTTCCGGTTTTTCGGTTAATAACCAGTGATCGGCATCGACCACTTCAATTCGTGCATTTGGGAAACGGTCTATTATTGCTTTTGTTTTATCAAATGAGCTGATCGTTGCTCCACCGGATAACAAAACCAGCACGGGTGCTTTAATGCTCTCTAGCAAGGGCAGGGGACGGATAACTTCGTTGACGTCCTGCAAATAATTTGCAAGCGGAATATATTTAAAATCAGCCAGTGGATCAGTATATAAATCGGCAATGGTTAATTCAGGATGTTCTTTTAGTGTTGTACGCGCCTGTTCGTCAAGCGCACGCAAATCACGTTTGGGAATGGACCAACGCTTAAGCCCCAGGCGGTTTAAAAAACGTAATGTAATCCGAATCGCAGACAGAAAATAGCGATAGCGTTTGGCTTTACTGAGCAGGCCATGTAAATTTTCTGGGAAAACCGGATCAATTAAAATTAAACCACGGCAACGTTCTGGAAATTGGCTTGCATAGGTAATCGCAACCTGCGCACCAAGACTATGCCCCATCAACACCGTCTGTTGGTAGTGCTCGGTTTGCATAATAAAGTTTAAATCATCTATCCAGGTTGCCCGTGAATAGCGGCCACGGTACATGGACTCTCCATGACCCCGCAAATCGATACGCAATAAATCCCAATGTTCTTTTAAACGAGTGTATTCGACGAACTCACTGTAGCGCGTGCAATTACTTGCCAACCCATGAATTAAAGTTATCAATGGTTTTAACTGTTGCTGGCGCGAGATGCGGTAACCCAGCGTTGCACCGTCTGGCGTTTTTATGCTGGATTTAATTTCTACGCTGTTCATAAAAGACACATCACAATTCAGAAGCTCGCACCCAGCCGAACATAGAACTGATCTTCACCAATGACAGGGTCATGCCCACGTGCATAGCCTAGTGTAATTCTAACGGTATTACTGTAACCAAAAATAGTATCAGCATAGAGCTCAATACCCGAGCCGGTATAGTATTTATCCGGGCCACCATCACGCCAGGTTGCACCGCGATCAATAAACACCGCAGCTGATAATTGCTGCAAACCAATCGGTGGTACCATAAAGGTTCCTTCTGGCCGCCAGACAGGGAAACGGTATTCCACACTCAACAGGCGCATTTTACGATTTCTTAATTCAGCCCGGCCTTCACTGTAGCCCCTTAAAATATAATCACGACGATTAAAAGGCGAACCGATTAAGGTTGACGCCAGTAATTGTGGTTCAAAGTTGGTATTTTGGCTACCCCCTAACTGAAAAGGTCTGGGATTATCTGTGCCACGACCTTCAACGGCACGCAATGCAAGCACATGCGCGCCCCCTAACCGAATGTATTCACGCCAGTCTGCAATATGCACTTTACCGGTATAGTCACTGTTGCCAATGCGATCACTGTCTTCACTTACAAACTGAATAACCCGTCCTTCAGTACGGCTGACGGATTTTGCATGTATTGCGGTATTATTGTAAACAACCGCCACACCGAGCAAATTATCAACCGTTGGCGAAAGGCTGCCAATACTGTTATTTTTTCGCCAACCATCTTTTTCAGTGTCTTTAATCAACGCTGCATGGAATGACAAACGATCGGTTAATGACAATAACGGTAAAACCATTTCCGCCTGTTGCACATTATTGCCACGCACACGCACCAGGTTGCTATTACTATCAATATATAATTTATTCGTATGTGAGGCATGCAATTTAAATGTTGGGAACCAGCGATCATAAATATAATCGACTGAACCAAGCCAGTCTTCATAACTCGAATCATAATTCGCATAGGAAATTGACACACCGTAAATATGCCTTGCCAGTATGTCCCAACCCGAAGTAAATGCACCCACCTGATAATAGTCGTCTGCTATGGCTAAAACCGGATGATACCAGCGTGGGATAATACTCTCGGCGGGAGAGTAGTCTTTCACTGGCTCAGTCTTCACTGCGAACGGTGATGGCTTTGCAATCGCACTGCTGCCTTTTTTGGCCGGTGGAACATCGCGGGTTTCTTTAATCGCTAACTTGAAAACATCATAGCCCTGTTTTGTATAACCCACATAATACAGTTCATTTTCGTCCTTACCCTGAACAGGATAAAAACCACCACCAACCAGATCGGTTAAGCTGGTGGTTTTACCCGACTCGATATTAAGGCGGCGAATATTATAGATGCCGCCATTATCAGAACTGTATAAAATATTTTTGCCATCTGCTGAATAAAGAGGGTTGGTTTCAATCACCTCATCCTGAGTCACAAGCTGCCATTGCTTTGTTGCAATATCAAACGTCTCAAGGTTCCAGCCTGTCTCGGGACGAAATACGGAAGCAATAACGGTGTCTTCTGTTGGCGACCAGTCAACCGATGCAATAACTTCGGCATACTTCCCTTTCCACAGTGTTTCTTTATACTGTCCCTTTGCGTCCAGCAAGTGCACTTCATTTTTTGCTAAAGAATTTTTAACCGCGATTAACTGCTTACCATCCGGGCTCCAGCTAACTGTTCGGTAACGTGCACACTTTGTTAAACGTGTTTCTGCTCCACTGACCGGATTGATATGGTACAAGTCATAATAAATAGCGGCATTCCGGCAGCGTTCAGGTTTTGCCAGAATAATACCCGCCTGCTCATGCAGGTCGAAACGTGCGTTAACTCT
The DNA here is from genome assembly GCA_024275115.1 of Gammaproteobacteria bacterium. Lineage (GTDB taxonomy): Bacteria > Pseudomonadota > Gammaproteobacteria > UBA6429 > Thiohalophilaceae > SZUA-37. The sequence continues at coordinate 9,637 of JAJRZT010000094.1, forward strand.
TAACTCGGTAAGTTCTTTTGCTTTTTTGTACGTGCCATCTTTATTCGGGCGAATGACCTTAAGCGCCATATTTTTATCGGCATTATAATCGGCATAATAAATATCGCCTTTTGCAGACACCTGTAAAGGGCCGGTAAAATAACCTTCACTGGTGAGCCGCTCGCCAATCAATTCACCCCGTTTTTCCACTGCCTGCCACTGTGGCTGGTACTTATCTTTCATTGCGGTTTCAAATTCATTCCACAGCCCCCCCATATCTTTGCCCACAGTGTAATAAGCATTGGAGTTTAGTCGCCAGGGGATGACGTTGTCAGAATAATTATCCACAAGCTCAATAATCTTTTTCTTGCCGTATTTTTCTTCAAGGTACTGAAAAAAATGCACGCCGTATAAATAACGTGATGAGCTCATTGGCCAGTCGGAAACCAGCGGTACATTAATGTGGCGTAAGGTTTTAAAGCCGTCTTTTACCTCCATCCGCATTAACATATCAAAGTAACTGCTTTGGCCACGGCCAACACCGCGCTCTTTATCAGTTTCACCATAGGTTGCCAAACCTTCAATCAGCCATGACGGTTGATAGGCATTAGGGAAAGCCGTAAAAAAGGGGAAGATATAAGCGGCACGGCCAAATATTTTACGCATCACCGACGCGGCACCCGTTGCCTTGTCTAAATGTAAAATATGGATATATTCATGCTTAATAACGGTTTCCAGCCAGTCTGAATTATCTTCAATGCTGTTAACGCTGTCCGGGCTCGACAAAAAGATACCGGTTCGGTTGGTTGGGAAAGGGGTTGCATAACCGTTTGCAATGTCATATTCGTCGGTTAAGATAATGTCGGTCTTGTTTGCAGGTGTCCAGTCCAGCATGACCGTCAATTCAGTGTGCACTTCTTCCGCAATCGCCAGAGTACGCCGCGCCAAGTCCTCCCCACCCGTATGGAAATGACAACGGAAATTTTTTGATTCAAGGGTGAACCAGTCCAGAGTGTAATCGTGCAAAATTGCCGCTTTGGCGGGTAGCGCGCTCAATGCTAAAATAGTCAACGCGCAAAATAATGCTGCAAATTGTTTCCCTGCAGCCTTTGTCCCAGAAAAATAATCCCCCATATTCCATCTTTCCCCGCTCAAAATATCCTATTTTTATTCAAGCCAGTGTATACGATTATTCAATCTTTACCGTTATCTGGCTATACTTTATATATTGCTAATGAAAGATAGCATTTCAGGCTTTGGCCTGCAATTTTCTGGTGATTTTAGTCAGGGCATCACACGTAGTGCTTGCAGCACTCAATGCGTGGTTGGAGAATGGCTCATAAAACCACTCATTGTTTAAATCTCCTTTTACCTCTGAAGATCTGAGCTTTGATGAGTGGTTTAGCTCAACTTATAATGACCTTACTCGGCTACTTTAAGGTTACCAGACAATAGCGGCACACGATGATTGTTCCAGAAGCATCTGGCCTGATAATTTGCCAATAACTGATATCAAACTCGCTCCACTTTAGCAGGCAAACCTTGTCTTGCTGTGCTACCAACAACCCAATCTGCCAACACCGATAAGCCTTTACGGGTTGGGTCTGAAAACCCCAGATCATTAATATTGACACCATAACCTGCCATACTGTTGGCTTTTTGAATCGTGTTACCAATTCGATGTGCCCGTGCACCCAGCTCACGGTGGCCATAGCCATGCTCGATAGCCAACACACCCGGTTGTATACCATTTCTTACCATGGCAACACCCGTTACGGCACCACCCGGTGTAATCACACGAATTTTATGCCCCGAACGAATGCCCAATTTTTCGGCATCCAAAGTGTGCATGCTGATTGCATTTTTTGGCTTGATTTGCTGCAAACTGACTATGCCGATAGTGTGTGATGATTGCAGGTTGGATTTAGTGCTGATCACTTTAAACGGCCATTCACTGGTACTAAAAGTTTTTTCCAATAGCGATCCATCGGCAAGTTTTGGTTCGACCCAGGTGGGTGTGCCAATAAAATGCTCGCCATTGAGCGTGTTACGTGCAGTGGCCAGTTCTTCATCATAGATCTGCATCGGTTTTTTATAACGATGTTTCAGTTTATTACCTTTATAAGACTGATCACTGTTTTCAAAACGACCACCCCGCGCATATACATAGGCAACTCTGCGCCATTCTTCCAGTTTTAGTGTACTCTTGAGCAGCCCTGCAATTCGGTCAACGCCGGTTAGTGCAAGCTCCTCGTCCTTAGCCTCCGGTACAGCACCACTATCGTAAGCAACGTTCGCAGCAGCACGTAAATAAAAGTCTTCTGCTGTGTTAATAGCAAACTGGTTACCCTCCTTATCACTAATTGCATTCTCACCAAAACCAGGCAGCCCCATACATTTTGCAACAGCGATAAAGAATGTTTCCATCTGTATTACCTGGCCTTCAGCATTTTTTGCCATCGCAGGCTCGACCACTGGCCAACGAGCCGTACTGACTTTAGTCAGGTTTGCACCCCAGGCACTGGCCCAACCCCAGCTTTCATACAATACGGAATCGGGTACGATGTAGTCTGCATACGTGTTCGATTCATTAATAAATGGATCGATGGATACTATCAGTGGCAGCTCTTTAGGATCGGCTAATTTTTCTTTTACTTGTGCTTCCATACCAGCAATACCATAAACTGGATTAGCACTCCAAAGGATTAACGCTTTGAGACGATAAGGATAGCCATTAAGCGCTGAGGTCAGATATTCTGATGACATGGCAGGTGACAGTGGATACCATGGAGCCCTGGTAGGATAAGGATTTTCACCCGCAGCAACACGACGTTTATATTCACTGCTCTTAGTATAGGGGAAACGTTGGCGCCCCAACCCAACCCCTTTCGCTTTCACCTTCCCTTTAAACTTCTTCAGGTTATAACGCGGCCCCGCTGCAATTTCTTTGAAACGACCAGCACTGGCACTGGTGCCCCCTTTCCAGTTCAAATTGCCAACCATGGCATTTAGCATTACGATGGCATAGGCATTATAAAATCCGTTGCTTCCCATCGTTCCACCATGCGTATCCACGGCGGCTTTTTTACCATGGCTGGTAAATTCTCGTGCAAGGTCAGCCAGAGTATCAGCCGGAATACTGCAAATACTGGAATATTCTTCGAGAGTATGCTTTTCAGCTTCTTCGCGTAACAGGCTAAAACTAGTTTTAACCGCAACTTCCGAGCCATCGCTGAGTTCAATGTCGCCTGTAAAAAATAGCTCCGCTTCACCCGCCTTATTATGTGCCATAGGCTGGCCACTGACAGAGTCGATAACAACAGCCGCTGGCTTTTTACCTTTCTTAGTAACAAAAACAGCACCAAGATCTGTACTACGCAGGAATTTACCCTGAGCAGGATGACCCGTTTCGACAATCACCAGGTGGGTTGCATTGGACCAACTCGCTTCACCTGCTGCTTTCGCCGCAGCAGGCCCTGGTTGTCTTAAAAACATTTCATCGTAACGTTGTTCTTCAATGATCCAGCGGATCATGGCCATCGCCAATGCGCCATCAGTGTTCGGTTTTATCGGTATCCAGCGGCTGCGATCTGAAGCTGCCATGTTATCGCTGTTGGTTAATACCGGATCAATGACAACATACTTTAATTTGCCTTCACTGCGTGATTTTGCAATTAACTGACCCTGGCGTTTAAATGGGTTACCTGCATTTCCAGGTGCAGTACCAATAAACATCAGAAATTCTGCATTAGCAAAATCCGGTTTTAAGTGCGGCTGTTTTTTCCAGTTACCTAACAATGATGCATAACCCGAACGCATGGATAAACCACAATAAGAACGATGCCCGGTAAAATTAACTGTACCAAAACTGGCTTTAGCGAAACGGGCAGCAAAACGCAGACGGCCATCTTTAAAGGGAGCAAACACGGCTAACTGGTTTGCCACCGGACCAAACTCGGGTTGCTCAGGATCAATCAGCGTTTTTAAATCACGAATTGCACGCAACCCGTCCACATGCCCTTCTTTAAATAAATTACCCCCCTCCACAACTTCTTTAACTAATTGCTCAAACGAGATAGGTGCCCATTGACCACTGCCACGTGGCCCAACACGTTTTAATGGTACCTTAACCCGATCAGCTGCACGGAGTTTTTCAAGTACAGCGTTACCACGCCCACAAGCCGTTGAACGTGACAACAAACCTTTCTCCTGAAAACGACTCAGTGCCTGAAAACTTTCTTTTATTGGCGTTTCATAAGGTAAAAAAGGATCTGAAGAAAGCAAATGGTATGGGTTACCCGTAACCCGTAAAACTTGCTGAGTTTCATTGTCTACCCGAACACGCACACCACATACGGTGGTGCATCCCATACACATGGTGTATGAAACTGTCTGATTCGGATTGGTAGTCAGTTCACCGGTTTTAAGGTCAACATTGAATTCTGGTTTAGGCGCATAACCGGAAATAGGGTCCAGTGTGCTTTCTTTATCAAATACGGTTTTCAACATTTTATTAGCCGTATGGCTAAAACCAAAACCGAACAAACTGAATGCACCAGCAGCGGTTACTGTTTTGATAATTTTGCGGCGGGAAGTCAACATGACTTATTCTCCTGATAAATAAATGAGTTCTGATACAAGCGGGATTAAACCGCAGAATTTTGTTTTTCTCCCTGCCAGGGCAGGAAGTGGGTAATCAGTAATAAGAGAAACACCCAAAGCCCAAGTGTGCTCAAAATACCAAGCAATCCTTCACTACCTAATGGCAAGGAATAATTGTAAAAACCAGCACCTGTTTTGGGGATACGCTGACCATCAATAAACATGCTCCAGCGAAACAACCAGGCACCGGCAACGGTTAACAACCCAACTACCCAAGCCGTTGATTGTGATTTGAATACAGCCAACAATAAGGGCGTGATAGTGAAGAATACCAACCACAACAAGGTAAACGATGTGGGACTGTATTCAGTTACGAGGCGTTGCAATACCATGCCCGATGAAGTAAAACCAGTCACTCCGTTGATATACCAGATAAATAACAGCAATAAGGTTAGCCCAAAACTGTTAACCAGTACGTTACTTAATTGCTGGTTAACCATTAAGTTATTACCGGCCAGCAGACTATTCAAAATTAAACTTAAGCCTGCTGCACCACTGACACCGGTAACAACAAATAACAAAGGCATTATCGGCGTGTGCCACAAAGGACGTGCTGCAACAATCGCCACTTCAGCACCGGTATAAAGTGCAACCAGTGTTGCCGCAACTAATGTCAACAGGCCAATTTTTTTTATTGCGCCAGGTGCATAGACACCACCAAAAGCCAACCATGTTGATAATCGGGCTACCAGACTGGTTTGATCTTTTGCCTGTTGTAGCATGGCGGGTCGGTATATCAACCAGGCATAGACCATCAGTAGTGCAACATAAATCGGCAGAAAGAAGGCTCCCCAGGACATCCATGAACCCGGAGTAAAGTACAGGTAAAAATTATAAAAGCGTGCGGGTTGATGCAGGTCAGAAATTAATGCAATGGGTGCAGCAATACCGCAGGTTATCGCAACCAGCAAAGCCAAACGTGCCATTTTCTCAAATTGCACTTTACCAAAAACAAAATACGGCATGGTCAATAGAAAAGCACCATAACTCAGTGCAATCAGAAAAAAATACTGCACGCCCCATGCGATCCAGGTAACTTCATAGCTGACATTAATTAACTCAATGATATTTGATTCTGTGCTCATGATTTGTTCTCCTTGCCCATAGCGGCTTGCAGATTCCACAATGATGCAGTGCCTTCCACTTTGCCTGAAATACGGTCATCCAGACCAATGTAATACACCTGTGGCCTGGTTTTCATTTCTGGCCTTAAACCCCGAGTAGAATGTTTTGAAATCAGTTTTGTTACTTCACTTTGTGGGTTTTTCAGGTCACCAAAAATACGCGCCCCACCAACGCAAGTTTCAACACAAGCAGGTAACAGACCTGCCTCAACGCGGTGAACACAAAATGTGCACTTGTCTGCCGTATTGGTTTTGGGATTAATAAAGCGGGCATCATAAGGGCAGGCCTGCACACAATACGAACAACCAACACAACGTTCATTATCAACCAGCACAATACCGTCATTACGTTGATAGGTAGCCTGAACTGGGCAAACAGGAATGCATGGTGGGTTCTCACAGTGGTTACACAAACGAGGTAAAACCATATTGCGGGTTTCACCTTCCAGCTGAATTTCATAACTGGATACAATGGTGCGGAACTTGCCAGGCGGTACAACATTTTCCATTGTGCAGGCAACCGTACATGCCTGGCAGCCAATGCATTTGCGTAGATCAACCACCATGGCCCAGCGATGTTGTTCGTCACCCATCGACCGACTCGCTGCAACGGCTCTACTGGCAGTACCCACAGAGGTTACGGAAGTGGTTGCTAGTGCAGCCTTCTTAAAAAAATTTCGTCTTGATTGATCCACTATTACTATCCCCAATAATTGGCTTACATCGATCCTGGTACAACAAGGTGTTAAGGCCTGGAAACGATGTTTAATTACAGCTTAGGAGGAGAGCCATAGATTGGGTATTGTGGAAAACCGAACTATTGTTGAATCTTTTACTCAGTTAATTAGGTTTAATTTGCAGATGATAATAAATGAGATCGGCAACCGAGCGTGCCTGCATTTTCTCCATAACTCGATGGCGGTGAACTTCGACCGTACGCAGGCCAATATCCATATCAAATGCGATCACTTTATTGGCATTGCCCGTTACAATATGTGACATCACTTGCTGCTCTCGCGGTGTGAGCAAATTATAACGTTCCTGTATTTCAGTGCGGCTGGATTTTTCCTGTAGCAAATGCCGACTATGCTCTATGGCGGACTGAACCCGCTCCAGTAATTGTGGGCCATTAAACGGTTTTTGAACAAAATCAAAACTACCCTGGCTCATAGCACGTACCGCCATCGGCACATCACCATGACCAGTTAAAATAATAATGGGTAACGTCGATGTTCTGTCCAACAATGCCTGTTGTAATTCCAGCCCACTCATACCGGGCATACGAACATCAAGGATCAAACAGCCCACATGGTCAGTATCAACATGAAGCAGAAATTCATCTGCACTTGGATAATCTTCGACGGTTAATTTTGCCGATTCCAGTAACCAGCGGAGTGAATGACGTATTGACTCGTCATCATCAACAATAAATACTTTTACCTCACTGTTCATTCAGATCCTCGCCCCGGTAAACAGGCCATGTTAATGTAAACGTCACACCTTGCCCGCCATGCTCGATTAACTCAAGCTGACCACGCTGCGCCTCCATAATAGAATGGCTGATAGACAAACCCAGACCCATGCCATCTGGCTTGGTTGTAAAAAAAGGATCAAACAAATGTTTGGCCACATCATCCGTCATGCCCGGCCCATTGTCACTAATGCTAACCCGGATCACATTATCCTGTTGCTCTGAACGGATGAGTATCTTCCGGGTTTTATTATCAATAGCCTGCATGGCTTCTGCCGCGTTGCGTAATAAATTCAACACCACCTGTTCAACCTGTATTATTTCTGCGCAGACGGGCGGCAACCGGTTGGCCAGTTGCAACTCAATATCAATATTACGTTTACGCACTTCGCTGGCAAACAATTCCAACGCCTCCGTAATGGCTTTGTTTAAATCGACATCTGTACAGGCAACTTCTTCTTTACGCAAAAAACTGCGAAAACGCTGTATAATAGTACCCGCACGTTCAGCCTGTGCGATAATGTGCTGGCTGATATCAATGAGCTCAGCGGTGCTAATTTCATCCGCCTGCAACCGCATAGTCGTGCCCTGCGCATAACTATTAATAGCAGACAACGGCTGATTCAGTTCATGAGCCATACCACTGGCAAGTTCACCCACTGCGCTAATGCGAGACACATGAGCCAGTTCAGTCTGACGCATACGGGTTTCATGTTCAGCATTAAGTCGTTCTTTAATTTCCTGTTTCAGCTGGACATTGGTTTCCGAGAGTTGCTGGGTGCGCACATTTACCAAATGTTCAACCCGTGCCATGTGCCAGGCACCATAGACTAATGCCATAACAAAAAACATAATCCAGTGCCAGTAGCGTTCCCACAATTGTCGCAAGCTGGTTTTCGCCAACCACTCATAAGGGCCAATTTGTAACTCACGAAACAAATCATGAACAGGCTGATAATCCATTGGGATGGTCCATCCCGCATGATTCCCTGCCCAGGTCACTAAACTATCTTCAGGCAGTTCAAGCAAAACTTGTGCAACACGTTTGGCCAGCATATTTGGTGTATCACGTAATTTTGCCAGCGGCCAGTTTGGATAGAGCCGGGTGCTGGACTGGCAAGCAAAATCGTCAAATGGCTGTGGGTCAAGCACACGCAATTCACCCGCCTTGATCTTTCCTTCAAAAATCATATTCTCCAGTACACAGGCTCGCAAAATCCCCACATCAACATCGCCATCCCGTACCGCATAAGCAACATTATCCATCGGAAAACCAGAAAACTTTAACGCCGAAAAATCTGTAAACGGATCGATACCACGTTTTTTAAATTCAAGCCAGGCAACCTGAAAACCACCAAACGCCTGTTTGGATACTATCATTAATGATTTACCAGTAATGTCAGCCATGGATTGAATATCCTGGCGATCCTGGCGTACCACAATCACTGAGCCTATGGTGCTTTTAGGGCCGGCCCCCCTCTCGGGCTGTAAAGTAAGAATTCGACTCACCCCATATTCTACTTCCAGCTCAATATAGTTTCCAGGATTGGTCAAAATAAAAGACAATGTCTTGTCAGCTACCGCCTGCTTCATTTGCGGTAATGACAAGGTATGTAATTTAAAATGCATTTCATGGATGCGACTGTTCAGGTAATCCACAGTCGCCTGCCAGCGTGCCGCCGCATAATCGTCACCACGAAAAGCTAACACACCAATATTAATAACGGGTTTAGCCGGGTTTGGTTGCTGTTGCTCTGCACTTAAAGCAGGTAACTGAGCATATACCGTTGAGATGATACTAAAGCTGAATAAACAAAAGAGTATGAAATATAAGTACCGGAAACACATATTATTATGACTGGCTTTGAATTAACCTTTCATTGCCTTAAAGAATTGAACTATATGACGATACTATAGTGCTCAAGTGAAAGCTATAAAGAATACTGTGAATCAATTATATCATCAGCGTAGTATGCACTCATTTGAAAATCCCAACAGTTTTGTGCCCGCCATAAGTGGGTGGGGAAACTGGATTTTACCGGGCATTTTTCCAGCGGATATCCATTTCTTATTATGAATGTTTCCTCATTGTCAATATCGACGCACCCTTCTAGCTTGGTTACACTAGTGCCCTGTTTCCAATATTAATCCAACTGTATGAGCCTCCAATTGAGCACCTATGCTGCAACAACTCAATAGTACCCAACAAGCTGCTGTCCGCTGTATTGATCAACCCTGTCTGGTGCTGGCCGGTGCGGGCAGCGGTAAAACCCGTGTTATCACTTACAAAATAGCCTACCTTATTCAGGAATGCGGCTATCCGGCCAATAGTATTGCGGCAGTGACCTTTACCAATAAGTCCGCACGCGAGATGAAGCAACGCGTTTCCAGCCTGATGACAAAACAGCAAACAAAAGGTTTACGCGTATCCACCTTCCATACGCTGGGTTTAAATATTATTCGCCATTCATTGCATGCACTGGGGCTTAAAACAGGCTTCTCCATTTACGACAACACCGATAGCTTAAGTCTGGTGCGTGAACTGATGCGTAAAACCTTTTCGGATCCGAAAAATCAGGCCGACATGGCACTGCAACAAATCGACCGTTGGAAAAATGCCTTTGTCACCCCGGACAATGCACAGCAGCTGGCCAATGGTGACCAGCACCTTGTGCTTACTGCACACATTTATGAACAATACAATCACCACCTTCGTACATACAATGCAGTGGACTTTAACGATCTCATCATGCTGCCGGTTTTATTATTACGCAGTAACGAAGAAGCCCGCAACCATTGGCAACAAAAAATTCGCTACCTGTTGGTAGATGAATATCAGGACACCAATAACACCCAATACGAACTCGTTAAACTGATTGTTGGTGACAAGAGCGCCTTAACCGTGGTCGGTGATGATGACCAGTCCATTTATGCCTGGCGCGGCGCACAACCAGAAAATTTACTTAACCTGAAAACCGACTACCCCAATTTAAACGTTGTTAAGCTGGAACAAAATTACCGGTCTACCGGTTGCATCTTAAAAGCCGCCAATACGTTGATTCAGAATAACCCACATGTGTTTGAGAAAAAACTCTGGAGCGAATTAGGCTTTGGTGAGCAGATCCGGATTTTACCCTGTGGTAATGAAGATATCGAAGCAGAACAGATCACGGCCGAAATTTTACACCATAAATTTCAGTACGGAACAAATTTTAAAGACTATGCGTTACTGTATCGCGGCAATCATCAGTCACGACTGTTTGAACGCACCTTACGTGAAAACAATATTCCCTATTACCTCAGCGGCGGTATCTCCTTTTTCTCCTATACAGAAATTAAAGACTTACTTTCTTACTTGCGCTTAATCGCCAACCCCGATGACGATAATGCCTTTATCCGTATTGTTAACACACCTCGACGTGAAATTGGCCCAAGTACTTTAGAAGCACTTAATAAATTCTCATCTACTTATAATCACAGTTTATTCAGTGCCTGCTTTGAAAGCCAGATCACTACCCAGCTTAAAGCACGTGCCCAGCAGAATTTACATGACTTTGCACAGTGGATACTGGACGTTACCCACACGGCCGAAAATGATTCACCGGTTGCAGCGATAAAGCGCGTGATACAGGATATTGATTACGAACAATGGCTCACAGACACCGCTAAAGATGAACAGGTTGCAATACGAAAAATTAATAATGTCAATGAACTGGTTGACTGGATCAGTAAACTGCATACAAAAGATCCTGAAGCCAGTTTGCATGACATCATTACCAAACTCACACTCATTGATACTCTGGAACGAAATGAAGACGATGAAATTGGCGACAATGTTTCATTAATGACCTTACACGCAGCCAAAGGGCTGGAATTCCCGCATGTATTTTTAGTTGGCATGGAAGAAGAAATACTGCCACACCGCACCAGCATTGAAGAAGAAAATATAGAAGAAGAACGCCGTCTGGCCTATGTTGGTATTACCCGCGCAAAAAATACCCTCACCATCAGTTTTGCCAAACAACGCAAACGTTTTGGTGAAATAGTCGACTGCGAACCCAGCCGTTTTATTGATGAATTACCGGAGGAAGATTTGAACTGGTTAGGCTCCAACTCCAAACTTAGCAAGCAGGAACAAAAACAAAAAGGCCAGATGCACTTTTCATCTTTGCGGGCGTTGGTTTCGGGTAGTTAGTTTCTATTCCTGGAAGGAATTTTTATCATCTAAAAATTATCAAAGTGCCCGTAAAAAAGAGATACGGGCACTTGTGTTTTTAACTACTTAACCTGAACTCGGGATAAGATAAACGAGTCATTAAAATCCACCACCACGAGGACAGGAAGCCGGGATTATCCAATAAAGACCGTCTGCCGCAAGGACGCGGCAGTCGAGTCGCCATGGATGGCATGTTTTGCGTGTCTTTATTGGATAATCCCGGCTTCCTGTCCGGTGAATAACCTCTGAATGTCTTATCCCGAGTTCAGGTTA
>JAJRZT010000095.1 GCA_024275115.1 Gammaproteobacteria bacterium
AACGCCGTAATCCTTTCATTAAGCCATTCTGCGCGGGCTGAGAAGCGGGAGTACAAGGCGCAAGCTGACGAAAAAGCGGAGTTGGCATTAAGCCAATGAGCATTTTGAGGAGGTTTGCAACGCCGTAATCCCGCTTCTCAGCCCGCGCAGAATAAAAAAAACCTCGGTTCATCTATGGGGGGATGTTTAACCGAGGTCAAATTCGCCGACTTGGGGAAACCGGCTATTTAACATCCGCCAAAATAACTGAGGGAGTTGGCGGAAGAGATATGCCTAGCATATGTAAAAAGTAAGACTGGCACCTCGGCAATAAGTTCCACCCTTATCAAAAAAGATTTAACAGCCCCTAATGCGCTTCATCCCAGTTATTACCAATGCCCACATCCACCACTAACGGCACGTTAAGTGAAACGGCTTCAACCATGGCTTTGTTAATCATTTCCTGCGCTGCGTCTAAATCCTTTTCTTTTACTTCAAAAACCAGTTCATCGTGCACCTGCATTAACATGGCGCAGTCCAGAGTCGAACTTTCTAACTGCTTATCCAGTTTAATCATCGCGAGTTTAATAATATCGGCTGCCGTGCCTTGCATGGGTGCATTAATCGCGGTGCGTTCAGCGTACTGGCGGCGCATTGCATTGCGCGCATTAATGTCGGGTAAATAAAGCCGCCGCCCTAAAACGGTTTCAACATAGCCTTGCTCACTCGCCACTTTGCGGGTGCGCTCCATATAGTCTTTTACACCAGGGTAACGCTCAAAATATAAGTCAACATAGGATTGCGCCTGATGGCGCTCAATATCAAGTTGCCTGGCTAAGCCAAAAGCGGACATGCCGTAAATCAAACCAAAGTTTATCGCTTTAGCGCGCCGACGTTGTTCTTTACTGACGGCATCAACTTCAACATCAAACACTTCAGCCGCCGTTGCACTATGCACGTCAATCCCTTTTTCAAAGGCATGCAATAATCCTTTGTCCTCAGACAAGTGCGCCATGATACGCAGTTCAATTTGCGAATAATCCGCTGCCAGCATTTTATACCCCGGTCGGGTAATAAAGGCTTTACGAATGCGCCTGCCTTCCTCAGTTCGCACCGGAATGTTTTGTAAGTTCGGATCAGTGGATGATAACCGACCGGTTGCCGCTACCGCCTGATGATACGATGTATGTACTCGGCCAGTCGTGGCATCGATCATCTTCGGTAACTTGTCGGTATAGGTTGACTTTAACTTTGACAGTGAGCGATATTCCAAAAGCAACTTCGGTAATTCATAATCATGTGCTAGCTCAACTAACACCGATTCGGCGGTGGACGGCTGGCCTTTGGGTGTTTTAGATATAACCGGCAAGCCTAACTTTTCGAATAATATTTTCTGTAATTGTTTTGGTGAACCTAAATTAAATTCTTCACCGGCCAGGATATGCACTTGCGTTTCTAATTCTGTAATACGCCTGGTTAATTGCGTGCTTTGCGTCGCTAATGCGTTGGTATCGAGCAACACACCGCGCCTTTCCATACGCGACAACACCGGCAGTAACGGCATTTCGAGTGTCTTAAAAACATTTTCTAATGGCTCGACGGCTTGCAACTGTGGCCAGAGAGTTTGGTGTAACTGTAAAGTGATATCGGCATCTTCTGCGGCGTACTCCGTTGCTTTATCAATATCAACATAGTCAAAGGTAATTTGTTTGGCACCTTTGCCTGCAATGTCTTCAAAGTGAATGGTGTGTTTATCTAAATGCCGCAATGCAAGGGTATCCATATCATGTCGGCTCGCCACACTGTTTAGCACATAGGATTCCAGCATGGTATCAAAGGCAATGCCTTGCATGTTTATATCGTAATTCGCCAGCACACTCATATCGTATTTTAAATTTTGCCCGAGCTTGGCACTATTTTTGTCTTCTAATAAAGGTTTAAATAGTGCAAGCACCTTGTCTATGTCCAGTTGCTGCGGTGCGCCTTCGTAACAATGCGCTAGTGGCACATAGGCCGCCTTGTTGGCTTCGACCGCAAAAGACAGGCCGACAATTTCCGCCTGCATATAATTTAAACTGGTTGTTTCCAGATCAAAAGAAAATACATCTGCTGTTTTTAATTTTTTTAACCAGCCATTAAGTTGTTTTTCGGTCAACACTTTATCGTACTGAGTTTTTACTTCTGCTTTTTGCGATGTTTTATCTTTCGCCGTCTGGCTATTGCCATTACTGTCATCAAGTTGTGCCAGCCAACTTTTAAATTCATAACGGCTGAATAACTCACGTAAAGTTTCAATGTCTGGTTCGGCATGCACTAAGGTTTTTGGTGTGCAGTCCAGTTCAACATCACACTTAATCGTGGTGAGTTCTTTTGACAACGGTAATTGTTGTAAATTCTCACGTAAGCTTTCACCCACCTTGCCTTTGATCTCATCGGCGTGTTCAATGATATTATCAATCGAGCCGTAAGTGTCTAACCACTTTGCTGCGGTCTTAGGCCCCACCTTGGGCACGCCCGGAATGTTATCGGCTTTGTCACCCATTAATGCGAGGTAATCAATGATCTGTTCTGGTGCCACGCCAAATTTTTCTTTAACGCCATTAATGTCACTAAAAGCATCGCTCATGGTATTAATTAAGCTGACATGTTGATTCACCAGTTGCGCCATGTCTTTATCACCGGTCGAAATAATCGTTTCCATACCTAACTCGCTAGCTTGTTGCGCAAGGGTGCCGATCACATCGTCGGCTTCAACGCCACTAACACAAATCAACGGCAGCCCCATCGCTTCAACAATCAAGTGCACCGGTTGAATTTGTTCGCGCAAATCATCCGGCATTGGTGGACGATTCGCTTTGTATTCCTTATACATTTTATGCCGAAAGGTTTTGCCCTTGGCATCAAAGACTACCGCGATATGACTGGGCGCATAGTCGGCCAGTAATTTTCGGATCATATTGGTCACGCCATAAATAACACCGGTGGCTTCACCTTTGGAATTTTTAAATGAGTCCGGCATCGCATGGTAAGCGCGAAATAAATACGATGAACCATCGACCAGAATAAAAGGTGCGGTTTGTTTAATGTCTGAACTTTTAGTTTTTTTGGCTGCCATAACTTAGTCTTAATATTTATCTTTAATTTGAGTTGGAAATCAATTATATATCGTCAACGGGGTATGCACCCCGCTGACGACCAAAGGGGAGAGCTCCGCTTCTCCCCTTTGGAAACCCCAACGGTTTTGTGCCCGCCGCAAGCGGACGGGGAATTTAGATTAAATCTGTATTCTACGCTGTCAGCAGCCCATGTATTAAATTTAATTGCTAAATTATATAATTTAAGCGCAATTTCAAATACACACTATACTTTTAAATAAACCATAATAAAAAGACAGCAAATGACGAAAGCAAATAAAATTCTCCACCCCGGCTTAAACCCGGTCAATGATACCCAGTTAACACGTGAATCCTGGAAAATTTTCCAGATTATGGCTGAATTTGTTGAAGGTTTTGAGCGGCTGGTTAAGATTAGCCCCTCGGTTAGCATCTTTGGTTCTGCACGCACCAAAACCGACCACCCATATTACCAGTTGACTGTGGACATTGCCCGCACGTTATCCGATGCGGGCTTTTCCGTTGTCAGTGGCGGCGGCCCTGGCATTATGGAGGCCGCCAATAAGGGTGCTTATGAAGGCAAATCACCCAGCGTGGGGTTAAATATTCAGCTTCCACACGAACAATCCGGCAATGGTTTTCAGGATATATCGCTCACCTTCCGGCATTTTTTCTCGCGCAAAGTAATGTTTGTAAAGTACGCCTCGGCCTATGTGGTAATGCCCGGCGGCTTTGGCACACTGGATGAACTGGCCGAAATTTTAACACTGGTGCAAACCGGTAAAACCCGAAAAATTCCCATCATTCTGGTGCACCGTCCTTTTTGGGATGGCTTAATCGACTGGATAAAAAACACCATGGTGACCGAAGGCACGGTGAACCCCGAAGACCTCGATTTGATGCAGATCATTGACAGCCCGGAGGAAATTCTCGAAGCTATATTTAAACATTACGAAGAAGTCGGTTTTGAACCATCACATGAAGACGCAGAAAAAATTTCGCTGCTTTAATCAAAGACATAAACAACCATTTAAGGATCCAACCCAATGAAGCTGTTTTATTATTCTGCACTGTTTAGCTTAAGTCTGGTCATCACCACACCCGCTTATTCAACCGACGGCACACCACCCACCGATAACCAGCTCGCCGATGAAGCACAACAGAAACAGGATAGCTCGGTTCCTTCGGGCTACGACACCGATATCACCATTATCCAGAAAAAAGATGCCATTGTTGAAGAAGTGCGCGTCAACGGCAAACTCCGCTATGCCAAAATTACACCCAAAAAAGGCAAACCGTATTATATGTATGACAGCAACGGCGATGGCATTTTAGATGCAACCGAGGTCGATGTGAAGAAAGCTAATGTCAACCAGTGGATTTTGCTTGAATGGTAACAAAAACAACAAGTTAAGCTTAATTGAAAAGTTAAAGCTGCGCCGTATTTTGCCGATATATTATATAAGGATTATAACGACAACCAACGGCTGTGCAATATTGTTTTGAAATTTTCCCCCACATCCTTTATCCGCTTTGGCATCCGGCAAAAAGTGCTCTTAATGCTGGTACTGGTATTGCTAACAACGCTATCAATTAGCAGCTGGTTTAGCCTGAATGAAGAAAAACAACGCATCCTGAAAGAAATAAACAACCGCGGGAGTGATATTACCCGCTTTGTTTCCAAATCACTTGCCTACAGTGTCGTTGGTTACGATTACCACACTATTGATCTACTATTAAAAGAAATTATTTTTTCTGATGAGGTGGGTTATGCCAAAGTTGTTAACAATAACGGCAAAGTAATGTCACAAACCGGCACGCTCATTCAGGACAGCAGCCGTATGAAACTCTTTAACACGGATATAAAACTGGATAATGATAAATTAGGCAGGCTCACCCTTGGTATTAATACCGGCCTTGCGCTTCAGTATATCGACTCACAACGCTTTAAATACCTGAAGCGTGAAATATTGATTACTTTGATTATTCTCTTTGGTGAATTTTTTGCCTTGTCCTATATTGTCATTCGCCCGGTGCGCACCATTTCAAAATCACTGAGTACGACCAGTGACAACAACATGGCCAACCTGATCCCCATCCCCAGCAACGATGAATTTGGGCAGCTAGCCATGCAGTTCAATACTCTAAACCAGCAACTCAACGATGCTAATCGCCAGTTACAATCTCGCGTTGACAGTGCAGACCAGAAACTACAACAAAGCTTCAACGAACTGCAAGCTCAACAAAAAGAGCTGCAGCAGATGAGCGATAAATTTCTAAAACTGGCTATCACTGATGATTTAACTAATTTATATAATCGCCGTTACTTTGAAGAACACTTAGAAAAAGAAATCAGCTTAACCCATAGGCATGGCGATACAGTGAGCATTATTCTCACCGACATCGATTTTTTTAAGGCGATCAACGATGCCCATGGCCACTCCCTCGGCGATGATGTTCTAAAAGAGATTGCGGCGGTTTTAAAAAAGCGAATTCGCAAAACCGATATCGTTTGCCGAGTTGGTGGAGAAGAATTTGTTATTATTTGTAAGCGTGCAAACAAAAATACCGCCATTGAAATTGCCGAAATGTTACGTAAGACAATTCAGGAACTCATTATTCCCATTGCAGATAAAACAGTTCGCCTTACCGTCAGCTCCGGCATTGCAACCTTAACCGCTGAAAACTTTAAAAATTATGCGGATAAATTATACCATCTTGCCGATATCGCCCTTTATTACAGTAAAGAAAATGGCAGAAATGCCGTTACCCATTATGATGATATTAACAAAAAACAATCCGCTTAAAATAGCAGGTCGCATCATGACGCAGCGTTTAATTACCCTTTTATTTTGTATTCTTTTCTCAACGCAAGTACTCAGCAACACGGCAAAAAACAAAACACTTATTTTAGGGTCCGTTGCAATGGACATTCCAGCCGAAATGCACAAGCGGCTTAAACCCCTGACCCAATATTTAAGTAAAGCCTTAAATCAGAATGTTTCCTTACGCTTAGCACCTAATATGGGTGTTGCCATTGAGGACATTATCAACGGCAAAGTTGACCTCGCTTACCTCACCCCCGTGGCCTATCTACGTACCCGTGAACAAAGCAATGCACGGCTGCTTGTAAAAACGATAACAAAAGGTAAAGCCAGTTTTCAGTTAATGATTGTTGTTAAACAGAATAGCCCCATTAAAACAGTGCAAGATCTTACTGGAAAGACATTTGCCTTTGGTGATAAACGCGCCCTGTTACAACGTGCTACCGTAGTAGGTTCCGGATTGATGCTCAAAGATTTTAAAGGCATAAAATTTCTCGGCCACTATGACAACATTGCACGCGCCGTAATGCATGGTGACTTCGATGCTGGTATTCTAAAAGACACCAAGGCCTTTAAATGGCAAAACAAGGGCTTACGCATTTTATACAGCTCACCCCACTTGCCTCCTTACAACATTACAGCCAGTAAAAATGTTAGCCCCGAGTTACTTGCACAGCTTAAAAAAGCCTTCCTTGCGCTCGACAGTAAAAATCCAAACCATCTGCGAATTATTAAAGCCATTGACCAAAAATATAACGGCTTTGCCATAACGTCTGACGCAGAGTATGATGTGGTTCGAAAATTAATTGCGCCTTTTAATAAAAAATAAGGCGTTCTCTAGCGCACTGGCTATTGGCGGCGGCGTTGTTTTGTTTGTTTTTTTCCGTGTTTATGGCGCGGCTTATTATACGGTTTAATACCCTCACTTTTATTTCGAGCAATTTCTTTTTCAGCTTTAATCCCCGTGCCTTCAGGTTGCCATGCTGGCACTAAATGTTTTTTACCACTGCCAATTAAATCGGCTCGCCCCATTTTTTTTAATGCATCCCTTAAAATAGGCCAGTTTTCCGGATCATGATAACGTAAAAAGGCTTTATGCAAACGGCGTTGGATTGCCCCCTTTGCTGTTAACACTTGTTCAGATTTAGTATCAACTTTTTTTAATGGGTTTTTTTCTGAGTGGTACATAGCGGATGCAATCGCAAGTGGCGTTGGAATAAACGCCTGCACTTGATCTGGCCTAAATTTATTTGCTTTCAACCATAATGAAAGGTGTAGCATATCTTCATCGGTTGTACCAGGGTGGGCGGAGATAAAATAAGGAATAAGGTATTGTTCTTTACCGGCCTGTTTAGAAAATTTATCGAACAGGGTTTTAAATTTATCGTAGCTGCCAATACCGGGTTTCATCATTTTATTTAAAGTGTTTTCTTCGGTATGCTCAGGTGCAATTTTTAAATAACCACTAACATGATGAGACACCAGCTCTTTAATATATTCCGGTGAGCGTACGGCGATATCGTAACGCAATCCAGAGGAGACAAATATTTTTTTAATACCGGGCAGCTTACGGGCACGCTTATATAAATGAATAAGTGGCGTATGATCGGTATTTAAATTTTTGCAAATATCTGGATAAACACAGGATAATCGCCGACAGGCCGATTCAATTTTTTCAGACTTGCACTTAAGTTCGTACATGTTAGCGGTTGGTCCACCGAGGTCTGAAATATGGCCGGTAAAGCCGGGGACTTTATCGCGGATGGTTTCGATTTCACGAATAATCGAATCTTCAGAACGGCTTTGTATAATTCGACCTTCATGCTCGGTAATGGAGCAAAAAGTACAGCCACCAAAGCAACCGCGCATAATATTAATGGAGTGGCGAATCATTTCCCATGCCGGCATTTTTGCATCGCGATAGCTAGGATGTGGCTTGCGCGTGTAATCAAATTCATAAACATGATCGAGCTCGGCAGTTGTTAATGGAATAGGCGGCGGGTTAAGCCAAACCATTCTTGAACCATGTTGCTGTATTAACGTGCGCGCATTACCGGGGTTGGTTTCAAGGTGGAATACGCGTGATGCATGTGCGTACAAAACTTTATCCGTTGAAACTTGTTCAAATGAAGGCAAGCGGATAGCGGTTGTTGTTCGGTTTAATTTTAGGTTAACTGTTTTAGGTTGAAATTGAATAACATTTTTAGTTTGTTGCGACTGCTTGCAATCTTTATCTTGTTTTGATGTATCAAGATAAGGGTCGACGGGTTTTTCAATTCTGCCTGGTTGATCAACGTCGGTAGAGTTAATAACATTCCAGTCATTAGGGATGCTGTTCGTCATAAAAGCCGTGCCGCGAATATCACGAATGTCTTTTATGTTTTCACCTTTGGCTAAACGGTGTGCGAGTTCGACAATGGCGCGTTCGGCATTACCAAAGAAAAGCATATCGGCTTTTGAGTCAGGTAAAATTGAACGACGTACTTTTTCAGACCAGTAATCGAAATGGGCAATGCGCCTTAAGCTTGCTTCGATACCACCTATAATAATGGGTATATTTTTATAGGCTTCGCGTGCACGTTGCGCATAAACATTCACTGAATGGTCGGGGCGTTTACCGGCTTCAGCGTTTGCAGTGTAAGCATCATTGCGGCGAATTTTTCTGTCGGCGGTATACCGGTTTACCATCGAGTCCATATTGCCCGCAGTAATGCCAAAAAATAAGTTAGGCTTGCCCAGTTGGGTAAAGTCGGCTTTGTCTTGCCAGCTGGGTTGGGATATTATTCCAACGCGAAAGCCTTGCGCTTCGAGTAAGCGCCCAATGAGCGCCATCCCAAAACTAGGGTGGTCAATATATGCATCACCCGTGACAATAATAATATCGCAACTGTCCCAGCCCAGATCATCCATTTCCTGCTTGGACATCGGCAACACTGGAGCCGTACCAAAGCGTTTGGCCCAGTGTTGTTTGTAAGAAAAAAGATTGGGTGCGGATTGCATTATCAGGGTAACTCATTAAAGGTTGTGTTATTGCCGTGCTGTCGCTCGCAATGACGAGAAAATTTAGAAGTAGTCTATTATTATAGTCTATTTCGATGCAAAATAGGTCAAATAGAAAAAGTCGATGATTTAAAGGGGGGACTTCTGAGGCTTTTAGTGCCGCGTTAGAACTCTTCAAGGTAGGTATTTTTAAGCTCAACATAATGGTCGGCGGAATACTGAATAGATTCGATTTCGTCCTCACTTAACTCACGTACTTTTTTAACCGGTCGGCCAACGTACAGGCAACCTTCATCTAATTGCTTACCGGGGGAAACCAGGCTGCCGGCTCCAATAATGGTATTTGGTTTAATCACCACGCCATCCATAATAGTCGAGCCCATACCAATTAAACAGTTATCACCAATGGTGCAGCCATGCAAGATAACATTGTGCCCCACAGTAATGTTATTACCGATGTTAAGCGCATAGCCACCACGATTATAATCATAAGGGCCATCGTGTGTGACGTGTAAAACAGAGCCATCCTGAATATTGGTTTTGTTGCCAATGCAAATTGAATTGACGTCACCACGGATAACCGTTAAAGGCCAGACAGAAACATCAATGCCAATCGTTACTTCGCCAATGACAATAGCCGAGTCATCAATATATGCGTTATCGCCAATGGTCGGTATTTTATTTTTGTAAGATCGAATAGACATAAGGATAACTTTAACGCATCGTTACCAGTTCTTCTGCACTGGTCGGGTGAATCGCAACAGTATTATCAAAGTCTTTTTTGGTTGCGCCCATTTTAATGGCAACTGCAAAACCCTGTAACATTTCATCTGCACCCATACCAATAATATGACAGCCCACGACTTTTTCATTGGCGCCAACACAAATTAATTTTAGTGCGGTTTTTTGCTGGTTAGGGCAAAGCGCATGGTACATAGCGGTAAAACTTGAAGTGTAAACTTTTACCGCATCACCGTGTTCAGTGCGTGCCTGTTCTTCGGTTAAGCCGATGGTACCAATGGGGGGGTGGCTAAACATAACCGTTGGAATGTTTTCATAATCCAGTTTTCTGTCTGACATGTTGTTAAATAAACGATCGGATAATCTTCGTGCAGCAGCGATTGCGACGGGGGTGAGTTGTGCGCGGCCGGTTACATCGCCAACGGAATAAATATTTTTTACGTTGGTGTTTTGAAAATCATCGCAAGGAATATAACCGCGCTCATCAAATTCAACGCCCGCAGCGTCTAAATTTAAATTCGCGGTTGCCGGTGCGCGCCCGATAGCCCAGATTAAAGCATCGTAGTTTTCAAGTACAATGCCGTTATCACAAACAATGGTTAGCTTATTGCCGGTTTCTTTTACAATTTTTTGCACGTTAATTTTAGACATAATATTAACGCCATCTTCAACCATGCCTTCCATTAAGGTATCGCGCAACATCACATCAAAGCCGGATAAAAAGTGGCCGCGGCGTAATAACATTGAAACATCACTGCCTAAACCATTCAGTAAACCGGCCAGCTCAACGGCAATATAACCTGCTCCCACAACCGCAACACGTTTTGGTTGTTCGGTGAGCTCAAAGAACCCATCGGAAGTAATACCAAACTCGGCACCTTGAATATCAGGCACCACGGGATAGCCGCCAGGTGAAACAACAATATGATCGGCAGTATATTGAGTACCATCAACATCCAGAGTATGCGCGTCAACAAATTTTGCTGTGCCTTGAATATAATCAATATCAGAATCTTTTAAGTAGGAACCGTACCAGGTGGTGATTCCCTTAATGTAGTTCTCGCGCGCATCCACTAATTTTTTCCAGCTGAAACTTTTAATGTCCACATCAAAACCATAACCGGACGCGTTGTGTAAGGTTTCTGCAACGCCAGACGCAAACCACATAACTTTTTTGGGAACACAACCAACATTCACACAAGTACCACCAACAATTTTGTTTTCGATAACTGCGCACTTTTTACCGTAAAGTGCGCCGCGCTCGGCCGCTGATAAACCACCGCTGCCGGCACCAATTGAAAGTAAGTCGTAATGTGGCATGTGAATAACCTTTAAAAGTTGAGTGATATTAAAATTTAAGCTGCCAGGTGTATCAGCAATAAAAAATACATGATGGCCTTCGTGTCTAGTGTAAATTAAAAGGGTGTGTGTTGTCTTTATTCAAGTTAAAATAACGTATCAAACTATTAAGGTATTCATTATGAGTAAACAAATTCAATTATCATCTGAGTTATTAAATAATATTTTTTCGGCCATTTCACAGCATGATAAGGCGGTTGAAGAAGATTTAATGGTGGGGCTGCAATATTTGTCGGCTGTTATTGGCTATTTCAGTGCTGAGTATCCGGGTACGGAGAAAGACAGAAATGACCTGCTCGCACAATTAGCCGCATTTAGTGTCGATGTCGCCAATGATCGTGCTAAGTCCTTAGCGCAGCAGCCGGCTCAAGAATCGACCAATGTTGAAATGGCCAAGGGCAAAAGCACCCAAACAGATGATCCTGCTGTTGGCATCTGGAAACCAGCGTAATACGCAAGAGGGCGATATGTTAGAAAAAGGACAAGCTGCACCCGCGTTTAGTGCTGTAAATCAGGCGGGTGAAAGTCTAACTTTATCTGATTTTAAGGGTAAGCAAAATGTCGTGCTGTATTTTTACCCTAAAGACGATACCCCCGGTTGTACGATACAGGCAAACCAGTTTACCACTTTAGCAGCAGATTTTGCCGCAGCAAGGACGGTTGTGCAGGGCCAGATCATTAAAAAGCTATTGACATCATAGATTTATATGATCAAATAGTGTTTTTAAGCTGATGGAAGCCCAAAATGAGTCCCAATATAGTAGAACACTTTTCAA
>JAJRZT010000096.1 GCA_024275115.1 Gammaproteobacteria bacterium
CTGACCGCGCCTAAAGCGATTAACGAATGCTGGTCAATGGATTTCATGCATAATGCGCTGGAAGATGGTCGCTCATTCCGGTTATTTAACGTGCTTGATGACTTTAATCGTGAAGGTCTGGGTATCGAGGCTGATTTCTCCCTGCCCGGCGAGCGCGTGGTTCGCAGCCTAGAGCGCATTATCGAGTGGCGCGGCAAACCCAAAGCGATTCGTTGCGACAATGGCCCGGAATATATCAGTAGCACTGTGAAACAGTGGGCGGAAGAACAAGGCATCCGACTGGACTATATACAGCCCGGAAAGCCACAGCAGAACGCTTACATTGAGCGGTATAACCGTACCGTAAGATATGCCTGGCTTAGTCAGTATCTTTTTTCGAGTATTGATGAGGTACGAAATTTTGCCACCCGATGGTTATGGTCTTACAATAACGAAAGACCAAACATGGCGCTGGGCGGTATAACGCCGATGCAGAAGCTTGCTATGGCAGCATGATCTCTACTAATAGCTCCTGTTATTAATGGGGGGATTACACAACCCACTGAAGGTCGCCTCACTTTTAGAATACTTAATACAAGTGCCGCCCTGATCGGTATTGTATAAAGAAAATACAGGCTCGAATTGTGATGAACATACCAGCCTCTGCGATACTTCACAAAGTTAATGGCTGTGACGATGACTCTTTCTCAAGAGGGAAACCTGAAATGATGATGAAGCGACCGCAAACCCGGCAGAAGCCACTGCACCAGGTGATGACACCTAATTGGAGCATGGCTCGCAGCGACGGCACTGAAAGCGCGGCATACAACCGCGACCTGAATCTATGGCATCAAGCCCTTTGCCAGGCTTAATTGATTGGAGAGCTTTACTTTACGCAATACAGAAAAAAAGGCTTATCACCGGAATATCAACCCTAATACCTTGCAACCGTTTCAAGCAGCGGGGTTATTGCGCACCTTTACCCAGCATCACCACCTCTGCTGTTTGCAATAAGATCAGCATATCCAGCAACAGACTGTAATTCTTCACGTAATATAAATCATACTGTAGCTTTTCGATGCTGTCTCCAACGGTATCACCATAGGAATAACACACTTGCGCCCAGCCAGTTAAGCCCGGCTTCACCCGATGCCGCTCCTCATAATATGGCACCGCTTTTGCGAGCTTGGCCACGAATTCAGGCCGTTCCGGCCTGGGGCCAACGAAACTCATATCACCATTTAAGACATTATATAGCTGCGGTAACTCATCAAGCCGCCCTTTGCGAATGACCCTGCCTACCCGAGTAATACGAGAATCGTTTTTTGAAGCCCATTGAGGCACCCCGTCTTTTTCAGCATCTGTTACCATACTGCGAAATTTATATATCTTAAATAGCTGACCGTCCTGTTTAACTCGAATCTGGCTATATAGCACACCACCTCGACCACCACTTTCTATAAATATTGCCAGACTAACCATAACAGCGAAGGGCAACGCCACCGGTGCTAATAACAAAACAACAACAATATCAAAAACCCTTTTACCTAAACGGCGCAAAGCCCCCATCTGAAAACCTTCCGACAGATACAACCAGCTGGGATTCAGCATATCCAGCCGAATTTTTCCTGCTCGACGCTCAAAAAAAGTGACTAGATCCAAGATATTCACGCCGCTCATCTTGCAGTCAATTAATTCCTTTGCAGGAAAGCCCCGCGAGCGACGGTCATCAACCGCGATAACGATCTCATCAATATCAAGCTCTTCAACATATTTTACCAATGGCTTATCTAAAGATTTGACAACCACTTTATCAGAAGCATCTTTATCTCCGGGCAAAGGTATACAGGCAACAATATTCAGGCCTCGTATCTCACCTGTATTAACCGCTTCACGAATCAAACCTGCTTTTTCACCAGCGCCCAATACCAATACGCGCGTCCACATGCTCTGCTCTTTAACAACCTTTCTAAAAAACAGACGAACGACAGAAATGAAGAAAAAGCTGAAAATAACGGCTAAAAGCAGTACGCTACGGCCAAGAAAAAATGAGGGCAGAAAATAAAAACTAACGCCTAGCGGTATCAGCCCCAGCAAAAGCCCACTGGCAATACGTAACACCAGCATATTAATAAAACGCCCAGTTTGCCTCTGGTACAGACCAAATGCCAACAAGCTAAGCTGCATAACAATGGCATAAACCAGCGCCTTGGGTGCAAAATCACCAAAATCTGTGCGCCAGCCACCGTCCCAGAAACGCAGTTCCAGAGCGAGATACAATGAGAACATTAAAACCAGAAACTCGATAACTGCGACAACAACAAACTCTGTCGGCACATAATATCTGGACAGCTTTGTAGAATGACGAAAAAACTTTACGGTACTCATACCGGCATCCAACAATCCTTAAAATTAAAAAAGCCGAAGGAGCGAAATACCGACAGCACGTTTAGAATAAAACCAAACAAGAAGTTTAGCACTTTCGTGCAATTTAGACAGTTTAACGACCGAACAAAAAACATATATCGACTGCATTCACCCCGCCCATGCTGTTGCTATAACTTAAAACCCAACCTCTCTTATATAGCAGCTAAATGCATCATTTTATGCAGGCAAACCAAAACTATAATCTTTAATTCGCAACCAACCCTTTAATACCGCCAACATACTGACCCAAAGCCTTTTGCGCGACCGGCGTCAACAAGCCCTCTTTATGTAACTCAACAATAACATTTAAAGCATCCCCACCAATAAGCTCATGCCGGCCCTTTAGGCCCGCATGCAAAAACAGACGATGACAGATAAGGTTTATTCGACGAGGAACTCCTGCGCTAAACTTATGAATAAGGCTAAGCGCTTCATCGGTAAAAGCCGGATCATTCTTCCAGCCAACACAACTTAAGCGATGCATGACATAGTCAACCGTTTGCTCAAAATCTAGAGGCTTAAGCCGTGCCGCCGCTATCAATCGCTGATGCAATTGCTCCATACCGGGTGATTTTATAATATCCATCAATGGCTCTTGCCCAACCAAAAATATCTGCAAAAGTAAGCTTGACTTATATTGAAAATTTGAAAAAAGGCGCAGCTCCTCCAAAAGTGCAGGCGTTAACCCCTGCGCCTCATCCACAATAAGAACAACTCGCCGCCCTTTTTCATACTGATGCTGCAAATACAGATTAAATCCCTGTACAGCACTGGATTTATCCGAACGATCAAGATTCAGAGACAAAGCATCAATCACCATATCCAGAAGATTACCGGAATCAAGCTGAACATTCGTAACTACTCCAACTTGCACATTACCAAGCTCTAATTCTGAAATCAAAGAACCAATCAGCGTCGTCTTACCCGTACCCGGCGCACCAGTTATAGCGACAATACCTTCACCTTCGGCAATTGCGTATTTTAAATAGGATTTAGCATCATCATACGTCTGATGCCCAAAAGAAAAACGATAATCAGGGCCTAAGCGAAAAGGAGACCCTTCAAGATTGTAAACTGATTTATAAACATCGAGCACTGCATATAACTCCCGGTCAATGCCCGAGACGGCAACTCACCTTTTGATACTTTTAGACGGCAAACATGCGCGTAAACACCATGAAGACACTGGCCTCGCTGCCGGAGGCCAAAATTTTACCATAAATAATTCAATCAACTTAAATATGTTATTAAATTAATGGCGCAAAACCGAATAGAGCAATAACAAATAATGATAAAAACACAACGACAAAAGATAATTTTTTTGTGTCTTCATGTCCATGAATTTCATTTGAATTTTGTTCCATTGTACATCTCCTTGATTATAAAAAATTAGATTAAACCGTAAAACCTGATTCTATCTGTGTTTAAAATCTCATTACCCAACCTGATTCACAGTTTTTAGACAAACAAGTTTTTACAGAGTCTAGATAAGCACGTTTCATGCCAAAACTTGTAAATACTTGTAAAGCCAAGACCAATCCATTTCACCTACTCAAACCACCTCCTTGAGTCATCAATAAGTGTAATCTTTACCGACAAAAAATATCGCATTTTTACACTAAACCCTACGAAACACATCGGCAGCAACTAAAACCTGTGCCTTTTAATCGTTTTATTAAAAAACCGTAAGCTATACCGACTTTTTTTGCAGTAAAAATCATCATAAAACCACAGCGCCACAATTAACTGTAAAGTTTACCGACGACAGCGCTCTCAAACCACGCAAGCACCGCCCACTCAAACCAAAACCAGAGATGTTTTTATACAAACGGCATTTACAACTGATTGCCATGAACAACTAAGACAAGCCTAAAAGACGTGCTAAAATCACACGTCTTTTTCCTGCGCCCGTAGCTCAGCTGGATAGAGTA
>JAJRZT010000097.1 GCA_024275115.1 Gammaproteobacteria bacterium
AATCTTTGTCAAGTACTAGACTCGCTGCTTCTTGTTTAAATTCTGTTGTGTAACTCGGTCTTGTTTTTGTCATTTTTGGCACCTTCTTTTCTTGGGTTAGTTTATCCCATTTCGGTGTCCAGATTCATTAGACCACATCAAACATGAAATACTCACTTCCATCCCTGATGAACTATTATCCAAAACCCAATGGATTATGGGAGAACTTCATGGAGTCAAGAATTTTGAAACCCTCACATTTCTGGATCAATGGTTTTCAATTGGTCTTAATAAAAAAATAACGAGCAATCTCTTTCAGTTTTTTGGAAATAAAAGGTCGTAATTAACCTCAGATTTGCATAAGCATTTATTTGATATTTATGCTCTTACTAAGTAAGGTCGCCACGCATCACTCGCAATACTTTTATTTTTTCTTTGCGCCCTTCGTGGTTAAAAACCTAGCTACTATAAAAAGATAAAATTTGTGTTGCCTGCATCTTCTCAATTTGCTCCCGCAAAGTATAAAGCTGTTCTTCCCAGTAACGCGGCTCGTTAAACCAGGAAAAATTCAGCGGAAAAGTCGGATCATGCCAGCGGCGTGCTAGCCATGCGCTGTAATTTAAAAGTCTTAAGCTGCGTAGTGCTTCAATTAAATTTAAACTGGCAGGGTCAAAATCATAAAATTGACTGTAGCCTTTTATAATGGCATTCAATTGCACAACCATTTCAGTTTCGCTTCCTGACAGTAGCATCCAGATATCCTGCATAGCGATGCCCATCATGCAGTCATCGAGGTCAACAATATGTGGGCCTTTGTCGGTCCATAAAATATTGCCCACGTGTAAGTCACCATGCAAACGAATAAGAGGCAAATGCGAGTAGCTAGAAAATTGTTGGTCAATAATTTCTAGCACTTGCTGTGCGGCCAGTTGGTAGTTGTGTTTAATTTCGTCGGGAATAAAATTATTCTCAAGCAAAAACTTTAAACTGGCATGGCCAAAGGTCGCAGGGGTAAGTGTTAGGCGATGCTGAAACGGAAAGCGGCTACCGACCGCATGCAGTCTGCCAATAAACCGGCCTAACCATTCTAAATGTTCGGGGTTATCCAGATTCGGAGCACGCCCGCCGTAGCGTTTGTACAGGCTAAAGCGAAAATCACTAAAACGATGCAGCGTAGTTTGGTTAAAGGATAATGGCGCAATCAGTGGGATTTCCTGCTCGACACAATCATCGGCAAATTGGTGCTCTTCGAGGATAGCGGCATCTGTCCAGCGGTTGGGGCGATAGAATTTAGCAATAATGGGTTGTTCGTCTTCTATTCCGACCTGGTAAACCCGATTTTCGTAACTATTGAGTGCTAAAAAGCGTCCATCGCTCAACAAACCAAGGTTTTCGACACTGTCGAGGATAACGTCCGGAGTCAGATTTTCGTAGGGAATGTCCGATTCATGCATAATGGTTAATTTTTAAGCCAATAAGTAAAAATTGTAGCTTTGCCAAGGGTTTAGTAGACTCTGTACAGTTTATCCATATTGGCATCATACTATATATATACCATGACAAATCCACTATTAACCATGTTACAAGCGGAGCGGCCACAATTGCCGCCTTTTGCGCATATTAAACCAAAGCATGTTGAGCCTGCGATTGATCAGATTTTAAAGGATAATCGACAACAGCTTACTGTATTGCTTGAGCAGCCGAGTTTTAACTGGGAAAACCTAGTGCAACCACTGGAAGAAATGTCGAACAAGTTACAACGCGTATGGTCGCCGGTAAGTCATATGAATTCGGTAGTAAATAATGACGCATTGCGCGAGGCATATAATCAATGTTTGCCCAAACTCAGTGAATACTCAACCGAGCTTGGGCAAAATGAAAAACTACATCAAGCGTATCAAAGCGTTGCTGATGGTGCCTACTTTTCAAGTTTAGATATTGCACAACAAAAAATAATAACCAATGCACTGCGTGACTTTCATTTGTCCGGTGTTGATTTAGAAAAAAATAAAAAGCAGCGTTTTAAAGAAATTAAGCAACAACTGTCAAAATTAAAAACACAATTTGAAGAAAATATTTTAGATGCGACCCATGCATGGCATAAACATATCAGCCATGAAAAAGATCTTTCTGGCTTGCCAGCGTTTGCGGTTGCTATGGCAAAACAGGCGGCTGAACAGAAAGAATTAGATGGCTGGGTATTTACCCTGGATGCGCCCTCTTATATGGCGGTAATGATGTATGCTGATGACAGAACTTTACGCCAACAAATGTATCGTGAGTTTGTTACCCGTGCATCTGATCAGGGCAGCAATACAGGCAAGTGGGATAATTCCGATAATATGCAGAAAATTTTAGCATTCCGGCATGAACTGGCAGAGTTATTAAGTTTTAATAATTATGCTGAATTATCCCTGGCAACTAAAATGGCAGAGGCAACCGATGATGTCTTTAATTTTTTAAATCAGTTAATTGAAAAATGCAAAGCGGTAGCCGAAAAAGAATATCAGGAATTAAAAGACTTTGTAAAATCAAAGTACGGCATTCAGGACATCGAAGCCTGGGACATCATGTACTATTCCGAAAACTTGCGGCAGAAAAAATATGCTATTAGCCAGGAAGAATTGAAGCCGTATTTCCCTGAGCAACGTGTACTGGATGGTATGTTTGCCGTAGTCAATAAAATTTATGGTATTCAGATAAAAGAAATACAAGGTGTTGAAACCTGGCATAAAGCCGTACGTGTATTTGAAATACGTGATAGTGACAACCGTGTTCGTGGCCAGTTTTATCTCGACTTATATGCGCGCGAGAAAAAACGTGGCGGTGCATGGATGGACGATTGTCAGGGGCGCGTTGTTCATCAAACCGGGCAGCTACAGATACCGGTCGCTTATTTAACCTGTAACCTCACACCGCCAATTGGTGATGAGCCCGCATTATTTACCCATCAGGAAGTCATTACCTTATTCCATGAGTTTGGCCACGGTCTGCACCATATGCTCACACAGGTTAACTATTTGAGCGTATCAGGTATAAATGGAGTCGCATGGGACGCGGTAGAGTTACCTAGTCAGTTTTTAGAGAACTGGTGCTGGGAACGCGAAGTACTGGATTTAATAGCCGCACATTATCAAACACAGGCACCAATGCCAGCAGATTTATATAAACGCATGCACGCGGCTAAAAACTTTCAGTCAAGTATACAAATGGTTCGACAAATTGAGTTTTCAATTTTTGATTTAAAAATACACGCCGAATATCAAAGCTCTGAGTTTAAATCGGACAAAGGTCTGG
This sequence comes from Gammaproteobacteria bacterium, assembly GCA_024275115.1. Lineage (GTDB taxonomy): Bacteria > Pseudomonadota > Gammaproteobacteria > UBA6429 > Thiohalophilaceae > SZUA-37. Next base: position 3,277 of record JAJRZT010000097.1, read on the forward strand.
ATATTCAGGCAGTATTAGACAGCGTTCGAGAAAAAGTCGCCGTTATTTTTCCACCTGAATTTAACCGTTTCCAACATAGTTTTTCACATATCTTTGCCGGTGGTTATGCTGCGGGTTATTACAGTTATAAATGGGCAGAAGTATTATCTGCCGATGCATTCTCAAAGTTTGAAGAGCGCGGTATTTTTGACCGGCAAACAGGGTTAGAATTCCTACATGCTATTTTAGAACAAGGTGGCAGTAAAGAACCAATGGAATTATTTAAAGCATTTCGGGGGCGTGAACCTGAAATAAACGCCTTACTCCGACACGCGGGTATAGCGGCATAACAAACCAAGGAACAAAAATGAAAGCCAGTTTAAATCGTTTTATAATAAAAAATACTAAAGTGCGAATCGCCTTTCTCAGCCTGCTTTTAATTTATACCAGCCAGAGCTTTGCAGAAAAACTTTATGTCACCGACAGAATTTTACTCGGCATACATCAGCTTGCTGACGAACAAAGCCCTATTTTAAAATCCATTGCCAGTGGCAGTGTGGTTACCGTTATGGGCCGTCAGGGTGATTTTATCAGTGTGCGCACCGAAGATGGCACTCAGGGTTGGGTGGCCGCTAACTTTTTAGTTAAAAGTAAGCCCGCAACAAAAGAATATGATAATTTATTTGAACAATATCAGAAAACAGTAGAAACATTAAAAATAGTCAACGAACAGTTAACAAAGAAAGATCGCGAACTACAAATAAAGCGCGACCAGCTTTCTAATGCAACCACCACTATTAAAGAATTAAAAAAAGGCGTGACAAGCAGTCAACCCATTATCGAAAATAATGGCAATGTTGTTAATGCAGACGACCTTGAAAAAGCCACACAGGAAATTAAACGCCTAAAAACAAAGTTACTGGTACTGCAACAGCAAACAAAAGATAGCAAAAATATTGACTCAAACAGTGCGCAGTCTAAATTAATTAAAGCACAACAGGAAAACACTTTAATGCGTAATAGCATTGAAATGGCACTGGCCAGTTTAGAAGGTAAACATGTGCCAACAGCAGAAGAGCTGGCAGGTGTGCGTGCAAGCTTCCCGGCATGGTATTGGGGCTTAACCTTTGTGATGATTATACTAGGTGTGATTGGTGGCATTGTCTGGAATGATTATAAAAACCGCAAGCGACACGGTGGTTTTAGGATTTAGGTTCTACAAAATTAAAAATATTAACCACAACGAACACGAAGGAGAGACCGCCCCATGAAGTGTTTTGGGTACACAACGAAAAGATAAAATTATATGTTTGGTCTTAACAAAATTTCAGGTGTAATGGCAGGACATAAGATATTGATTTTTAAGCGTTGTGTTCTTCGTGTCCGTTGTGGTTAATCAATTATATATCGTCAACGGGGTATGCACCCCTTTGGAAACCCCAACGGTTTTGTGCCCGCCGCAAGCGGACGGGGAATTTAGATTAAAAATCATACTATGAAATATAAAGACTTAAGAGACTTCATTAAACTGCTGGAAGACCGTGGCGAGTTAAAACGCATCACGCAGGAAGTTGATCCGTATTTAGAGATGACAGAAATTTGTGACCGCACTTTACGTGCTAAAGGCCCTGCTTTGTTATTTGAAAACCCGAAAGGCTTTGATGTTCCCGTATTAGGTAATTTATTTGGTACACCCGAACGTGTGGCACTCGGTATGGGCGAAGAATCGGTAGAAGCATTGCGCGAAGTGGGTAAAGTGCTGGCGATGTTAAAAGAGCCCGATCCACCCAAAGGCATGAAGGACGCATGGGAAAAACTGCCCATCTTCAAGCAAGTATTGAACATGGCGCCAAAGGTCATAAAAAAAGCCGCTTGCCAGACACATATTGTTGAAGGTGACGATGTCGACTTAACTAAAATCCCCATTCAAACCTGCTGGCCGGGAGACGCGGCACCGCTTATTACCTGGGCGTTAGTGGTCACCAAAGGGCCGAACAAAGAAAGGCAAAACCTGGGTATTTATCGCCAGCAAGTGATCGCTAAAAACAAAGTCATTATGCGTTGGCTGGCACATCGCGGCGGCGCGCTGGACTTTAAAGACTGGCAGGAAAAACACCCTGGCGAACCGTTCCCGGTTGCCGTTGCGCTGGGTGCTGATCCCGCCACTATTTTAGGTGCCGTCACACCGGTGCCGGACAGTTTATCGGAATATGCTTTTGCTGGTTTATTGCGTGGCGCAAAAACAGAAGTAACCCAATGTATTGGCAACAGCTTGCAAGTGCCCGCATCAGCAGAGTATGTATTAGAAGGCGTAATTTACCCCGATGAAATGGCGGACGAAGGCCCCTTTGGCGATCACACCGGTTATTATAATGAAGTGGATAAATTCCCCGTATTTACTATTGAGCGGATCACCCACAGAGAAAAGCCCATCTACCATAGTACCTATACTGGCCGGCCGCCGGATGAGCCGGCTATTTTAGGCGTAGCCTTAAACGAAGTGTTTGTACCCATTTTGCAAAAGCAGTTTCCCGAGATAGTGGATTTTTATCTACCGCCTGAAGGTTGCTCGTACCGTGTTGCCGTTGTCAGTATGAAAAAACAATACGCTGGCCATGCCAAGCGCGTGATGATGGGAATATGGTCCTTCTTGCGCCAGTTTATGTACACAAAATTTGTGATTGTTGTGGATGACGATGTTAATGTGCGCGACTGGAAAGACGTTATCTGGGCGATGACAACCCGAATGGATCCCGCACGAGATACCACCTTAATCGAAAATACACCGATAGACTATTTAGATTTTGCTTCACCCGTTTCCGGTTTGGGCAGTAAAATGGGAATGGATGCAACCAATAAGTGGCCAGGGGAAACCACACGGGAGTGGGGTGTACCAATTACAATGGATAAGTCGGTTAAGGAGCATGTTGATTCAATCTGGGATGAACTGGCTATTTTTTCGAAAGACTAAGCTGCACTAATAACCTCACAGTAACCCGCCATTGCTGCTCTGTGCAGCGACATAAAGCAACATAAAGCAACATAAAGCAACATAAAGCAACATAAAGCAACATAAAGCAACATATTTTATTTAAGCACCCGTGAGTGACAATAGACACACTGTTTCGGGGTTTTTCTGCAACCGCCATAAGGTATAATGCGGCACCACCAATTAATGAGAATACCTGTTTATGACAAATCGCGTCAAAATTGAAACAACTGGCCACACGTTCAGCGTTAATCGCGATGAAACGGTTTTAGAGGCCGCCATTCGCCAGGGGGTGCATTTACCTTATGGCTGCCGTAATGGTAAATGCGGCAAATGCATGGGTAAGTTGCTGCAAGGGGAAGTGCAATACAGCGAAGCCCCCAGTGCATTATCCGCTGCCGATAGCGCAGCGGGTATGGCCTTATTTTGTCAGGCGCAGGCCAAAACGGATCTGGTTATCGAATCGCGAGAAGCAGAAACCGCTAAGGATATTCCAGTGGTCAAACTACCTTGCCGACTGGAAGAACTCGGAAAGTTAAACCACGACGTGATGTATTTAAAGTTAAAATTGCCAGCAACCGAGCGAATGCAGTTTTTAGCCGGGCAATATATCGACTTTCTTATAGAAGAGGGTAAGCATCGCAGTTTTTCCATTGCCAATGCACCGCATGACGATGAATATATTGAGCTGCATATTCGCCATATTACCGATGGTAAATTTACCACCGACGTTTTTGCAAACATGAAGGTAAAAGAAATGTTTCGTATCGAAGGGCCGCACGGTAATTTTTACATTCGTGAAAATAGTAAAAAGCCGATGATTTTTATGGCCGGTGGTACTGGTTTTGCACCCATCAAAGGGATGGTGGAGCATGCGTTAAAAACAGGTATGGAGCGCCCAATCCATATTTACTGGGGCACGCGCGCGATGGAAGATTTATACATGGACGAAGTGGCAAAAAAATTCACTAAACTTAACCCACTTATTCGTTATACCCCGGTTTTATCCAGCCCTAAAGCCGAAGACAACTGGCAGGGGCGAACAGGTTTGGTACACGAAGCCATATTGGAAGACTACCCAGACTTAAGCGCACATGAAGTCTATGCTGCCGGACGCCCCGAAATGGTGTATGCCGCAAAAGACGCTTTTGAAGCCGCAGGCTTAACCCAGGAAAACTATATTTCAGATGCGTTTGAGTTTAATAAAGATTAGCGGCTGTTAATTTAGCCAGCGTTTTTGTTTTTTAAGCAGGCTATCCAGGCCTTCAAGTATTGAAACTGAAGGATTAAGAAATTTTTTACCATCCAAAGCAAGGATCTGCACAGGTATTTCAGGTGCTATCAGTTGGCACTGTTTGGATATGCGTCGCTCAAAAACAAAAAGTAAATCCGGCTGGTACTGGTTTACCAATGCAGTGAGTGTTTCAATTTCCAGCCCCGGCTGAATATGGCGAATTTTGCCCCCGGTTTCAACGACCCGAAAACCGGCCTGAGTGAATAAATCAAATAAGCGCGTATCCGGCCCAAAGGAATAAGGGCTGCCGTTGCAGGCAGATAATAGCAATACCTTTTTATTATTGCCTTTTACACGGCTTATCTTTTTACGCCATGCTTTCGCAAATGCCTCAACCTTTGGCAGTGCTTGCGACATACCGGTTGCCTGTATTACTTCGCGCATATTCTGTTCAAGCTGGCTCATTTTATTAAAGCTTGCCAGACGCAATACGCGAGTTTCTTTAGGCACGGCTTTGTTTAAGGTTGCTTGCGTTGCCCAGTCTGAGGTTATCAATATATCGGCCATTAACGCATCAATGGCTGCGGCATCCGGGTCAAGAATACCACCGGTACGTGGCAGGTTGCGTTTACTGTAACGGCTTACGCCGACAATACAGTGCCCCAAATCAAGGTAGTCGAGCATCTCGGTAATATACGGTGACTGGCTGATAATGCGTGGGCATTGTGCCTCAACAGCATGAGAACTAGTAGAGCCAAAGCTAATAAATAGTAGAATTAAAAAACGAAAAACCATAAAAGATGCCTATTTTATTGAATATGTTGGACTTAAATCTAGATTCCCCATCCACTTGCGGCTGGCGAAAAACAGTTGGGATTTACAGCCAAAGAGGAGCTCCTCTTTGGCTGTAAATCCTGCGTGCTTTGTCTGCAAGGTACAAGTGCACGTCATTCTCTGCCGTGTTCGTTGCCGCAAATTTCGTTTATAATATAGATTCAACTATTCTGAGATAGTCATTATGCCAACAAGTGCCGATTCAAATAAAGCCAACGACCAAACTCATTTTGGTTATGAAACCGTTGAAGCGTCCGCCAAACAAGGCAAAGTGGCCGAGGTTTTCCATTCGGTTGCCAATAAATACGATGTAATGAACGACCTGATGTCGATGGGCGTCCACCGTCTCTGGAAGCGCTATACCATTGAGGTAAGCGGTGTGCGTCCGGGGCAAAAAGTACTGGATCTGGCTGGAGGTACGGGTGATTTAGCGGCTAAATTCGCCCGTATAGTCGGCCAGACAGGTCATGTTACCTTGTCGGATATTAATAATTCCATGCTCAACGTAGGGCGTGAGCGTTTAACTGACAAAGGTATTCTGGGTAATGTGGACTATGTACAGGCCAATGCCGAATGCCTGCCATTCCCTGATAACCATTTTGACCTTATCACCATTGCCTTTGGCTTACGCAATGTCACCGATAAAGATGCCGCCTTAAGATCCATGAACCGGGTATTAAAACCCGGTGGCAAGTTACTGGTGCTGGAATTTTCTAAACCCACCATCAAAGCGCTTAACCCGATTTACGATACCTATTCTTTTAAAGTATTACCGTTTATTGGCAAACTGATTACCAACGATGCAGACAGTTATCGTTATCTTGCCGAATCGATCCGCATGCACCCTGATCAGGATACGCTTAAAGAAATGATGGTTAAAGCCGGCTTTGCGCAATGTGATTATTTTAATTTAAGTGCCGGTATTGTGGCCTTGCACCGGGGGTATAAAGTTTAGTGGCCGTTGTTTTATCTTACGGCCACTTATGCAGCGGTTGCGATAGCAAACGCTGCTCTCTCCAATTCCCGACACAGACATCAGAATAAGATGAAAATAGATAAAGGGGTTATAAATTCTGTTTTTCCTTACGGCCACTTATGCAGCGGCTGCGATAGCAAACGCTGCTCTCTCCAATTCCCGACACAGACATCAGAATAAAATGAAAATAGATAAAGGGGTTATAAATTCTGTTTTTCCTTACGGCCACTTATACGGTATTTGTAAAAACAAATGCCGCTCTACCCAATACCCCTATCCATCCAGAATATCCGCCTCTGCGGATATGTCGGGAATAAAGTTTATTCCGGATAATAGTGTGCCTACACGAAAATAACGAGATAACACAAAGATCATGGTAAACGAAGAACCAACCCCCAACACCAATGAAATAAAAGTAGCCCTAATAGCCGCCATTGAAACCGCACTAAACCAATATATCAGTATGGACTCAACAGCGGCCACCCGGTTAGCTGATATGGCAGGTAAAGTCATCGCCATTGAATTACAAGGTTGGGATTTCACTCTTTATTTATTGCCCGATGCGCAGGGTATTCAGGTGATGTCGGCCTACGCGGGTGAAGCTGATACTATTATAAAAGGCACACCGGTCGCGCTGTTTAATATGAGTAAAAGTGAAAGTACCGCTGCGACTCTACGAGAACAAAATATCAACATTGAAGGCGATCTGGAGTTGGGACAGCAGTTTAGCCAGTTTTTTAAACAACTGGACATCGACTGGGAAGAACAGCTTGCTCAGGTATTTTCAAAAGTAACCTCTGAATCCACAGCCGATCTTATCGCGCACAAACTGGGTCGTGCGGTTGATGGCTTCGACCAATGGCAATCACAGGCAAAGCAAACGCTTGAACAGAATATTGCGGAGTATTTGCAGCAGGAGTCTAAAATATTGCCGTTTGCAGAAGAAATAGAACCGTTCTTTAGTGCTGTAGATACCTTGCGTAATGATGTGGACCGGTTAGAAGCGCGCATCGAGCGTTTGCAAGCAACAAAATCTAAAAGAAAAGCCTAGACTTTATTATTGAATCATAAAGGTTTCATATTCCAGCCGATCCAGTTTGCGTGAAATAACAGCCAGACCAATAAGGGTTGTTAATACCAGGGACATGGCAAAACCATAGCCATAAAACTGTGGCCCAAGCTCAATCGTTATAAATGTAAAAAGGGCATTCGACAAAACAAATAATAAACATAAACTAAAAGCAATAATTAAAAAGTCGAGATAAAACAAAACATTCAATATTGAAAGCAACAACACCTGTATACCAACAGCAATAATATCGATTTGAAACAGGTGGATATACAAGGGCGAAATACCAATTAAAACAAGTATTTTCGGGCCTAATAAATAAAGCAATACAACGGTTATACCCTGTACTTTAAAAATTTCATAGATACCCTGGCGGATAGTTAAAACCATCTCATCTTTTAAATATTCGATGTGCTCAAGGGTGTCACCCTCACGTACAGAAGTATAAAAATTATTATAAGCTTCAGCAAAGTCCGTTTCCATTCGAACTAAAAAGACAGCCATACCTGGAATAATGGACAAGTAAGCCAGGAAAATGGGGATGTCGTAAATAACCGATGCACGCAGCGGGCCAATAATTTGGTCTGACGTAATGGGGGTAAACCAGAAAATAAATTTATCAATCCAGATACCCAGATTATATAAAACCCCTGTAAACGCCAAACTGATAAATATTTTTTTCCTGCTCAGGAAATCAAAGGATATTAAAAGCTTTCCGGGGTATTGGTAAATAACCATGGTTAGCATTGAAAATAATAATACCGCCTGACCAATTAAAAAACCGGAAAGTAAACCATTAAGACCGAACCCTTTTAATGATATTGAGGCAATAACAGTAACGCCATAACCGACAAAAAAAACATTGAGTATTTGTTTGTAGGCTTTCATTCCCGATAAAAAAACAACAACAATCCAGATGTTACTTAAAACAATAAAAGCCGAAAGCATTAATATTCGGTAAAAAATATCTTGATCAAAAAATAGAAAAAGAACCGTTAACCCTAATGTCCCACCAACAAAAGTAATTAATGTCAAAGCACCAATTAGATTAGCAAGAATAATGTCACTTTTATTTTCAAACAAACGATCAGCGACATAACGAGTAAACATTAATTGTAAAAAGCCGGTAAAAATAAGCGAAGCCGCCATCAGGTAAGTAACAGAAACCAGAAACTGAACGATAAGGTAGGTTGGAAATACCAGTCCTAAGCTAATAATGCCGACCAGCATAACCCCAAGGATTGACAGAACCCATGGCCCAGAACCAATAATACTGGCAAAGCCATAGGCTTGAATCAAGCCAACATAACTTTCCCGGCTAAGTAATTTTCTAAGCTCGAAGCCTATTCCTGCCATTAACCTTTCCCCAGAGCCTGATTATATATATTCAAATATTTGCTAAACATTTCCTGCTGCGTGTAATATCGTTCAACCCGTTTTATTGCAGCTGCCTGAGCTTTTAACCATTCCTCCTTGTTTGTGAGCAATTCAATGGCTGCACTGGCTGTTTCTTCCGGGTTGGCAATTTGCACAACACGGCCAGCCAAACCCAGCGCCCGGTCTTCTTTGTTATTACCTTCTATTAATTCTCTGCACGAGCCCACGTCTGTTGTTAATGCAGGTATGCCGCTGGCATAGGCTTCTAACACAACAAGGGGTAACGCTTCACTTATCGAGGTGAGTACAACCAAACTGATTTGCTTTAATATGTCATCGACTTTTTGATAACCCAGGAACATCACATTATCCTGTAGTTTCAGGCTTTCGGTTAATGCATGGCATTCTTTTGCGTAGTCTGCGTCTTCATCTTCCGGGCCAACGATCCAGCCTTTTGCTTCAGGAATATGATTACAAACGGTGCGCATAGCACGAATAAATGTTTTTACATCCTTTATTGGTACGACCCGACCAATTAAAGCAAGCACAGGAGGAATACCGTCGGGTCTTGATTTTCTCAACAATGAAAAACGCTCAATATCTATTCCATTAGGAATAACTTGTGTTTTTTGTGCATCAGCACCATCTTCGATTTGGCGCTGTCGATTACCTTCATATAAAGAGATAATGGGTTCCGCTGAATTATAAGTCAGCCTGCCAATACCTTCAAAAAAACGTATCCATAAGCGTCGAATATAACTGACATCATCGTCAAGACGTGTACCAAAAGTTTCACTTGCATCGGCAATCCAGTCAGCCTGAGCAAGGTCAATTTTTCTTTCTTTTGTGTAGATGCCATGTTCTGTCAGAATATAAGGTATTTTTCGTGACCGTTGTAACATCATCCCCAGCATGCCCGCATAGCCAGTTGATACAGAGTGCAATACCTTTGCCGGCGGCATATTTTTAACTATTCTTGCCAGTATAAACAATGGTGCATGCATGGTGCGAATGGTCCAGAAATAATCTACAAAGGATGGATCCGTACAGTAATTTCTATAATAGTTTTTTATTTGTTGCCAGGATTCCTCACTGTATAAAAAATCTTCACGCGATAATTCATTTGTATTGCCGAGTGCCGCCATAACAATATTTAAAGCCGTTTCATCAAAATCGATATTTGATGAGCGCAGACAATGATGCATTTTATCGACCTGCTGGAAAATGTCCTTGTTTCCTTTAACGGGGCTGGCTTTCTTTTCATCCCATGACTCCATTAAATAATGGCATTCAAGATGCACTACATTCTCTGGGCAGGGGTATTTATAGTCGCCATAAAACGCTCTATTACCCCCTAAAAAGACGACACTAAAACTAAAATCCGGTAACCCCAAAATAATCTGGTTAACCCAGCTTGAAACACCGCCACTAACAAAAGGGAAAGTACCTTCAAGTAAAAGCACGATGTCGGCAGGTTGGTTACTGTTAATGACAGAGGGCCACTTTTTCATGCGTGCAACCAGAAATTTATCATATTATTTAATGAGGTATTTTTGCGGGCACTTTCAGGCAATTTTGCTAATAGTAATTTCACCTGCGGGTAGTCAGAAATATGGAATGCAACTTCAGCCAGATAAGGCAGAACATCACTTTCTGAGATGCCTAATTTCATTGCCAAGGCAAGATAATGCCGGGCTTCCTCATGTCTGTCCAGGCGTAACAGGACTCGCCCAAGCTCAAAGCATGTGCCCGCATCTTCTGAATTAATCTTTAATGCAATAAAAAGATTTTTACAGGACTGATTTAATACCAGCTGTTTAACATCACCCTGTGCAAGTCCTAAATAGGCAAGCTCCCAATAATAATGAGCCAGCTCTTTATGTAAACTTGCTCTTACATTAAGTGGTGAGCTGACTAATTCTTTTTCCAGCTTTTGTATTCCAGAGTTTATAGCCTGTTCTTTGGCATCCAGCATTGAATAGGCCAGTAAACGAACTTCGTCAATAGGGTCTTTCAGGGCAATCTTCAATATAGGTATAGCATCCCGATCATCCAGCTGACGTGTTGCCATAATGGCTTTTAACCGCTTATTGGAATCGGCTGCATTTTTTACAATACCGGGCAGGCCGGCCTGTCCATAATGGCTGGACTCACTAATAACCAGTGGCTTAAAAGGTAAGGGAGGTTCTTCTGTAATATTATACAGATTAAACGTGTTGGCTCGCGGCCAGTATAAGCCGCCATTCCATGCGATATACAAGCCGAGTACACCTAAATAGGGGATAAAGAAGCAAATACTAAAAAAAAATAAAATCAGCCGGCCATTATTGGCTAAATAATTTGCCGGTAAATATTGCATTAATGAGCGGGCAAAAAAATAGCTGGCAATGGCATGGAGAAGTAAAAACTGAAGAAGCAGCTCGCCTTCTGCTGTTGCAGACTCAAGTAAATACCACGCAATAACTTCCAGAAAAATAGCAATAACGATGTTTAGATTTTTATTAATCAATGCGGGTTACCCTACATAAATCCTGTATCATATTGGTACTGTTTTCTTTTCCTGTTAGTTCTCTCAGGTTTGTTTCAATTTCCAGATCGCCCCATGACTTCCCTGTGCGCTCTTTAAATAAGTGCGACATGCGGTTTTTGTAGCCCTCAAATTCTATAATACTGGTAAGTGGCATTAATAAAAATACAACGCTTCTATTTTCTGTGTTTTTCCTTACCCAGGCGCGATCAAGGCCACGCATTTGTGCCAGTAGCATGGTTTTTATTGTCTCTGAGAGCATACTGTCTTCTGGTAAGGTCAAGACCAGTAATATGGTCTCGATTTTAAACTGCTTTCTGTCAAAAATAGTACGCTCAAGAAAATGCAGGAATGTCGAGCTTTCGGAACTTGTAAATGAATAACGGTTTTCGGCATGTGATATCTGGTCACCAATATGGCCACATAAAACGGCTATTAACTGTAAATTTTCGTTATGAAATGCGACAAAGGGCATTTCCTGTATAGCGACAACGCCCCATATATGGCCTTCAATATCTGATATTGGAACAGCGACTAATAAATTATTTGTTTGTTGTAGTTTGTCGTCATTGGTTTTTAGTTCATTGTTAACACTAACCAGATGTCCGGTTTCAATGGCTTTTAGTATAAGGGGATTAGAGGAATCAATAATGACCGCTTTCCCCAGCGTTGCAACGGGTTTTGTTTTTACTTCATTGCTTGATTGCAGCGGGTAAATATTTGCACTTTGAACATAAGAGTAATCTGCCAGTATGGCTAAAATGTTCGATGCTACTTTACTTAGTACATTTGATTTGTCTTCGATATTGTTGGCTTTTAACTTAAGACTAACCAGGGCATCGCGTAAACTATTGGTTCCTGAAGCCAGTCGATTCTCTAAACGATCATGCGATACTTTTAGTAATTGATAGTTGCGTGTAAATTCATCAAGGCGTTTTTTTTGTGCGTGGGTAATGACTTCCTGTTTGCCTAATTTCCTTAGCCACATGTCAGTAAATTCCCCCATTAGCATGGTTAAAACCAATAACCCTAATGTATAACTTGTGGGAAACTCACTGATAGGAACAATTTCAAATCGCCATGCAATCGTGATTAATGAAATCAAAATCATCGCACTGGCAAAACCATGACTGAAACCATAGCGTATAGCCGGCAATAAGGAAGCAAACAATAACCAGGGGAACGGATAACTGAGGAAAAAAGGGTCGTCTTTATTCAGAAAGTAACCCATCAAGGGAACAGAGAACGTAATTAACAGGGTCTCAGCCCATGCAACACTTGAAGCGACTCTGATAATATTAGCTTGTGGGTTTTTGCGTGTTAGACGCATTGACGTTATTCTATTGTGAGGCTGCCAAGCAGTTGAGCAAGCAACTTATTGACTGTGCCCGTCACACTTTCGTACCCCCAACCTGTACGTGAGCCTGATACAGACCACAGCACTTTTCCTGTTTTCATATCAAAAACTTTTAACGAAAGACCAACCGCAGGTTCACCGTCAAGGCCACTTTTGTAGCGCCATTCTTCAACACTGCCGGTAATGGCGTATTGGTAATTCGATTTTTGGGCAAGCTTTAATGCTCGCTGATAGCGATGTTGCTCATTTAAATCGGGCAAGCCGGATTTTAGAGGTTGATAGGGATAAATATCGATATTTGATAAACCCATCGCCCGAAGATGTGTTGAGAGTATTGCTTCTGTACGAATACCTGCCTGAGGCGCTTCTGCAAGGTTGACGACAGGCAGCATTATCCAGCGTGCATTCTTAGGCAGGGTGGCACCTTCCTGAACCTGGCTAACACTACAGGCGGATGTCAGGATGAGTAAAAATAGAGCTTGCACAGCAAACTTTATATGCATTAAAGCATTTGAATTAATGTATTTCACTGTTTATTGCGACCCAAATAAGATTGATAATAATTTCTTAATTTATTGAATATATTACTGTATTTTTCCATTTTGATCTATCTCCCGAGGTAATTTCTGTACGAAAGCGTAATTCCCCAACTGGTCTGAGTGCCAACGGTGGCTTTCGTCTGGTCGGTATATAGCTCAAAACTAAGCCGATCATTGCCGAGAATACGCGAGGCAATCCCCGAACTTAAACGATAGGCAAAGTCATTATTTGGGTACACCTTGCCCAGCCATATATCAGCGAAATAGCCAGGCGATCCTGCTTGTGGGTAACTTGAGTTAATATCCCCTCTATTTAAGCGCATACTAACGCCCAAAGTACCAAACTCACGGGCAACCACGGTTGCGGTTGTTGTTCCAATAGGTAAGCGCTGGCTTACCTGAAAAGGCAGGCTGTTGCTTAGTTTATTTGAAATCCAGCTGGCATCCGCCTGAATCGTCCATCGATTGCGTCCGATGGAAAGCAGGTGCCCAACCCCCAGGTTAGCACTCCAGCCATCAGCCAGCGCCTCACCCCAGCGACTTTGATATTTTGTTTTCGCTATTTGTGTGTATAGATATTCGCGGCTGCCAATATTTGCATTAACACCGAATTGCAGTTTATCGAGCATCCCCAAACTTCGTAATGCCGAACTTTCTTCTGAAAGCTGATTATTTTCCCAGGCAAGTTTAAAGTTTGCACGTTTTGACCAACTGTAATCCACAGCGAGCGTCAAGGGGATAATAGATTTATCATTGCGCTGGTTATAAGTCAGTTCTGAGTAAAAATTGAATTTTTTACCCGGGCGCATTAATCCAAAAGTGTATTCCTGCTCATTATCATTCCCTCCAAGATTAACAATGGAAGTATCAATATTAAGCATGCTATTTGAGAGTGACCATGCATAGTTCCAGTTGTTAATACTCATTTTAAGTTGTGTTTTTAGTGTAGAAATATAGAGCTGGCCATTGGAATATCGGTCGATTGATGTTGACCAGTAATTTGGCAGTATATTCATAAGTGATGCTGCTTGTTGCCGATATATTCTACGTTCGTCCTGGCTAGACAATAGCCCAATCCCACTAGCAGCATATGCAAGCGCAGTTTCATATTGACTGAGTCGTATTAACGCTTCATTTCGGTCAACAGGGGATATGTCTGAATGACGCGCAAGGATATTTTTTAGTTCACTAGTATTGTTTTCTTTTAGCGCAAAAAGTAATAGCTGATTATCCGATATTTTTTTACGTGACAGTTGTTGCGACAGATGCCAGTAACGTGACATATCATCAAGATTTTTTGCTGAATACCACGCAACCAGAAATTCATAGGGGATGTTATTTTTATTATGACCTATAATTTCCCTGATCATATTGTTTGCATTCGCACTTAGCCCGATATTTCGTTCGAGCGACAAATAATATTGCGTTAATTGTTTAACCGGCTGTTTTGATAATAAGGCATAAATATTCGTTGCACGCATTTGCTTCATAACATAAAGACGAAGTTTTAAGGCTGAATTATGTTGCTCGGCAGACTCTAAAGCATCGGCATACCGCAACAACCATAATTTATTATCCGGGTACAATGCAGCATTTTTTGCATGCCAATAAACCGATTCACGTGACTCACCAAGCGCATAGGTTGAAGCGGCATAAACCGGCCAGTAATTACTAAATTGATGGGCTTTTCCCTTGAATGCAATAAGGTAATGCTTTAATTTTTCTCGTTGTTGCGAATTTAATAATGACCATAACAACCCAATATGAATATACTTACCTGTGGGCTTGAGCAGCAAAGCATATTCATAGTATTTTGCAGCAGATGAAAACCGCCCATCTTTGCTTTCAAGTTCTGCCTTTATCATTAGGTAGCCAGCCATTTCTTTACTGCTAATTTTACTTTGCAAAGCAAGGCCGATTAAATACTTAATTTGCCGACTCTTATTTTCTTTAATAGCCGTGTTAATGGCTAAACGCAGAAAGAGAGTTTTGCCGGTATTTTCCCATGCAGCTTCAGCAAGCCGAACAGCCTGATTAACATCTCGGTTTTCGTCGGCAATGCTTAACAACCATTTATAGGCTGCTTCATTCTTTTTGTCGCGCCTGACAAGTTCGCTACTGGATTTGTATAATAAATCCTTATCCTGAAAGCGCCAGCCTAACTCGACTAATATCTGTAACTGATTAAGTGATTCGATTTTTGTAAAATCCGGCTCTAACGTTGTTGCTTTTAAATAGGCTTCTTTATGGTTTTGATAATCCCAGTGTAATTTAATTTGCTGGGTCTTTGCATACAAAGCAGGGCTAAAACGGCTTTCGATTTTTTTCCATACATTAACAGCCCCTTTATAATCATCCTGGTTTTCATATAATTTAGCCAACATAAACCATCTGTCTTTATCGTCAGGTTTTACTAATAAATACTTTGCTAATAAAGCTTGTGCTAGCACCGGCTTTCCTTGTCTTTTATAGATAGCTATTTTTTCGAATATTTCCTTGTCGGTTAATTTACGCCGGCGCTCAATTAGTTTAAATGCTGCGAGTGTTGCAGCATCGTCATAATTCATTTTTGCCAGCCTTAGCACATGGTTTATTGCAACAAATGTCTTATCGGTGAGGGCTAAAATTTTCCATTGTTTCTGAGCGGCGATTGGGTTTCCTGTCCACTCATATAATTGAGCCAGTTGCTTTCTGTATTGCTGGTTTTCAGGTTTAAGTAAAACAAGCCGGGAAGCGTATTTTTTTGCATGCTGCAAATGTGCCAGCGCGAGCTCCAGTTTTATTTGCTTAGCTATAATTTTTTCGTCATTTTGCCCGTGCTTACTCAATAACATGCTATTCCATTGTGCAGCTTTTTGCAGGTCGCCGATTGCCTCAGATGCCGAGACCATCGATTCCAGAAAATACCTGTTTTCGGGAAAGACACGCAAGTATTCTGTTAACGACTGGATAGCCAGTTTATGCTGGTTAGCTTCGATGGTAGACACAACCGATAACCCAGCATATTGAACAGCCTTTTCAGTATTTTTTGCAGCAAGGTAGGCATTAATATAATATAAACGCGCCAGTTCATTTTGCGCCGAAGCCCTGGCCCACTTTCCAGCCAATGCCCACCATTTAGCAGTATCATGTGTACTTGCCTTTGCCAGATGCTGGTATATATTGGCTGCCAGTGCCGGGCGATTAAGGCTTAAAGCAATTTTTGCCAGTTGTTCCAGCTGGCCGGGGTCAAATTGTGAAAGGTTAATTTGCGCCAGTATCTTTTGTGCCTGCTTCAGTACCTGGTAACGTGACGGATCGCTCTTGTCTGTGTAGGCATACTTCTCTCTATATATTTGAATGCTGATAATGTCTGCCTGCGCACGGTTTTTGGCACTATCAAATTTAAAGCCATCTATAAGCTCTTTGGCTTCTTGCCATTTACTTATCGCAACATATTGCTGAGCCAGTGTTAATCGTAATTGAACATTGCCAGGCTGTAATTTAAAAATAGTTTTTAAATACGCAATAGAAAGCTGATCCGGGTGTTTAATATAGCGTGGATCTTCAAAGGTTCCCTTGCCGGGAAACAACAGCACCAGCAATGCCATAATAATAACGCCAAGCAGTATTACCGCTGGTACAGATATTAAGCGTTCACGTTTATTGGCAGCGGAGTATTGCATTGCTTATTTTTTTGGCGGTTAATTTAAAGCGCCAGCCTGTTGGTGTTTTTTGTGATGTATTTTTTACGCCGGGCAAATGGCAATGCTTGTTTTTGCTGGCAATTTCAATGATCAATGGCAGGTAGGATGTCAGGCTGATTGTAATATTGTTTGCGTCTTGCTGCCATTGATGCACACGGCCATTTGTTTGAACCAGATAGATATCAGGCTCAACTGAATTTTTCATTTTTAACATTGCCTGGTTCGCTGAACCCAGGCTGATATAGGTTGCGTCATGCAGCTCTCTGTAGCCATTTACGTTTAACGATTGTTTAATGTAAGGCCATTGGTTTTTATTGAAGGAGCGTAATGTTCTTAAATGGTTTATACCGGAATAATGCAAAGCCCCGCGCAAGTCCTTTGCTGCGACTATAGTTCTAAATTCGAGCACTTTTGCCGTGTATTCGCTAATATAAACAGGGAATATTTCCTGAGCCATTGTCCATTTATAACTGTTAAGCAGTGCCGTTAATGCTGCGGGCTTGGAACCCGAGTAAAAGTGATAATAAATATCAATGGGTTTTATTCGACGCGGCTTATCTGTCATTTTAAAAGTATCAATCACTCTCTGGAAACCGTAAAAAGGGCCCGTCCAGTTATTGGTGTAAACATTTTCATTCGCTACCGGAGCATATACCTGTGTATATTTCCCAATGGTTCGCACCATTGGTGATATAAACAATATTGATGCACGATCTTTTCTAATGATGGTGTTGCCCCCATTCATATTAGCCATGCCCCGTTCAAAGCTGTACTTTAGAGCAGTTTCTGTTGCTAGTGCTTCTCCGGTCCAAAGGACGACTTTGGTTTTTTTATTTGCGGGCAATAAATTTTTATCGATATAGTCAATAGAGCCCAGAATTTCTCTTTTAAAAGAAAAGGCATAATTTTTTATAGGCAAATTATAATCCCCCCCTGATTGCTGATTTTCTTTTATATCCAGCCACTTAAAGGGATGGCTAAATGTATGCGTGGCCGGCTCAACATTTTGCAGTGCAAAGATTTGACGAGCAATTTTTTCTAATGCCGGAGACTGCTCGGGGTAAAGCCCTGTTTTGGCTATTTCACCTTCAATAACCGAGACGGTATGCGGGTAGCTTGAGAATTTTTTTAAGACTTTATTTTTTATAACGCTTGCTGCATAGGGTGTGCCTTGTGTTTCTGCACGATTCAGAAATCCATCACCATCAATATGTGCCATCCATATTCGACGACCATTTTCTGTTGTGGTATCAGGCATGGGTACATCGGCTAACCCAAGTGCCGTTTTAAAAAATTTAAAGGGATTAAGAATCCAGAATTTAAAATTATTTGTCTGAAAATCTAGCATCCATGGAGAGAAGGCCACCCCCCCCCATTTACCGGTCACAACAGGATCAAATGTCTGGTTATCGTCATCATTTAAGTTAATCCTGATATGGGAAGTGTTGTCACTTGTTTTTACAGATTGAAATATTTCGCTATAGGTTTTGCTAATTAAAGGCTTTGACTCAAAGCCAAGGTAATCATCATAAAACTGTATTTTGCTCTGTTGCTGTATTTTTCCTTCTACACGCCGTAAGCCTATTAATGTTAAAAGCTCATCATCAACATCAAAACCGAAGCCGCCCATAAATGCAATTTTAACGCCCTCTTTAACTTGTTTATAAATCCAGTCACGATAAGCTGGGTTAGTAATTGGCCCATCAAACCAGGTAACGATGCCTGCGTATCGCCCCTTTAATATGCCATCCGGTAGTTGTTCTTTAACATCATAGTATTCGGGAACATAGCCTAAATATTCAATGGGCATTGCTGCTGCGGTATGTACACTGGACAAAGCAATATCACCAAAGTCCTGATTAGCGCTGTTATAAAGCATTAAAATTTTTCGCGGGATAACTTCAAGCTTGCCAACCCCTAAATAATCTAGATTAGGTGTGGTAACCCAGGGAACAAAACCGTGTTGTGCAATTTTTTGTGCAATCTGGCGTGCGTTTTTACGCTCTGAAGGTGGTAGGTAGTCTATAACGGTAACGGGGAGTTTATATTTTTCCTTAACATGGTTGAGCCGTTTTAAAAGCCATTCTCTTGCTGGTTTTTTGACTTCCCGATATTCTTTTTCTAATGGATCCCAGCCTGTATATAAAGACTCAGCAACAACACCGTCCACAATACTATGGACATTTTCCAAAACAGGAAAACCACGGTTAAAGATTATGGTGGCCGCTGGAAATTTATCGGCAAGCCTGCGTACTATTTGTATTAAAGCCTGTTCTTGTTGCGGCCATTTGTCTTTCGCAATAATGGCTTGATAGCTATCCAGTGTGTCCAGAAAAAATCCGTCAAACTGCCTTTTGTAGAGCTTGCTGAAGCGCTGCTTCATCAAGAACGTTTGCCATTCTGGCTCAGCTAAATTTACGATATCACTATTCCAGGCCTTGTTTGTGCCCAGAAACAGTTTTTTATTTATTTCTACATAGTCTTTTCGCCACCTTTCAGACTCGCCAACACTGACATAAGCAAGAACTTGCCCGCCATACTGCTTTAACTTCAGGATTTCTTTGTCAGAAATGTGGTCTGGATCGACAACAATCTGCTTAAATTGGGCAAGCTCATCGACTGGTATATTGTGCGCATAGTAAAAGGCAATGCTGGGGGCAGCACTAGGCGGAGATGCGTATACCGCAGAAAAGGTAAACACCCATATTATGATGGTGACAAAAATACGCACTACTACACCGCAACCCATTTTTAAATATTTGCGTAAATCAGCCCTTTGCAAGCTGAACTTAACTGAAAAAAAGAATAGACCCCACGATGGTTAATATATGTGCAAATGCCTATTATGTCAATAAAATCAGTCTTTTAAGGCCGCACAAGGTGTGGGTTAATGTCTATTTCTGTTACATTTTTTCTAATACACAAAGCTTATCGGCGTTTGGTAGGGTAAATGTAGTTAAACTTCAATTAGTTTATTGCGGGGGATTTTGGGAGAGCAGCATTTGCTATTGCAAATGCTGCATAAGCGGCTGTAAAAATCAAAGAATTGCTGCAAGTGTTGAGTATATTCAGTTAAATCTCTGTTAGTTATGTTGCGGGTATTTTGGGAGAGCAGCATTTGCTATTGCAAATGCTGCATAAGCGGCTGTAAAAATCGTTATTCCCACGAAAGCGCAGCTAAATCCCAGTCAGGTTGGCTTAGGGGATCTTGGGAGAGCAGCATTTGCTATTGCAAATGCTGCATAAGCGGCTGTAAAAATCAAAGAAAACAGCCGCTAAACTTGCAATAGTCTGCCAAATATGGACAATACACCCTCCACAGTTTTAGTGATAAAATCTATGAATAAAATCCCTGATTACACCCCCGAAGAATTAAAAGCCATTGGCGACTGCCTGCAAGAGCGTTATGGCGAAAATATACCTTTTGAACAAGCTGACATTGAATTACGCCTTTCCGAAAATGACAGCCAGGTAACCGAATGCCCCGCTGTTTACTGGGAAAAAGCGGGCTGCCATTTTATTGTGGCTAAAACAGACGAAGTACAGTACTTCAGCCAGTTCTTTTATAGCAACAGAGAACAGTTTGGTACCGGCAAACCTTTTTATAATGATCTACTCGACTGCGTGCTAACCACATTGCGAGTGCAAGCGGATCACGAATTACAAAAAAATAACGCGAAAGATTAAAAGCGTTTAAAGCACACAAATTCAATATTAAAATTAACCGAGGTCTATCATGGCAGCTAAGAAAAAAGCAAAGAAAAAAGTGGCGAAGAAGAAGGTCGCCAAGAAAAAAGTAAACAAGAAAAAAACAGTAGCAAAGAAAAAATCAAAAAAGAAAACCGCCAGGAAAAAAACAAAAGCCAAAGCTAAAAAGAAAGCAGCCCCTAAAGTACCCCCAATGAATGCGTTCTACGCACAGTCTGGTGGTGTAACTGCGGTAATTAATGCAAGCGCAGCGGGCGTTATTGAAGCAGCAGCAAAAACAAATAAAATTGGTAAAGTTTATGCCGGTCGTAACGGTATTATCGGTGCATTAACCGAAGACTTAATCGATACCAGCAAAGAAACTGCCGCAACCATTAAAGGTTTACGTCACACACCTTCTGGTGCATTCGGCTCCTGCCGTTTTAAATTAAAATCATTAGAAGAAAATCGCCGCGAATACGAACGCTTAATCGAAGTTTTCAAGGCACATAACATTGGTTACTTCTTCTATAATGGCGGTGGTGATTCAGCCGATACCTGCTTCAAGATTTCCAAACTTTCAAAAGAAATGGGTTATCCATTACAGGCTATTCATGTGCCGAAAACAGTGGATAACGATTTACCAATTACCGATAACTGCCCAGGCTTTGGTTCAGTAGCGAAATATGTTGCAGTTTCTACACGTGAAGCGTCTTTCGATGTTGCGTCTATGTGCAAAACGTCAACTAAGGTCTTTATCGTTGAAGTAATGGGCCGTCATGCAGGCTGGATTGCTGCTGCTGGTGGTTTGGCGTCAACCGAAGACACGTTTATCCCGACGGTTATCCTGTTCCCTGAAGTTGAATTTAATCAGGAAAAATTCCTTGCCGAAGTGCAAAAGAAAGTTAAGAAGCATGGTTACTGTTCCGTTGTTGTATCGGAAGGCGTGCATTGGCCAGACGGTCGTTTCCTTGCAGAAACCGGTCTTAAAGACGCATTCGGCCATGCTCAATTGGGTGGTGCAGCAACCGTTATCAGTGGCATGATCCAGTCAGAACTGCAGCTTAAAAACCATTGGGCGGTTGCCGATTACCTGCAACGTGCCGCACGACATATTGCATCTAAAACAGATGTGGACATGGCATACGCAATGGGTAAAGCAGCAGTGCAATTTGCCGTTAAAGGCCATAACTCCGTTATGCCAACCATTGACCGTATATCTAACAAACCATTTAAATGGAAAGTAGGCATGGCCGACTTGAGTAAAGTTGCCAACGTCGAAAAAATGATGCCCGCCAACTTTATCACAAAAGATGGCTTCGGTATTACCAAAGCGTGCCGCACTTACATACAACCTTTAATTAAAGGCGAAGACTACCCTCCATATAAAGACGGTATGCCTAAGTACGTACGCATTAAAGGTGTAGCCGTGCCCAAGAAATTAAAAGGTAAGTTTGAAATTTAATTTATAAGCACAAACTATCAAAACCGACCTTAGCTGAAAAGCGGGTCGGTTTTTTTGTGCCTATTTTATTAGTAAGTGATATATTACAAGCGGTAATGATATTAGCACTGAAAGAATAAAATTAGTTTTCAAATTTGAACAGCAACGGAATTGCAAATGAAGATTAGAACCGTTTTAAAACCAGGGAAGCATGGAACCAAATCGCTTGTAAAAGAATTTGGCCAACAACTTGTTTGCGTGCGGTATCGGTATGATTATATAAAAAAGAAAAAATACAAAACGGTCGAATTAATCATTAACGAAGAAGACTGGCAACCGCCAGTAGCCCATCCAGATGAAGAACGCGCAAAACAAGTCGAAAAAGGCTATTCAATAGAAAACAAAGTAAAACTGCGTATAGCCTTAGATGAACAGCATCTGCAAAGAAAAGTAAAAATACATGGCGGAATATGGTCAAAAAAAGACCAGGCATGGCTTATAAACGAGAGTGCTGCAAGAAAAGCAGGCCTAAGCTCAAGAATAGTTGACTGAATTGAATAAAGTACCTATAAATAGAAGCTAATTTCTATATATAGGAACTAATTAGCAGATATAGAAGCATTTAGAATGTTTCTATTCCGTCTAATTCACTGTTAGGCTAAAAAATAGGAATATTTTATGGATTGGGTTCCAGCAATTTCAACAACGGCTGTTTTTGCACTAATAATATGGCTATTACGTAATGTGTTATTAACAAGGCTTACCAATGCTGTCAGTCATGAATACAATAAAAAACTTGAAAAATTAAAAACAGATTTACGAAAAAATGAAGAAATATTTAAAGCCGAGATAAAAACTAAAGAATCTCAAATTGAAGCATTAAGGAGTGGTGCATTAACAGCAGTTTCTAACAGGCAGTCACAAATATTTACAAAGCAATTAGAAGCTATAGAGAAATTATGGGATGCTGTTATCTTATTAGCTCCAGCAAAAAATATATCCGCAACAATGGCAGTAATAAACTTTGAAGCAGCAGCAAAAGCAGCCGAAAATAACCAAAATGCTAGGGATATGTTTTCATCACTTAGCAATATAGATGCCTCAAAATTGCCAGCAAATGAAGCATCAAAAGCGAGACCATTCATATCAAAAATTGCTTGGGCATATTATTCGGCCTATCAAGCGATAGTAACTCATGCAGTAATACGAATGCACATGCTTAAAAGTGGTATTAACATGCCAGAAATAATCGATTCTGAGAATGTAACAAAGTTAGTAAAGCTCGCGCTACCGCATCAAGCTGAATACATCGAGAAATATGGTGCAAACGCATTTCACCACTTGCTTGATGAACTAGAAACTAAACTATTATATTCATTTGACCTGATGATTAAGGGTGAAGAATCAGATAAAGAAACATTAAATAATGCAGCGGCAATTATAAAACAATCTGAAGTATTATTGGATTCAAATGCACAGGATGAAACTACTAAATAGCCTAACAATCGCATCAACGTTGACCGTAAATACGCCGTTTCGCTTTGCTACACTCTATATTTACGGCAAGTTATGCAGGCGTTAGCGGTAAATAGTATTAGCAAAAAGAATTTAAAAAGCATAAGCGCAATGGGCAACCAAAACACCCTACTGGCTTCAAGTTTAAACAACGATGGTGGCACTCGTTATTAAATCGGTAGC